>JBEDGC010000030.1:0-101589 GCA_041174825.1 Pseudomonadota bacterium | reverse complement strand
AACACCTTGAGGGTAGAGCAGGCCAACTATTATTGCCAGAAGTAGCGTTCTATGTCTCCAAAACACTGTTCCCTCCCCGCCAGCTTTTCTGGCGCCCGATCCGAATAGGCAGCAAAACTTAGCCGCGGCACCTTCTTTTGCAAATGCATAACCTTTAAGCTTTAAAATTGCTGCAAAAGTCCTGCAAAGTTCGCGAGACGTTTCTAATGCGTACTATAGCTTGACAAAAATTACGCAATCACTGAGAAAATCGGGGTCATGCATGCGGCCGGAAGAACAGCTGCGATGATCAAGGGAGAGGGAAATGGGAAAGTTTATCAACGTTCAATTAGCGTCAAAGTTCTTATGCGGCACATGCTTTGCGGCTTTAGCCATTCCAGCACATGCGCAGACAGCCACCGCAACAGGCTTAGAAGAAATCGTCGTCACTGCCCAAAAGCGCGAGCAGAATTTGCAAGACGTTCCAATTTCCATCAGCGCACTTAACGCCGACAAGATTCAAAAGCTGAATATCCGCGATTCTCGTGACTTGAGCGGCCTCGCGCCCAACGTAACGGTTGTCCAAAGCACAACCAGTTTGTCTGCTGCAGTCGTGTCAATTCGCGGTGTTACGTCGCCTGCAAGTGAGTCATTTGGCCTAGATCAGGCGAACGCTCTTTATATTGACGGCATTTACATCGGCCGTTCGGGGGCAAGCGGGCTCGATGTGATGGACATTGAACGGGTTGAAATTCTGCGCGGGCCGCAGGGCACCCTCTTTGGCCGCAACTCTACGGGCGGCGCATTGGCGTTCATTTCACGCGACCCCTCTTCCGATGCCAAATTCTCAGGCAAGGTTGGCGTTGGTAATTATGACAGCAGGAATATCAAAGTCTCCGTCGATCCTGGCACATTTCTTGGTCTCAAGACGAGCTTTAGCTATGCTCACAGTGAACGAACCGGCGTAGTCGATAATATTTTGCAGCCTGATTCAGCTAAGGATCCCGGTGCTCGCCGCACCGATGCCTTCCGGTTCGCGGCTAAGGCCGATCTTGGAAGTACCGGAAGCATTCGTTATATTTATGACCGGTCAAAAACTGTTGGGCGGCCTAATGCGTTTCAGTTGACGAATGTGGCTGACGGAACCCCGCGTGCGCCGCTGGTTGTGAATGGCCAGCCAGGCATTACGCAGACACAACAGGCGCCTGTGGCCCAGTACTTGGCAGCAGCTCAATTTCTAGATGCGGGCTGCTCAGCTTTGGCTTTGCCAACGCGCCAGTTTCGCGCCAAGATGTGTTTGAACGCCGACCAAGATGCGACTGATAAAATGCAGGGCCATAATCTGCAAATTCAGAATGATTTTACTGGGTTTAAGGTGAAATCCACCACTGGCTATCGGACATGGGACAGCATCACATTGGGATCAGATCTCGACGGGATGAGCAGCTTCCGAGGACCTCTTTTCAGCAATGCAACTTTGTTTAACGGAATGCCGCTTACCCTCTTAAACTTTATTCCAAGCATTCCCGCTGCAGCAAAGCCAATTGTTGCCGGGAGCCCAGTTCCAACGACAACGCAGGGACTTTACGACACGAATAACAATCGTGACCATGAACAGGTCAGCCAAGAGTTCGAAATATCGGGCGACACAGATTCTATAGATTGGGTTGCCGGCGGCTTTTACTTCTGGGAGCGCGGGGGTGAAAATAACCCTCAGAACTCAGGTTTCGTATACGATACCAATGCCATCTTCCTAGGCAATTTTGGTGCGTTGGGGCCGTCATTCGTGGCAGCCAACCCGGCTCGCTATCGCTTGGTCGTGACAAATGGTTTGCTTCGCTATCGGGTGTCGTCCGAGTCTAAAGCGTTGTATAGTCAGGCAACCTATTACGTCGGCGGCCGGGACGGCAAGCTTAGCTTCACCGGGGGACTCCGCTACACATGGGATGATAAGTCAATTATCCGTTTTCAGTCTGGTGCAACTGCGCCAGCAACGCCCGACCAAGGGGACGCTAGCTTTAAAAAGATGACTTGGAACGCCATGGCGCGTTACGAAGTAAGCGACGAGGCTTCGGTTTATGTACGTGCAGCAAGTGGGTATCGTTCAGGCGGCTTCAATGCGCCCGACACCACGCAAGCCGGCACCAGCAAGCTTGTCCCATTTCAGCCGGAGAGCATTGTCTCTTACGAGGCTGGGCTGAAAAGCGAGCTTTTCAATCGTAGGTTGCGCCTCAATCTTGCAGCTTATCACAATAACTTTAAGAACCTAGCCGCATCTGTTCCTGTCGTAACGGCTAGCCCCGGCGTGTTCGGTTCGCGTATCGTCAATATCGGTAAAATCAACTATACTGGTCTGGAGTTCGATGCTCGCGCCGTGCTGAACGATTATCTGTCCATTGATGGTAACGCTGGCTATGTCGACATTAACTATAAAGAGTTCCTAATCCCCACTTCAGGCGCCGCCGGGGCACCAATCGTCAATATCGCCTCGATCGCAAAGGCGGGTTATACTTCCAAATACACCGCGAATATCGCGGTCAATGCTCGCACCCCAGTTGGTTCAGCGGGAATGACCTTAAATGCTCGAGTGGGGTATACATACGAATCTCCGAAAATGAGCTTCTCGACCAGCATTTCGACACCGTTTAATGAACAACTGGTGTCTGACGCTAAGAAACAAATGGATGCTCAAATTTCCCTCGACAATATTCGACTGGGAGGTGCGGATGCACAGTTGATGTTGTGGGGTAAAAACCTGACCAATCGCCATGAGTTTGTTCGAGCGGTGGATTTCGGCTCGCTGGGGTATGCTGGCGGTTTTTACGCGGATCCCAGGACCTATGGGCTGACGCTCAGCGTGAAATTCTAAGATTTGGTTTTGACCCACGTTGGCAATTGATGGCGGGAAGGCGCATGAACCTTCCCGCCGTTTTGAAAGTCCAAAACATGCGTTGGCGAGCAGCAAGTGGTCTTCTTCTTTACTTAGCAGCGCCCTGCGAGGCCAAGCCGTTTCAGTCGAAGCCACCTGCCAATCCGTTTCTTGCTGCAAGCCATAACAATCAGAGTCATTGGAACGATGCTGCTACCGACAGCGTCGATTTGCCAATGGTTCGAGGCCATTATTGTATGACGCCCTCAGCGGCGCAAATTGTGCCCAGCGATGCGATGGGAATCCCAGCTTACATGGCTAGGATTGGCGGCCGGGAAATACATTGGTTCTTCTCAGGCGCGATGTTGCGCAAACTAGAATTTGCAAACGGCAGTTTCCAAGAAATTGACCAAAAGCGCGTCATCCAGAACTTTCCTGATCGCGTGATCTTAAATACTCGAGAACGCAATGATCAGGTGGACAAGATACATCAGTTTCTCGACAATAAAGACGAAAAAGGTCTCGCTTCTTTTCTACAGGCACAACCCAACCGCTTGGCGTCAGCTATGGAGGATCAAGTAGACCAAGGTGTTCTGTATTCGCTTTTCACTAGAGGTTATGGGTTCATAGGCGCAAATGCACGTGGCCTGGTCAAAATTGATAACCGCAACGAAGATGACCCTTTATCGAAGCTGCAAGAGCCTCAATATTCTTCGCTTCCTGAAACACTTTTCGATGATGAGAAGGTGCGAAATGGGACTAATTTCGCCCGCGATACCGTATTCGGGCTTGGGATGACCTTTAATGGGTTTCTTGTTGTCAGCACTGTGGGTGGGCGCATTGCCACGGTCGACCGCAATAGCTTGCAGGTTGTAGATAGCTATGGTGTGCAGAATGCAGGCGAACTGTTTACGAACAGCTTCGCGACTAGTGACGAAGTTGGCGGAGGCGCTGTTTATGTGGCCTCCAATCGACGCATGTACCGCTTAATTGTGGGCGCTAATGGGAAGATAAGTGCAGATGAAGCGCAACAAGCTTGGTCTGCGCCTTATGACGCCGGAGAACGCTTGCCTGTTGGCAAGATCGCTGACGGCACAGGATCAACGCCGACCTTGATGGGGTTCGCAAAGGCGGACGACAAATTGGTTGTGTTAACTGATGGCGCTAAAAAGATGCGGCTGGTGGCTTTTTGGCGGGATCGCATACCCAAGGGCTGGAAAGCGCGCCCTGGCTTTATGTCTGCAAGAATTGTTGATCAAAAAACAGTCGAAATAGGGCCAGATTTTCCCGTGGTTCAGTCTGAGCAATCGGTTGTGGTGTATGGTAACCACGCATTTGTTCTCAACAGCATACCTGCGCCAAGCACATTCAAACCTTATCCCATACAAAGTACTTTGCTTCGGGGCTTGCTTCTGGGGACCACACGTCCGCTGCCAAGGGGTATAGCGATGTATCGTTGGCAAAGTGACGCAAAACGCTGGCGTGCCTTGTGGAGCCGTCGAGATATTGGAACAGTGGCGACAGTGCCCATGATCAGCGGCCGAAGCCGGATGGTAGTTCTTAACGGCACACTTGGAGACAAACTCGGGTCGCTTTATCATCTTGGGTTCAATATCGACACCGGCCGTCTGGACCTGTCCATAGCCGCAGGAAGCGACCCGCGCTTCAACGGTGCCTTTACGGGATTGAAAACAGATGACCGGGGTCGCCTAGTCTACACAACGCTACACGGATTGGTGCGATTTGATACAGAGCGCATGTTTCGAGTGAACAACTCACCGGAAGTAAATCCAAAAGGCTGCCCCGCGCGCTAGTTGGATGCGCAGCCTTTAACGGGTCAAGCGAACCTCATATTCTCTCGCTCTCTTCAATCTCTCATTTCTGCGTTCATTCGTGGTTACGCGCTTTAGAGTGCTATCCAATTGATTAAGTTTCACGACGCTTATCTGCCGAATAGCCTGGTCGGCAGAGCCACCTTGCGAAACCCCCTGCCAACGCAGCGTGACGATCCCAGAATTATGTCCCCCTGCATCAAGCCAGTTAACGACACCTGGGTCCTTCGCAGAGATGACGAAGGTAAATACACCTTGAGAATCCGGCTTTGACTGTACGTTGTTCAGACTGCTTGTATTTCTAATATACTCATAAGCGACACCCCAAGGATCTGTAATCTGTATTCCGAAAGACATGGAGCCCAGACTATCTACAGTAATCAGCATGGCTTCATCTTTGCTAAGCAGATAATGACCGCTGGAGGATAACCCCCGGCCTCCCGGCCGCTGGCGCGCGGCTGCAATGTGGTTAACCGGCTTCGAGTAAATATAGCGGTTATTATAATCGAGCCAATAAGGAGCAATGCGATCCAGAATGGCCGCGGCCCTTTTTGCCAACGCACGCTCGTCTCGTGGGGCAGGGGGTGGCGATGCGTCCAGTCGCTCCACGCGCAGCGCAACAGGCGGTTGCTGCGCCCAATCTGTTAGCAGCTGTCGGATACCTATTTGTAGAACGCCCTTAGTAGGAATCGAGAGGTGATTGAGGCGGGGGCCCTTGGGGTCGCTGTCGATAAAGATATCGAAAGAACCATCCTCGGCAAACTTAATTTCTTCCGATTGAATTGTATCCAGTTGGCGAAAACCTTCCACCGCCATCGCGCCCAAGCCCGGCAAACTATCCCGCACTTCAAGATGGATTTGAATCGGACCGGGTTTCGGCATTTTCCCGTGCAGAACATATCTTCCACCGCCGGCCACCGCGATTACTTGATATATATTATCGGGGTTCTCAATCCCGTACCCAGAATTTGGAATGTCCATTCCATGCCAGCGATGCCGGGCGTTTGTGTTCCAGAAAACAGCCGGTCGTGTGACGTCTTCGATGAATGCGTAGTAAACGGACTGGACAGTGATGGAGTGAGCTGCACGGCGGATAGTCGCTTTGCCAGCGGCCGTATTTGCTCTTGGGTCCGCCCTGTAGAGGGCTTCTACCCGCCTTGTTGCGGCCCGCATCTCTGGTTGATTTAGAACACGCAGCAAAGTTTGCTCGCGTTCCAGCTGTTCGGGCGTGTCGAGCGTGCCTGCGAGGCTCGCCACACTCCAGGCAATTGAAAAGAAAGAAATTAGAATGCACCGCAGCGTCAATTTCCCTCTCCCTGAAATGGGGTTGGACGCGGATGTGTTTTCCGACAAACATCCAGACCCATCATTCACACCCTCTGCGATTAGTCGCGAAGCTCTGATACACACATAAACTTGACAAAAATTACGCACGCGACAAGTCTAATCTTCTGAAAATGCACAGCTTTAATTGGATGCATTACTTGCAAGCGTGAAAATTGCCCGGATCATGTGTGAGAACCATTACCGCCAGTTACTTTTAGGTGTCTGGCCCGCCTTAAATGGAGACATTCAACGAGGACCCTTTGCGAGGGATGAGTTGGAGAGGAGGACCCAGTTGTTCGTTGAATGCCTCCTATGGTTGGTTGACTCAGGCGGCGCGTGGGACGCCATACCAGAGCGGTATGGAAATCCTGCCAATATCTATCAAAGGTTCAATCGGTGGTGCAGAAGTGGACGGATTTTCAAGCTATTTGAAATTTTGAACACCGATGGGGCCTTCCCTTATGACTGCGATGGTAGGAAAATCTTCAATAAAGATCATCCTGAATTGTTTCTTGCGCTTTCGCGGCGGCATTTATGGAAGAGGCGCATCGCGGCCTAACAAATTCATTGTCTGTAGGCCAAAATGCCAGGAATTAGGCGTCCTAAGTCTGCGGTATAACTGCACGAGGCCAACCTTAGAAGGAATAGAATGATTAGGGTGGGGTTTTTAATACTGGCACTTGCAAGTTTGGTATGTTCGCCCGTCCCTAGCGCATTGGCTTCAAGTGCCTCTCAACCGGCTCTGCCTCCTTCCACAAATGTTGCTGAATTCTCTGCGGCAACTGGCGTCGATGAGGATCCAGCCCAGCCGCTTATTGATGCGCTGCGAGATGTCAGTGCTCAGCTCAGGGCTACTCACTATGCGCAAAGCTCCGATATTGCGCATCAGAATACAGAGTTTTTCCTCTCAGGATTGCTAGCGCAGTCGTGGGAACTCGCAAACCAACTTGGCCAGCTTGATACACCTTATTTCACGCGAAGTGCGCGCATTGAAGGCATGCCGGGGCTTTATAATCCCGATAATGTCTATCGGTCTGCATTACTGGAGCCTGACGGCGTCTATCGTGTTTATGGTCAGCGCGGCACACATGCCGAGCTGACATTTCAAATCCTGGACCAATATCCAATTATAGGGCTCGGGAAGAACCTTACCGTGGTTCGCCCAGACGAATTGGGCGCAAAGCATGGAAAATGGTTTGAGATTTACTTGGGGGGAGAGCGGCCTCGCGGCAAAATCTGGCTCCCTCTGCCTAAAAATGCTTTGGCGGTTGTTGCGCGTCAATCTTTTGCGGATTGGCATGAAATCCCATCGACACTGTTTATCGAGCGGATCGATCAACCGCTTGCGCGCAGACATCAGAGCCAATTTGTGCTTGCAGGCACCGCATTACGTCAAGCTGTAAGGCTTTGGGCCGACACCTATGTGCCAACGCTTGAGCAAACCACCAAGGTGAACGAACTGCCTGTGCCCAAGGCATCGGATGTAAGTGCCGGGGGTTTGGGCGGGCAACAAAACATTATGGCTCGTTATCGAATTGGCAAGGACGAGGCCCTAGTTATCACGGTACGGAAAGCTAAAGCCGTTTATCAGGGCATTCAGCTAGGTGACCCTTGGTTTGTCACACCTAATACCTTAAGGCACCAAGTAAGTCTCACTGCTAAACAGGCGCATATCGACGATGATGGGTTCATCAGGTTCGTGATCTCGCTCGAAGACCCAGGCATTCCAAACTGGTTGGATGCCGCCGGAAACCCGGAAGGATATGTTTTCATGAGGTGGCAAGGGATGAAAATGCCACTAAGCGCTGAGGATGCACCGTCAGCCAAACTTGTTCCGCTGTCAGCATTGCATGCTACCTTGCCCCCTAATACTCCCCTGATTAGTGCGGAAGACCGCCACACTCAGCTTGTGCAACGTAAATGGGCTCCCCAAATCCGATAGCTCAATTTCAGTCTATTAACATCGACCACCCGAACTTTGCAGACCTGAAGGAGAAACTTTAGGAATCTACGGATCAGGCTCTATGTAAGGATCCTGCTCGGATTTTTTGGCAGATATAAATTATGGCTTTAAACGACTTATTAATCCACCTGGATCTTGCCAAGATTGGATTTGATCGTTCGAATTCTCTCGCCCAGCGGAGTTTATCAGGAAAACGAAATTCAAAATCGGATAGCTTGAGTGCCAGTCGGGTGACCCGACATGAAATAGCCATTTGATTGGAAAAATATGAAGTCGTGTTAACACGACCAAGTTATTGAAATTAAACCGTTTTTTGGAATTTGCTATACAAAAAAATATACAACTTTTGCCAAAAAATGACAGATCTCTCAGGTTTTCATTACATTCGTAATGCGGGGGTCAGGTGTTCGAGTCACCTAAGCGGCACCAGCTTTTCTCTTTCTGGTCTCACAATACTTCCCGTGCTTGAAACACGTGGGGACTGTTCCCATTTCGGTCAGGCGGGGCGGCGACCTAACGTCCACCCGCCCGACAAAAAGGACAGGACGCTGATGAAACGCATGATGTTCGCTCTGGGCGCTGCCCTGAGCCTTGCTGCCTGCGGCGACGCAGTTCAGCAAGCCGAAGATTTTCAGAACGCAACCGACGCGGCGATTGACGAACAGGGTTTAGCCAACAGCCTGCGCTCGGCGGTCAATGAAGACGCAGTCAAGGGCCTTGTTATCGGGACTGCCAAGCAGGCTCTTGGGGATGTTGTCCCGCCGGAAGCCCTCGGCGCGGCGGGCGCTGTGATTGATGAAGAGGCATTGGCCAAGGGTGTCGATAAGGCAGTGGATGGCCAGGCGCTCAAAGGCGCTGTGCGAGATACGCTGAAAGACGCCAATCCGTCCACCACGCCTGATCCGCAATAGCTTGGCTATGAGGGGCTTTGAGGGGAAGGATATGCATTTTCTGAACTGGCTTGCCTTTGGCCTTGCTGGCCTGATCGCGCTTGGTGAGGTTGCCCGCTTTTGGGGCGATGCGCGCTTCATCCCAATGGCGCTTGATGAGTTGTTGGTGGCAGCCGCTTTAATCTGGGCGGGATGGCGGGGACGTCATCAGGATGCTCAGCCACATCTCATCGCTTGGGGCGCATTTTCTGGCCTGATGCTCGTCCTCTTGGTGGAGACGGCAACCCACCAAATGCATGGCCCGGCCAAAGCCGCCGGGCCGATCTATCTTGCCGCTTTGAGCGTCCTGTTGATCACCGGATTAGGGGCGATCCACGCCACGCTGCGTTTGCTCCGCCAAAGCGGAGGCAGGTAGCTTTACAGTCACAACAAAAGGCCCCCGCATCGCCGGGCCCCTATAGCGGGCATCCGCAAGGGTGACGGATGTTGTCGTTGGCGTCCGCACCACCTGCGCATAGGGCAGGCGTGACCAATAGAGGAAATCCGCCACGGCCTTATCCTTGCGGGCTTCGGCCAAAGCGGGATCATCCATATTGGTTTTGATCAGCCGATCCTCAAGCTGGATGTGCGGAGCGGGCCGCCAGTTGAGCGTGCCAAATCCGTAAGAATCGGACGTTACAAAGGCGATATCCCGACGAAACGGGTTCAGCGGAACCGGGCTGGCCACGACATCGGTCACCGGGCCGAGACCCTGGACGTTGGCCTGATCCCGGGTCATGCGGTCGGCTGCATCATTGCTCAGGCCCATGGCGAGGATATAGGCGCTCGAAAGAGCAAGGCTGAGCCGCGCAGGGCGTGCCGCCTTGGCAGACCCCTGACGCTGACGGCGGCGCGACAGCCAGACCCCCAGCCCCAGCATGATCCAGATCCAAAGATCGATGATGAACAAGACATCGCCATAAAACCACCGCTCTGAAAAGGGCATGAGCAGGCGAATGCCATAAGTGTTCATATAATCGAGCAGGGGGTGCGAAAACCATCCAACATAGGCCAGCGCCAAAAGCCAGCCGCGATGGATGGGCAAGCGATCTGCTGGCCGCGTGCCTCTTTTACCCTGCACCTGATCAAACAAAACCAAGGCCGCGGCCAAAAGCGGCGGCAGAATTAGCATGGCGATGGGGCCATGCGTCCACCCCCGACGCCAAGCCAGATTCTCATTCACCAGCAGGCCCAGCACATCAATATCCGGCAAATTGGCGCCGATGATCAGCGCCGCCATAGCAAGCCCCGTCTTTTTCTTGAGGCCCGCCTCGCCCAAGGCGGCTCCGGCAAGACTATGGGCAAGATTATCCAATGATGGTCTCCGGCAGGATGAGGCGGTGCAACACGCCTTAGGGTCGTTACTGGCTTTTGCGCGCGGAGGCCAGACCAAGCCAGCGTGACAGCCCCGCGATGCGCCGCAGAACCAACCGCTCCAAAAGCCAGATCGCCAACAAAGAGAGCGCCAGCAGCGGCAGAAAAACCGCAAGGCAAAGCATGATGATAACGACCATTTTGCGCTGCGGCGGGGAGAGGAGCGGGGGTGGCGCGCCCAATCGGTCAGCGGGCTTGCGCCGTCGCCACAGGATAAATCCCGTTGCCGATAGCGTGATCAGCATGAGGGCGGTCGCCACGCCAATCATCTGATTGACGATGCCGAACAACTGCCCCTCATGCCAGGCAACGCCATAACCCACGACCCGGTCGATCACATGCTTATCGGCAAAGCCCTCGGTCGAGACGTGCTGGCCCGTCATGGCATCATAGACCAAGGTGACACGCCGAGGCCGATCTTGCGTGTCCGATCGCACCGCCCAGCCCGATGTCACCCCGCCGCCAAAGGGTAAGGGCTGACCCGGTGGGGTGACGACCACCGGAAAGTCGAGCTTGGCCCGATGCGCTTGGCGCACGATTTGGTTGATCGAGACAGACGGCATCGCAGATCCACGGCCACTTGCCATCATGGCCGCATGATTATGCTCGGCATGATCCGCATCCCCGGTTACGCGCCCGCCGGTCGTCCAACCCTGCGCGCCCTTCACCCAGCCCATTTCGGCACGCACCGCCTTGAATGCGCTGCCCCAGACATCGGCCCAGGGCAGGCCCGTCAGCAGCAAAATCATCGCCAGACCGGACACCCAGAAACCCGTGACGGCATGCAAATCGCGCCATAGGAGTTTCCGCCCGGCCGACAGACGCGGCCAGACGACGCCGGCCGCGCCCCGCCCCCTTGGCCACCAGAGATACAGCCCCGTCAGGATCATGACGATCGCCCAACTTGCTGCGAGTTCGACCAGCCAGCTTCCCGGCTTGCCGATCAGAAGCTGGCCGTGCAGTTTTTGCACCACGTCCATGATCCGCCAATCTGGGTCGAGACTGGCCAAGACCCGGCCTTGGGGAGAGACAAAGACATCGCGCATGGCCTGCCCCCCTTCGCCCGCGGGCAGAGCAAGATGCACCATCGCTGCATCCCCCGGATGTTCGGGCAGCCGGTAGGAGCGAAAGCTGGCCCCCGGCCATGCGGCCAAAGCGGCGTCCACCTGCGCATTGGGCGCGACGGCCCCGAAAGTCGGCAAGTTGCGAAAGGCCCGCTCCTCCCACCGGTCAATCTGCGGCTTGAACAGATATATGGCCCCAGTGAGCGACAGGATCAGCACCATCGGCATGACAAATAGCCCGGCATAAAAATGCCAGCGCCAGATCATGCGGTAAAATGCCGCCGTCTCAGATGGATCAGAAGAGTGCGTCATCACGTCACCATGTCGCTTTCAAGTCCAGCACATAGGTGCGCTGGGGCAGGGGATGGGCGACATAGGCCTTATCATTGAACAGATTGTCGATGCCCGCCCCCAGCTCTAGCCGCGGAGTCAGCCGCCAGTTCAGGCGGGTATCAACGGTCAGATATTCAGACTGAAAGCCAAAGGCATCGCCGCGCACCAGGCCAAACAAATCCGAATTGGGCCGCGACGCATAGCGCCAGCCCAGCGCCAGCTTCAGCGGATCAGCAATGCGATAGCGCAGCGTGCCATTGGATCGCCATTTCGGAATGCGCGGAAACTGCACACCCTCGGCCGCCGGATTAGACGCATTCTTAATGGTCTTCGCATCAATCCAGGCAAGATTGGCATCGACATCAAGGCCTTGGATCAGAACATCCTTGGCCTCCACAATCATCTCCACCCCATATTGGCGCACCTGATCGACATTTTTGTAGCTGGTCACAACGGTGCCAAATTGGTTGAGGCCACTAAAACTGAAAATGGCGTCCTTTATGTTTTGGTAGAAGAGGCTGAGCGTCGTCTGCGTGCTGCCAGCGCGATGCCGGACGATCAGATTGGCATCTTCTGATTTTTCCGCCTTGAGATTCGGATCAAAGCTTTGCGGGTCGATTGTCTGGGCGATATCATCAAACCGCCCCTGATACAGCTCTCCAACGGTTGGGAAGCGTTTGGCGGTGCCGAGGCTGATCTGCACCGCAAGGGCATCGTTGATATCGCCCTGAAGGCTCAATTTGGGGCTGATGGAGTCCTCGCTGCGCGCGGAATAGGCATCCTCCCTGCGCACCCCGGCATAAGCTTTGGCCATGCCGCCATCAAAGGCCCGCCAGCCATCATAGCGAATGCCACCCGTGAGCGCCCAGCGCGCGCCAAGGTTGACCGTATCTTCCGCCCAAACGCCCCAAAGACGCGTCTTCCCATAGGTTGAAGTTGAAAAGGACGGCGCTGTCGCCGCATCCCAATTGGTGGTCGAAAAGCTATTTGTTGCGGTTTCATACAAATTGGCGCTGGCCCCAAAGGCGAGCTTATGCCCGGCAAGGTCGCGTTCAACCGTCAGATCGCCCGTAGACCAACCGGGACGATCGACCAAAGATTGTGTGCCCTGCCCCAAGGATGCGCCCGTCGCATAATCCCGCGAGGTGCGGGTGTCCCATTTTGGGATCCAGTAACGCGACAGGTTGAGCGCGACAGTCCAATCCGCCAGCGGGCCGGCGAGTTTAAGCCCAGCCAGATATTCTGTGCGGCGGGTTTTGGAGAATGTGAGGCCCGTGGCAGTCCACACACGCCCCTGATAGCTCACCCGGCCTTGCGTGACGGGCGCGCCCGTATTTGCATTGACCAGCCAGCTTTTGGGGTCTGTGAGATCCTGCTGGGTGAGCCAGATCATCCCAAGCGCATCCATCTGCCACCCATTGGCCATTGCATAGCCAATGCGAAGACGCGCTTGATCCTGCGTGACATCAACCGGGGATGCCGCGCCGAAAACTGGCGTCGCAAGGCGCGTATCGTCATAGGCCCCGACCACGGCGGTTGCCGCACCCGTTGCCGGGGTCAGCAAATTATAGGTCATGGACTGGCCGGTATTCTCAAAATGCCGACCCGACAGGCGCACAGACCAAGGGCCATCCGTCTGTGCCCAAGTCACGCCGCCTTCTAGGCTATAACCCGTAAAACTTTGGTCAAAGCCATATTCCTTAAACGGCATGATCATCGTCTGCGCCGTTGCGTAAGCCGAACTCTCCTTCGGTTCTTGGGTCGTTACAGAAATCACGCCGCCCATGGAATTGCCGCCATAACGTGCGGAATAGGGGCCATAGACGATGTCAAATTGACGAACTTCGGCTGGCCCCACAACATTCCATTTGGGCGGAAAATCCCAGCGATTGCCCAGGAAGTTGGAAACAACAAAGCCATCCACCATCACAATATTACGGGCGCTTTGAATCGTATTGGCCCCGCGCAACGCGACCACGGCATTATCATCGCCCGCAAAACGTTTGCGAACGAAGAAATTGGGCGTGTACTTCATCAGGTCTTCGACATTGAGCGCGTTGACCGCCTCAAATTCATCCTTCCCCAAGGAAATGGACAGGCCCCGCGGCACAACCGTGATCGGGGCCTCTTTCTGCCCAATGACGAAGATGGTGGTGTCAGCCTCTGAGTCACTTGCCATATCGGCAAGCGCATTGGCCGATGCAGGATCGGCGGTTGCCGCTATTGCCATTGCGACGAGGGACGCCCGTTGGAGGGCTGCCCGCTCGCTGGGCGTAAGAGCCCAAGCCATTTTTTTCATGATAAAACCTATGTGCTGAGAAACAGCCATCCACAGGGACGGCCAAAATCGCACTCAAGCCGAGCCAGAGCGCACATCATCAGCAGCGACGGACATTCATCCCATCAACTGCGCGAGCTCAACTCAGCGCAGGCGGGCCAGTTTTCGGGGGTGGGGGTGCCGCAAGGCCTTGCCCAACCGCAACCAAAAAGGGACGAATGGGGGCGATGGACGGGAGATCTGAATGAAGCGGCAGCCCATCACTAAAGGGCGGCACATCCAGCGCAAATCCAAGTGCGGAAAAAGTGCAATGACCGTCAGAGGCCTCGGCTGGTGCACTTTCCTTATGAAGTTTGCCGTCGGCATCCAGCCAAGCAACGGTAACGCCCGCACCCGAGCAAATCGTAATCCATTGCCCCTTGGCCTCGCTCGGCATCCAGCCCGCCGGGACAAGCGCCCGAAACGCGAGGATCATCGCGAGACATACGCCAAGCGTTACCTTATGAGCCCGGAACACCATCATCTGCGCGGCCCTTAAGCCGCCGCTGGGCCCAATTCAAGCCGGTTCTTCCGGCCGATTGCGATTAGGTTAGGCGCATCGGCTCTGGCAGATCAAAGCTGGCGCAGAGAATGCCCGAAAGCGCGTGAAGCACATCAGACAAGATCAAGGTGCCGACCACACTGGCCAACACCAGCGCGACGGCGACCATCGCCATGACCATATGTTTCATTGAATCGGTGTCTACGTCGCCGGAAACATCGGCGCGCATGCGCATTTGTGCGGCCGATTTTCCGGCCTTTTTCCCCAGGCTGCCCATGTTTAAGCGCCCTCTCCTCTATGGCACGACATCCCCCTGCCGTGTTCCAATATGCAAAGACTGCGTTGAAGTCGTGCGTCCGTCAACCCTGAAATTGCCTTCTCAATCAGGGGGTAAGGATGTCGGCTGGCTTTTCTCGGCAAGGCTTGGCACTATCGCTGCAATGACCAAGAAGAACGAGACGGGCTTCACGGGCTTTTTAAGGCGATTGGGGCCGGGCCTTGTCACAGGGGCAGCAGATGATGACCCGTCTGGTATTGGCACGCACAGTCAGGTCGGGGCGGAATTTGGCTATGGTCTAGCTTGGACATTTGTTCTCAGCTTTCCCCTGATGGTCGTCATTCAAGAAGTGGCCGCGCAAATTGGCCGGGTAACCGGGCGGGGTATCGCCGCCAATGTCCGCCGCCATTATCCGCGCGCCTTGTTACTCGGCATTGTCTTGCTGTTGTTGGTGGCCAATATCATCAACCTTGGCGCGGATTTGAGTGCCATGGGGGCCGCCCTGCAATTGCTGACCGGCGGATATGCCGTCATCTACACAATCGGCTTTGGCATTTTGTGCGTCGTGGTTGAGGTGTTGGTGCCCTATGACCGCTATGCGGGCATCCTGAAATGGACGACCCTATCACTCTTTACCTATGTCGCGGTGGTGTTGGTCTCCAACGTGCCTTGGCAAGAAGCCGTCACCGCTTTGGTCATCCCTGACATTGAATGGACGCCTGCTTATGCAACGGCGCTGGTCGCCATTTTGGGGACGACGATCAGCCCCTATCTCTTCTTTTGGCAAGCGGCACAGGAAATTGAAGAACAGCACCGCCACCATTCCAAGCCCTTATATGAAACACCGGCAAAAGCAGGGCCAGAGCTGCAACGGATCCGCATCGATACACTGACGGGCATGGCGTTCAGCTCAATCATCGCGCTGGCCATTGTCTATGCCGCCGCCGCGACGCTCCACGCCAATGGCATTCGCAATATCGAAACATCGGCGCAGGCGGCAGAGGCGCTGCGCCCAATTGCGGGCCATCTCGCTTTTGCCCTCTTTGCGCTCGGCATTATCGGCACCGGGCTTTTGGCCGTACCTGTTCTGGCCGGGTCTGCCGCTTATGCCATCACAGAGATGCTCGGCCGCACCGGCAGCCTTGCGGCCCGCCCGCTCAAGGCCAAATTCTTTTATGGGGCGATTGCCGCCACCACCCTTGCTGGCGGCCTCATCAACTTTGCAGGCCTTGATCCCGCCCGCGCGCTCTATTGGGCAGCGGTCGTCAATGGCGTGCTGGCCGCGCCATTAATGGCGGTCATGATGCTGATCGTGCGCAACAAAGCTGCCATGGGGGATTTAACTCTCCCCCAGCGGGCGACATGGCTGGGCTGGACAGCCACCGCCGTTATGGCGGCCGCAACCGCCATCTTCTTTTGGTTCTTGGCCTTTCCCGGATGAGGATCAGGCGGCCAGCGCCTGATCCTGTTCTGCGGGCAGACGGATGAGATAATCAAAGGCCGACAAGGCAGATTTTGATCCTTCACCCATCGCAATGATGATCTGCTTATAGGGGGTCGTTGTCACATCCCCCGCCGCAAAGACACCCGGCACGCTGGTTGCGCCCTTGGCATCGACCTCAATCTCACCGCGCGGACTGAGGGCAAGCGTGCCTTTCAACCATTCGCTATTGGGCACGAGCCCAATTTGAACAAAAATCCCGTCGAGCGGAAGGTGAATGACCTGATCATTGGTGCGATCCTGATAGCTCAGGCCCGTCACCTTTTCGCCATCCCCATGCACTTCAGTCGTGAGCGCCGAGACAATCACACGGACATTGGAAAGGCTGTTGAGCTTGGCCTGCAACACCGCATCGGCGCGCAGTTGATTGTCAAATTCAATCAGGGTCACTTCCGCAACAATGCCAGCCAGATCAATGGCCGCTTCCACGCCCGAATTGCCGCCGCCGATCACGGCCACGCGCTTGCCCTTGAACAAGGGACCGTCGCAATGCGGGCAATAGGCCACGCCCCTGTTGCGATACTCATCCTCGCCCGGCACATTCATTTGCCGCCAGCGGGCCCCGGTCGAAAGGATGATCGTCTTCGCCTTGAGGCTCGCGCCATTGGCGAGCACAATTTCGTGCAACCCGCCTTCACGCTTCGCCGGGATCAGCTTTTCGGCGCGCTGAAGGTTCATGATATCAACATCATAGTCCTTCACATGCTGTTCCAACTGCGCGACGAGCTTTGGCCCTTCGGTGTGGGAGACGGAAATGAAATTCTCAATCCCCATCGTGTCGAGCACCTGACCGCCAAAGCGTTCGGCCGCAACGCCCGTTCTTATGCCCTTACGGGCCGCGTAAACAGCCGCTGCCGCACCCGCGGGGCCGCCGCCAACGACGAGCACATCAAAGGCGTGCTTCGCCTTGATCTTTTCGGCGGCACGCGCCTCAGCCCCGCTGTCGAGCTTGGCAACAATCTGCTCCAAATCCATCCGGCCCTGACCAAAAACCTCGCCATTGAGGAAGACCATGGGCACGGCCATGACCTTGCGGTCCGTCACTTCCGCCTGGAAGAGCGCGCCATCAATGGCGACATGCTTGATCCGAGGATTGAGAACGCTCATCAGGTTCAGCGCCTGCACCACATCCGGGCAGTTCTGGCAGGAGAGCGAGAAATAGGTTTCAAAGACGTAATCGCCGTCCAACGCCTTGACCTGTTCAATCACATCTTGCGCAGCTTTGGAGGGGTGGCCGCCGACTTGCAGCAGGGCCAGCACCAAAGACGTAAATTCATGCCCCATGGGCAGACCCGCAAAGCGCACGCCGGTGTCTGTGCCAACACGGCGGATCAGCATGCTGGGCCGACGCGCATCGTCATCGCTGCGGGCCAGCGACACCTTGTCTGACAAGGCAGCAATGTCCTGCGCCAGTTCTTCCAGCTCGCGCGACTTGGGGCCATCTTCCAAAGACAGCAGCAATTCCACGGGCATGGTGATGTTGGCCATATAGGCCGAAAGCTGTTGCTTTAGATTTGCGTCAAGCATGGGTCACATTCCGTTTTAAGGGTCCGGGGCCGGCCATATGACCGACCCCGGCAAAGCCCCGCCAGAGGGGGGAGAGGAAATGGCGGGGCTTCGGGTTTCGTTAGATTTTGCCAACGAGATCAAGCGAGGGAGCAAGCGTCTTTTCGCCTTCTTCCCACTTGGCCGGGCAGACTTCACCCGGATGCGCGGCAACATATTGCGCAGCCTTGATCTTACGCAGCAATTCTGCGGCATTGCGGCCGACGCCTTCCGAGGTGATTTCCATCACTTGGATGATGCCCTGAGGATCGACAACGAACGTGCCGCGGTCGGCCAGGCCGACGCCCGGACGCATCACATCAAAGTTGTTGGTCACAACGCCCGACGGATCACCGATCATCGTATAGCGGATCTTGCCAATGGCAGGCGAGGTGTCATGCCAAGCCTTGTGGCTGAAATGCGTGTCGGTCGACACGGCATAGATTTCAACGCCCAGCTTTTCAAATTCAGCATAATGATCGGCCAGATCTTCCAACTCGGTCGGGCACACAAAGGTGAAGTCCGCCGGGTAGAAGAAGAAGACCGACCATTTGCCCTTCACATCGGCTTCGGTCACGCTGATAAACTTGCCGCCCTTATAGGCCTGCGCCGAAAACGGCTTAATTTCTGTGTTGATGATCGCCATCTATTTTTCCTTTAAAAGATAATGTGCGGAAAGGCACTGAGCCGGGAGCCGCTCTAGCCAAGATACAATGATTTGACCAATTGGATTGTCCGGTCTGATTGATCGACAAAATCGATCACACAAGGGGCCATCAACGACTCGATCTATCGGAGCAACGTTGCCAATCGTTTTGGCATTTGGACTCTGCGGACATCTCAATTAGAGGCCAACCCAGATTGAAAGGACATTCCACCCCGTGCTGAGCCGACTTCTCCCAACCAAAGGCATCCATAATTTTCGCGATTATGGGGGATATCGAACGGACGCTGGCGGACAGGTGAAGCGGGGCAAGTTGTTTCGATCCGGGCAGCATTGCGATGCAACGTCAGAGGATCTGGCTTTGGTCAGTCAAATCGAGCTGGCAACCGTTGTTGATTTGCGTAGCGATGCAGAACGCGCCCAATATCCCTGCGCCCGGCCAGAGAATTTCCAAGGCGAGGTTCTTTTTGCATCGGGCAATACGCTCGGTGCCGCCTCTCATCTGGATGCGGCCAAGGGGGTGCGCACCGCCGACGACGCGCATCAAGCGATGATCGAGCTCTATCGCGCCATGCCTTTTCGTCCGGTGCTTCAGCACAGCTATCGACTTTATTTTCAGCGACTTGCCGAACAGGATGGCTCCAGCCTGATCCATTGCCTTGCAGGTAAAGACAGAACGGGCTTGGCGGTCGCCTTGCTCCACCATCAATTGGGCGTGCACAGCGATGATATATTTGAGGATTATTTGCTGACCAATATTGCGGGCGACTTAGATCGTCGCGTGGCCGCAGGTGCGGAAGCCGTCCGATCCAACTTCGGGGCAGAGATGAGTGACGATGCGGTGCGCACGATGATGTCGGTGGATGCCGCCTTTCTGCACGCCGCCTTTGACGTCATTGGCGATGTGGGTCGCTATTGCGAAGAGGTGCTCGGCATAACCCCAGAGCAGCAGAATAAGCTCAAGTTAAGATGGACGGACTAACCCCACCCATAATTTGGGTATAGTTCATAACCTGAGTGTATTTCCCCCAGAATTCTGTAGTTTCTCACCAAAGTGCGCGCCAGTATTTTGGGCATGACACAAAAAATTCTGCTGGTCGAAGACGACACCACCACCGCCGATTTCATCGTAAAGGGCCTGCATGAGCAAGGCCTTGCCGTTGACCATGCCAAAACGGGCCGAGACGGCCTGTTTCACGCAACCGACGGCAGCTATGATGCCATTATTCTGGATCGCATGCTTCCGGGCATGGATGGGATGGCGGTTCTCGGCGCGATCCGCGCGGCAGGCATTGCAACACCCATTGTCATTCTGTCTGCCCGCAGCGCGGTTGAAGACCGAGTGGCAGGGCTGACCGCTGGATCAGATGATTATCTGACCAAACCCTTTGCCTTTGCCGAATTGCTGGCCCGGCTTCGCCTGCTGATGCGCAGGGCCACTGCCGGGCCTGCCAATGCAGTTGAAACAGCACTCACCTGCGAAGATCTGGACATGGATTTATTGTCGCGCAAGGTGAAGCGCAACGGCCGCTTGCTAGACCTTCAGCCGCGCGAATTCCGCCTGCTGGAATATCTGATCCGCCACAAGGAGCAGGTGGTGACGCGCACCATGTTGCTAGAAGGCGTGTGGGATTATCATTTTGACCCCGGCACCAATGTGATTGATGTTCATGTCAGCCGGCTGCGCAAGAAGATTGATGCAGAAGGCGAATCGCCGCTCATCCACACCGTGCGCGGCGCGGGATACCGGCTGGGCGCACGCGAATAGCTGTGGTCAAATTCTGGCGCTCCTCAACCGCCCGGTTCATCCTGCTGGTTTTTGGCATTGAGCTCATCTTGGCGGGGGGCATGACTTTGACCCTGCGCAGCCTGACCCGAGCCGCGCTCGAACAAGACGCACAGGTTTTTGCAGAGGGCCTAACTCGCGATGTGCGGACCGCCTATGTCGAGCAAGGCCGCGTTGGGGCGCGCAATTTCTCGGCCTTGCGCCTCCTGTTTTCAGAAGGACGCACCCCTGTCCTTTTGATGATCGACAAAGAGGGGCGCCCTCTTTTCGGCAATTTAATGCGCTGGCCCGCAGGACTGCGTGCAGGATGGAATGAGGCTGACCTCGCACGCGCAGGGCCAGATCAGGTTGATGCCATTGGCGTTCTTGTGACGCGGCTGCCCGGTGGGGAACGCCTACTTGCGGGACAAGCCCTTGAAAATGACCAGCGGCTTTCGGGCATTGTTGACCGCGCAACGGGAACCGCGTTGATCTTTGCCCTGCCACTGGCGTTATTTGCGGCTTTTGCCGCGGTGAGGATCATCAATGCGCGTGTGGATGATATCAATGCGACGGCCAAAGCCGTAAGCGAAGGTCGTTTGTCTCGGCGTGTTAGCTTGGATGGCAGCGGCGATACATTTGATCGGCTGGCCCTTACCCTCAATACGATGCTCGACCGGATTGAAAGCCTGATCTCTGAGCTGCGCATTGTGACCGATGGCCTTGCCCATGATCTGCGATCCCCCCTCACCCGACTCAAAGTGCGGCTTGATCGGGCCGAGACAGAGCAGAACCCGGCGGCACGCAGCACCGCCATTGCACTGGCAAATGAGGAAGCAGATCGGCTGCTTGCGATGCTGACAACCGCTCTGCAGATCAGCCGCGCCGAGGCCGGCATTGGGCAGGATCATTTTGAGACAGTCGATCTAAGTGCGCTGGCCCACGATCTGGCGGAGCTTTATGCGCCCCTAATTGAGGATCGGGGGTTTGAGCTGCAGACCGACATTGCGCCAGATGTCGCAGTGCGTGCGCACCGTGAGTTGATGGTGCAGGCCATTGGCAATCTGATCGACAATGCGCTGAAATATGGAGCAAGCCCGATCCAGTTCATGGCCGGACAAACCGCCACGCATGCTTGGGTGGAGGTGCGCGACAGGGGCATTGGCATTCCGCCCACGCAAAGGGCAGAGGCCTTGCGCCGCTTTGGACGGCTTGACCCGTCGCGCACAGGCTTTGGCGCGGGACTGGGCCTGTCGCTTGTCCAAGCGGTCGCCCGGCTGCATGGCGGCACAATAGAGTTGGGCGATGCCAAACCGGGTCTGATCATCCGGCTTTCGATCCCGCTCTGACCTCTGTCAGACACAGTCCGCCCCTCAGGGCTTCTCATTGCCACCGATATGACGCAGAAGGGGCAAATCAGATGAAGTTGAGGGGAGTGGGCGGATGGGCCGCAAATATTTCGGAACCGATGGCATCAGGGGACGCACCAATGCCTCTGCGATGACAGCAGAAATGGCGATGAAAGTCGGCATGGCCGCGGGCGCCCATTTCGTGCGCGGCGACCATCGTCACCGGGTCGTCATTGGCAAAGACACCCGCCTGTCTGGCTATATGATTGAAAATGCGCTTGTCGCCGGTTTCACCTCGGTTGGCATGGATGTTGTGCAGATCGGGCCAATGCCAACGCCTGCTGTTGCCATGCTGACGCGCTCCATGCGCGCGGATCTGGGCGTGATGATCTCGGCGAGCCACAACCCTTATGAAGATAATGGCATCAAGCTGTTCGGGCCGGATGGCTATAAGCTGTCGGACGCGGATGAGAGCGCAATTGAAGCGTTGCTGGACTGCCCGCCTTCTCTGGCCCCATCCAGCAAGATCGGCCGCGCTCGCCGCGTCGAAGATGCGCGGGGGCGCTATATCCATTTTGCTAAAAACTGTTTCCCCGAAGAGTTGCGGCTCGACGGATTAAAGGTCGTGATCGATTGCGCGCATGGGGCAGCCTATAATGTGGCCCCTGCGGCTCTTTGGGAATTGGGGGCAGAAATCATCCCGATTGGCGTTACCCCCAATGGCACCAACATCAACGATGCCTGCGGATCAACCGCGCCAATGCTGCTTCAGGAAACGGTCGTCGCCAGCGGGGCCGATATCGGCATTGCACTGGATGGGGATGCCGACCGGTTAATCATCGTGGATGAACAAGGCCGGATTGTTGATGGCGATCAGATTATGGCACTGATCGGCTCTAGCTGGGCCAAACGCGGCGCGCTGGCGGGCGGTGGGGTCGTTGCAACCGTCATGTCCAATTTGGGGCTGGAGCGGTTTCTGCACTCACAAGGCCTGACGCTGGAGCGTACAAAGGTTGGCGATCGTTATGTGCTGGAACGGATGCGCGCGGGCGGCTTTAATGTCGGGGGCGAACAATCTGGCCATATGATCCTGAGCGAATATGGCACGACAGGCGATGGTCTGGTCGCAGCGCTTCAGGTACTGGCAGAACTGGTGCGACAGGGACGCCCGGCAAGCCAGGTTCTGCACCTATTTGAACCCGTCCCGCAGCTTTTGAAAAATGTGCGCTTTGCAGGCGGAAAGCCGCTTGAAGACACGTCCGTCAAAGCCGTGATTGCCGCAGCCGAGGCAGAGCTTGAAGGGAGTGGCCGTCTTGTCATCCGCCCATCCGGTACAGAGCCTGTCATTCGTGTCATGGCCGAAGGCGATGACGCAGATCAGGTGACCCGGCTGGTCGATGCCATTTGCGATGCTGTGAGAAAGGCAGCGGCCTGATGCTGGAGATGCGGCCCGATTGTGAACGCTGCGGCACAGACTTGCCGGCCCATGTTGGTGGTGCCTTTATCTGTTCCTTCGAATGCACATTTTGCGCGGATTGCGCAGAGGCCATGGACGAACGCTGCCCCAATTGCGGCGGAGAATTGCTCGACCGCCCGACGCGGGCCAAGGCGTTGCTCGACAAGCACCCAGCCGCGACCGAGCGGCGCTTCAAGCCATGACGGCGCGCATCCTGAGTATTGCGGGCTCTGATTCCGGCGGCGGTGCGGGCATTCAGGCGGACATCAAAACAATCACCATGCTCGGCGGCCATGCCATGACGGCAATCACCGCCATTACTGCCCAGAACACGTTGGGCGTAACGGGCGTCCATGCCATTCCAGCGGATATGGTTATTGCGCAGATCGATGCTGTGGCCAGCGATATCGGCATCGATGCGATCAAGATCGGTATGATTGGGGCCGCTGAAACAGCGCATCGGGTGGCAGAACGCATCGCAGGGATCGGCGCGCCCATTATATTCGACCCTGTCATGATTGCCACCAGCGGATCGGCGCTTGCGGATGACGAGACAATCGCGGTCTTTGCCCGTTTGATGGATATGGCAACGCTGACGACGCCCAATTTGCCGGAACTGGCCGCCTTGGGTGGGGAAGCAGAGGCGCTGCGCCAAGCCGGCACTTTGCTCATCAAGGGCGGGCACGCCGAAGGCGATGTCTTAGTTGATCGACTGGTTGATCGGTCGGGAGAAGTCGCGCGCTGGGAAGATAGCCGCATCGACACGACCAGCACACATGGCACCGGATGCACACTGGCATCGGCCATTGCGACGGGGCTGGGGCAGGGCATGACGTTGACTGATGCCATTGCCCGTGCGCGCCAGTTTGTTCGGGCCGCGCTGATCGCCGCGCCGAGCCTTGGGCAAGGCCATGGCCCAATGGGGCATCAGGCGGTGCGAGACTTTGCTGGATGATGATCGCTGGAGTGGACGAGGCAGGGCGCGGGCCGCTTGCTGGCCCCGTCGTTGCGGCAGCGGTCATCCTGTGCCCGCAGGGCATAGACGGGCTCGACGATTCTAAAAAACTCAGTGCGAAACGCCGGGCGGCGCTGGAGGGGCTGATCCTGACCCACTGCCAGGTCGGCATTGGCTTGGCGAGCGCGGAGGAGATTGACGAGATCAACATCCTGCAGGCGACCTTCCTTGCGATGACCCGTGCAGTTGAGGCGCTGTGCGCCAAAGGCTTTGACCCGGCCCATATTCTTGTTGATGGCAATCGCCTGCCGCGCTGGCGCTGGCCCGCCGAGGCCGTGATCGGTGGTGATGCGCTCCACCCCTGCATCTCGGCGGCAAGCATTATCGCAAAGGAGCATCGCGACCGGATCATGATCGCCGCCGATGCCGACTATCCCGGCTATGGCTGGTCCTCGAACAAGGGCTATGGATCCGCGACGCATATGGCGGCGCTAGCCAAACTTGGCCCTTCCCCCCTGCATCGACGCTCCTTTGCACCTGTCGCGGAACATTTTTTTGACCTGTGAGTCCTCAGCGCCACACCACTAGGGCTTGAGTCCCTGTGGATAAGTTTGCGCCATATATCGTGCCGGACTCCTTTCGTTCTCCCAATCATGTCTGAAAAGTGACGGATTCCTGAGGCTTGCAAAGCTTGACGGCGGAGTCTGGATGACTCACCACGGCATTTCTTGGTTCAAAAGGAGTGTCATATGGGCGTGTTGGAAAAGGTTCGGAAGGCGGAGGCGAAGGCCTTTGATCTGCCACTCGACCAGATCGTCATGGGCGATTGCATTGCCAATATGCGCGCCCTTCCGGATGCCTGCATCGACATGGTCTTTGCCGATCCGCCCTATAATCTCCAACTCGGCGGCGATCTGTTTCGCCCCGAAGGTGGACGGGTGGATGCCGTCGATAATGATTGGGATAAGTTTGACAGCCTGAAGGCCTATGACGAATTCTCACGCGCCTGGTTGGCCGAGGCGCGTCGCATTTTGAAGCCCAATGGAACCCTTTGGGTCATTGGCAGCTATCATAATATTTTCCGCGTCGGATCGGTGCTGCAGGATGAAGGCTTCTGGATCCTGAACGACATCATCTGGCGCAAGGTGAACCCGATGCCCAATTTCAAGGGCACGCGCTTTACCAACGCGCATGAAACCTTGATCTGGGCCTCCAAGGGAGAGGATGCGCGGTACACATTCAACTATCGCGCGATGAAGACGCTGAATGATGAATTGCAGATGCGCTCTGACTGGTCCTTCCCAATTTGCGGCGGCGGAGAACGGCTGAAGCGCAACGGCACCAAAGCACACCCAACGCAAAAGCCAGAGGCCTTGCTCTATCGGATCCTTCTGGCCTGCACCAAACCCGGCGATATTGTGCTCGATCCCTTTTTCGGAACCGGCACGACCGGTGCTGTTGCCAAGCGCCTTGGCCGTCATTTCATCGGGCTGGAACGCGAAACAGATTATGTCTCGGTCGCTGAGGAGCGGATCGCTGCTGCCCTGCCGCTGGATGAATCAGCGCTCAAAACCATGCAGGCGGATACAGCCGCCCCGCGCGTTCCGTTCGGCACGCTGGTTGAGACGGGCTATATTCAGCCCGGCACCCGCGTTTATGATCTGAAGCGGCGCTGGTCGGCCATTGTTCGGGCGGATGGTTCCCTGATCACGGATGCGGGCCATGGCTCCATCCATAAATTGGGGGCCACCCTGCAAAATGCGCCCAGCTGCAATGGGTGGACATTCTGGCATTATGAGGCCGATGATGGGTTGAAGCCCATTGACGCCCTGCGCCAGACCTATTTGCTGGCAACCCAGCCCTAACCTATGGCCCTATCCCCGTCTGCACGGCTCTATGCCCGGCCGACGGGCTTTATCGACGCGCCAACGGGCGGGAAAAGCTGCGCCCAGCTGGCAGGCGGTCTGCAATATTTCTCCCTATGGGAAATGCTGGCAACAGAGGATGGACGGCCCGCAGGGCGCTGGCTGGTTCCCGTCAGCGATGCACGAAGCTGGTGCGCGCACCTCTCACCGGCGCAGGCAGAACGGCTCACCCAGATGATGGCGCGGGCGACAGCGCCACGCGCGCCGCTCGTCATGGGGTCACACACGCTCGCTCTGGATCGGCCAAATATCATGGCCATTCTCAACATTACGCCCGACAGTTTCTCGGGCGGCCATGCGCATTTGGGCGACCCTGCAGGCTCTGCGCGTCTTGCGATCCAGATGGCGGCAGAAGGCGCTGCGATCATCGACCTTGGCGGCGAATCCACGCGTCCGGGAGCCGCCGATATTTCGGAAGCGGAGGAATTGTCTCGCATTTTGCCGGTGATAGACGCTTTACGCGATTCCGGCCTCATCCTCTCGCTCGACACGCGCAAGGCTGCGGTGATGCGGGCTGGTCTGGCGGCTGGCGTGCATATCATCAATGATGTGTCGGCCCTGCTCTATGACGAGCAGGCGTTGAAAGCTGTGGCGGATTCACCCTGCCCGATTGTTCTCATGCATTTTCCGGGACCCGCCCAGTCTCCGCACGCCCGTGACGCCTATCATGACCCGCTGACCGATGTGTATGATTGGCTGGAGGCGCGGATTGACGCCGTCGTCGAAGCAGGCATCGCCAGAGAGCGGTTGATTGCCGATCCGGGTATTGGTTTTGGCAAGGCCAGCGCTGCGGATAATCTGCGTCTGATGAATGGCTTGTCGCTGTTTCACGGACTGGGCGTGCCCATCTTATTGGGGGCGAGCCGCAAGCGCCTGATCGCCGCCCTGTCCGACGATGCACCCACCGATCAGCGCTTGGGGGGCTCCATCGCACTGGCCCTGAAGGCGGCAGAACAAGGCGCGCAGATCATCCGCGTTCATGATGTTTATGAAAGCGCACAAGCCATCCGCATCTGGGCCAGGCACCGGGCTGTCGCTTTAGGCAAGGCCTAACCCTCCAAAAAACCAGCTTTGCGTCGCCCGCTTTTGCGCGCATGATGCGCCCAAGACAGATTTTGAGGGAAGGATCCCCCCATGTTGACCCGTTATGCCCTTGGCTACCTCCTGACAGGGCTGTCCTTTGCCCTCATTGACAGCATCTGGCTGCGCACCATGTATACCCGCCTCTATCAGCCAGAAATTGGCGAGCTTCTGGGCGGGCTCCGCCTTGGTCCGGCCATCGCCTTTTACCTGCTCTATATCGGCGGGATGATGTGGTTTGCGGTCGGGCCCGCACTGGCCAATGGCCGCTGGCAGACCGCTTTGGTGCAAGGCGCGGTCTTAGGCTTTATGTGTTACGCCACCTATGATCTGACCAATTTTGCGACACTGAAAATCTGGAGCATGAAGGTCACGTTGCTCGACATTCTCTGGGGGACTGTGCTGACGGGCAGTGCCTCGCTTGCTGGATGGGCGGCCACACAGGCCATCTTGGGCCGTTCCGCCTAACGGAAACAAGAAAGACGCTTGAGACCCGGCCACTGCCGAGATAAAGCTGCTTCAAATACACTCTTTGTAGGAGCAGATTGGCTATGGCCGGGAACAACGATTTGAAAGCGCAAAAACAAACCTATGAAGGCGTGATGTCCATGCTGAAATGGGGAACGATCGCATCTGCGCTTCTCGCCATTCTCGTCATTATCCTGATTGCAGGCTGACGTGGCACATATCGCCGTCCTGAAAGAGCGCGCCGCCGGGGAAGCCCGCGTCGCTGCAACGGCAGAGACGGTTAAGAAATTCATAGGCCTTGGCGCGACCGTATCGATTGAAACAGGCGCAGGCCTAAGCGCTGGCGTGTCGGATGCCGATTATGCGGCGGCGGGCGCCAAAATCGGGTCAGCTGCTGAGTGTCTAACGAAGGCCGACATCATCCTTGGCGTCCAAGGGCCAGAGCCGAAGCTTCTGGCCTCTGCCCCAAAAGGCGCATGGGTTGTGGCGTCGCTCGACCCCTTTGGTCAGCGCGCCCGCGTGGATGCTTATGCCAAGGCCGGCGTGGACGCGCTGGCGATGGATTTCATGCCGCGCATCACGCGCGCGCAATCGATGGACATTCTGTCGTCTCAGTCAAATCTGGCAGGCTATAAAGCCGTCATTGATGCCGCCGCTGCTTATGGTCGGGCCTTCCCGATGATGATGACAGCAGCCGGCACGATTTCGGCCGCACGCGCCTTCATCATGGGCGTCGGCGTTGCGGGGCTTCAAGCGATTGCAACGGCACGCCGCCTCGGTGCGCAAGTCTCGGCGACCGATGTGCGCTCTGCCACACGCGAACAGATTGAATCTCTGGGCGCAAAAGCGATTTTTGTCGATCAAGTCGACGGCATTGAGGGCGAAGGGGCCGGTGGCTATGCGACCGAAATGTCAGACGCTTACAAGGCCGCGCAGGCAGAGCTCGTCTCCAGCCATATCGCCAAGCAGGACATCGTCATCACAACCGCGCTGATCCCGGGGCGGGCCGCCCCGCGTCTGATCAGCGATACGCAGATTGCCAGCATGAAGCCGGGCAGCGTGATCTTTGACTTGGCCGCCCCGCAAGGCGGCAATGTTGAAGGATCAAAAGTCGACGAATTGGTGGTGCGTCATGGCGTCAAGATTATCGGCTATGGCAATACGCCCGCCCATTTGGCGACCGATGCCTCGGCGCTATTTGCACGCAACCTCTATAATTTCCTGTCTGCTTTCTGGGATAAGGATGCGGGCCGACCGGTTCTGCCCGATGAGGACGAAATCACACAGGCCATTCGCCTGACCCAAGATGGCAAAGTCGTGCATGAACGGCTGGCCAGCTAAACGGAGCCTGTAAGATGGACTTTATCAGCATCCTTTCAATCTTCGTTTTGGCCTGCTTTGTCGGCTATTATGTCGTCTGGTCGGTCACGCCTGCGCTGCACACGCCGCTGATGGCGGTGACCAATGCCATCTCCTCCGTCATCATCGTCGGCGCGCTGATTGCCGCTGCACCTGCAGGTGTTTGGGGTGTGGCCAAGTGGTTGGGCCTGATCGCCGTGGCGCTGGCTGCGGTCAATATTTTCGGGGGGTTTGCCGTGACCGAACGGATGCTTGCCATGTATAAGAAAAAGGATCGCTGATCGCGCGGCATTTTAACGCACGATTTTCAAAAAGGGCTTCACGCCCCGAATAGCCCCCTCCCGCATGTGCCGCAGCGGATAGTGGATCAGCGTTTCGGCAAGAACAGCAAACGGCCCCGGTAAGGGCATATTCGCTCCCGGCTCGATGGTGAACCGATCCCCCAGCACTGACCCCGGGCGCTGCCGCCCCTTAATCCGGTTGGTGACATTGTCGCCATGGATCACCTGAAGCCAGGCTGGTCCATCTTCAATCTGGATCAGCCGAAACGCCTCCCCCAGCACGGCATGGGGCCTTGCCCAAATGGTCTGAAACTCAACCGCATCCTCAACCACCGACGCAAAAGGGCTGCTTTGATCCCGCGCGGCGTAGACCCAGCCCTTGCGCCAAGAAAAGCCATTGGGAAAGTTTAGGGCGGTTCCGGTCGGGTGCATTGCGCCCGCGTCTTGAACCCGGGCAACGAAATCGCGTGCCAGCGCATCGTCATTATCCAGTCGTGTCGTCAGCACCCGACCCTTTCCATTGGGAAGTTGCGCGCTGACATCTGCCCTGACATCTTCCAGCGGAAGGGCATCACGAAACAAAGCGGTGAAGGGAAAGCACTGTTGCGCGCGAGCGATCCGCGCGCGAAACGGAGCGGGCGTCATCGCGTCAAAATAGATGATCCACGAAAAGTCACGCCGCGTCTGTCCGGCGACTGAGGGCAAGCAAAAGCGTTCAAACAGATCAAAGCGACGTTCCAGCCAGCCCGTCTTTGCCCGAATATCCGCCTCCCGCCCCTTGGTCGGGACGTTGAAGCGGGTGAGGATGATGTGGCGGTGCCAAGGCATAGACTAAGCCTGCCGCATCAGTTCAACAGGCGACGGACCATATCGCCACTGTCCCCGCTTTCCCCAAGCCCGCCCCCATTCGCGCGCAGCAGACCCAAATCGGGCAGGCCGGAAGCGCGCCAAAGTGGAAAAGACAAAGGCCCGCATGGCCACATGCGCCAAGGTTGCTGCACGGCCGATCAGCCGTTCTAGCCCAAACAAATGCCGATCAATCAAACCCATGCGCGCACCCATGACATAGGCGATTTTGGTGGCCTGGCTGGCCGCACTCGCCCCACCATAATGGATGATCCGCGCATCCGGCGTCATCATCGGCCGAGCGCCCAAGGCGCGAGCACGCGCGCATAAATCCGCCTCTTCCCCATACATGAAGAACTTGGGATCAAAGCCGCCTAAACGCGCCCAGAAGGCGCGCGGGATCAGGAGAAAACAGCCAGAGACAATATCAACCGAACGGATGTTGTCCCGCTGCCAGCTTCCCAGTCCTTCGGAATTAAACAGGGCGCTTCCCCGAAACAGACTGCGCAGACCCAGAGCACAGCACACTGCACTCCACCCCGTTATCCGCCCCCAAACCGAACTGGGGTTAATCTGGCCATCGCCAAACAGCGTGCATCCGCCCCAGATCAAGGCGTGCGGAAAGGCGCGCGCCGTATTCACCAGCCGATCAATCGCGTCGTCCAGAATGAGCGTGTCTGTATTGAGCAGCAAAAGATACTGGCCCCGCGCCTTTTCGGCCGCGATGTTATTAGCGCGCGCAAAGCCAAGATTGCGCGTCTCAGCAATCAAGCGCACCTGCGGAAAGGCGTTAGCAATGGCATCTGCCGACCCGTCGGTTGATCCATTATCAACGAGGATGATTTCAAAGCTTGTCGTCGGCGCTTCGGCGTAAATAGACCGTAGACAAGCGAGCGTCATCTCTCGCGTGTTCCAATTGACCATGAGGATCGACAGATCTGGACGGGATCCTACCATGCCCGCTGCCCGCGCGGTTTAGAGTTTTGCCGGAACAGCGGCAGATGGCTTGGTGCCAACCTTGTTAGTCGGCTTGGGCGGCGCAAATCCTGTTTGATAGGTAACGGCCTCACGCCGCTTTTTCACCTCGGACTCGAACGCCTTGGTGGCATTCGCCATGACAGCGCGGCCTTGAAGAATGTTGAGTGCGATCGTCGTGGCCTGAGCCGCAGGGACAGGCTGGGTCCGTGCATTGGTCACAATATTGGCCGACACCGCCCCTTGTGCTGGCACCACAAAGACTTCGCCGGGCGGAAGGGCAAGAATGCGCTTGGCCATGCCAGGGTCAATCTGCAATGTATCCAACTGCGCGGGCTGGCGGCGATACTGAATGCCGTTCTCGATCAGCCATTTTTCAACGTCTGTCATGGATTTGACCGGCCCAAGCTCCTGCAATTTGTTCGGATCCTTGGGCAGGGGGAAAACGATCTGATCCAGCGTGAGGAGTGTGCGCCCGGCAAAGAGACTGGGGTTTGCGTTCACATAGTTTCGCGCTTCGACTTGCGTCGGCCTTTTGGTCTGTCCGGCAATATCTTGCCGCAGAAGATCGACCAAAACACTCTCCTCCGCCCTTTCCTTTAAGAGAACGAATTCAGGCGATTTATCGAGCTTTCGGTCCCGGGCGAGACCCGCCAAAATGCGCCGATCAATAATCCGCTGCAGCGCTTGTTGCTCAACTGCCTTGCGGGCATCGCCCGATGGCAATTGCACCCCCTTCAACTCGGCATTCAGTTCATGAATGGTGACATCCTGCCCATCGACACGGGCAATCGTCTGCCCAGCCGGGATATTGTCGGATCCCTGTGCGTTGCAGGCGGCGAGGCTTGTAACCAGACCGAGCAAGATAAGACCGGGCATTGGTTTGCGCATGTGACTTCCCCATCAGGGCTGCGGGCAGATCGGCCCGTTGGACTGGCCTAAGGGCTATGCCCAGCGCCTGATGAGGACAAATGAATTGCGCCTTAAAATCCCGTCATGGAGGCGCGGTCAGAGCGTCCGGAACACATGGGTCGCCACCCCCAGCCAAGCAGGATCATCAAAAATCTGCTGCTTGGCTCCAGCCCCTAATGGCAAAATCTGAATGCGACTGCCCTCGCGCCCGATCAGTCGACCAAAAACATAGCGGCCCGCCGGACGGGGAATGAGGACATCGCAATTGAGCGCTGCCGCAAAACCATCCGGCCCGATGCGCCGACACCAAATCTGGTCGCCCGCCCGATAGTCCCCCACGCTTGCATCGACGAGAACGGCGACGGCACCCGCGTCTGGCATGGCCAAGGTCACCACTTGCTCATGGCGCGGGGCATAGGCCCCCTCTCGTCCCAAAAGGGCCGCCACGGGAAGGTCCGCCCGCTCTGGCAACTGAACCAGATCAGCCGCCTCAACCGCCAAAGCCTCAGCAATACGATTGAGCCAGCCAACCGATACGGTTCGCGTTCCCGTTTCCAACCGGCCAATGGTTTGCGCCGTTGTGGGCGGATCACACCGTTCTGCAACATCTGCCAGCGTCAGCCCCTTGGCCCGACGAACTTCGCGAATACGGGTGATCATGGCGCGCCTCCAATTAGAAATTAACCAAATCGGTTTTTCACTTTCCTACATAGGAGCCGAAATGGCAAGGACGATTCGTCAATCAAAGGAGTTTCGATGCCCCGTCTTCTTGCAGAGCGCACACCGCCCGAGGATTTTCACCCAGACCGACCGTCCCGGCGCACCGTGACGGTCAATCTTGCCGAATCGCCCTTGGGGTGGCTGCGCGCCCGTGCGCTGATTTCAGATCGGCATTTTGCGGCTGGCGAGCTGCTGCGCCGGGATTATGAAATGGCGCAACTTGGGCCAAGCGTCACGATGCGCTGGGACGCAACACCTGCTCAAAAGGGACGGCGGGGTGCACCCGACCCAGCTGGCGCAACCATGACCCATGTGTCTGCCCGTGACCGATTTGATGCGGCCATGTCCGCCGCAGGCAATGGCCTGAGCGATATTTTGTGGCGCGTTGTCTGCGCGTGTGAGGCCATGCCAAACGCAGAACAGGCGCTTGGCTGGCCAGCGCGATCTGGGCGCATCATCCTAACGCTGGCGCTCGACCGCATCGCCGATTATTATCGCGTTCCATAAACACGAAGAGGAGACGGGTGATGGCGCAGGTGCTTTGGGTGAAGAAGGATGATCTCACCGTTTCAAAACTGACCGATCTGCCAGAAACACCGTTGGCCGCCGGTGCTGTTCGACTGCGGATTGAGAGCTTTGCCGTCACCGCCAATAATGTCACCTATGCCCTTGCCGGAGACATGATGCGCTATTGGGATTTCTTCCCCGCGCCAGAGAGTTGGGGCATTGTGCCGGTTTGGGGCCATGCCTTGGTCGACGCCTCAAACTGCCCGGATATTGCGGTGGGCGAACGCGTTTATGGCTATCTGCCCATGGCGACCCATTTGGATGTTGTGCCCGGCCAAATATCTGCCGGGCAATTCACCGATATGGCCGAGCATCGCCAGCCGATGAGCCAAATTTACAATCAATATAGCCGGATTGCAGCCGACCCGGAGCATGACCCCGCCCGCGAAGACGCGCGGATGATTTTTGGCCCCTTGTTCAAAACCGGCTTTTTGATTGAGGCCTTTTACCGCCGCAATGACTGGTTTGGTGCCGAGCAAGTGGTGATGACCAGCGCGTCTTCCAAAACCGCCATGGCGCTGGCCCATTGCGCGAAAGAGGCATCCCCCACGATCCGCCGGATCGGCCTGACATCCCCTGCGCATATGGATTTTGTCCGGGCCACGGGGCTTTATGATGAGGTTGTTGCTTATGATGCGGCCGCCGACCTTGCCCTCGTCCCAAGTGTATCCGTCGATTTTGCGGGCAATGCCGCCGTCATGCGCGCCATCCACACCCGCCTAGCCGCCGAACTCCGCTATTCCAGCATCGTTGGTATGACGCATGTGGGCGCGCGGGCCGGCAGTGGCGACCCCTTGCCGGGGCCAGCCCCGATCCTCTTCTTCGCGCCGACTGAAGCCTTGGAAACCATCAAGGCGCTTGGCCCCAAGGGCTTTGTGCTGGCCGTTGGCGCGGCCTGGCAAAGCTTTGTCGCGGGGACGGAGGCTGTGACACATATCGCGCATCAACCCGGGCTAAGTGCGGCTGAAGCGACTTTTCTGAAAACGCTGGCCGGAAAGCAGGATCCTCAGACCGGGATTGTCATCACTTTTTAACGCAGACTCTCAAGAATCTGCGTATCTTTGGCGATGAGGGGCGCAAAGCTGGGGCGGGTGTGCATGGCGGCGACCCAGGCATAGGTGCGCGGATAGGAAGAGCGATCGACGGCGCACCGGGCATAGTCATAATTTACGAACATGCTGGCAACAGAGATGTCTGCGATGCTGAGGGCACCCCCGACCAGAAAGCCCTCTGGCTCAGGCACGACCGTTTCCAAATAGGCGAGCAATGGCGGCAAATCTTTCGTTTCGCCTTCAACCGCCAGCGCCTCATTGCCCGGCTGTTTCATGAAAAGCGGGCCAACCACGCGGTTGAAGAAACATTTGTAGACGATGGTCGACATCATCGTGTCGGCAAATTCTTCAAACCAAATCGCCTGCGCGCGCTGCGCCGGGTCCACCGGAATCAGCGCGGGTGTGGGGAATTTGGCATCCAGATAGGTCACAATGGCCGTGGAGTCCGAAACGGCAAAATCGCCATCGGCAAAGGCGGGCATTTTCCCAAAGGGGCTGGCCTTGCGGAAATCCGGATTTTGATCCCCAATGCGGACATTGCGGACGGGTAAATCCAGCCCCTTTTCCGCTGCCACGACCATGACTTTGCGCACAAAGGGCGAAAACGAACTTCCGAACAAAATCATGGCAGGGCCTCTTCCTTGATAATCAAGTCCCACTGCTTGTCAGCGCGGGCCGGGCGTTGCAAGAGGGATGCATGCGCCGCATTTGTATTTTGACGCCCGATCCCAGCTATTCTGAAAACTGGGCCCCCATGGCCGATCAGTTTCGCAGGCTGTTCGGCCCGGCATTGGACTTTCGCCCCTGGACAGCCACGGGGGATTTGACGGGCTTTGACCTCATCCTACCGCTGCTCGCCTGGGGGTATCAGCGCGATCCGGCGCTTTGGTATCAAACGCTGGACCAATGGGACGCAGAGCATCTGCCCGTCGCCAATCCTTGCGCGCTGCTGCGCTGGAATACGGATAAGGCCTATTTGTTCGATCTGGCGGCAAAGGGCGTGAAGATTGTTCCCACGATCAGCTCTGATGCTCTGTGCGCGGCTAACATCGCCAAAGCCCGCCAGCATTTTGCCAGCTCAAAACTGATCATCAAACCCGCCATATCCGCAGGCGCAGACGGCACCTATGCCCTTGGGGAAGAGGATGCGATCCCGTTCGATGTGCTGGAGCGCGTCATGCTGATCCAGCCGATGATGCCCGCCATTGCCGAAGAGGGGGAATATTCGTTCTTTTACTTCGGCGGCGCGCTGAGCCACGCCATTTTGAAAAAGCCGGCGCTTGGCGATTTTCGGGTACAGGAACAATTTGGCGGGCGCGAAACAGCGGTCCTTGCCCCCGCCCCGGCCCAGCGACTTGCCGAAGCGGCCTTGTCGGCAATACCCGCCCCTGCGGCCTATGCGCGCGTCGACATGGTGCGCGATGATCAGGGCCAATTTTGCCTGATGGAGTTGGAGCTGATTGAGCCTGCCCTCTTCCTCAGCTTTGCCGAAGATGGTGGTGCCGCTTTTGCAAAAATGGTGGACCAGTCTCTGCCCGCTTGACCTCAGCCGTCCAGTCGGGGATCGTCCGGCAAAAGGACAGGAGAGGGAAGTTTCATGCAAAATCGTATTACCCAGATGCTCGGCGTTCAATATCCCATCGTGCAAGCGCCGATGGGCTGGATCGCACGCGCGCCGCTGGCATCGGCCGTGTCCAATGCAGGCGGCATGGGGATTATCGAAACATCCTCTGGCGCGCTGGAGGAAGTGCGGGCCGAAATCACCAAGATGCGCACGCTGACGGATAAGCCCTTTGGCGTGAACATCGCCCAGGCCTTTGTGCGCGATCCCGGTATTGTCGATTTTGTGGTGGATCAGGGGATCAAGTTTGTCACCACATCGGCGGGCGACCCAAACCGCTATTGCGGGCCTTTGAAAGAAGCAGGCCTGACCGTATTCCATGTTGTCCCGACGCTGGATGGCGCGTTGAAGGCCATTGCGGCGGGCGTCGACGGGCTGGTGGTTGAAGGGGGCGAAGGCGGCGGGTTCAAAAACCCCCGCGACGTCGCCTTGATGGTGCTGTTGCCGCTGATCCGATCCAAGGTGGATGTGCCCATTATCGCAGCGGGCGGCATGGTGTGCGGGCGGACAATGGCGGCCGCCTTTGCGCTGGGGGCCGAGGGCATTCAGATGGGGACACGCATGGTCTCTGCCGCCGAAAGCCCGGTGCACCATAATTGGAAAGACGCGATTATTGGCGCGAAGGAAACCGACACCGTCTTCCTCAACCGCCATGGCCCCGGCCCGGCGCTGCGCGCCCTGCGCACCGAGAAAACGACGGCGCTTGATCTCAATCCGCAAGGCGATGTGCGCCCTGAATTCGCGAACATCCGGGATCTTTATTTCGGCGGTGATCTGGAAGCGTCCATCGCGCTCACCGGACAAGTGGCCGGCCGCATCGACGCGGTGAAGCCCGTCAAGCAGATCATCGACGAAACAATTGCCGAGTTTGAAGACGAAATCGCCCGGCTCTGCGCCAGCTATAACGTGCGATAAGGCGACCCCAATTCTGGCCCGCACTGTGACTTGACGTTTACGTCAATCAACCACAGTGTCGGGCAAGACACATAAGAGAGAGGACTCGGCGCCATGAAGACCCGCATCACCGAATTATTCGGCATCAAGCACCCGATCATCCAAGGGGGCATGCATTATGTGGGCTTTGCCGAAATGGCCGCCGCCGTCTCCAATGCGGGCGGCCTTGGCATTATTACGGGCCTCACCCAAAAAACGGCGGCGGACCTCGCCAATGAAATCGCCCGCTGCAAGGATATGACGGACAAGCCCTTTGGCGTGAACCTGACCTTCCTGCCCGTTGTCGATCAGCCGGATTATCCGGGTATGGTCAAAGCGATTATCGAAGGCGGCGTGAAAGTTGTCGAAACGGCAGGCAATAATCCGCAAAGCGTGCTGCCCTTTTTGAAGGATGCAGGCATTAAGGTGATCCACAAATGCACCGCCGTGCGCCACGCCCTGAAGGCGCAGGCCATTGGCTGTGATGCCGTGTCTGTCGATGGCTTTGAATGCGGCGGGCATCCGGGCGAAGATGATATTCCCAATTTTATCCTGCTGCCGCGTGCCGCCGATGAGCTGGAGATCCCCTTTGTGGCTTCTGGCGGCATGGCCGATGGACGCAGCCTTGTGGCCGCCCTCGCGCTGGGGGCCGATGGCATCAACATGGGCACGCGCTTCATCGCGACTAAAGAAGCGCCGGTGCATGACAATGTGAAGCAGGCGTTGCTTGCCGCCAGCGAACTCGACACCCGCCTCATCATGCGTCCGTTCCGCAATACCGAACGCGTGCTGACCAATGCGGCGGTTGAGCGGCTGCTGGAGAAGGAGCGCACACTGGGCAAAGACATCACCTTTGCAGATATCGCCCCGGAAGTTGCCGGCGTTTATCCGCGCATCTTGGCCGAAGGCGAAATGGATGCCGGCGCCTGGAGCTGTGGCATGGTTGCGGGTCTGATCCATGACATTCCCACCTGTCAGGACTTGATCGACCGGATCATGGCGCAGGCCAATGACATCATCCACGGTCGTCTTCTCAAACTCGCCGATTGAGGCCGGCATGCGGCATTGGCGTGAAGCAGAGGCAGCGGACATATCGGCGCTCGTCGCGCTGATCGAATCTGCCTATCGCGGCGATGCCAGCCGCGCAGGCTGGACAACCGAAGCCGATCTTCTCGGCGGCAACCGCACCAGCCCAGCGATGCTCGCGGAAACCCTTGGTGATCCGAACCAGATCATGCTCGCCTGTGAAGAGGAGGGCGCGATCATCGCCTGCGTCACCCTCGAACGGCGCGACGGCTATGGCTATGTGGGCACCGTCTCGGTCAAGCCAGAGTTGCAGGGCGATGGACTGGGACGCGACTTGCTGACACAGGCGGAGGCCTATCTGGAAACACGATGGGGCCTGCCGCTTGCGCGCATGACGGTCATCGCGCAGCGACCCGAACTCATCGCCTGGTATGAACGGCGCGGCTATCGCCTGACCGATAAGACCGCGCCCTTCCCTTATGGCGACAGCCGCTTTGGCGCGCCCAAGCGGGATGATCTCTATTTCGTCATTCTTGAAAAGGCGCTGGCGGCGTGATCGACGATTTTGGCCCCGATCCTCAAGATGCCGCCGCCATCCTGTCCGATGTCGCGCGCATTGAGGTGATGCTGCAACAGCTCGCCGCCGAAGGCCGGGCCGCCAGCTATTCCGAAATATTGGGCCATTTGGGATTTCGCTTTTCACGGCCCAAGATGCGCGCCCTGTGCCGCACCATGGATGAGGTCGACCGCCGCGCGATGCGCCGGGGGGAGCCTGAATTGGCCGCACTCGTTGTGCGAGAGAGCGATGGATTGCCGGGACAGGGCTGGTGGATTGGGCGCACCGATTATCAGGGACAATGGGTGGGCGCAGAGGCCCGCGCGTTTCTGTCAGCCATTCAGCAGCGCAGCTTTGACCATTGGAGAAACAGGTGAGCCTTAACCCTGACACACTCGTCCGCGCGCTGGCCCGTATGGCAGGCGGCGCGCGCCTGCCTGTCTCCAACCTGACGCGCCTGTCGGGCGGGGCCAATATGGAAAGTTGGTCCTTTGATTGGGGAGGGGCAGGCTATGTGCTGCGCCGCGCCCCCTCTGCCGATATGATGGCCGGTCGGCCCTTTGGCCATGATGTCGAAGCTGCCTTGGTGCGCGCCGCACGGGCGGGCGGTGTGCTGGCGCCAGAGGTGGTGGGGGATCTGGCAGCTGAGGATGATCTAGGCACAGGCTATGTCATGCGCCGCATTGAAGCAGAGGTGAACCCGGCCAAGATTTTGGGTGACCCACCCGCCAGCCTGATTGCCGATCTCGCGCGCGAAATGGCCCGCATCCACGATATCAAACCGCGCGCGGACATTGCCCTGCCACATATGGATACAGCCGCCGCCCTTGCCGACCTTAAGGCCCGATTTGAAACCTATGGCGGCGATCGACCGATCATCGCGCTGGCCATCAAATGGTGCGAAGACAATCTGCCCAGCCCGGCCGAGCCGCGGCTTGTGCATGGCGATCTGCGCATGGGCAATGTGATGGTCGCGCCCGATGGCCTTGCCGCTGTGCTCGATTGGGAATTGGCGCATTGGGGCGATCCGCATGAGGATTTGGCCTATGGCTGCATGACCGTCTGGCGCTTTGGCCATATCGACAAGCCCGCCTTTGGCTGTGCCGACCTTCCATCATATTTCGCGGCCTATGAGGCCGAAAGTGGACGCACGGTGGAGGTGGATCGGTTCCGTTTCTGGCTGGTCTATCGCACACTCTGGTGGGCCTTGGGCTGTATCCAGATGGGCGACATTTGGCGCACGGGGGTAGACCGCAGCCTAGAGCGCGCGGTGATTGGCCGCCGGACAAGTGAGAATGAACTCGACCTCCTCCTCCTGCTGGAAGAAGACGCGCCAGAGGCCGAGCGGGCGGCGGTGACGCTGGACCCGCCTGTCCCGGCGCGCCGACAAGGAGAGCCCTCATCCGTTGAGCTGTTGGAAGCCCTGCGCGAATGGATCGACAGCGATGTAAAGGCGCGGGCCGAAGGCCGGGACAAATTTATGGCCGCCGTTGCGATGAATGCCATTGGCATGCTGATCCGCGAACAGGAAAACCCGGTTGTCCCGCATGATAAGGCACTGGCCGATGATCTGCTGACCGGGCGGCAGACGCTGGCGACGCCCGGCCTGCTCGCGCGATTGCGCAAGACAGCGCTCATCAAACTTGCCAATGATGTTCCGAAATATGCAGCGCTGACCGCTGCGCAAAAGGCATGGACTGCCCCCATAAGAGACTAGGAAAAGGACGCCCAAGAGATGCTGTTTGAGATCCCGCAGGACATAACCGACTATCTGGCAGAGCTGGATGCCTTCATCGCGCGGGAGATCACGCCGCTGGAACAGGCCGATGACAATATCCGCTTCTTCGACCATCGCCGCGAACATGCCCGCACCGATTGGGATAATCAGGGCCTGCCCCGGCATGAGTGGGAAGAGTTGCTGCACGAAATGCGCAAGCGCGCCGACGCCGCCGGGCATTATCGCTTTGCCATTCCAGAAGAATTTGGCGGCAAAAATGGGTCAAACCTCGCCATGGCGGTGATCCGCCATCACCTCGCCGCCAAGGGGCTGGGGCTGCATAATGATTTGCAGAATGAAAGCTCCATCGTCGGCAATTTGGTGCAGGTTCTGATGCTGCGCGACTTTGGCACGGAGCAGCAAAAGCGCGATTTCATTCCCGAAATGCTCGCCGGGCGGATGCGCTGGTCCTTTGGCCTGACCGAAGAAGATCATGGGTCGGACGCCACGCATATGGATACGCGCGCCGTGCCGGAAGTGCGCGACGGCATTCCCGGCTATCGCATTGATGGCAATAAAATGTGGACGACGGGCCTGCATGTCGCAACGCATGTCATGACCTTTGCCCGCACCAATGGCGATGATGGCAAGGCCCGCGGCATCACCTGCTTCGTCGTGCCAACCGACGCACCGGGCTTTCAGATTGGCGAATATCTGTGGACGTTCAACATGCCGACCGACCACCCGAAATGTTCCTATACCAATGTCTGGGTGCCGGAGACGGCCGTGCTTGGAAAGCTGGATGAGGGGCTCGCCGTTGCGCAGCATTTCGTCCATGAAAATCGCATTCGCCAAGCGGCCTCTTCCCTCGGCGCGGCTCAGTATTGCATCGATGAATCGGTCAAATACGCCCAAGAGCGCAAGCCCTTTGGCAAGCCGCTGTCCGTCAATCAGGCGATCCAATTCCCGCTGGTGGAGCTTCAGACAGAGGCCGAAATGCTCCGCCTGCTGATCTGGAAAACGGCGGCCCAAATGGACACCATGACCAAGCCCGAAGTCGCCATTCGCCTGTCAGATAAGGTGTCCATGTGCAATTATCGCGCAAACCGCTTGTGTTGCGAAGCCGCCGATTTTGCGATGCAGGTGCATGGCGGCATCGGCTATTCCCGCCACAAGCCGTTCGAACATATTTACCGCCACCACCGCCGCTATCGCATTACCGAAGGATCAGAACAGATCCAGATGCGCAAGGTCGCGGGGCATTTGTTCGGCTTTATGGGCGGGTAATCCCCGCCTCACCGGCCTGGAGCACAAAGGCGGCGGTCCACCAAAGCCGTCATGCTGAACGTGTTTCAGCATCCACAGAGGTGGCCAATGCCTAAGCTTGGATGCACATGCCAAGGTAGACCCTGAAACAAGTTCAGGGTGACGCTGAGATTGGAGGGCGCTTTAACCCACCAAATCCCGCACATCCGTCAGCCGACCCGTGACAGCGGCGGCGGCGGCCATGGCAGGGGAGACGAGATGCGTGCGCGCACCCGGCCCTTGTCGTCCGACAAAATTGCGGTTGCTGGTCGAGGCGCAGCGTTCGCCCGCTGGGACCTTATCTGGGTTCATGCCGAGACAGGCCGAACAGCCGGGCTCACGCCATTCAAGCCCGGCATCAATGAAGATGCGGTCCAGCCCTTCGGCTTCGGCCTGCGCCTTCACAAGGCCAGAGCCGGGAACGATGATCGCCCATGTAACACTATCCGCCTTGCGCCTGCCTTTCAGCACGGCAGCAGCCGCGCGCAGATCCTCTATCCGGCTGTTGGTGCAGCTGCCGATAAAGACATTCTGCACCGCGACGTCGGCCATTTTTTGTCCGGGGACAAGGCCCATATAATCCAGCGATTTTTGCGCGGCGACCTGCTTTGACGGGTCGGCAAAGCTCATCGGATCGGGCACGACGCCGGTGATCGGCACCACATCTTCCGGGCTGGTGCCCCAAGTGACATTGGGAACAATATCAGCCGCATTGATGATAATGGTTTTATCATATTGAGCGCCCGCATCGGTTGCGAGGGAGCGCCAATAGGCAACGGCCGCCTCCCACTCCGCGCCCTTGGGTGCCATGGGGCGGCCCTTGAGATAGGCAAAGGTCACATCATCCGGCGCGATCAAGCCCGCGCGCGCGCCGCCCTCAATCGCCATGTTGGACACGGTCAGACGGCCCTCAATCGACAAATTGCGAATGGCCGAACCGGTAAATTCAATCACATGGCCCGTGCCACCAGCCGCGCCAATGCGCCGGATAATCTCCAGCACAATATCCTTCGCTGTCACGCCGGGGCCAGCTTCCCCCTCAACGCGGACTTCCATCGTCTTTGATTGCTTGAGCAGCAGCGTCTGCGTGGCCAGCACATGCTCAACTTCGCTCGTGCCAATGCCAAAGGCAAGGGCCCCCAGCCCGCCATGGCAGGCGGTATGGCTGTCCCCACAGACGATGGTTGTGCCGGGAAGCGAAAAGCCCTGTTCTGGCCCGACCACATGGACAATGCCCTGTTCCCGATCTGTCGGGCCAATATAGCGAATACCAAAAGCCGGGGCGTCGCGCTCTAGCGCGGCCAATTGTGCGGCACTTTCAGGGTCTGCAATCGGCAGACGCTTGCCCGCCGCATCCAGCCGGGGCGTGGTTGGCAAATTATGATCCGGCACCGCCAAGGTCAGATCCGGACGCCGCACTTTGCGGCCCGCCAAACGCAGGCTTTCAAACGCCTGTGGGCTGGTGACTTCATGGACAAGATGCCGGTCAATGAAGATGAGGCAGGTGCCATCCTCACGACGATCGACGACATGGGCGTCCCAGATTTTTTCGTACAAGGTGCGTGGGCGTGAAGACATGGACGCGTCCTAGCCCCCTTGGCGCGCCGCGAAAAGGGGGCAATGCAATATAAAGCCCAGATCAGGCGGACCCGATTTCCGGCGCAGAAGGATAATCCAGCCCCATGTCAATCAACTGATAGGTGGAAACAAAAAGGCGGTGCTCATCCATTGAAACACCTTCAACGGCCATGCGGGCACCAATGAAAATGGGGGGCTGGTCAAAGCTCAAGCGCCATTTTCCGCCACCCGACAGGTGCAGAAAATAACCCTGTTCATCTCGCCCTAAAATGCCGACCAGCACATGGCGAATGCCCGCAGTCATCATAATCTGCTTTCAAGAAGTCGTGCGGCTCGCCCCCGCTATTTGACTTCACTTTCGCCTGGAGATCGGGGTGTTAGTAAACCGACAGAGTACAGTCCCTGCAACCTTTAGGCGGAGCGCCCTGGACATACGTCACAGGCACCCCGACCATAGGGTCAAGTGCAGGCCGCATCGGGCGACCCAGCCGTCTCTGTTCAGGGTTACTAAGCCCCGGCAAACCCGCGTTCGGTTTGCTTCTTGAGTCTATTAAGCAACGATGTGCTTGTTACAACTGAATAAAATCTGATCTAGATTTAGGCCGCTTTGCCAACAACGCTTTCAGGCAAGTCTTTGCCGAAGACGCGCTGATAATATTCCGCCACCAAGGCGCGTTCCGCCTCATCGCATTTGTTGAGGAAGGACAAGCGGAAGGCAAAGCCCGCATCCTTGAAAATAGCGGCGTTCTGCGCCCAAGTGATGACCGTGCGGGGACTCATGACGGTCGAAATATCGCCATTGATAAAGCCTTGGCGGCTGAGATCAGCAACCTTGACCATATTGGCGATCAATTGCGGATCGGACTCCTTCGCCTTGGCCTGAACAATTTGCGTCTCCACCTCGGCGGGCAGATAATTGAGGCCAACGACGATGTTCCAGCGGTCCATCTGACCTTGGTTGATCTGCTGAGTCCCGTGATAGAGCCCGCTCGTATCGCCAAGGCCAACGGTGTTGGCGGTTGCAAACATCCGGAACCAGGGGCTGGGGCGGATGACACGATTCTGATCGAGCAGCGTCAATTTGCCTTCGGTTTCCAGCACGCGCTGAATGACGAACATCACGTCTGGGCGGCCAGCATCATATTCATCAAAGACAAGCGCAGTCGGCGTCTGCAACGCCCAAGGCAAGAGACCTTCGCGGAATTCCGTCACCTGCTGCCCATCGCGCAGGACAATCGCGTCGCGCCCGATCAAGTCGATACGGCTGATATGGGCATCGAGGTTGATGCGGATGCACGGCCATTTCAGGCGCGCGGCGACTTGTTCGATATGGGTGGATTTGCCCGTGCCATGATAGCCCTGCACCATGACACGGCGATTATAGGCAAAGCCGGCCAGAATCGCGAGCGTGGTATCCGGATCAAAGACATAGCTTGGGTCAAGATCGGGAACGCGCTCATCCGCCTGCGAAAAGGCGGGGCATTCCATATCGACATCAATGCCGAACATCTCGCGCACATTCACCGTAATATCCGGTGCCGCAAGCAGGGTGGTGGAACCGGACTGGATGTTGGGCAGATCGGTCATGGAGTCTCGCGTCTTTTCTCTAAAATCTCTACTAATCTGCCCATAGGACGCCCGCGCGCGCCAAAGCAAGGCCCATGGTCGAAAGCACGGGACCAAGCCTGACCAGACTTAACGACGCCAGCGCAAACCGAGAAGGATGCGGCGCGGGGCCGCAGGGGAATTGGCGCGCGGATCACTGGCGCCGGGCACTTCGTCCAAATCAATCTCGTCGGTTTCTGAATAGGCCCCAAAGGTCGCGTGGTGGCGATTGAAGATATTGGTGACATCCAGATAGGCCGTAAGCCCGCGCCCCAGCTTGACCGCAGCACCCAGATCAAAGCGGACAAAACCGCCAAGCTTGCGGTCCACATTGCTTTCATCGCCCATGCGCCATTGGCCCGATTGCGCGTGCATATCCGCCTTGAGCGTCCATGGCCCAGCATCATAGCCCAAAGAGGCTAGGCCGCGATGCGTCGGGATGCCTGGCAGATGATTTGCCGGTCGAATCTGAATACGCCCTTCCTCATCCGCATTTGGATTGGCGGGGCTGTTCGCCACAAAGGGAGAGCGGAACTGCGCCCGGGTGAAAGCATAACCAATATCGAGCGACCACGGCCCCCGCCGCGCCGTGCCATGGGCCTCTATGCCGTCCCGACGCGTTTGGCCGATATTTTGAAAAAATGCCCGGCCGCGTGTCTCGGCCGCGGTGAGCAGCAGATCATTTGAGATTGCTGTTCGATAAAGCGAGATCGACCAACGGCCTTGCCAACCCGCGGCCTGCCAAGCACCATCCGATCCGGCTTCCCAGCTTTTCGCCACCACCTGATCCAGCGGGGGATCTGCGACAAAGAAATTGGTGAGGCTGCACGGCGCATTTTCATCTGCGCAGGAGAGTTCAGCCGGGGTCGGTGCGCGGCTCGTCTCGGCATAGCCCAAGCGCAGCGACGCGCCCTTGGCCAGCCGATAATCAAATTCAAGACCCGGATTGAGCCGTCGAAAACGGTGCTTACCATCCAGCAAGGTGCCGATCTGATCGTCCATATCGATCGCGACATGGTTCCAGCGCAGGCCAATTTCTGCCGTCAGCCGGGGGGAGATGGCTACTTCATCCCACAGAAAAAGCCCTGTTGCGCGACTTTGGACATCCACGCCCACAGGCGCAATGGCCCCATCGGGCTGGCGCAAAATGGGGCCGAGACCCGTCACCGCCCGATCCTCTTCCAGCGCACCCAATTCTGTCTCCGCCGAAAAGCGGCTGCTGGCGCGATCATGGCTCACGCCCAAGGTGAGTGCATGCCCAATTTGAAACAGCTCTGCCTGCGTCACAAATTGCAGAACCAGTCCGCCGCCATCGCTGGTGGTGCGGCTGCGATTGAAGACGCCATAGTCCTCCACGCCGGGTTGCACCGGGAGGATGGCTCGCGTCAGCCCAACCAATGGGGCTGTCTCGTCATCCAAAGACTCTAAACACAGGAGTCGGCTGTCCGTCACGCAAGGCGCAATATCGGCCAGATCGCCATTGGCCGTGCGCTGGCGCAGCGTCTGGACATAAAGGCTGGCCTCAATCCGGCTGGCCGCGCCCACCGCAATCCAAGGGTGGAAAGACCCGCGTAAGAGCCGGTTCTGCGTCCTGTCTGGATGGGTGAAGACTGCCGCCCGGTCTGCGGCCAATAGCTCAACGGGGGCAGCACCATTACCGGTCAGATCGGTGTCAGCCGCCAGCAGCTTGATATGAACGCCCGCCTGCGCACCGTCCCAACCCATATCTGCAAAGCCATGATAGAGCCGCGAGGGCGAATAATCGCGCCAGCCCCCATCACGCTGCACCTGCCCTGCAACAAACAGGCTGCGCCCGTCCTTGGCCGAGCCATAAGCGACATCCGCCTTTGTCCGCTTATGATCGCCCAGCCCAAGCCCTGCCGACAGGCCGGGGGCGCTCTTGCCATTATGCGTAGCGACCACCAGGGCCCCACCCAAGGCATTGAGGCCATAAATGGGGTTGCTGTCGCGCAAAGAAACGCTGTCAATCGCGCTATCAGGCAGGAGGTCAAAATTGACCGTATCGCCAAAGGGAAGGTTGAACCGCCCGCCATCCAGATAAACGGCAAGCCCCTGCGCACTGCCCTGAAGCGCGGATGCGGAAAAGCCGCGATAGACAAGGGTCGGCTGATAGGCGTTTCCCTGCGCCTCAGACAAAGAGACCCCCGCCACCTGCGTGGACAAGGCCCGCATTAGATCTGGGCCGGAAAGAGCCGCAATATCTTGCGCCGTCAGCAGCCGGGCATCATCCATATCTGCCGAACCGCCGGGTGCGGTCACAATGATAGCGTCCTGCCCATAGGCCGGGGCCAGTGCGCCCATAACAAGGGCCGCGAATGCCGGAATAAAGTGACGACGTCTCCCCATGAACATAGTCTTACAGAAAGGCCGGCGCACGGCGCAATTGCTGATAGGCTTCGACCACTTTTTGCAGGCGCTTTTCATGGCGGCGATCCCCGCCATTGCGGTCGGGGTGATAGGTGCGGACAAGCTCTGAATAGCGGGCGCGCAGCGCCTTTCGGTCGGCATCCATATCGAGGCCGAGCACATCGAGCGCCTGACGGTCTTCCCCTGAGAGGGGCCGCCCATCGGCACGGGCGCGCGGCATGGCGGCTTCGGCACGTTTGCGAAAACGACCGGAAATAGCCTCCAACGGATCATGAAAATCGGCCCAGCGCGGGGGTGTGTCAACGCCCGCGGTTGCGCGAAAGGCCCGGCTTTCCTGATCCCATCCAGCCAGCGGCATTTGCGCTTCTTCAATTTCTTCGCGGCTCATCCCGGCAAAATAATTATAGCCGGCATTAAATTCCCGCACATGATCGAGGCAGAGCCATTGCCAATCGCCCGGCCCGTCTCCGCCCGGGCTGCGGCCCGAAGGGTCGGGCGCACGAAACTCTCCCGCTTCTGGACAGCCGCGCCGATTGCACGACTGGTTCTGATCCCCGATCCGCCCATGGAATCGATCGCGCAAAGGCCGTTGGTGATCCGTCATGCCAGCGCCCAGCGATGCTCAAGCTGATGGCCAATCGCAGCACTCGCCCAGTCATCGCGCAGGGCGCAGACACGGACCATAATCTCTTGCGCATCGGCTAAAGAGAGGGGCGGCACAGGGACATAAGATGCCCGGCAGCCCGCCTCTGCCAGATCGCGCATGCCCTCAACATCCGTCCCGCCAGACCAGAGCGCGGCTTCTGCGGCTTCAACGATGCGCTCTGCCTGAATAAGCTCCATAATCTCTGCCGCCGGCGCTGTTGCGCGCTTGGCGCTGGCATGGCCTGCGGCTTTTGCGATGTCTTGAATATCTTCTGGATCATGCCCGGCCGCAATCATGCCCCAAAAGCCATGGGCAAGGCCAAGCACCTCTTCAACAATCAGATGCACCGCATCATGCGGAACCGGACCTTTTTTGGGGAATTGGGCAGCCGCCGTCGTGCCATCTGCCCGGCAGATGGTGATCTTGTCGTCCGACTGCCCCTTCATGATCGTCACAAGCATGGCTTCCACATGGCGATAGTCTTGCTAGAAGAAAAGTCATGACCCAAAATTCTATCGAATCCGAACTGCGCGATCGACTGATCGCCACCTTTGCCCCAACCCAGTTGATCGTGACCAATGACAGCGCGAAACATCACGGCCATTTGGGAGATGATGGCACGGGGGAGAGCCATTTTTCGGTCGAGATTGAGGCGCAAGCCTTTGCCGGTGTCAGCAGGCTGGAGCGGCAACGCATGGTCAACCGCGCGCTGGGCGACCTGCCCGGTCAACGCATCCACGCCCTTGCCATCCGCGCCCGTGCGCCGGGGGAATAGACCGTCCGCCTATTGAGGAGAGCCAAAGATGACGCATCCGGTTGAAGGCACTTTGCTTCCCGTCACCCATGATCTGGGGGCGTTTCAGGTGCGCCGGGTCTTGCCCGCGCGCGGCCTAACGATGGTCGGGCCATTTTGCTTTGTGGATCAATTTGGCCCGGGCCATTTGGAGATTGGGCTGGGCATGGATGTGCGGCCGCACCCGCATATTGGCCTATCGACCGTCACCTATTTGTTTGAAGGGGCGATTGAGCATCGCGATTCGCTGGGCAGCTTTGCCACCATCCACCCCGGTGCCGTTAATCTGATGACGGCGGGCAAAGGCATCGTCCATTCGGAACGATCCCCCCAATCCGAACGCGACAAAGGCGCGCCTATCTATGGCATGCAAACTTGGCTCGCCTTGCCGGATGGGATGGAAGAGATTGACCCGGCCTTTGAGCAGGTAATGCCGGACCGCCTGCCCATTGTGTCTGACACAGGGGTTCAGGCCCGCGTGATCATGGGCAATCTCTGGGGGCAGACGGCCGCCACCACCTGCCATGCGCCCACCATTTATGCCGATATTGTGCTGGAGGCTGGCGGCAGCATTCCCATTGACGCCGACGCCGATGAACGCGCGGTGATGCTGGTCGGTGGGTCTGCCGACATATCGGGCGAAGAGATGGAGCTATATGCGCTCTATGTGCTGCGCCCCGGCCATGCGGCGACATTGCTGTCCAAAAGCGGAGGGCGGGTGATGCTGATGGGCGGACAGGATTTCCCCACCGCGCGGCGCGTCTGGTGGAACTTCGTTTCCTCTCGCCAAAGCCGGATTGATCAGGCCGTGATGGACTGGACGGAAGGGCGCTTCCCCATGGTTGAGAATGACCCGGAATTCATCCCCCTGCCGCAAACGCCGCTGACCAACAGCGACCCGATTTGAAGATGAGCGAGACGCTGCGCCTACGCCTGTCCACCGGGGTGGAACTGGACGTTTGGACAGCAGGAGACCAGGCCAACCCGCCGATTATCTTCCTCCATGGATTTCCCGAGTCGCACCGGACATGGCGGCACCAAATGGCCGGGCTATCGGACCGCTATTTCTGCATCGCGCCTGACCAAAGGGGCTATGCCCGGTCGGATAAGCCGCAGGGGATTGCCGCCTATAAAGTGCCCGTTCTTGTCGCCGACGTGCTGGCACTGGCCGATGGCTTTGGCGCTCGGCAGTTTACTCTGGTCGGTCATGATTGGGGCGGGGCGGTTGCTTGGGCGACGGCGCTGAAGGCGCAAGACCGTGTCACCCGGCTGATCCAATGCAATGCGGCCCACCCCTATGTGTTTCAAAAGACGCTGATTTTCGATGCGGATCAGCGCGCGGCCTCACAATATATCTCAGAATTTCGGGATCGTGACATTGAAGGCGAGGTTGCGGCCAAGGGCATGGACTGGTTTTTTGAAGACCATTTCGCCAAAATCAGCACGACACAAATGACCGCAGAAAACCGCGCGGCCTATTTGGATGAATGGTCGCAACCCGGCGCGCTGACGGGGATGCTCAATTGGTATCGCGCTTCCCCCATGGCGGTGCCGGCCCCTGACGCTCCGGCGGAAACGACGCCCTTTCTAGACGCGCCTTTCCCAAAGCTGACCATGCCCGTGCTCGTCATTTGGGGCCTGCGCGATGAAGCGCTCCTGCCCTGTCAGCTCGATGGGTTAGACGGCTATATCGACCAACTGGATATAGTGCGCGTTCCCGATGCCGGGCATTTCATCCCTTGGGAAAAGCCAGAGGCGGTCACCAACGCCATGCGGGATTGGCTGGCTCGGTAGCGGCTGTGCCACACGCCGTCATGCTGAACGTGTTTCAGCATCCATGGTCTTGGCAGATGCCCAATTTTGAGGGCGGGCGGGACGGTGGACCCTGAACCAAGTTCAGGGTGACGATTAAGAGGTGCCAGCCAGCCAGGTTATCTGTGCCCCATGGGGGTGGAGCATCGCCAATGTTTCGGTGACGCCCGTGCCCGGCCAACAGCGCAGACGTAATTCGGCTTGGGCGGCCCCCGGCCCCTGAAATTCAAGGCTGAGCCAAGCCAAAGGTGCAGCAGGCGTGGCCCGTGCGCCGGCCGTTTCAATCATATCGCGCACCGCCATGCGCCCTTCGGGTGAAAAATATTGAAGCGCAATCGAATGATAAATCACACGCGTGCGGCCTTCAGCCTGCGGCTCAGCCAGCAAGGGCGGCAAAAGATCCAGCGCATTGCCGCCAATGAGCGGCGGCCGCGCACCCTTGGCCATGGCAATGGCCGTTTGCGTGCGGGTCAACCGTTCCCGCTGATCGGGCCAAATATAGGCCTGCAGATGCTCCGCCACCACATCATCGCTGACATCCAGCGGCAGAAGATCAATACCGACCCGATCCATCACCCGAACATCCACAACAGACGGATTTGCCCCCTGCCAATCAGGAACCAATTGCAAGGGCGACAGCAAATCGCCCGCAACCGCCGACCCCAGCCGATAGCCATAAAGATCCATATTGAGATTGAGGCCGGCACTTGCGCCAATTTCAATCCATTCCATCCGCGGGCCAAAGCGGCGGGCAATATGCATCATGCCCGGCCAGAGCGCGGCCGAGCGGGCGACCTCATTCGTCTGAGGCGGGCTATCGAGCCAATCATAAAGCCAGTCATCCCAGCCTTCCAACACGCGGGACAAAATGCGGGGCATGTCGCCGGTTTGTCGGGTGTAAAGCTCTGTCAGGGCGGCATCCTTGCCAGACCGGGCCAGCGCGTGCAGCCCGCCTGCAATGCGCAAGGGCATCGCATCGCCAAGTGGATCCCCCTGCCAACCCAGAATGCGCGCGCCTGTGCGCGTGCTGCCGTCTAGGATAACACCAAGCGCGACAAGCACTTCCGCCGTCAGCGGAGAGCCAGCGGCCCGACATATATCCGCCTGTTGGCGAAACCCGGCTCGAATGCGATCAGTCATGGCGCATAGCTTGCCCTCAATGCCCCACCCAAGTAAAGGCCGCGCATCATGTCGCAGCCAATCATCTTCGCTATTCCCAAGGGCCGTATCCTTTCAGAGGCCTTGCCCTTGCTGGCGCAGGCCGGAATTGTGCCGGAAGCCGCCTTTGGTGACAAAGAGAGCCGGGCGCTGAAATTTGCGACAAATTGCCCGGATATCAGCCTCATTCGGGTGCGCGCTTTTGATGTGGCGACCTTTGTCGCGCATGGCGCGGCGCAGATCGGCATTGTCGGATCTGACGTGATTGATGAATTTGATTATTCAGAGCTGTACGCCCCAGTTGATCTCAATATCGGGCATTGCCGCATTTCGGTGGCAGAGCCTGCCGAGCTGGCGGCAACAGATGATTTGCGGGCTTGGAGCCATGTGCGCGTGGCCACCAAATATCCCAATCTCACCCGCAAGCATTTTTCTCAACGCGGCGTGCAGGCGGAGTGTGTCAAGCTGAATGGCGCGATGGAAATTGCCCCAGCACTTGGCCTGTCGAGCCGGATTGTTGACCTTGTGTCCTCTGGCAAGACGCTGCAGGAAAATGGTCTGGTCGAAGTGGATGTGATTGCTCAGGTCTCGGCCCGACTGATCGTGAACCGGGCTGCGTTCAAAACCAACGCCGCCGTCGGTGCGCTGGTGGATGCCTTTAGAGCAGCGGTCCATGCTTAGGCTGGATGCCCGCGCGGCTGATTTTACGGCCCGTTTTGACGCGCTGGTCAATGCTCGGCGCGAAGCCGATGCCGATGTGTCGCGCGATGTTGCGGCCATTGTCGCCCGGGTGAAGGATGAAGGCGATTCGGCCGTTGCCGATTACACGCGCCGGTTTGATGGACATGATCTGGATTGGCAGATCAGCCTTGACGATTGCGCGGCGGCCTATGCCGCGCTTGATGCCGATTTGCGCGCCGCCCTCGACCTCGCAGCAGAGCGAATTCGCGCTTATCATGCAAAGCAAAAACCCGCCGATAGTGATGGCGTGGATGCAGCGGGCGTGCGGCTGGGTGCGCGCTGGCGGGCGGTTGATGCCGCTGGTGTTTATGTCCCCGGCGGGCGGGCGGCCTATCCCTCCTCTGTACTAATGAACGCCATTCCGGCGCGCGTCGCGGGCGTTGAGCGGCTTGTGATGGTGACTCCCACGCCCAAGGGAGAGATTAATCCGCTGGTGCTCGCGGCGGCGCATTTGGCCGGCGTGGATGAAGTCTGGCGGGTTGGTGGGGCGCAGGCCATTGCCGCCCTTGCCTTTGGCACGCAGAGCATTGGCCGTGTGGATGTCATCACCGGACCCGGCAATGCCTGGGTCGCAGAGGCCAAGCGTCAGCTTTATGGCGTGGTTGGCATTGATATGGTGGCTGGCCCGTCTGAAATTCTGGTCGTCGCCGATGGTGCGAACACTCCAGCCTGGATCGCCGCCGATCTTTTGAGCCAAGCTGAACATGATCCGACCAGCCAATCCATCCTAATCACCAATGATGCCGATTTTGCCGACCGCGTGGCCGCTGAAGTCGACACGCAGTTAAAGTCTCTGTCCACCGAAGCGACGGCGCGTGCCAGTTGGGATGCCAATGGCGCGATCATCCTTGTGCCGCAGATTATCGATTCCGTCCCGCTGATCGATGCGCTGGCGCCGGAGCATCTGGAGCTTGCGGTTGAAGACCCCGAACCTGTGTTTCAGGCCGTGCGCCATGCGGGGTCCATTTTCCTTGGTCGGCACACGCCAGAGGCCGTGGGCGATTATGTCGGCGGGCCAAACCATGTTCTGCCGACGGGCCGACGGGCGCGCTTCTCCTCTGGCCTGTCGGTGCTTGATTTTATGAAGCGCACCAGTTTTCTGGGATGCACGGCGGAGGCGATCCGCGCCATCGGCCCGGCGGCTGTGGCCCTTGCCCGGGCCGAGGGGCTTCCTGCCCATGCCCGTTCTGTTGAAGAAAGATTGCATCCATGAGCCGTGCCCGTTCCGCCGCCCGCCTTGCCGCCGTGCAGGCGCTGTATCAGCAGGAAATGGAGGGCACGGCCCTTGCCCCTTTGCTCTATGAATTTCATCAGCACCGGTTGGGCGCGACCATTGAAGATGCGACCTATGCCGAGGCTGAAGTCGATTTCTTTAACGATGTGGTGATGGGTGTGGATGCGCGCCGGGCAGAAGTGGATGCGATGATCACCGCCAATCTCGCCGAAGGCTGGGCGATTGATCGGCTGGACCGCCCATTGCGCCAAATTCTCCGCGCGGGAACCTATGAGCTTATGGCCCGGCCGGATATTCCAACGGGCAGCGTGATCAGCGAATATCTGGATGTCGCCCACGCCTTTTATGACCGCAAGGAAAAGGGGTTCGTCAACGGCGTGCTCGACGCCATTGCCAAAGCCGCACGCGGATAATCCCGCTTAATCCAGATTGATGGTTTTCAACCAGTCGCGCACCGCAGGGCCAATATCTGGCCGTGCAAGGGCAAGGGCGATGTTCGCGGTGATGAAGCCCGCCTTATCCCCGCAATCATAGCGGTCGCCATGGAATGTGACGGCATGGAAAGGCTGCTGACCAATCATCTGCGCCATGGCATCGGTCAGCTGGATTTCGCCACCTGCGCCTTCGCCCTGATCCTCCAAAACGCGCATCACCTCTGGCTGGAGGATGTAGCGGCCTGAAATGATGAGGTTGGACGGCGCATCTTCTGCCTTGGGCTTTTCAACCAGACCTTTCACTTCGGTAATGTCGCCCTGCGTCGCACCGGGCGCGATCACGCCATAGCTCGATACCTTGTCCTGCGGCGCTTCCAGCACCGAGATGATGTTGCCGCCCACTTGTTCATAGGCGTCTACCATCTGCTTCATACAGCCGGGCGACCCGACCATGAATTCATCCGGCAGGAAAATGGCAAAGGGTTCATCCCCAATAATATCGCGCGCGCACCAAATGGCATGGCCCAGACCCAGCGGCTCTTGCTGGCGAACATAGGCGCAATTGCCGGGGCCAAGCCGTGTCGGTTCCAACACCGACAAATCCTTGCCCCGGTCGCTCATCGTGCGTTCCAGCTCAAAGGCGATGTCGAAATGATCCTCAATCGCGCTTTTGCCGCGCCCGGTGACAAAGATCATCTGTTCAATGCCCGCCTCGCGCGCTTCATCCACCGCATATTGGATGAGCGGACGGTCCACGATGGGGAGCATTTCCTTAGGCATCGCCTTGGTCGCCGGCAGGAAGCGCGTGCCAAGCCCGGCAACCGGAAACACCGCTTTTCTGATTTTGCGCATAAAATTCCCTCAGACGATGGAGGCCCCATATCAGCGCGGCTCATATGAGGGGAAGCCTTGACAGGAATTTAATCTGAGAGATTATAGAACATAAGGTGAACATGATTGATTCGCATCCCCCCCTTGCCCGGCTGAAACGTCAGATTGAGGCACTTTCCCCTCCGCTTGGCGATGGCCATCGGGGGCGGGCAAGCCTTGGCCTAAGCGCGCTCGACGCCCGATTGGGCGGCGGGATTGCCAAGGGTGCCGTGCATGAAGTGCTGCCCTGCACAGCAGAGGACGGGGCCAGTGCGGCGGCCTTTGCGCTGATGCTGGCGGCCCGCATCTCTGGGCCTGCGGGCAAAATCCTCTGGATCGCAACCGATGCCCAACTGCGCCGAGGCGGGCAGCCTTATGGGCCGGGGCTCAGGGGTTTGGGCCTTGATCCCGATCAGCTGATTCTGGTGACGGCCCCAGATGATCTCGCCTGCCTGAAAGCCGCGTCAGATAGCCTGGCCTGTGCCGGGCTGGCGGCGGTCATCATCGAGGCGGGGGAGACAAAGCGGCTCGACCTGACGGCCAGTCGGCGGCTGGCGCTGGCAGCGGAACGATCTGGCGTCACAGCCTTGCTGCTCCGCCCCGGAGAGAGCGTCATCGCCAGTGCCGCGGCCTCGCGCTGGCAGGTGGCATCTGCCCCGTCTGTGCTCCTGCCGGGCCAAGCACCGGGGCATCCCATGCTGTCGCTTTCGCTGGTGCGCCATCGCGGTGGCGCCCGTCCCTTTGACATGATGGTGGAGTGGAATAATGACGACAGATCTTTCTGCGAACCGACGCTATTGCGCGGTGTTTCTTCCCCTGTTGAGCGCCGACAATTGGCTGCGTGAGCACCCCCGCCAGCTTGGGCCGCGTGCCTTTGTCGATCGCGCGCAAGGGGCCATGCGGATCATAGCGGTGGATGAGATTGCCGAAGCCTTGGGCCTCACCCCCGGCATGGCGCTGGCCGATGCCCGGGCGCGTGTGCCCGAACTCGACAGCGTGCCCTATGATCCCCAAGCCGATGCCCAGTTGCTGGATCGGCTGGCTGATGCCTGTGACCGCTTTACACCCTCCGTTGCGCTCGATTCGCCCGATGGTCTGATCCTCGACATTACAGGCTGTGCCCATCTTTGGGATGGAGAATCGGGGCTGGTAACGGCGCTGGCGACATTGCTGGTCCGCCAAGGCATGACGCTGCGCCTTGCCTTGGCAGACACCCCGGATCAGGCCCGCGCGCTTGCCCGCCATGGGGGAGAATTGCTGCGCGCCGGACGGCGCATCCGGCCCAGCCAGATCAATGATGTCCGCCCTGTCTATGACGGCGTTGGCACCGGCGACATGCTGACCCAAAACCCCGAACCCATGGGCATTGAGGCGCTATCGGTGCGGGCGCTGGGCTTGGGGGAGGATCGGACGACCGCCCTGCACCGGGCCGGGCTTGTGACGTTGGGCGATCTCGCCACCCGACCCCGCGCGCCGCTAGCCGCGAGGTTCGGTGCCGATGCCGTCACCCGGCTCGCCCGGCTTTTGGGGGAAGAGGATGTGCGGATTACGCCGCGACGAACACCCCCCGCCCTGACCTGCGCCCGGCGCTTTGCAGAACCCGTTGCCCGCACGGATTTTATTCATGCCGCGCTCCATGCCCTTGCCGCCGACGCGGGGGCAGAGCTGGCGCGCCGGGGGCAAGGGGGCCGTGTCTTTGCCGTCCAACTCTTTCGCAGCGACGGCGCACGCCACCGGCTCCAGATTGAAACGGGTCAGGCCACGCGCGACCCCGATCTGGTCATGCGCTTATTGGGGGAACGGATTGAAACCCTGTCCGATCCGCTCGACCCCGGCTTTGGCTATGATCTGATCCGCCTCGACATTGCGGTTGCGGAACCTCTGGCCGCGACGCAACCGGGGCTGGACGGGCGCGGAGACGGGGCACAGGCGCTCTCCCTCTTGACCGATCGGTTGAGCGTCCGACTGGGCGCGGGGCGGGTGCGCCGCTTTGCCGCAGGGGACAGTCATATCCCCGAATGTGCTGGCTTTACCGTCCCGGCGGGCCGCCCCGTCCTGCCACTGGCAGAACATGCCGCCCCCGCAGGAGAGCCGCCCTTGCGCCCGGTGCGGATGCTGGATCCGCCGCAGATTGTGGATGTCATCGCCGAAGTGCCCGATGGCCCGCCGCGCCGCTTTCGCTGGCGGCGGCAGACGCATGACATCACCGCCTTTGAAGGGCCGGAACGCATTGCCGCCGAATGGTGGAAGCGCCGCGACGGGGCCGGGCTGACCCGCGATTATTATCGCGTCGAAGATAGCGCGGGCCGCCGGTTCTGGATGTTCCGCCACGGCCTATATGGCGCGGAAAAGACAAGCCCGGATTGGTATCTGCATGGCTTATTTGGATGAGGGATATGCCGAGCTGGCCGCCGCCACCAATTTCTCTTTCCTGCGCGGGGCATCCCACCCGGCAGAGATGGTGGAAGAGGCGATTGCCCTTGGCCATAAGGGGCTAGGCATTGCCGACAGGAATAGTCTGGCCGGGGTTGTCCGCGCTTGGCGCGCGGTGCAGGCTTTGCGAGAGGCGGGCCAAGCCAAGGACTTTCGCCTAATCACAGGCGCGCGGCTGATCTTTGCCGATGGCACGCCCGATATCATCGCCTATCCGATCAACCGACAGGGCTGGGGGCGGCTGACCCGATTGCTGACAACAGGTAATTTGCGCGGGGAAAAGGGGGAATGCCTCCTCTATGTCGCTGACCTTCTGGCGGCTTGTGATGATCTGGTGCTTATCCTCTTGCCCCGCACTGCAGCGCTCACCCCCATGGTCAAGGCGCTGTCCAACCGAACCCCACATGTCTGGATTGGCGTGGCCCAGCACCGCACCGGGCGCGACCGGCGGCAGCTGGCAGAGCTCAAGGCACTCTCTGCACAGACAGGCGTGCCTTTGCTCGCCGTCAATGACGCGCTCTATGCCCGGCCAGAAGATCGGCCCTTGCAGGATATTCTCACCTGCATTCGCGAAAGCACGAGCATCGACAAGGCCGGACGCAAGCTTGCCGCCAATGCGGAACGGCATCTGAAAACGCCCGCCGAAATGGCGCGTCTTTTTGCCGAAGCGCCCGAGGCTTTGGCCGAGATAGGCCGGGTGCTGGAGATCCTGCGCTTTGACCTTGCCGACCTGTCTTATGACTATCCGCATGAGCCCGTACCGCAGGGCTATACGCCGCAGGGCTGGCTGGAAGCGCTGGTCGCGCAAAAGGCGCGTGACCGCTGGCCCAACGGCACACCTGCCGACATGCAGGCCCTTTTGGAGGAGGAGTTTCGCATTATCGGCCGCCTCAATTACGCGGCCTATTTCCTGACCGTGCACGATATTGTCCAGTTTGCGCAGAGCCGGGGGATTTTGTGCCAAGGCCGGGGGTCGGCCGCCAATTCTGCCGTTTGCTTTGTGCTCGGTATTACAGCGGTCGACCCGGCGCGCCACAAGCTGCTCTTTTCCCGATTCATGTCCGAAGAACGGCGCGAACCGCCCGATATTGATGTCGATTTTGAGCATGAACGCCGCGAAGAGGTGATGCAGTATATTTATGCCCGCTATGGCCGCCACCGTGCCGGGATTGTCGCCACTGTCATCCATTACCGCCCGCGCAGCGCAGTGCGTGAGGTCGGCAAGGCGCTGGGCCTGACCGAGGATGTGACACAGCGGCTCTCCTCCACAGTTTGGGGCAGCCATGCCTCTAAAATAGATGCGCAGCGCTTTGCCGAAACCGGATTTGATCCAGACAATCCAGAAATTGCCCGGCTCAATCATTTTGTGCAGCGGATTTTGCGCTTCCCCCGGCATTTGTCGCAGCATGTCGGGGGCTTTGTCCTGACCGAAGACCGGCTGGATGAAACCGTGCCGGTGCTCAATGCCGCCATGGCAGACCGCACCTTCATCGAATGGGACAAGGATGACATTGATGCCCTTGGCCTAATGAAGGTCGATGTGCTGGCGCTGGGGATGCTGACCTGTATCCGCAAAGCCTTTGATATGATCGACGATCTGCGCCGGACGCGGGGGGAGGCAGACGCCCCCCTGTCCCTCTCGACGATCCCCGATGTGGATGAGGGCGTGTTCGATATGTTGTGCCGGGGGGAGAGTGTCGGCGTATTTCAGGTCGAAAGCCGGGCGCAGATGAACATGCTGCCGCGCATGCGCCCGCGCAACTTTTATGATCTGGCCATTCAGGTCGCGATTGTCCGGCCCGGGCCTATTCAGGGCGATATGGTGCATCCCTATTTGCGGCGACGACAAGGGCGAGAAGCCGTCTCCTTCCCTTCCCCTGCGCCACCGCACAACCCCCATGAGCTGCGCGATGTTTTGGGCAAGACTTTGGGGGTGCCCCTATTTCAGGAGCAGGCGATGAAGCTCGCCATTGTCGCGGCAGACTTTACGCCAAGCGAGGCCAATCACTTGCGCCGGGCGATGGCGACCTTTCGCAATTTGGGTACGATCAATGCCTTTCGCGACAAGCTGGTCACGGGCATGGTCGCGCGCGGCTATGAGGAGGCGTTTGCCGCCCGCTGTTTCAAACAGATTGAGGGCTTTGGGTCTTACGGCTTTCCCGAAAGCCATGCGATTGCCTTTGCCCGGCTGGTCTGGGTGTCGGCCTGGATCAAGCATCATGAACCTGCGGTCTTTGCCGCCGCGCTGCTCAATTCCCAACCCATGGGCTTTTACGCGCCCGCGCAGATCGTGCGGGACGCCCGCGACCATGGCGTGCAGGTTGACCCCGTCGATGTGAATAGAAGCGGGTGGGATAATCAGGTGTTTGTCGGGGCCGATGGACAGACGGCCCTGCGGCTTGGCCTGCGTCAGATCACCGGGTTTCGTGCGGATTGGGCAGAGGCGATTGCCGCCCATCGCCCCTATGCCAGCCTAGAGGAGCTGACGCGCAAGGCCGGGCTGCCGCCGCGAGCGGTGCGGCTGCTGGCCGATGCCGATGCCTGCCGATCGCTCGCGCGGGACAGGCGCGAAGCCCTTTGGGATGCGCGCCGAATGCCCGCCGAGGCGCTGCCCCTGTTTGCGGCCGCCGATGCGCGGGAATTGGGGGAAGAGGCGGATATGGCACTGCCCGACATGGCCTTACAGGAACATGTGGTTGCCGATTATCAGACGCTGCGCCTCTCGCTCAAGGCGCACCCCATGGCCTTATTGCGCCCCGTATTTCAGGCCGAAAAAATCCTGCCTTGCGCTAATCTGGCAACGGCCCCGGCGGGCAAGCGCGTATCGGTGGCGGGGCTGGTTCTCGTCCGGCAGCGGCCCGGCAATGGCAAGGCGATTTTCATCACGCTGGAAGATGAAACGGGCGTTGCCAATATCATCCTCTGGGCCCGCACCTTTGAGGCGCAGCGCCGGGCCGTTATGTCGGCCCGTCTGATGCAGGTACAAGGAGAGGTGCAGAGGAGCCCGGAAGGGATTGTCCATCTTCTCGCGCACCGCATCATCGAACGCAATGATACCATTACCCGGCTGTCCGACCAGCGCAGCCTTTCCCCCCAATTGGGCCGGGGTGATGAGGTGGTGCGCCCACCCTATCCGCGCATGGGCCATCCGCGTCAGGTGCGCATCCTCCCCAAATCACGGGATTTTCATTGAGGGGGTAGGCCCTCCCCCGACCCCTCCCGCTTGCGGGAGGGGAGAAACGCCAGACTATTCCCCTCCCGCAAGCGGGAGGGGCTAGGGGAGGGCAGATGTCCGCTCCCGCTGCGCCCAGCAGTAGAGCGGAAGGCCTGCGATCATCAAAAGAAAGGCGTAGAAGCTGACCGTTAGCCCCGCCCCCCAGAGCGACCAGAGACCGAACAATAGGCCCGCCAAGGCAAAGGGCATGGCGATCCGCCGCTTGAGCGCCACCAGCGCGCAGGCGAGATAGAGCCAGAGCGTCACCGATGTGGTCAAGAGCGCCATGAAGGTAAACAGCCCGCCCATGGATCGGCTGCTATTGGTCAACACCAGCAGCGTGGCGAGCAGGCTGGCGACGATAACGGCGCGGGCGGGCACGCCATTGGCGGCCGTTTTGCCAAACCAAGCGGGCATCATCCGCCGCTGCGCCATTTCATAGGGTACTTCACCCTGCACCAACACCCAGCCATTGACGGCCCCCACCGCGCTGATCGCCGCGAACAGCGCGACAAAGGCGGCCGGGCCGGGCGACCAGAAGGTTGCGACGAACAATTCAAACGGCGCGTTAGAGGTGGCGACCTGATCTGCCGGGAGCATGAGCGCAATGCCCGAACAGACAATCAGATAAATCACGCCGCACGAAAGCGCCCCGACAAAGGTGGCGCGCGGCACGTTCCGCGCCGGATTTTCGATCCGTCCAGAGGCCGCACACGCCGCCTCAAACCCGACCATGGCCCACAGCGTGATCGCCGCGGCCTGATTGACCAAGCCGAGCGACAAACCTTGTGCCGGAAAGGGCGTGATCGCCGCTGTCCCCTGCTGTCCCAAAACAAGGAAGATCAGCACCGCCACGATGATCAGCGGCAAGAGCTTTAAAATCGTCGTTACCAGCTGAAACCCGCCTACAGTGCGCGTGCCGATGAGATTGATGAGCGTCACCGCCCAAATCACGCCAGTTGCTGACAAGGCCGGATGAACGCCCAGAATCGGCAAGAAACTCGCCGCATAAGAGATAGCGCCAATAGAAATGGTCGCGGTCGCGGCCCAGACCGAGACCCAAAAGCTAAAGCCGATGAGAAAGCCCGCAACGGGGCCAAAGCTGCGTTCGACAAGCTCTGCCGGGCCAATTGGCCCATCTGCGGCCGCCGTTAAGCGCGCCAGCACATGGGCCAGACATAGCGCACCTGCAATGGTGACGGCCCAGCCCGCAACCGCATTCCAGCCAAAGGGGGCAAGGCTTGCCGGCAGCAGAAACACGCCAGAGCCGATCATGCTGCCCGTCACCAGCGCAATCGACATCCAGAGGCCGAGTTTGCGGGGCGCGGCAGGCCGTCCTGCGCTAGATTGGGGAAGGGCAGACGACGGGTCAGACGCCATGAGCCGGCCCCATCCTGCCAAAATACTCCCCCTCCCGCAGGCGGGAGGGGGAAAGGCTAAAACTTAGAATTTGCGGGCGACCTTGATACCAATCACGCGCGGACGAATGACCGTATCATAGAAGACACCACCTGAACTGGTGACCCCATCGGGATCGCCGCAAATGGATTCAATGCACTGAATACCTGTATTGATGATGCCGCCAGAATTCAGCACATTGGTGGCGAAGAGTTCGCCCGTCCACATCGAATCCTTGATGCCAAAGCTCAGGTCCACCGTGCTATAGGCCTTGAGGTTACCCTTAATGCCATTTTCGGTGGTGCGCAGATCGCTGCGACGGCCACTGACATGGCTGCCGGCAATCTGAATATGCCCTTCCCAAGCGGCGATCGGAAATTCATAGCGCGCGACGGCATTGCCCTTCACCTTGGGCGTGACCGGCAAACGCGAGCCAGCCGGGGCCAGCAAGGCATTGGCCTGACCCTGTGGCCCGGCCAAAGCACAGTTGAACGTCGCATTGGCGATCTTGCAGAAATCCTTGCGGATCTCTGCCTGATTATAGCTGATGCCCGCCGACAAAGAGAGGCCGCCCTGACGATAGCTGATGTCGGCTTCCGCACCTCGAATGCGGGCGATGCCGGCATTGCGAACTTCCGACAGGCCGTTGGCCCCTAGGAAGGACAGCTGAATATCATTCCAGTCCAGCTGATAGATCGCGCCGTTGAAGCGGACGCGGCCAAAGCTGGTCTTCCAGCCAAGCTCATAATTGTCGATCTGGTCAGACAGATAAGGTGGCAAGGTGCCACGACGGTTGACGCCACCGGGGCGGAAACCGCTCGACCAAGTCGCATAGACAAGCGCGTCGTCGTTGATCTTATAGGTCGCATTCAACTTGTGAATGAAATCTGTGTCAGACGTTGTCTTGTCCACATTGGTGCAGGGGCTGCCCGGAACGAGGATCGGCATGGGTGTGCCGGCCGGATTGGCCCGACGCGTCGTCCCATCGGTGTTGAGACAGGCGGCTTCGCCCGTTTTGCTGGAATAGCCAGCCGAATAGCCGAAGAACCCTTCCAGTGAGTTTTTATACTTGTAGGCACGGATGCCGCCCGTCAGGGTCAGCTTGTCGGTGACATCGAAATAGACCTCACCAAAGGCGGCCTGATCGCGGTCAGTCCGCTGCTGCTTGGTCAGCCAGATATTGCTGTCCGTGCCGGTCACCGTGATCGAATCCGCAATATCATCAATGATGTAATTTTGCTCGATATTGTGGGACTGACGCTGCCAGAACAGGCCCGCCATCACCCGCAGGCGCTTGTCCGACGGCGACGAAATACGGAATTCTTGGAAATATTTCTTATAGCGGTCGTCGCCCTGAATATATTGGTTCGGGCTGACATAATCGCCATCATTATCGTAGAAATAGGCCCCATAGCCAGAGATGGCGTCGTAGAAATAGGAATAGTCGGAATAGTCGGACTCAACCTTGGTACGGCGCTTTAGGAAGCCCCCAGCATAGGTTACATCCCAATTGCCCAGCTTGCCCTGAATGGTGAGGCCTGCATTCCACCATTTATCATTTGAGCCTTCGGGATTGTACTGGACGGTTTCATATTTCAGGCCACGCTCTTGCGCATAGGACCCGTTGGTTTTTTGCACCTGCCCCATCAGGGTCGGGGTGATCGTCCAGCTGTCGTTGAGATCAATGCCCAACGCGATGCGGCCGCCATAGGTTTCGGCATCATTATAATCTTCTTTGACCAGCGCCGCATTGTCCGCCTCAATGCCCGAGGTCGGATAGGTGCGGGTTCCGGCAACATTATCAATATAGCCGCCATCGCGGCGATACCAGCCGACGGCGCGCACCGCGATTGTGTCGCTGATCGGCGCGTTCACAAAGCCTTCATAGGTTCCGCCCATGCGGCCGTGCGAGACGGTATTCAACTCACCGCCCATTTCGCCATAAAAGCCCTTGGTGTCGGGCTTGTTCGTGACGAGCTTAATCGTGCCCGCCATGGAGCTTGCGCCATAGAGCGTGCCCTGCGGACCTGCGAGCGCCTCAACGCGCGCCATGTCATACACATGAATATCAAGCGCACCCTGAATGGTCGTGATCGGTTGTTCATCCAGATACATGCCGACGGTCGGCTGCGAGGTGGAGTGATTAGCATTTTCGCCAGAGGCAACGGCGCGGAAGAAGACTTGCGCAAAACCCGGGGCTGACGACTGAATCGTCACCGACGGCAGATATTTCACATAGTCCGCAAATTCCTGAACCTGCAGTTGGTCCAGCTTTTCCGTGCCAATGGCCTGGATCGACATGGGAACATTTTGGAGGCTTTCCTGCCGCTTTTGAGCGGTGACGATGATTTCATCATTGGCGTCCTCGGCCGCATCTTGCGCGAAGGCCACGGCTGGAACCAACATGGATGAACCCAGAAGCGCAGCAACTATGGCGCGCCGAGTTTGGATGAACAACATAAACACTCCCCATCAATAAATCCGCAGCAGATTGCGCGCGACTTGACTCCCGGTCAATCAAACCCTGCGGCCGAGCACGTTAATCTGGGCATTAACATCGCCCCCTAGTGCAGAAATGCAACAGATTTTGAAATTATATTGCCGGGACTGCCGGATATGCCGTCAGCACAGGGCCAAGTGCGGCCTTGAGATCATCCAACCACGGGTCAAACATCCGCCATTGATCAGTTCCCTCCCGGAAAATTGGGCGGCGCACCTGTTCGGAACTTGCGGTGCGCACGGCGCGGTCATTTTCCCAAAAGCGCAGACACGCTTCCTCAAAAGGAAGGCCAAGGGCATCGAGCAGATGGCGAATTTCGCTCGCGCTATCCTCCACCATATTTTCATGGAAAACACGCACTACGCGGCCCGGCAAAACCCGATCAAAATGCGCCATAAGATCGACATAATCGGCATAATAGCGGCCGATATCCGTTAGATCATAGGTAAAGCCCTGCCCACGGGCGAAATGCTGCTTAAAGTTGGAAAAACAGCAGGCCATTGGGTGACGCCGCGCATCAATGATCCGCGCATTGGGCAGGATCAGGTGGATCAGGCCCACATGAATCCAGTTATTAGGCAGCTTATCAATGAAGAAGGGCTTGCCCGTTTTACGCTGGATCGTCGTGCGCTCCAGAAATGTCTCGCCCATGCGTCGCAGATCATCAGCAGACGCAGCGGCCAGCCGTTCTGGCCATTGATCAATCGTGCCCAATTGGGCCGCGATATGCGGAATATCGGGCAGCTCCATTGTTCCTTCCACCTGGGAATGGGTGGAAAGAATTTGTTCCAACAATGTTGAGCCAGCACGCGGCAAACCAAGGATGAAAACAGGGTCTTCCGCCAGACAGCCCTGCCCTGCCCGATTGGCAAAAAACTCTGGCGTAAACAGCGCCTTGGCCGCCGCCACATGGCGCGAGACATTGCGTTCATGCGTCTCAAGCTCGGCCGCGCGCAGGCGGTTGCCTTCTGCATAATGGTGAAAAGCGGGTTCCGCCTGCTTGCGATCTTCAAAAGCTTTGCCGAGGGCGAAATGGAGGTGGAAACGGTCTTCCGACGAAATATCCGCGCGCTCCAACCCAGCACGCATCAAATCAAGATCGGCATCTTCAAAGGACACGGTTTTGAGGTTGGCAAGGCTCCACCAGACTTCACCCACCGCCGGGGCAATCTCCAGCGCGCGGCGATAGGCAAGCACGCTCTGCGCCTGTTGCCCCACGGTCTTGAGAAGATGGCCATAAGACATCCAGATTTTGGGCTGACCGGGAAAGCGCTCCAGCACAGAGCCATATAGCGCGATGGCTTCCTCATAGTCACCAAGCCGGCCTTTAGCGGCCGCCTTTAGGCTGTCATGCGCGACATCATTGGGGCTGATCGCCGCCAATATTTCCAATTCCGCAATGGCTTCTGCCGCGCGGTTTTGACGATAAAGAACAATGGCCAGATTGGAACGCGCGGGAACAAAATTGGGGGCCAGTTCAATCGCCCGGCGCAGCAGCGCTTCGGCATCTTTCATCCGGCCGATCCGCCCGGCAAGTTCCGCCAACATGCGGATGGCGGCCACGTCAAAGGGATCCGCTTTTAAATGCTGACGCAACAGCGGCTCTGCATCATGCAGCCGATTTTCGTTCATCGCCATGGCCGCTTGCAGCAACATGGGGTTTTGCAGCTGGCGCGAGAAATCTGGTTGGGAGGGGGACTTGCCGGTCATGATCAAACGCGCTCCGCCTTGGACACCGCGTCGGCTGCCCTTAAGGCCGCGACGATACGGGTGAGATGCTGCAAATCGCGCACCTCTAGATCGACGATAAAGCTGTGAAAGCTGGTATCGCGATTTTCCATTTTTAAATTCAGAATATTGGCTTCATTCGCCCCAAAAATCCCAGCGACAACGGCAAGAGACCCGGGCTGATTCCGGACCACAACATGAAGCCGGGCCGCCCCACCGTCGGACCCATCGCCCCATGCCAGATCAAGCCAATCCGCATCCGCGCCATCGGCAAGGCTTGGGCAATCAATAACATGGACTTCAATCGCCTCATCCGGCCGCCGCAGACCGACAATCCGATCGCCAGGCACGGGTCGACAACATTCGGCCAGATCAAAGGCAACACCGGGGCGCAAGCCGCGAATGGAGATGGCCTCGCGTTGGCCGAGCGACGTGCCATTGCCCTTGGTCGTGCTGCCGGGCATCAAAGCTTCCATCAGTTGTGCATCGCTGATCGATTGGCGGGCGATGGCCGTCATCAGCGTATCTTCATCCTTGATCTTCAATCGCTTGAGCGCGTCGGCCAGTGCCTTCAGGCCGAGCTTATTGGGCAAGCGCGCGACAATTTCATCATAAATGCCGCGACCAAGCGCTATCAGCTCATCCTCTTCCTTATTGCGGACAAAGCGGCGAATGGCGGCGCGCGCCTTTCCAGTCACAGCAAAGCCAAGCCAGGCGGATTGCGGCTCTTGCGCCTTGGATTTCAGGATTTCGACCTGATCGCCATTTTCAATTGGGGTGCGCAGCGGCACGACCCGGCCATTGACCTTTGCCCCCACTGCCTGATCGCCCAAATTGGTGTGGATCGCATAGGCAAAGTCCACGGGCGTTGCGCCCTTGGGCAGCTGGATCAACTCCCCCTTGGGCGTGAAGGCGAAAATCCGATCCTGATACATCGCCATGCGGGTATGTTCGAGCAGCTCTTCCGGGCTTTGCGCATGGTCTAGAATTTCAACCAGATCTTGGATCCAAGCGGTCTGGGCAACAGGCTCTGCAATATCGGCTTTATAGGCCCAATGGGCGGCAAAGCCATATTCGGCCCGGGCGTGCATCTCCCGACTGCGCAGCTGGATTTCGATCCGCACCTTTTCATTGTGAATGACCGAGGTGTGGAGCGACCGATAGCCATTGCGCTTGGGCGTGGAGATATAATCCTTGAAGCGCCCCGGAACCATGGGCCAACGCTGATGGATAAGGCCCAGCGCCTGATAGCAGGCCTCCGTATCTGGCAGGATGGCCCGAAAGGCCATGACATCCGACAATTGTTCAAAGCTGATATGGCGCTCCGCCATTTTACGCCAAATCGAAAAGGGGTGCTTTTCGCGACCCGTCACATCGGCCTCAACCCCTGCGCGTGACAGCAGCATCTTGATGCCGGAACTGATCCGCGCAATCCGATCACCGCCGCCATCTTGCAGTTGCTGCAACCGCTTGGTGATCGAAGCATAAGCCTCTGGCTCCAGCTCTCGAAAGGCGAGCGTCTGCATCTCCTTCATAAACTCATACATGCCGATGCGTTCAGCCAGCGGCGCGTAAATATCCATGGTTTCGCGCGCGATCCGGCGGCGCTTCTCTTCATTCTTGATGAAGTGGAGCGTGCGCATATTGTGCAGCCGATCCGCAAGCTTCACCAAGAGCACGCGAATATCATCCGACATAGCGAGCAAGAATTTGCGCAGATTTTCCGCTGCGCGTTCATTCTCAGTCAGCGCCTCAATCTTGGACAATTTGGTGACGCCATCCACGAGCCGCGCGACATTGGCCCCGAAAAGTTTTTCAATTTGTTCCGGCGTCGCCAGCGTATCTTCAATCGTATCATGCAGGATGGCCGTGGCGATGGTTTCATCATCCAGCTTGAGATCGGTCAGCAATCCGGCGACTTCAATCGGGTGGCTGAAATAGGGGTCCCCCGAGGCACGCAGCTGTGTGCCATGCGCCTTCATGGAAAACACATAGGCCTTGTTTAGCAGATCCTCATCCGCTTCCGGGTCATAGCCTTTGACCTTTTCAACAAGTTCATATTGACGCAGCATAAGCTTTATGTGGCGGACCAAGGGGCTAGAGTGCAAGGGGAAACCGGGGTGTCCCGCCATTGCACAGCGCAAGAGGGGCGGCTAGGGCGCTCAAAAAGGTCGCAAGGGGGATCCAGATGGTCAATGCGCATATTCCGGTTATTTCAGCGACCGGGCTTTTCACACCGCCCGACAGCATTACAAATGAAGAGCTGGTGGCGAGCTTTAACAGCTATGTGGAACAGCATAATGCCGCCCATGCGCAAGACATTGCAGCTGGCACGCTAGAGCCGCTTCAGCCCAGCTCGGTTGAGTTCATCGAAAAGGCAAGCGGCATCAAGGCGCGCCATGTTGTTTCTAAAGCGCCGATCCTCGACACGCAGACCATGTGCCCGCGCCTGCCGGAACGGCCCAATGAAGAGCTGTCCATCTTGGCCGAGATTGGCGTGGCCGCCGCGCGCGATGCGCTGGCCCGCGCTGGGCGGGACGCGAAGGATGTCGATGCGGTTTTGTGCGCCTGTTCCAATTTGCAGCGCGCTTATCCCGCGATCGCAATTGAAATTCAGGATGCGCTCGGGATTGAAGGCTTTGGCTTTGACATGAATGTCGCCTGTTCCTCCGCGACTTTTGGCATTCAAACCGCCGCCGATTTCATCCGCGCAGGTCATGCCCGTTCGGTCTTGGTCGTGAACCCGGAAATTTGTTCGGGCCATCTCAACTGGCGCGACCGCGACAGCCATTTCATTTTTGGCGATGTGGCAACGGCCATATTGGTCGAAGAAAAGTCGATCGCCCCTGCCGGCCATTGGGATATTTTGGGAACCAAGCTGAAAACCCAATTTTCCAATAACATCCGCAATAACTTTGGCTTTCTGAACCGCACATCGCCCGAAACCCGCGATGCGCGCGACAAGCTGTTCGTTCAAGAAGGGCGCAAGGTTTTCAAGGAAGTCGTGCCCATGGTTGCCGAGATGATCAATGATCAGCTTGGGCAGCTTGGCCTCACCTCTGTGGAATTGCGCCGCATGTGGCTGCATCAGGCCAATACGGGCATGAACCGCCTGATCGCGACCAAGGTGCTCGGTCATGAGCCCGAAGCCGATGAGAGCCCGACCGTGCTCGACACCTATGCCAATACCTCCTCCGCCGGGTCGATCATCGCCTTTCACAAGCATAGCGATGATTTTAAGGCGGGTGAAACGGGGCTGATCTGCTCTTTTGGGGCGGGTTATTCGGCAGGCACGGTTTTTGTGCGGAAATCCGCTTGATCGCAGGGCGCTTCATGCCCACATACAGGCTATGCTAATCGAAACTGAAACCACGCCGAACCCGGCGACGCTGAAATTCCTGCCCGGCCGTCCGGTCATGAATTCGGGCACCCGCGACTTTGCCTCTCCTGAAGAGGCAGAGGCATCTCCTTTGGCAGAGGCTTTGTTCAATTTGGGCGATGTCGAAGGCGTGTTTTTCGGCCGAGATTTTATCTCTGTTACGGCAGCACCGGGTGTATCCTGGCCGCAGCTCAAGCCCGATGTATTGTCCCTTTTGCTCGATCATTTTGCGGCCAACATGCCGCTGTTTAAGCCTGCAACCGCCAGCTTTTCTGTCCCCGCAGAAGATGCCGCTATCGCCGAAGATCCGGCCGATGCGGATATCATTCTTCAAATCAAAGAGCTGATCGAAACGCGCGTCCGCCCGGCCGTTGCCAATGACGGCGGCGATATTGTCTATCGCGGCTTTGAAAAAGGGCGCGTCTATCTGAAAATGCAGGGGGCGTGTGCCGGCTGCCCCTCGTCTTCGGCGACCCTCAAAAATGGGATTGAGCAGTTGCTCAAACATTATGTGCCGGAAGTGACAGAGGTTCTTGCCGTCTAAGGACAGCCAATAGGGGGAATATTTTATGGCCCAGCCGCTCAACCAAGCTGCTCTTGATCAGCTTTTCCGCGAAGCACGATCCTATAATGGCTATTTGGATAAGCCAGTCAGCCAAGACCAGATGGATGCCATTTGGGAGCTGATGAAATATGGGCCCACCTCTGCCAACGCGCTGCCCGCCCGGCTTGTTTGGTGCGCAAGCGACGCGGCAAAGGAGAAGCTGGCGAGCCTCACTATGCCCGCCAATGGCGACAAAATCCGCTCTGCCCCCGTCACAGTCATCATCGGGATGGATTTGGAATTTTACGAAGCCCTGCCCGAGCTTTTTCCCCATGCGGATGCGCGCAGCTGGTTTGTCGGCAATGACGCCGCGATTTCGGCAACCGCGTTTCGCAACTCTTCCTTGCAAGGGGCCTATTTCATCATGGCGGCCCGCGCATTGGGCTTGGATACCGGGCCCATGTCCGGCTTTTCAAATGAAGCGGTGGACGACGCGTTTTTTGCCGGAACCAAGGTGAAGTCAAACTTTATTTCCACCCTTGGCTATGGTGATCCTGCGACGATCTTTGATCGGTCGCCGCGCCCCGGCTTTGACCGCTTCAACACCATTGTCTGAAGCGACGCTTCATTTGGTGATTGAAACGGCGACCACCGCCTGTTCGGTGGCGCTGTTAAGAGGCGATATTGTCGTCGCCCATGCGCATGAAGAGGGCGCGCGCGGCCATGCCGAGCGGCTCATCCCCATGATTGCAACATTGCCAGAGGGCGGCCGCGCAGATGCCATTTTGGTCAATTGCGGCCCGGGCAGCTTTACCGGTGTGCGCGTTGGCCTCGCTGCGGCGCGGGCCTTGGGCCTTGCTTGGGGCGTGCCGGTCCACGGCTATTCGACGCATGCCCTGCTGGCGGCGCGCTTGTTTGAGGATCATGACAGCCTGACCAAAGCCCTGATTGTTATTGAAGGCGGGCATGGGGAAGTCTTCACCCAAAACTATGCCGCCCACCCGCTGATGGCGCTGAACGATCTAGCCTCCTGCGTGCCGGACACTGTCCCTTTTCAGCGCGTTGCCGCTGGGTCTGCCGCCGGGCGCGTTGCCTGTGATCAAGCCATTTTGATTGGGCCGGATGCACGGGATGCGCGCTTATTGCCTAGCGAAATGCGCACCCTGGCCCCAAGCCCGATTTATGGACGCGCCGCAGATGCCAAGCCAAATCCATGACCGACGCCCCAGCCATTTATCAGGGCGATAGCCGCGCGATAGACAGTATCATGCCCGTCATGGCAGCGGCTTTTGACCCGGCCTTTGGAGAGGCCTGGACAGCCGATCAATGCGCGGGCTTTTTGACGCTACCGGGAACATGCCTGTTCATCGCGCACAAAGCCAATAAAGTGGTCGGGTTCGCCGTCGCGCGATATGTCTTTGAAGAGGCAGAGCTTCTTTTGATAGCGGTACATCCACAGGCGCAAGGCCAAGGCATTGGAAGAGACCTGATCAACACCATAATCGGCTGGGCAAGCACTCATGGTGCTAAAACAGTCTTCCTTGAAGTCCGCGAAGGAAATCAAGCACTTGTTCTTTATTCTCAGATGGGATTTGCCAAAATTGGATCGCGCAAAAACTATTATCGCGGCGTAGATGGGATTACGCGCGATGCAATAACTTTACAAACAACTATCAATCTGTAATTCTCTTATTTAATAAGAGTCTTAGAGTTTAGGTTTTAATTATGCAGGAATGGGCGCGTGCGAAGCCATGAGAAAGCGCGGCGCCGACTTTCTTTGTGTGTGGTAAATCAAAGGGTGAGTGATGGATAATTCTGCGAACATCAACGAGACACTCATTACCTTGACCGCCGATATTGTTGCTGCCCATGTCAGCCATAATTCGGTTGCCGTTTCGGATTTGCCCACGCTGATTGCCAATGTGCATGGCGCGCTGGCGAGCCTTGGTGCCAATGCACATCCTGTGCCGGCGCAGCAGGAACCAGCGGTGTCGGTGCGCTCCTCTATCAAACCCGATTACATCATCTGCCTGGAAGATGGCAAAAAGCTGAAAATGCTGAAGCGGCATCTTATGTCGCATTATGGGATGACACCGGATGACTATCGCGCAAAATGGGGCCTGCCCAAGGATTATCCGATGGTCGCACCCAATTATGCCGAGCAACGCCGCGGCCTTGCCGTCAAAATTGGACTGGGCCGCAAACCCGGCGGCGGGCGAAAAAATAATCCGGCCTTTGCGCCAGATAAATTGGGGGCTAGAAGACAAAAATGTTCTGGCTCTCAGGTGATGCATGAAGCGCTATATTGATATTGAGGCCCTGTGCCATGAAAAGGGCCTTCGCATTACCGACCAACGGCGGGTGATCGCCAAAGTCTTGTCAGAAGCCGCTGACCACCCGGATGTAGAGGCCGTGCATGCGCGCGCTTCTGCCATTGATCCGGGCATTTCCATTGCCACTGTCTATCGCACCGTCCGCCTGTTTGAAGAGGCGGGTATTTTAGAACGGCATGATTTTGGCGATGGCCGATCCCGCTATGAAGCGGCGGCAGAGGCCCATCATGATCATTTGATCGATGTGGAAACAGGCCGAGTCATTGAATTTGTCGATCCCGAGCTTGAGGCGCTGCAAAAAGTCATTGCAGAGCGTCTTGGCTTCCGTCTCGTTGACCATCGTATGGAGCTCTATGGCGTCGCACTCGATCGCAAGAGCTAATCGGGTTCACCCACGCGCTTGGGCGCGCATCGCCGCAATTGTGGCGGCACTTGCGCTGTGCATCCTCCCGCATCTTATCTGGCGGCTCTTTGATCGTCAGTCCCCCATTGCCGGGCTGTTCTTGCGCTGCGCCGGATGGGTAGCCGGCGCGGATGTAACAATCAGCGGAACCCCGGTCCGCCGCAAGGCGCTTTATATCGCCAATCATATCAGCTGGTTGGATGTTCTTGCCTTGGCCGGACAAACCAAATGCGCCTTTGTCGCCAAGGCCGATATGAAGCCCTGGCCCCTTATTGGCTGGCTGACGACCAGTAACAACACGGTCTATGTGGAGCGCGAAGCCCGGCACGCCGCGCATCATCAGGCCAATGCCCTGCAGACCGCGCTCACATCTGGCCAGCCTGTCACGCTCTTCCCCGAAGGGACGACAGCCGATGGCAGCAGCCTCTTGCCCTTCCGCTCGTCCCTAATTGCAGCGGTGACGCCTGCGCCAGACGATATTCAGATTCAGCCCGTGGCGCTGGATTATGGCCCGATTGTAGGCGACATTGCCTGGGTGGGTGATGAAAGCTTTGGGGCCAATGCGCTGCGCGTATTGAGCCGTGCAGGTCGTTTCCCGGTGCGTGTCCATTTTCTTGCGCCCTTAAGCCATGCCGATTTTGCCGATCGCAAGGCAATTGCCGCACATAGCCGGGCGGAGATTGCCGCCGCCCTTGGCCTCAGCTAGGGCCGCGAGCATGACACAGCCCAGCCCCAAAACCTTTCACGTCAAATCCTTTGGCTGCCAGATGAACGTCTATGATGGCGAACGCATGGCAGAGCTGTTGGGTGCTGAAGGCATGACGGCCTCCGCCGAAGCGGACGCCGATCTGGTGGTGCTGAACACCTGCCACATTCGCGAACGGGCGGTTGAAAAAGTCTATTCCGATATTGGCCGTCAGCGCCGCGAGGATGGCACCCGCCCGATGATTGCTGTCGCTGGCTGTGTCGCGCAAGCTGAAGGCGCTGAGGTAACCGCCCGGTCGCGCGACGTGGATATTGTGGTGGGGCCACAAGCCTATCACGAGCTGCCCAAAATGATTGCCCGGGCCGCACAGGGCGAACGCGTCCATGATCTGGATCTTCCCGGACTCGACAAATTCGCAAAACTGCCCGCGCGGCGGAAAACCGGGCCAACCGCCTTTTTGACCGTGCAGGAAGGGTGCGACAAATTCTGCACCTATTGCGTTGTTCCCTATACCCGTGGGGGAGAGATTAGCCGCAGCTTTGACGCAATTGTCGAGGAAGCAAAATCTCTGGTCGATGCCGGGGCCAAGGAAATCACCCTGCTGGGCCAGAATGTGAATGCTTGGGAAGAAGGCGGCAAGGGGCTGGATCATTTGATCCGCGCGCTCGATGCCATTTCTGGCCTGTCGCGCATCCGCTATATGACCAGCCACCCCAATGATATGACCGAAGGGCTGATCCGCGCCCATGGAGAGGTGGAAAAGCTGATGCCATTCCTCCACCTGCCCGTGCAATCGGGAAGCGACCGGGTTCTCAAAGCGATGAACCGCAAGCATAGCGCGCACTCCTATCTCGCCATCCTGGATCAGGTGCGCGCGGTGCGACCGGACATTGCGCTGTCGGGGGATTTCATCGTCGGCTTTCCGGGCGAGACAGAGGCGGAGTTTGAAGAGACGCTGACTCTGATCCGAAAAGCCAATTATGCGCAGGCCTATAGCTTTAAATATTCCCCTCGCCCCGGCACGCCCGCCGCGACCATGGACGATCAAATTCCCCCTGCTGTCATGGATGATCGCTTGCAGCGGCTTCAGGCCGTGATCAATGAACAGCAGCTTGCCTTTAATCAGGCAAGTATTGGCAAACGGACGCAGGTTCTGTTGGAACGCAACGGCAAGCTTGCGGGTCAGAAGATTGGCAAATCGCCTTGGCTGCAATCGGTTCATGTCATGACCCATGCACAAATAGGTGATATGGTGACCGTAGATCTGGTTTCGGCAGGGCCAAATAGCCTGGCCGGGGCCCTTATCGATAAGGATGTGAATGTCGCGCAAACCCCAGCCCGCTGAACCCGGTGATCGTGCCCGCATAGAGGTTGTTTTTGACAGGCCTCAGCTCTTGGGAACTGTCTTTGGTCATTATGATCAAAATCTGGTCGCCATCGAAAATGCGCTGGGCGTCTATATTTCTGCACGCGGCAATAAATTGCAGATTGAGGGGGAGGCGAGCGCCATCGCCCGCGCGCGTGATGTCTTGACCGGCCTCTATAACCGCGTGGTGCATGGGGAGGAGATTGACACCGGCTCGGTTGCCTCCATCATCTCTATGTCGGCGGAACCCACGCTGGACGGCATTATCCGCCACCAGGCGAGCGAACAGCCGCCGGTCATGATCCGCACGCGCAAGAAGACAATTGTCCCGCGCTCCCCAACGCAAATCCGCTATATGGAAGCCTTGGTCCGCAATGATGTGATCTTTGCGCTTGGCCCGGCGGGCACGGGCAAAACCTATCTTGCCGTGGCACAAGCCGTCTCGCAGCTCATCAGCGGGTCGGTCGACCGGCTCATCCTGTCGCGCCCAGCCGTGGAAGCGGGCGAACGGCTGGGCTTTCTGCCCGGCGATATGAAAGAAAAGGTCGACCCCTATCTGCGCCCGCTTTACGATGCGCTGTATGACTGCCTGCCCGCCGAACAGGTGGAGCGACGCATTGCGAGTGGCGAGATTGAGATTGCCCCCATTGCCTTTATGCGCGGCCGCACTCTGGCCGATAGCTTCATCATCCTCGATGAAGCGCAGAACACGACGCCCGCGCAAATGAAGATGTTCCTCACGCGCTTTGGCATGAACAGCCGCATGGTCATCTGCGGGGATCCGCGTCAGGTGGATTTGCCCGATCCGTCCAAATCTGGCCTTGCCGATGCCGTCGCGCGGCTGGAAGGTGTGGAGAGCATCGCCACCGTGCGGTTCAATGTTGCTGATGTGGTACGCCACCCCATCGTCGGGCGCATCGTCGAAGCCTATGAAGGGCCAGACAGCGCGCCGCGATGATCGACACCGCGATCCTGAATGAAGGCTGGGATACGTCCATTGACTGGGAGGGACTGGCCCAAGCGGCGGTCAATCGGGCCATCCGCCTGTCCCCCCATAGCCCCCTTGCCAACATCGATACGCCCGTTGAAATCGCGATCCGCCTGACAAGCGATGCCGAGGTGCACATCCTCAACCGCACCTATCGCCAAAAGGATAAGCCGACCAACGTCCTCTCCTTCCCAATGGTCGACCCAGAGGAGATGGACGGATTGGCCGAAGCAGGCGAACCAGAGATTATGCTGGGTGATATTGTGCTCGCCAAAGAAACCTGCGCCCGTGAAGCGGCGGATAAGGGGATTGCGATGGACGCCCATGCAACCCATTTGATTGTGCACGGTGTTTTGCATCTGATCGGCTTTGATCATATAACTGATGCTGACGCAGAAGAGATGGAAGGGCTTGAACGCCTGATCATGGCTGATCTTGGCCATGATGATCCTTACGGAGATTAGAAACACACTTATGTCGGAGGATGCCAGTAGTAGCCGATCTTGGTTTGATGCGCTGAGGTCGCTGATGTTCCGGAGGCGGGAAGCCTCGTTGCGCGATCAGATTGAAGACGCAATTGAAGAAGCCGAAGAGGATGGGGACACCCCCGCGCATGGCGATCTTTCTGCCATTGAGCGCGAAATGCTCAAAAACCTCCTGCATTTTGGCGAACGCACCGTCGGCGATATTGCCGTACCGCGCAGCGACATCATGGCGGTGCCCACAACAATCAGTTTTGCCGATCTGGTGAAGGCCTTTGCAGAGGCTGGCCATAGCCGCCTGCCGGTTTATCGGGATAATCTCGATAATGTCTCCGGCATGATCCACATTAAGGATGTGTTTGCGATTTTGGCGAGCAACCGCAAGCCGCCAGCCACCATTGCAAAGCTGATCCGTCAGCCGCTTTATGTGCCCGCCGCCCGCGGCGTGCTGGATCTACTGGCGGATATGCGGGCCAAGCGGATGCATCTGGCCATTGTCATCGACGAATATTCGGGAACCGAAGGTCTGGTGACGATTGAAGATCTGGTCGAAGAAATTGTCGGCGATATTGAAGATGAGCATGACGACGCGCCCGTCGCCTTGCTCGCTTATGTGGAGGACGGCATTTGGGAAGCCGATGCGCGTGCACCGCTGGAAGATGCAGCCGAGACCATCGACGCGCGTCTTGGCGAAATTGACGAAGATGTCGATACGCTGGGCGGTCTTGCCTTTGTGCTGGCTGGCCATGTTCCAGTCGTTGGTGAAATCCTGACCCATGACAGCGGCTGGCGACTGGAAGTGACCGAAGGCGATGAACGCCGAGTCATGCGCCTACGCCTGCACGCCCCCATTGCTGATTCACCTTCAGGAAAATAGCGCGGCACGACCCTTTAGGTCGCTTGCCCAACCGCCAGCACCAATGATAGCTGGATGGATAGAAAAGGGAGACCCCAATGAACTGGCGCACCCACGCAAAGATTATTTCTGGCCTTGTCATTGTCGGCCTTGGCGGCGGCATTTGGTATCTGACGACGCCCACGCAGTCCAAAGTGGACTTTAACAAGCTCTATGGGCCGGTGCCGGATCTGAGCCATCTTGAGCAAGAGGCCTTTCCCTCCATCGTCATTGCAAAAGTTGTTGGCTGGCAAGGGACGGCAAAGCCCCTGGCGGCACCCGGCCTAGACGTGGCAGAATTTGCGCGCGACCTTGATCATCCACGCTGGATGAAGCTGCTGCCCAATGGCGATGTGTTGGTCGCTGAATCCACCCAGCCGTCCCGCCCGGCGCAGGGCCTAGGCGACAGGATTGCCAAGTGGATCATGCAAAAGGCAAATGGATCCAGCGTCTCTGCTAATCGGATCACTCTGCTGCGCGACAGCGATGGGGATGGCAAGGTCGATCTGCGGTCCGCATTGCTGACGGCCGAAAATGGTCTCAACTCCCCCTTTGGGATGGAGCTGGTGGGGGACACGCTGTACATCGCCAATACCGACAGCCTGATGGCCTTTCCCTATAAGACGGGGGACACGAAGATTACGGCCAAGGGCCAAAAAATCGTTCCTCTACCCTCTTCCGCGCCCAATAATCACTGGACGCGCAATGTCATTGCGTCACCTGACCAAAAGACTTTGCTCGTCACCGTCGGCTCAAACAGCAATATCGGCGAAAATGGCCTGAAGAGCGAAGAATATCGCGCCAATGTTCTGGAAGTCTACCCCAAGCAAAAGACATTCCGCATCTTCACCGCTGGCCTGCGCAACCCCAATGGCCTCGCTTATGAACCAAAGTCAGGCTATCTCTGGACGACGGTGAATGAGCGGGATCAGCTTGGCCCCGATACGCCACCCGATTATCTGGCAACAGTTGATTTCGGCGGCCATTATGGCTGGCCTTGGTTCTATTGGCGCTTGCCCGATCATCGCGTGCAGCCGCAGCGGCCCGACCTTCAGCAATATGTAAAGCGGCCCAATTATGCGCTGGGCGCACATACCGCTTCCCTTGGCCTCGCCTTTGCGGGCGCAGCAAAGCTGGGACCCAATTTTGCCAATGGCGCCTTTATCGGCCAGCATGGCTCTTGGAACCGCAAGCCGCCGTCTGGCTATAAGGTCATTTATGTGCCCTTTAACGACCGCGGCTTTCCCGATGCCAAGGCAAAGCCCATTGAGGTGCTGACTGGCTTTCTCAATGCCAAGGGAGAGGCACAGGGGCGCCCGGCAGGTGTGACCATCGACAAGACAGGTGCCCTGCTTGTGGCGGATGATAGCGGCAATCGGATTTGGCGGGTAACGGCGGCCAAATAGGCCGCACTTTGCCCATTAGGTCGCAAAGAGCATTGCATCATCGGCAAAGGCCTTGAACTCCAGCGCATTGCCGCTGGGGTCAAGGAAGAACATCGTCGCCTGTTCCCCCGGCTGCCCTTTGAACCGGATATGCGGCTCAATGCCAAAGCGGATGCCCGCAGCCCGCAGGCGCGCGGCCAGCCCTTCCCATTGATCCATTGTCAGCACGACGCCGAAATGCGGCACGGGCACATCATGCCCATCCACCGGATTGCTGGTCGCCACAGGCTTTGCCGCAGGGTCGAGATGGGCCACAATCTGATGCCCATAAAGATCAAAATCGATCCACTGCTCAGAGCTGCGCCCCTCGCCACAGCCCAGAACATCCCGATAAAAGGCGCGGGCGGCCGCGAGATCGTGAACCGGAAAAGCAAGATGAAACGGACGCATAGACGGTCTTTAGCGCGCTGAGCGCGTGAGACAAAGATTGAAAACAAAGCCATCCGGCTTTAGCCCCATAATGTGCGATACATCCCCTTGATCCTCGCCTTTCTGGCTGGCCTTGTTTCGGCAACGGGCTTTGCCCCATTGGGGCTTTGGCCGCTGACCCTTTTGTGTTTGGCAGTGCTGGCCCATTTGGTGCGGACGGCCGCCAGCCTGCGCAGCGCCATGGCGCGGAGCTATGCCTTTGGGCTGGGGCATTTCATTCTGGGGCTGAATTGGATTGCGGGCGCTTTTGCCTATCAGTCCGCCATGCCCGTCTGGCTCGGATGGGTCGCGGTCGTCGCTTTGTCGCTTTTCCTTGCGCTCTATCCAGCGCTGGTCAGCGGCTTTGCTTGGCGGCTGGGGCGGGATCGGCCCGATAGCAGCTTCATTCTTTTGCTCGCCGCAGCGTGGATCGGTGGCGAGATGCTGCGCGCCACACTGTTTACAGGCTTTGCGTGGAACCCGCTTGCCGCTGCCTTGGCGGGAGCAGCGCAAGCCTCTGCCGTTGTTGGCACCTATGGCGTATCGGGGCTGGTTGTGCTGCTTGGGGGTGGGCTGTGGCTGCTCTTTCAACGACATTGGAAGGCAGGGGGCGTGATCACCAGCGTCACGGCGTCAGCCTTTCTCTTAGCGCCGGGCGGGGTGATCGACAGGTCGTACATTCTTGACGAAACTCAGCGTCCGTTGGTGCGGGTGGTGCAGCCCAATATCGGCCAGCAGGACAAGCATGTCGCCGCCTTTGACGCGCTCAATTTTCGCAAGCTCGAAGAGATGACGGGCGCGCCCAGCGCTGAGCCTCGGCTGATCCTCTGGCCGGAAGCCGCCGTGCCGGATTATCTCGAGGAAGACCCCGGCGCACGCGCGCGGCTGGCAAGCTTGCTCGGCCCCAAAGACATGTTGCTCACCGGCGGTGTGGCATTGGAATATGGCCCCGATGGAGAGTTGGTCGGCGCGCGCAACAGCGTCTTTGCCCTCACACCCCAAGGCAAGCTGACCGGGCGCTATGACAAGGCGCACCTTGTGCCTTATGGCGAATATCTGCCGATGCGGCCGATTTTGTCCGCCATTGGCCTGTCACGGCTGGTGCCGGGCGACATAGATTTCTGGCCGGGGCCGGGGCCACGCACCCTAAGCGTTCCGGGCTTTGGCAAAGTTGGCGTTCAGGTCTGTTATGAAATGATCTTTTCCGGCCATGTGGTCGACCGCGCCAACCGACCCAATTTTATCTTTAACCCCTCAAACGATGCCTGGTTCGGCAGCTGGGGTCCGCCCCAGCATCTGGCGCAGGCGCGGCTGCGCGCGATGGAGGAGGGCCTGCCCGTTGTGCGCTCTACCCCCACCGGAATATCCGCCATTATCGACATAAATGGGCGGGTTGAGGAAGCTATACCCTATCAAAAGGCCGGTGCGATCGAGGCACCTTTGCCGCCCGATTGGCATCCCACCCTTTTTGCCAAATATGGCAATCTTCTGCCCATGGCTCTTGCCCTGCTGCTCATCGCACTGGCCATTGCAACGCGCCGCCCCCTGCGCTAAAGGCGCATTTAAAGACATAAAGCTTTCTTTATATGCACAGGAACCCGTCGATGCGCAGCAGCTATCTTTTCACGTCTGAAAGTGTTTCCGAAGGCCATCCCGATAAGGTCTCGGATCAGATTTCGGATGCCATTGTTGATCTTTTCCTTTCCAAAGACCCCGAAGCGCGCGTCGCATGCGAAACCATGACGACAACCCAGCTTGTCGTTCTGGCCGGCGAAATTCGCGGCAAGGGCATTATGGATGAAGCCGGCAATTGGGCCCCTGGCGTCAAGGATGAAATCGAAGCCACCGTCCGCAAGGTTGTGAAAGACATTGGCTATGAGCAGGATGGCTTTCATTGGGAAACGCTGAAGTTCCACAACAACCTGCACCCGCAATCGGCGCATATTGCCCAAGGCGTCGATGCGTCTGGTGACAAGGATGAAGGCGCAGGCGACCAAGGCATCATGTTCGGCTTTGCCTGCGATGAAACGCCGGATCTGATGCCCGCGACGCTGGATTACAGCCACAAGATTCTGGAACGCATGGCTGCTGACCGTCATTCGGGTGCCGCACCGTTTCTAGAGCCGGACACCAAGAGCCAGGTCACGCTGAAGTTTGACAATGGCAAGCCCGTCGCCGCGACAGCCATCGTCGTCTCCACCCAGCACAAGCCGGGCTATGACACAGGCGCGCAGGAAGCAGAGCTGAAGGCCTATGTGAAAAAGGTCATCGCCGATGTCATTCCGGCAGCCCTTTTGTCGGATGAGACGGTCTATCACATCAATCCCACGGGCAGCTTTGAAATTGGCGGGCCAGATGGGGATGCGGGCCTGACCGGCCGCAAGATCATTGTCGACACCTATGGTGGGGCTGCCCCGCATGGCGGCGGCGCTTTTTCCGGCAAAGACCCGACCAAGGTGGATCGCTCGGCCGCCTATATCACCCGCTATCTGGCGAAGAATATTGTGGCCGCGGGTCTTGCCACGCGCTGCACGATCCAGCTGGCCTATGCCATTGGCGTGTCAGAACCTTTGTCGCTTTATGTCGATACGCATGGCACGGGCAAAGTGGGCGATGACAAGATTGAAGACGCCATCCGGTCGATCAGCAAGCTGGGCAAGCTGACCCCGCGCGGCATCCGCACGCATTTGAGCCTCAATAAGCCAATTTATGGCCCGACGGCCGCCTATGGCCATTTCGGCCGCAAGGCAGATGGGGACTTTTTCCCTTGGGAACGCACGGATCTTGTGAACGATTTGAAGGCGGCCCTCGGCCTCTAAGGCTTGCGATCATGGGGGCGTCCGCTTAATCGGCGCCCTCATGACCGATCCCACAACATTGAACCGCCTTTATGGCCGTGCCAAGGGCCATAAGCTGCGCGCAGGCCAACAGGCGCTTGTCGATGACGCTTTGCCGCGCGTCGCGGTTCCAGACGGGCCGCTCGACGCCAAAACTCTCTTTGGCGATGATCGGCCACTGCACTTTGAAATCGGCTTTGGCGGCGGTGAGCATCTGGCGTATCAGGCCGCACGCCACCCCGATGCCGGATTTATTGGCTGTGAGCCTTTTGTGAACGGTGTCGTCAGCGCGCTGATGCACATGCGCGATGACAAACTTTCCAATATCCGCCTGCATATGGGCGATGCGCTTGATGCACTGGGTCGCTTGCCCGATGCGTCATTGGATCGGGCCTATCTGTTGCATCCAGACCCTTGGCCTAAGGCCCGGCACGCCAAGCGCCGGATGATGAACCCCGGCCCGCTGGATATGATTGCCGCCAAGCTTAAGCCCGGTGGCGAGTTTCGCTTTGGCACGGATCATCCCATTTATTGCCGCTGGGCGATGATGCAGATGAACCAACGGCAGGATTTCATCTGGCAGGCCCAAACCGCAAGTGACATGCTCATCCGCCCCGACGATTGGCCAGAGACGCGCTATGAGCGCAAGGCCCGCACCGTCTTTGGCCATGATGTCTGGTATTTCCGCTATATCCGCGTGTGAGGGTTGGGCCCTCCCCCAACCCCTCCCGCCTGCGGGAGGGGAGCGAGACTTAAGCGGGCGCAGCCTGCTTTAATCGCAGCGGGGAGGGCAGAGCGCGCCCCTATTTTTTCGGCGACAGCTTCAGCAATCGCGCATCCGGGCCATCCTCCAACAGCCAGATATGGCCATCGGGGGATTGATCGACTTCGCGGATGCGCTTGTCCGTGGGCCAGTGATCGCCCTTAGTTGCGGCCTCCCCATTCAGATCAACACGGATCAATGCCTTGCCGCCCAATGCACCGACAAAGGCGTCTCCCGTCCAGTACGGGAAAAGCGTGCCGCGATAGATCATCAGGCTGCCCGGAGAGATGGCAGGAACCCATGAGACCTTTGGCGCGACGAAGCCATCGCCCGGCGCATGATCGGGGATGATGCGGCCATCATAATGGTCCCCATTGGACACCAAGGGATAGCCGAAATTCGCGCCCGGCGTCACAAGGTTCAACTCATCGCCATGGCGCGGCCCCATTTCAATTTCCCACAGCCGTCCTGCTGCATCAAAATCAAGTCCCAAAGGATTGCGGATGCCATAGGCATAGATTTGCGCGGTCACGCCGCCCTTGGCGGCCATCGGATTATCGGCGGGCACGGTTCCGTCCGCATTGAGCCGAACAATCTTGCCGAGATTTCCAGTCAGATCCTGCGCCGGGTCAAATTTCTGACGTTCGCCAGACGAGATATAGAGTTTGCCATCTGGGCCAAAGGCGATGCGGTGGCCGAAATGGCCATTGCCTGTGACCTTGGGCGATTGCCGCCAAATGACCTGCAACCCATCCAATCGCGCGCCGGTGCTGTCGTCGATAAGGCGGGCACGGCCGACAACGGCCCCCTTCACATCGCCCTCCACCTCGACCCAGCTGAGATAGACGATCTGATTGCGGGCAAAATCAGGATGCAGGACAACGTCCCCCAGCCCGCCTTGCCCCGCAGGCGAGACCAAAGGCGCACCGGCCACGGAAATCACCTTGTCCTTATTATGCCAAAGCTTGAGCTGGCCGGATTTCTCCGTCACCAGCGCCCGGCCATCGGGCAAGAAAGCCATGGCCCATGGGTCGTTAAACCGGCCCTGCTCCGTCGCGCTATAGGGGGCGGCAGGCGTGCCCTCTTGCGCCTGAGTCGTTCCGCCACCGCAGGCCGCGAGCAGCAAGGCCGTAGCCGCACCTAAAAATCGATTCGAAAATGGCGAGATTGAACGGGGCATCATAATAGCGGCTCTCCTCATCGTGGCGGCACAGAATTCTAAGCACAACGCCCCTTATATCTGAACGCTGCAAGTTCAGAGATGGGTAGGGTGGCGTTCAACTTCAATCAATCCGACCAAAATGGGGTGGGTTGCACTTTGTCGGTGAAAATTTGTGCTCGACAGGCCGTTCATGTCGATCATGAAAACGATCCTTGCGGCTGTGATCCTGAGTGGACTGACCACCCTCTGCGGGCCATCGCAGGCGGCGCAAGCCCGCCAGACGCGATTCACATTATGCGCACAAGGCGGGGGCGAAAATTGCGTTGTGGATGGCGATACCATCTGGCTGCAGGGTGAAAAAATCCGGATTGCGGATATTGATACGCCCGAAACCCATCCGGCCCGCTGCGCACAAGAAGCAGCACTGGGCGAAAAGGCAACGCTGCGCCTGCGCGACTTGCTCAATCAGGGGCGCTTTTCTGTGCAGCCTATAAAGCGGGATCGGGATCGCTATGGTCGCAAGCTGCGCATCTTAGAACGCGACGGCCAGTCTCTGGGCCTTATTCTGGTGCGCGAGGGGCTGGCCCGCCCCTATCAGGGTGGACGGCGCGCACCGTGGTGCGTTTAAGACAAGTCTAACAATATTGTCATGTTGCGGACTCTCACGGCCTTGATATAGGTCGTCCCATCTTTTTGAGAGGATCTGACGATGACGATTGCTGTTGGTGATGCGCTTCCTGCCGCGAACTTTGTAACCCCAACTGCAGAAGGCCCCCAGCCGGTTTCTTTTGCTGAGTTTTTTGCCGGAAAGCGCGTTGCGCTCTTTTCCGTGCCCGGTGCTTTCACGCCAACCTGCTCTGCCAAGCATTTGCCGGGCTTTGTTGAAAAGGCCGACGCCCTAAAGGCGAAGGGTATTGATGTCATCGCCTGCACCGCAGTGAACGATGCGTTCGTCATGGGCGCTTGGGGCAAAGCCTCTGGCGTGGACGGCAAGGTCACGATGCTGGCAGACGGCAATGGCGATTTTGTGAAGGCCGTTGGTCTTGAAATGGACGGATCAAAATTCGGCATGGGCGCGCGCGGCCAGCGTTTTGCGATGATCGTCAATGACGGCAAGGTTGAGCATCTTTTTGTGGAAGCCCCCGGCGAATTTCGCGTGAGTTCTGCAGAATATATGCTAGAACAGCTTTAACAGTTTCCTGGGAGAGGAAAGCAGGGGACGGCGGGGCATCGCCGTCCCCTTTTTTTGTGCCGCCGCCCTCGGCTTGCGAGCGCCCACAGCTTTGTGTAAAACTCCGCGATGGATAAACAGACCAAAACACCAAAAGGTCGGGCGCTTGTTGCGCAGCTCGATCGTCTTTTCAAAGCTTCTGTCACCCGCCTTCGCGACGATATTGAGACCTATATCACGCACGGCACGCTGCCCGATCCGGCCAGCCGCACCGATGGCAGCTATGCCTATCCCGAAATCCACATCTTCTGGTCGGGCGATAGTGACAGCGCAGAGCCGCAACGCTCCTTCGGGCGGCTGGCTGCCCCCGGCCATTATGTCACCAGCATCACCAAGCCCGCATTATTTGCCGATTATCTGGCCGAACAGATAGACATATTGATCGCCGATTATGGGGTAACCGTCGATGTCCGCCGGGGAACACAGGAAATTCCCTTCCCCTATGTGCTCGACGCGGGAACCGAATTTGGCGATGTCCGGGCGATTGACCTAGCCCGCTGGTTCCCGTCAACCGAGCTGTCCGCCATTGGCGATGAAATTGCCGATGGTCTTCTCTTAAACGACCCGAGCCTGCCCCACCCGCTCTCCCTCTTTGATGGGTTGCGGACGGATTTCTCGCTCGCGCGGCTGCGGCACTATACGGGCACGCCACCTGAACATGTGCAACGCTATGTGCTGTTCACCAATTATCACCGCTATGTGGATGAATTTGTGCGCTGGGCCTGCAGCCAACTGGGCGGAGAGAGCGGCTATGAGATGCTGTCCTGCCCCGGTGGCGTCACCGTCACCGAGAATACGCAAGACCCCTTAAGCGCCGTTGCCGACAGTGCCTGGCGGCGGCATCAAATGCCCGCATGGCATTTGACCGCGCCGGACAAAAGCGGGATCACGTTGGTCAACATCGGCGTTGGCCCTTCCAATGCCAAAACGATCACCGACCATTTGGCGGTGCTGCGCCCCGAAGCCTGGCTGATGATCGGCCATTGCGGCGGCCTGCGCGCGAGCCAGCGCATTGGCGATTTTGTGCTGGCCCACGCCTATTTGCGCGATGACCATGTGCTGGATGATCTGCTGCCCCCAGAAATCCCAATCCCGCCCATTGCCGAGGTTCAACTGGCGATGGCCAAGGCCGCCGAAATTGTCTCTGGCGAGAGTGCAGAAGCCCTCAAGGCGCGGCTGCGCACGGGCACGATTGTGACCACCGACGACCGCAATTGGGAATTGCGTTATTCCAAATCGGCGCTGCGTTTTTCCCAATCGCGCGCCATTGGCATCGACATGGAATCAGCGACCATTGCAGCCCAAGGCTATCGCTTCCGCGTGCCCTATGGCACCTTGCTCTGCGTGTCCGATAAGCCTTTGCATGGGGAGCTTAAGTTGCCCGGACAGGCCAACCGCTTTTACGAGCGGGCAATTGCCGAACATTTGCTGATCGGGATCGAAACATGCCGCCAGTTAAAGGCGGAAGGGGCAAAGCTGCACAGCCGCAAATTGCGCGCCTTTAATGAGCCGCCCTTCCGCTAAGCCAAGGAGAACATATGGACCCCTATCAGGATTTGAGCCGATCCGTCGCAGGACGTGTCGTCATCATCACCGGCGCGGCATCTGGCATGGGGCGGGCAACGGCCCATCTTTTTGCACGAGAGGGGGCCCATGTCGCCGTAACCGACCTTGATCTCGCGGCGTGCCAACACGTGGTCACCGAGATCACAGACGCCGGGCCATTTAGGGCACAGGCCTTTGCCCTAAATGTGTCGGATGGCAACGCGATCCCCCGCGTGGTGGCGGATATTGCGGCGGCGTTTGGCGGGATCGACATTCTCGTCAACAATGCCGGCGTCTCCAGCTTTTGCCCGCTGGAGGACGAAGGTTATGAGGAGATTTGGGCCCGCGCCTTGGCCGTGATGCTGACGGGCCAGCAGCGGATGGTGCGCGCCGCCCTCCCTTGGCTGCGGCAGAGTGATGCCGCGCGCATCATCAACATTGCCTCAACCGAGGGGCTGGGGGCAACGCCCGGCAACACGCCCTATGTCGCTGCAAAGACCGGGGTGACGGGCCTGACCCGTGGCCTTGCGGCCGATCTGGGTAAGGAGGGCATTACGGTGAACTGCATCTGCCCCGGCCCGATCCTGACAGCCATGACCGAGAAGGTTCCAGAAGCTGACAAGGCCGTTTTTGCAAAACGGCGGACCGCCCTGCGCCGCTATGGCCTACCCGAAGAAGTCGCGCACATGACGCTCAACCTCGCGCTGCCCGCGTCGAGCTTTGTCACAGGGGCCGTCATTCCGGTGGATGGCGGGTTGATGGCCCGCAACGCCTGACGACGAGGCCCGGGCTGACCTATCAGCCCGGGTCGTGTCGCTTACCAGCCGCAGCTCTTGCCCTTATTCTGCGCCTTCAGCCAGGTCATCAGCGGCTTGAAATAGGCGATCATCGCCGTGCCATCCATGTCCCGCTTGCCGGTAAAGGCCTGAAGCGCATCGGGCCAAGGCTTGGACGCGCCCATTTCCAGCATGGCGTTCAGACGCGTGCCGACATCCTTATTGCCATAGAAGGAACAGCGGTGGAGCGGCCCCTTCCACTTCGCAATGTCGCAAGCGGCTTTGTAGAATTGGAACTGCAAAATGCGCGCAAGGAAATAGCGGGTATAGGGCGTGTTGCCGGGGATGTGATATTTGGCCCCTGCATCAAAATTGGCTTCGCTGCGCTCCACAGGCGGCACAATGCCCTGATATTGCAGGCGCAAATCCGTCCAGCCTTTGTTGTAATTGGCCGTCGGGATGGAGCCATTGAACACGCCCCAACGCCATTTATCGACAAGCAGACCAAAGGGCAGGAACGCCACCTTATCCATCGCCTGACGCAAGAGCAGGCCCAGGTCCTTATCCGCGCTTGGCACCTGCGCCTTATCAAGCAGGCCAATCTGCACCAGATATTCAGGCGTGATCGACAAAGCGACCGCATCGCCAATGGCTTCGTGGAAGCCATCATTCGCGCCGTTCAGATAGAGAAAGCTCTGCTTGTTATAGGCGCGCTGATAATAATTATGGCCCAGCTCATGGTGCACAGTCACAAAGTCACCGCTGTTCACCTTGGTGCACATCTTAATCCGCAGATCATCGACATTGTTGATGTTCCAGGCGCTCGCATGGCAGACGACTTCGCGATCTGCCGGCTTGGTGATCTGAGAGCGTTCATAAAAACTCTTGGGCAAGGGCGTAAAGCCGAGCGAGGAGAAGAAGCCTTCGCCCGTCTGCACCATCTTGAGCGGATCATAGCCTTTGGCCTTCAACAGGTCGCCAATATCATAGCCAATATCGCCCGCGCCCTTGGGTGCGACCAGCGGGTAGATATCGCCCCATTCCTGCGCCCACATATTGCCGAGCAGGTCAGCGCGGATCGGCCCAGATTTGGGCTGAACGGCATCGCCATATTTTTCATTGAGCTTGGTGCGGGTATAGCAATGCAGCTGGTCATAGAGCGGCTTGACTTGGTTCCAGAGCTTATCGGTCAGCTTGGCAAAGTCATCGGCGGGCATGTCATAGCCCGACCGCCACATGGCCCCGACATCGCTATAGCCCAAATCCTTTGCGCCCTGATTGGCAATCTCAACCAAGCGCGCATAATCGTCGCGCATGGGGCTGCCGACATTAGTATGCCAGCTGGCCCACATTTCCTTCAACTGGTCCGGGTTTCGGTTGGTGCCCATTTCGGCTTCAATGTCAGAGCCGTTGATCGGCTTGCCATTGAGCGTGCCCTTGCCCTTGCCATAAGTGGAATTGAGGCGGGTGGCGATTTCATTCAGCTCCTTGGCCGCCTCGGCCGTGGCGGGGGCGGGCAGAACAAGGCCGCCGCGCAAAATGTCCAGCTTGCGCTTCGTCTCAGCACTCAGGCCGGGGGCCTGCATATAGCGCGCGGCTTCGGCTGCGTATTTAACCGACATTTCGGTGCCTTCAGCGCCCACCTTCGCGGCTACGGCATCGGTGTCATCAGTGATGTAGGTGTTGTTAATCCACTGAACCTGCGCATTGTAGATGGAGAAATCGAACAGCGTCTTTTCAGCCTCCGCAATGAATTTTTCAGCGTCCGCCGCCGTTGGCGCTGCGTCTGCCGCCAAAGCGGGCGTCGCAAAGGCCAGCGACAAGCCCAGCGCAAGGGTGGAAACAAGGTTTTTCATGCAGTCTCTCCAATTGGAATATGGGCGGACGCTAAGCCCCTAACTCGGCGCTGGTCAAGGCCCACCCCCCGCTGTGACTTAAGCGGCCGCAGGGCGCTTTAGTCGCAAGCGAGGCGGCACAGCGCATCGCGCATCGCCACACCCAAATCTGGCTTGGTGACCGCACTCATATGATTGCCGGGGATGGGGACATAGGCCCCTTGCGGCAGAACCTCCGCCAGCGCCTCGGCATGGCCATTATCCTGATCTTCTGTTCCGCAAATCACAGAGATGGGCACATCCCAACTGCGCAACGTGGCTTCATCCGTGCTCGCAAAACTATCGATCAACAGGTTGAGCGCAATCGGGTCTCCCCCGCTTGTTTTCAAAAATGCCTCGGCCATCCATTCGGGCGATCCCTTTTCATGGGTGCCAAGATTGGTCAGCACATGGCGGAAATAGCCCGCGCGTCGGTCCGCTGCGGTTAAACCCTCTAGCCCCATGCCCGCCAAAATGGCCCGACCGGGCCGAAAGCCCAGCGCTATCATCCGTGCCAGCGTGCGTGCACCGAGGGAGTATCCGGCGGCATCCATGTCGGTCAGGCCCAGATGCGCGATCAGGGCGAATTGATCCGCTGCCAAAATGTCTTTGGGGTAGGCCGCTGGATCATGCGGCTTGTCGCTTGCGCCATGCGCCCGCAAATCCGGCATGGTGACCCGAAAGCCCGCATCCGCTATCGTCTGCGCGGTCGGCGCATATTTCTGCCAATTGGTGTGCGCGTCCGACATATAGCCGTGAAGCAGGAGCAAAGGCCGCCCTTCCCCCAGTTCATAATAAGCAAGGCGGACGCCATCGGGCGCGGTAAAGAAATGCGGTGTCATGCGGGCATCCTTAGACCAGATTCAGTCCTGCTTGCCAGAGCCCACCCCGCTGCGACTAAGCCGACTATGCGTCGCCTAAGTCTCGCTCCCCTCCCGCACAAGCGGGATGGCGCCTTCATTCTCCCCTCCCGCAGGCGGGAGGGGTGGGGGGAGGGCTAACGCCGAACCAGCCCCTCTTGCTCCATGCGCCAGATCGCCATGTCGATCCGGTCTTGCCCGAAAAATGGCTCCCCATTGAAAACCAGCGTCGGCACGCCCCAATGGCCAGATGCCTCCAGCGCGGCCTGGTTTTGCCCGATTTCGGCATCGAGCGCCTCGGCCTCTGCCAGCACCTCTGCATCCAGTTCCGCCAGAGTCAGCCCGGCGCGGTCGGCAGCACCTTTTAGATGATCGCCCTCATGCCAATTTTCAGCCCCCCCCCAGACAAGCTTGCCCACCTCATGACAAAAGGCCAGACTCTTGCCCCGGCGCGCAGCCGCTTGGCCAAGGCGCGTCAGGCGGAAGATATAGGGCTGATCCGCAGCAATCTTGCGCGTCGCCACATCCTGCACAATTGGGTCTGGCCGCGGCGGGCCAAAGGGAATGCCGTGGAAAGTCGCAACGCGAAACATGTCCAGAAATGTATAGCGCATCCAATTGGGGTGATTGCGTTCAAAAAAATCCGGCTCACGAATGGCAAGCGGATAGACCGGCCGCAGGTTGATGGTGACGTCATATGCGTCCGCCAGCGCCCGATAGCGCGCCGTTGCCAGATAGCTATAGGGTGATCGAAACGACCAAAAAACATCAGCTGTCAAAGTCATGGCGGAAACGCCCCCTCCCTTTTATCCTATCCCCACAGTGTCGGATGGGAAGGGGGCTTGCAAGCGATAGAGTTATGCCGGGCGTTATGCCCGCCCCGCTGCGACTAAAGCGGCTGCGCCGCTTAAGTCTCGCTCCCCTCCCGCAGGCGGGAGGGATTGGGGGAGGGCTAGCGCTTACGCCTTCTTCAAATGGCGACGGCCCAACAGCTCCGCGATCTGCACCGCATTGAGCGCTGCGCCTTTGCGCAGATTGTCGGACACGCACCAAAGCGCGAGACCATTCTCCACGGTCGAATCCTCGCGCACGCGGCTGACAAAAGTGGCGTAATCGCCCACGCACTCAACGGGCGTCACATAGCCGCCATCTTCGCGCTTATCGATCAACATAACGCCGGGCGCTTCGCGCAGGATCGCCTGAGCCTGCTTGGCTGAGAGTTCCTTTTCCATCTCAATATGCACAGCCTCCGAATGGCCGACAAACACAGGCACGCGGACACAGGTGGCAATCACCTTAACCTTAGGGTCGAGGATCTTCTTAGTCTCAACGACCATCTTCCATTCTTCCTTGGTCGATCCGTCGTCGAGGAATTTGTCGATGTGCGGAATGACGTTGAAGGCAATTTGCTTGGTGAACTTACGCGGCTCGGCGCTGTCGCCAACGAAGATGTTGCGCGACTGTTCAAACAACTCGTCCATCCCCTCTTTGCCCGCACCAGAAACGGACTGATAGGTGGCAACCACAACGCGCGTGATGGTAGCCGCATCATGCAGCGGCTTGAGCGCCACAACGAGCTGCGCAGTCGAGCAATTGGGGTTGGCGATGATGTTCTTCCGACGATAGCCATCAATGGCGTCCGGGTTCACTTCCGGCACGATCAGCGGCACATCCGGATCCATGCGATAAAGCGAGCTATTGTCGATCACGACACACCCGGCAGCGGCCGCCTTGGGCGCGAAAATTGCCGTTGCATCGGACCCAATGGCGAACAGCGCAATGTCCCAACCCGCCCAATCAAAATGTTCGATATTCTGAACTTTCAGGGTTTTGCCGGTTTCGCCAAATTCAATGACGTCGCCTTGCGACCGGGATGAAGCGACGGCTGCCAATTCATCGATCGGAAATTCGCGTTCGGCCAGAATGTTCAGCATTTCCCGGCCCACATTGCCCGTGGCCCCTGCGACAACGACACGATAGCCCATGGTCAGTTCCTTCACTTCGTTTTGCGTCACCCCGCCTCAAGCGGGAATGATGATGGTTCAATATCACATTCAAAAAGAAAGGGCCGGAACCCTGGTGTGGATCCCGGCCCTTTCGGCTGTTCGGTTGTTACACGAACGTGCGGGATCAGGCCTCGTCGGCCGTTTTCTTCGCAGCGTCGGTAATTCGCGTGTCACGACGTTCGGCGATACGTGCCGATTTGCCGCGACGACCGCGCAGATAGTAAAGCTTGGCACGACGCACAGCGCCCTTACGGACGACTTCGATGCTGTCGATATTGGGCGAATAAAGCGGGAAGACACGCTCCACACCTTCGCCGAACGAAATCTTACGAACGGTGAAGTTCGACCCCATGCCCTTGTTCGAACGCGCAATGCAAACGCCTTCATAATTCTGGACGCGGGTACGCTCCCCTTCGACGACCTTCACACCGACACGCAGCGTATCGCCGGGACGGAAGTCAGGAGTCTTTTTGTCTGCGGTCAATTTTGCGATCTGTTCCGCTTCGATCTGTTGAATGAGGTTCATGATGCCTCACTTGTCCTTCTTGGTCTTGCGCCACGCGTCAGAGGCAGGCTGGTCCCGAACACCACTATGGCGCTCCCAAAGGTCCGGCCTGCGTAACCGAGTATCATCTTCCGCCCGTTGTTTCCGCCAGGCGGCGATGTTCGCATGATCCCCCGATCGCAGCACTTCAGGGATCGTGCGCCCTTCCCACAAAGCAGGTCGGGTATAGTGGGGATATTCGAGAAGACCGTTTTCAAACGACTCCTCATCTCCACTTAAGGTTGCGCCCATTACGCCGGGGATCAACCGAATGCAAGCATCGAGCAGGGTCAAAGCCCCCATTTCCCCCCCGGAAAGCACGATATCCCCCATAGAGACCTGCTCAATCTGGGGGCGTGCCTCAAACAGCCGCTCGTCAAAGCCTTCGAATCGCCCGCACAGGATGATGACACCGGGGCCCGCCGCCAGCTCGCGAACCCGCGCCTGCGTGATCGGCGTGCCGCGCGGGGTCATCGCGAGGATGGGAATATTGCTGTGCTCCGACGTCACATGATCGACAGCGGCGGCCAGAACATCCGCCTTCAAAACCATACCCGCCCCGCCGCCTGCGGGTGTATCATCCACGGTGCGATGCTTATCGGTCGCAAAGTCGCGGATCTGAACGGTCGAGAGGGCCCATTTCCCGTCCTCCAGTGCGCGGCCCGCGATGGAATGCCCTAAGGGCCCCGGAAACATATCCGGATAGAGCGTTAGGATTTGCGCTTGGAAAGTCATTTGGCGTCCTTCGGAACAGCAGCGTCGACAGTGGCACGCATTATACCGTCCAGTCTTCAATCATGAGACCGGGGATATCCGAAAAATCGGCATGATTCCGCGTAATCAGAGTCAGATTCAGGCTCAGCGCATGCGCCGCGATCAGGCGATCATAGCTGTGCCGTTTAAACGGCAGACGCGTAAATACCCGTGCGGCGGCGGCATCAAAATCCAGCAGGGGAATTTGGGTGACCAAAGCTTCCAACACCCCCTCAAGCGGCGGCTTCCCCCGATGGCTCCCATAAAGAAGTTCGGCGAACACAATGGTGGAAAGCCCAATTGCTCCCGCGTCGCACGCGGCAACGCGGGCTTCAAGCTGGGGATAGGCTCCGGACACAAGATAGATGACGCTGTTTGCATCCAACATGTAGTTCAACGGTCAGCGCCTGACTTATCCAGCAAATGCCAATCCAGCTCTCGATGCTCAAACTCGCGCAATTCGGGTGGTATTGGCTTCAACCAAGGAGCCTTGCCTGCAAAGCCGCTAATGTCAATTTTGCGCTTGGTGGCATCGACTGGCTCCACGCGAAAAGCCATCGGGCCTTCGCGCACCATGCGGACTTCGGTGCCTTCAGCCACGCCCAAGCCTTTGGGAAGGCGCAGTGCGACCGAATTTCCTGACTTGAAAACTTTGCCCCGATATTCATCGGTCATGAGCACCACTCCTGTATATACATAATGTATATACTAGGCCATATAGGCAGCGTCAATCACAATGGCGGCGTCCGTCCATTCGGGCACAGCATCTGCGGTCATCGGCACCATGAAGGTGCGTCCGTCGGGCCGCTTGATCTCAAGAACATCGCTGGCGCCATAATTCTCAACGGCGATACAGGTGCCGACCGGGTCCCCCTGCGCTGTCTGGCACGGCAAGCCAATCAAATCTGCATGATAATATTCCCCCTCCCCAAGGGGGGAGAGTGCGTCGCGCGCGACCGTGAGTTCTGTGCCGCGATGCTGTTCAGCGGCCGTGCGATCGGCAATCTCATCAAAGCGCGCAATGGCGCCATGGCTGCCCGCGCGAACGGATTTGAGGGTCAGTGCACCCTCATTAAACTGGGTGTGCCCCTTTAGGCTGGCCACATCATCTGTGAACAGCTTCAGGCGCACCTCCCCCGTCACGCCATGCGCGCCTGTAATGACGGCAAGGGTGACGGGGGCATGTGCCAAGGCTTAGCCCTCAGCCTTTTCCTCAGCCGCAGCTTCGGCAGGAGCTTCTTCGGCCACAGGTGCTTCTTCAGCGGCGGCTTCCTCTGCGACAGGCGCAGCTTCTTCAGCAGCAGGAGCTTCTTCTGCGACAGGAGCAGCTTCCTCGGCGGGGGCTTCTTCCACAGGCGCGTTGGCAGCTTCTTCAGCAGCCTTTGCAACTTCTTCTGCTTCGGCGATCTTCGCCAGCTTCTCTTCAGCGCGTTCCTTCGCCTTATCGCCGGGCTCTGCCTTTTTCGGGTTGTTACGGGCTGGGCGTTCCTTCAGGCCAGCAACATCCAAGAAACGGGCAACACGATCGGTCGGCTGTGCGCCAACGCCCAGCCAATGCTTGATGCGGTCGGAATTCAGCGTGACGCGGTTGGCATCGTCCTTGGGCAGCATCGGGTTATAGGTGCCGACCTTTTCGATGAAGTTACCATCGCGTGGCGAACGGCTGTCGGCGACAACGATGCGATAATAAGGGCGCTTCTTAGACCCACCGCGCGACAAACGGATTGAAACTGACATTATTTTCTTCCTTCCAATATAGTCTTTAAAAATCCCAAGACCCCAAAGGGCCTCATTTCTTCTTCAACAAATTCTCAAAACCCGGCGGCAATTTGGGCATGCCGCCTGATCCAGATCCTGCGTCCGGCATCCCGGGCAGACCACCGCCCAACATACCGCCCAAGCCACCAAGGCCGCCGCCACCGCCCTTACCGAACAGCGCGCCCAACCCCTTTAATCCGCCCATTTTGCGGATCTTCTTCATCGCGGTGGACATTTCCTGATGCATTTTCAGAAGCTTGTTCACTTCCTGCACCGTTGTGCCCGCACCATTGGCGATGCGAATTTTACGCTTGGCTTGCAGCAATTCCGGCTTGGCGCGTTCTTTCTTCGTCATGGACGAAATAATCGCATCCATGCGCACCAAAATGCGATCATCCATGCCAGATTGCGCCATGGCCCCTTGCATCTTCTTCATGCCCGGCAGCATGCCGGCCAGAGCACCAAGGCCCCCCATACGCTGCATCTGCTGCAACTGGGCGCGCAGGTCGTTCATGTCGAACTGGCCCTTGGCCATTTTCGCGGCCAGCGCCTCAGCCTCATCCTGCTGGATGGTTTCTGCCGCGCGCTCAACCAGGCTGACAACATCGCCCATGCCGAGAATGCGGCCCGCAACGCGCCCGGGGTGGAAGACATCCAGCCCGTCCAGCTTTTCGCCGGTCCCGACAAATTTAATGGGTTTGCCCGTGACCGCGCGCATGGACAGCGCCGCACCACCACGCGCATCGCCATCCATCCGGGTCAGAACAACGCCGGTTAAATGCACCTGATCCGAAAAATTCTTGGCAACATTGACGGCGTCTTGCCCGGTCAAGCTATCGACAACGAGCAAGGTTTCGGCAGGCTGGGCGGTGTCGGCCACGGCCTTCATTTCGGCCATCAACTGCTGATCGACATGAAGTCGGCCCGCCGTATCGAGCATCAGCACGTCATAGCCCTGAAGCTTGGCGGCCTGCATCGCGCGCTTGGCGATGTCGACGGGCTGCTGCCCGGCGACAATCGGCAGGGTCGCAACGCCAATTTGCTCACCCAAAATGGCCAGCTGCTCTTGCGCTGCCGGGCGGTTGACGTCGAGCGACGCCATCAAAACTTTTTTGCGGTCTTTTTCAGACAGGCGCTTGGCAATCTTGGCCGTGGTCGTTGTCTTACCCGAGCCTTGCAGACCGACCATCATGATGATCGCCGGCGGCGTGACGGCAAGCTCAAGCTCGCTGGCCTCCGCGCCCAACATCTCAACAAGCGCATCGTTGACGATTTTGACGACCTGCTGGCCGGGCGTGATCGAACGCAGGACAGACTGGCCAACCGCTTCTTCGGTCACCTTATCAATGAAGCTGCGGACGACGGGCAACGCGACATCGGCCTCAAGCAGGGCAACGCGCACTTCGCGCATCGCCTCACGGACGTCGGCCTCATTCAGCGCACCGCGACCGCGCAGACGGTCGAATACGCCGCCAAGCCGTTCGCTTAAGCTCTCGAACATCCGTTCGCTCCGTCCAAATGCCCAAACAAAGCACGCCGGCGGACGAAAACTCGTCGGCCAGCGTACGCCCTTGGGCGGCCAAAAATCCTGCTTTTCATGTAGAAAGCTTGGGCTCCCTAAGCGATTCCCCCCTCAGGGTCAAGGTTTTGCGTCCTACGGAGCGATGTCGCCCGCCCCTTGGACTTGCCCATCATTTCCGCCTAAAGGGCGGCATGGCGGATGTTTTTCACAAGATGCACGGGCTGGGCAATGACTTTGTGGTCATTGATGGGAGAGCTGCACCCGTGGACATGACCGCGGCCCGCGCCCGCGCCATTGCCGATCGGCGTACAGGCATTGGCTGCGATCAGTTGATCCTGATTGGCCCGTCGGATCATGCCGACGCCCATATGCGCATCTTCAACGCCGATGGCAGCGAAGTGGAAGCCTGTGGCAATGCATCGCGCGCGGTCGCCCTGCTCTTGGGTGGGACATCGCGCGTGGAGACGCTGGGTGGCCTCATCACGCTGGAAGCGCTCGGCGATACCGCGCGCGTCGATATGGGGGCGCCGCGCTTTGGCTGGGACGAGGTGCCGCTGGCCTACGCCATGGACACGCGCGACATGCCGATTGGCTGGGAGGCCCTAGAGCGGCCATCGGCGGTCAATGTCGGCAATCCGCATGTCATCTTTTTCGTTGACGATGCCGATGCCATTGACCTTGCCCGGCTTGGTCCGATGATCGAAACGGCCCCCCTCTTCCCGCACTGGATCAACGTCAATGTCGCCAGCCTATCTGGCCCCAATCACCTGAAGCTGCGCGTCTGGGAACGGGGCGCGGGGCTGACACAGGCGTGCGGCACCGGGGCCTGTGCCACAGCCATCGCGGCGCTGCGCCGGGGCCTTGTCACCTCGCCCGTCCGGGTCAGCCTGCCCGGTGGGGATCTGCACATTGAGTGGGCCGAAGGCGGCTCGATCTTGATGACTGGCCCGGCGACGCATGTGTTTACCGGCGAGACGGACTGGAGCCGCTTCGGATGAGCGGCGTTGAGGTGGTCAATTTCGGCTGCCGTCTGAATATTGCCGAAGGAGAGGCAATTCGGGCAGCGGCGGAAGGATCCGAAAACCTTGTGATCTTTAACAGCTGTGCGGTGACCTCCGAAGCGGAACGGCAGGTGCGCCAAGCGATCCGCCGGACGAAGCGGGACAATCCCGATGCGCGCATCATCGTGACAGGCTGTGCCGCCGAAACCAGCGCTGCGCGTTTTGCCGCGATGGCAGAAGTGGATGAAATTCTGCCCAATGCGGCCAAGCGCGATCCCGCCCGTTTTGGCGCGCGCCTCTTGCCCGACCCTATCGCCCTCAAGCCCGCTTTGTCGGGCAGCGACCATGCCCGCGCCTTTGTTGAGGTGCAAAATGGCTGTGATCATGACTGCACCTTTTGCGTCACGACCTTGGCACGCGGCGCAAGCCGATCCATCCCGGCAGGCGCGGTGGTGGAGGCCATTCAGGCCGCCGTTGCACGCGGCCAGCAGGAAGTGGTGCTGACCGGCGTTGACCTCACGAGCTATGGGGCCGATCTGCCGGGCGCGCCGTCCTTGGGTCATTTGGTCGAGCGCATTTTGAGGCTTGTGCCGGATTTGCCCCGTCTGCGCCTGTCCTCGCTCGATTCGATTGAAATTGATGATCGGCTCTTTGACCTGATCACCGGCGAGCCACGCATCATGCCGCATGTGCATTTGTCGCTCCAATCGGGCGATGACATGATCCTCAAGCGCATGAAGCGTCGCCATAGTCGCGCCGATGCGGTGGCGCTCGTCGCGCGCCTGAAGGCCGCCCGTCCGGACATTGCGATTGGGGCAGATATCATTGCGGGCTTCCCGACCGAAGAGGTGGATATGTTCGCCCGCTCTCTGGCCCTGCTGGAGGAGTGTGACATCGTCTTTGGCCATATCTTCCCCTATAGCCCAAGGCCCGGCACGGCCGCTGCGCGCATGCCCCAGCTGGACCGGGCAACCATCAAGGCGCGGGCCGAGCGCCTTCGGGATCGCGCAAAGCAGCGTCAGGCAAGCTGGTTGCGGTCTCTCGTGGGCACCCAGCAAGAGGTGTTGGTGGAGTTGGATGGCCGCACTGGCCACGCCCCCAATCATGCCCGTGTTGAAATTTCCGACGGACAGGATTTCCGCCGTGGCTCCAATGCCCTAAGGGGCGGCATCATGACCGTGACCATCACCGACAGCCTGGGCGATAAACTCATAGGCCAAAGCGCATGAGCGACGCGACAAACACGCCCTGGCACAAGAAGCTGCTCGGCGGGTTTCGCCGCACGTCTGAGCGGCTGAGCGAGAATCTGACCGGGCTTGTGACCAAGTCCAAGCTGGATGCAGAGTCGCTCGACGAGATTGAAGACGCCCTCATCATGTCAGACCTTGGCCCGGCGACCGCGCGGCGGATTCGGGAGAAATTGTCTGACAGCCGTTATGAGCGCGGCATTGACGAAGCAGGCATTCGCCAAGTGGTGGCCGATGAGATCGAGGGCACTCTATCCCCGGTCGCAAAGCCGCTCGACATTATTGCCTTTCCACGACCGCAGGTCATCCTCGTCATTGGCGTCAATGGATCGGGCAAGACCACAACGATTGCCAAGCTCGCCCATTTGTTTCTGGAACAGGATTATGGGGTGATGCTGGCGGCGGGAGATACCTTCCGCGCGGCCGCCATTGGCCAGCTGAAAGTCTGGGCAGAGCGTCTGGGTGTACCGATTGTGACGGGTCCCGAAGGCGGCGATGCGGCGGGCATTGTGTTTGACGCCGTCAAGCAAGCGACCGAAACGGGCATTGATGTCCTGATCGTCGATACGGCAGGGCGGCTTCAGAATAAGCGCGAATTGATGGATGAGCTGGCCAAGATCCGCCGGGTGCTGGGTCGACTAAATCCAGCCTCCCCGCATGATGTTGTGCTCGTGCTCGATGCGACAACCGGGCAGAATGCCTTGTCGCAGATTGAGATTTTTAAGGAAGTAGCGGGCGTCACCGGGCTTGTCATGACCAAGCTGGATGGCACGGCGCGGGGTGGGGTGTTGGTGGCAGCCGCCGAGAAATTTGGCCTGCCCATCCATGCCATTGGCGTTGGCGAAACAATCGAAGATCTGCGCCCCTTTGACCCGGCCGAATTGGCTCACATCATTGCCGGAGCCGACAAGGCATGACGACACCCCCTTCCTCGCAGCCCGACAAGGCGCCGCCGCCCAATTTGATCGTGGATTTGGGGCCGCTGGGTGTCTTTCTCCTATCCTATTGGTTGACCAATGTCTGGATCGCGACGGGGGCCTTCATGCTGGCGACGCTGGCGGCACTCCTCTGGTCAAAACTGCGCCATGGCAGCGTGTCTGTGCTGCTGATGTTTTCAGGCGTCATGGTCTTATTCTTTGGCGCGCTGACCATCTGGCTGCACGATGAAACCTTCATCAAGATGAAGCCGACGCTCTATTACACCTTGGTCGCGGGCATCCTCTTTTTCGGGACGCTGACCAAAAAGCCAACGCTGGAACGCGTCATGGCCCATGCCTATCCCGAGCTGAGCCAACAGGGCTGGCACGTACTGACGCGCAATTTTGCTTGGTTCTTTCTCGCTATGGCCCTGCTGAATGAGATCGTCTGGCGCAATAGCTCCACCGGATTTTGGCTCGGCTATAAGCTATGGGGTGCACTGCCGCTGACCTTGCTTTTTGGCGCGGCCAACATCCCGATGATCCTGCGCCATTCCACACAGCCGCCGGAACCCCCAAAGGCTGGATAAGCCCTAAGTCGAGGCTGGGTCCAACAGGCCGTGTTTTTTGAGGCAATGGCGCAATTGATCATAGGTCATACCCAGCGCCTTGGCCGTGGCCCGTTGATTATGCCGATGCTGGGCCAGCGCACGGGCCAGCAAATCCTTTTCAAAATCCTGAACCGCAGATTTGAAATCCTTGGGAAGCGCGCCCGCTTGCACGGACGGCGTGTCTGGCACGCGCGGCTCAGTCGCGGGGCTGCCCATCCCTTGACCCGATAGAGGCTGCCAAGGCGATTGGAACGGATCAAAGATAAAACCGGCCACCGGGCTTTCAGGATCATCAGATCGATAGACGGCGCGTTCCACCACATTGCGAAGCTCGCGAATATTGCCCGGCCAGCCATGGGCCTCAAGCTCGGCCATAGCGGCCTTTGTAAAGCCGGGCCATGCGTCCCAGCCCAGCTCTGCGGCCATACGCCGCCCGAAAAATTCGGCCAATTGCGCCACATCCCCTTCACGGGCGCGTAACGGCGGCAGAGTGATAACATCAAAGGATAAGCGGTCGAGCAAATCGGCCCGAAACTTGCCCGCGTCCACAAGGCGCGGCAAATGTTCATTGGTGGCGGCCACAATCCGGACATCGACACGCATAGGCTTATTGGCGCCAATGCGCGTCACCTCCCCATATTCAACAGCGCGTAAGAGCCGCTCTTGCGCGCCTGCGGACAAGGTGCCCAGTTCATCGAGAAAGAGTGTGCCGCCATCCGCCTCTTCAAAGCGACCAACACGCGCGCGGGTCGCCCCGGTAAAGGCGCCTGCCTCATGGCCGAAGAGTTCCGCCTCAATCAGCGTTTCGGTGAGAGCGGCGCAATTCATCGCGACAAAGGGACCATCCCATCGCGCCGATAAGCGGTGCAGGCGTTCTGCCACCAGTTCCTTGCCCGTGCCACGCTCCCCAATCACCAGCACGGGTCGGTTGAGCTGGGCCGCCCGACTGACGCGCTCAACGCTGTCCAAAAAGGCCATGGACTGGCCAACGAATTGATTGTCGCGCTCCATTGCTAATAGTTAGCATTTGTGACCAACTATTCGCAATATGTGGTTTTCAATTTTCTCTCATCATGGCCGGAAAATAGCAGAAATCCTCGCTTTGGATGAGTTGGCACGACTTATGCGAAGCCTTGTGTATCCCGCCCCGTGCGGCACCAAATTTGCTATAGTTTCAAGGAGACCGAACATGACCCGCTACAAATCATTCGATATCCGCAGCTCGATCCTCGCTCTTTGTGCCACAGTTTTGATGAGCACGACCAGCCTGCTCTTTGCCGCTGGCCCAATTGACCTGAACAAGGTTGATGCGCCGCAAAGCACCTCAGGCGAGGTGACCGCTTAACCTTGCCCGACCG
>JBEDGC010000029.1:0-10993 GCA_041174825.1 Pseudomonadota bacterium | reverse complement strand
ATGTCAAAGAGCGCAAAAGGCCCGACAACATGTCCCTCCCCACTTGAGCGGGGGGTACCCGTTGTCCAGTCTGTTGCGGAAGCGGGAGGAGAACCGAAACCGGTCATCGCCGCGACAAGAGGGCATCTACGTCCGACTCATTTTGCCGTCAACACCCTTGTGCAATTTTATTTCAAATATTTTGCAAAACCGCCTGCAGGCGTCAGAGTTCGGCAGCTTTTCGCCCAAAAATGCGGGTCGCAAATGCCAATCTAGCAGCCGGCGCAGGGGATTCCGGTCAAGCCAGGTCGTTTTTCGTCCAAAGAACGATTCGGCGACAACCCGATTCACGCCTTAGCTTCCGATATAGTCTCTCATCGCCGCAGCTTCTGTCTCGATGCGCTTCATGCGGTGTTTCACAAGGTCACCGATAGAAACAAAGCCGCACAATATGCCGGCATCCAGAATCGGAAGGTGCCGAATACGCCGATGCGACATCAGCGACAGAGCCGTCAGCACAGGGCAATCAAGCTCAACGGTGACAGCAGGTGCCGTCATGATATCGCGCACCTTCTTATGGAGGGCCGCGTCCCCTGCTTGTGCGAGACAGTAAATCACGTCGCGCTCCGAGAATATTCCGATGACGGCGCCATCCTCTAGAACAGGCAAGGCACCAATGCGCTTTTCCGCCAATAGCGCGACAGCATCGGTCACATTAACATCACCAGAAACGGATAGAACGGCCCGCCCCTTGGACTGCAAGATCTCCTTCATCGTCATACCGCTGCACTCCTTCATCCCGTCGCCGGTTGAATCTTCTTACCGCAACGCTTGATGGTTTCACGATTTTGACGCAAAGAAAAGACATGGACCTTCCCAAATCTGCGCTTGACGATCCAATCTATGCCGCTTTCGCCTGGCGGAGGTATCGTAGATTAATGAAATGGATGGCGCTTGCGTCCCTGACGGCCACAATTGGCGGCCTCATATTCCTCAGCTATCTGATCGGGTCGATCCCCATCCACATGATGATTGCGACTGCGGCGGGCGTCTTTGCCTCTGTCCTGCTCGCATCCGCACTTATGGGCCTTGTTTTTCTGTCATCTGGGTCGGGGCATGACGATGTCATTCACGATCCGGCCGAAGACATCTCCGACGCATAACACGGCGCGTGATTACTCTTGATTGAGGCCACGGAGCTTAACGCTTCGCGGCAAAAAACGAAATGTCTAGAAATCAAGCTGCGTCCGAATGGCAAACGCGTCCGTAGAATAGCCGCGCTGATCAACAGGGGCCGCGCTTGCAGGCAAGACAGATGATGCCAGCGGGCCGCCATCCACATTGATTCGGATATAGTTCATCATGATGCGGACATAGTCTGACGGATACCAATTCAGGCCGAAAATCGCGCCCGTCTGCTTCCCACCCCGCGCAAGCGCCGCTGCCGACACGGCTGAGGTCGATAGACCCGTAGTGAAGTTATTGACCGGTGCCGATTTCAACGCGCGAGAATCGAGATCCAGATAATCAAGCCGTGCTGCGATCTGCCAAGCGCCTGCCCCGCCTTTTGACAGAGGATTCAACACCTTGGTCCGCCCCCAAATATTGTCCTTATACCCCCGGGTTTCTCCTGTCAGGAAATAACCGAGCTCTACATAGCCGCCGAAGAAGCTCGGATACTCGCGCGGGGTAACTTGGCTCGCATTTGCGAAAGCATCGATGCCGGTTGCTATGTCACCAGGCTTGTAGGTCCGCACATTGGCCCATTGGGCCTCGCTTGCCACGTACATTTTAGGAAAGATCGCGGCCAACTCTAGGCCAAGAATCTCATCCCCTTTGGCAGCGAAACTGCCTGTGTCGACAAAGCGCACATCGGTGGTTTGCAGAAACGGGCGTGCCCGATAGCGCGCAACTTGATTGATAGACGGCGCATTGATTTGATTGATAGACGGCGCATTGATGGAAACAGATGCCGATCCGCCATTATTCCGCTGAAAGTCACGATGCTGATAGTTTACGGCGAAATGCAACCTGCCGCTGCCGATCTTCGGCGCGTAAACCCCACGCGCAGCACCAATCCATCCATCATTGTCGAAGGACGCGTCGATACCATGGGCCGTGAAAAGACCAGCCTCGATGCGATAGTGATCATCCCTACCAATTAACGCAGCCGCAGCGCCCAATCGGCGCGTGTTGGAAAACGCGTCATTCATCTGACCACGCTCAAGGAAAGTAATGTAGTTGGAGCTCGTGATCTGATCGAGCCCGTTGAGTGTCTCGAAATTGCCGACACGAACAAGAACATCTTTGTCCTTGCTGGTCCAACTTGCCAAGACATCGCCAAACACCACGCTGCTATTGGCCAAGTCAGCCTCAACCTTATAACCGAAGCCGCCCGGCATTGCGCCCTCGGCGCCAAGACGCACTCGGCGAATACGACTATTGAAGCCAAGGTTGCGATTTGCGGCATAGGCGCCCGGAGCCGCAATATAGCCGGCATCATAATGTATTCGGCCGCGCGGTTTAAAAGACCATCCTTCTGCGTCGGACAACTGGGGCGCACCCCGCCAATTTGGCACAGCTTTGGGAAGTTGTTTTTTTAGAGCATCAAGCTGCGCCTGAAGCGCCTCAACTTGCTTTTGCAGCGCGTCAACCTGTTCAGAGGTCGCCACTTGTTGCGAGTCTTGCGCTTGAGCGGGGTGAGCCGCGATTGCGGCAATCCCCATGGAAGCTAGAACATGTGTCAAAAAGCGTTTTGTCATGCCCGCGCCCATAATCGATCCGCTGGAAGCCGCAAAGCATTTGTGATCAAACTGTCACCATAATGTCATATTTGAAGCCTGCCTTAAACCAGGCTCCAAAAACATAAGGTCATTCTGCCGTTGCAGCATCAACCTCGCTGGCAGATGCGCGGCGGGGACGGCTGCGGCGGCGTGGCGGCGCAGGTTCTTCGTCAACATCTGAAATCGCGTCAGCCGTCACGCCCAAGGCAGGTGGAAGGATCGACACATCAATTGTCGTGTCCTGAGCCTGATCGCCCCGATCACCTGCGTCGCGCACATGCGTCGGTTCACGGCGTTCGCCACGATTGCGGGGCTGACGGCCCTGCTCCTGACGCGTTTCACCGGCGCCATAACCATCGTCCTGTGACTCGGATGGGTGACCACGACCATAATCGTCGGCATCACCGTCAACCCCGTCCTCGGCAGACCATTCATCCCGGCGTGGCTGACGATTCTCTTCAAATCGCGCACGATTTTCGGCGACAATGCGGAAATAATGATCTGAGAATTGCAGATAATATTCGGTTAGGACTCGATCGCCCTGAAGCTGCGCTTCACGCGCCAAATTCTTGTATTTCTCAAGCATTTGAGGTGCATTGCCGCGGGCACGATTATCGATCCGACTACCATTATCCTGGCGCCCATTATTGCTCTGCGGCCCACGACCGCGTCCCCGCCGACGGTTCGACTGACGATTATTAAGCAAGTGATCTAATCCTCAACTACTAAGGGGTCGCCCCAATTCTTCCAACAAACGGAAAACGCACCATCATGGACTGCCTATCGGCGGCCCTTCACCCAAGCTGACAAACCGATTCAGCCCGGAATTTGATGAGAACAGCGGCGCGGTTTCAAGTTTCCTCGCGAACGGCGCTACGACTTTCCCTCAAGCTCCTAGCACATAGCTCGACGAAACCAAGCAAAATTATGCCGTCCGGGTTAAGCGCAGACAACGGTCACGCCCACCGAGATCCGGCAACACCACAACGCCCAAATCTGCGCCTTCAAACAAGCTCGCGGCCGTGCGCCCTTGATCATAGCCTATCTCTAAACAGGCGCAGCCTGTCGGGGAAAGAAGGCGCGGGATGTCGTGGGCCAATCGCCGATAGTCAGCCAACCCATCTGGCCCGGCATATAAAGCTTCCCGCGGCTCATAGTCGGCAACCTCTCGAGGAAGCTGCACATCTTCTTTTATGTAGGGCGGATTGCACAGGATTAGGTCAAAGCACTCGTCCAGCCCCTCCCCCCAATCACCCAACTGAAAGCCAGCCCTGCTCCCCAAATTGCAGATATCAGCATTGTTCTGCGCGATCGTCAGCGCGGCTTGGGATCGATCAACGCCGACCCCCGTGGCGTCGGGCCAATGCGATAGTGCAGCCAGCAGAAGCGCCCCCGACCCTGTTCCAAGATCCAGAATGGACGCTGGCGGGCGATCGCGGAAGAAGCTTATCGCGGCTTCGATCAACGTTTCGCTATCTGGCCGCGGCACAAGAACGCCCGAGCCAATTTTCAGGGTCAATGTCCAAAAATCTCTCTCGCCGATGATATAGGCAACCGGCTCATGCGCCAGCCTGCGTGCCACGAGACTTCCGAAATTTGACGGCACTGGCCCATCAAGGCCGCTAAGCAAGAGTTGATCACGACCAATGCCCAACGCAAAAGCGGCCAGAAGCTCTGCATCCAGACTTGGCGTTGCACTTACTCCCGCGAGCTGAACGGCCGACGCCTTCAAGGCTTCACGCAGCGTCATCCAGCCCCGCCAGCCGCTCTGCTTGATCCGCCGTCACCAAGGCGCTGATCAACTCATCAAGCTGGCCCATCATCATTTCTGGCAAACGATGCAGGGTCAGATTGATCCGGTGGTCCGTCACGCGCCCTTGCGGATAGTTGTAGGTGCGGATGCGTTCTGAGCGATCCCCGGAACCCACCATGGATTTGCGCGTGCCAGACCGTTCAGCATGAAGAATCTCACGTTCCCGCTCGTAAAGACGCGTCCGCAAGACCTGCATGGCCTTGGCTCGGTTCTTATGCTGGGACCGCTGGTCCTGCTGAATGACGACCAGCCCCGTTGGAATATGCGTAATCCGAATGGCAGAATCCGTCGTGTTGACGTGCTGCCCACCCGCGCCTGACGATCTATAGATATCGACCTTCAAGTCTTTTTCATCGATCTGAACGTCAACTTCCTCGGCTTCTGGAAGAACAGCAACGGTAGCGGCTGACGTGTGAATACGCCCGCCGCTCTCGGTTGCAGGCACACGTTGTACGCGGTGAACACCCGACTCGAACTTGAGTTTTGCGAAAACGCCTGCTCCCGTGATCGATGCGACGACTTCTTTATAGCCGCCAACTTCCGACTCGCTTGCTGAAATCAGCTCAACCTTCCAGCCCTGAGCATCGGCATAACGCTGATACATACGGAAAAGATCACCCGCGAATAAAGCTGCCTCATCACCCCCGGTGCCAGCTCTGACTTCAAGCATGGCCGAACGCTCATCCGCACTATCCTTTGGCAGAAGGCGAATGGCCATATCGCGCTCTGCCTCTGGCAAGCGGGCTTTGACCAACTGCAACTCCTCGGCAGCCATATCCCGCAGCTCTGGATCATTGAGCATTGCTTCCAAATCGGTGAATTCAATACGGAGCCGCTCCAGTTCAGCAGCTGCCTCTGCAACAGGCTCAACCTCTGCATATTCTTTGGACAAGGCAACAAAGCGATCCGGCGGCAAATCTCCAGATGCAAGCTGCGATTGGAGCTCATCGCGTCGCGAGAGAATGGCTGTGATGCGGGTTGCCGAAATAGATGCCGTCATGCGACTGCCGCGACCAGATTAGCCAAAGCCACCTCGGCTTGGGCGCCAGTGGAAAGATCCTTCAGGCTGGCGACGCCTTTGGCCAGTTCATCGTCGCCGATGATGATCGCAAACCGCGCACCCAGATCATTGGCCTTCTGCATCCGCTTTTTCATATTGCCCTTAAATGCAAGATCCGCCGAAACCCCGGCACGACGCAATGTTGCGACAATGCCAATTGCCGCAAGCTCGGCCGCTTCTCCTAAAGGAACGAGAACGGCATTTATGGATGGGGCGGCTGGACAATCAATCAGCATGGCAAGGCGCTCAATGCCTGCGGCCCAGCCGACAGCTGGCGTCGGATGCCCGCCCAGGCTCTCCATTAAACCATCATAGCGCCCGCCACCCAATACCGTGCCTTGCGCGCCCAAACGGTCCGTCACAAATTCAAAGGCTGTATGGCGATAATAATCCAACCCCCGCACAAGCCGGCTGTCGCGAACCCAATGCACGCCAGCCGCAGTCAGTCCTTCTGTCACGCCACCAAAAAAGTCGCGCGCTTCATCAGTGATGTAAGTGTCAATATCCGGCGCTGCGTCTGCAACTGGCCGGTCGCGCGGATCCTTAGAATCGAGGATGCGCAGCGGATTCTTCTCTAATCGTTCCTGGCTGTCTTCAGATAGGCTCGCGCGGTGATCAGAAAAATACTCGATTAATGCTGACCGCCAGGCAACGCGCGTACCGCCATCCCCCAGCGTGTTGAGCCGAAGCGTCACCCCATCCGACACGCCCAATTCCCGAAGCAATTGATCCGCGAACACAAGCAACTCAACATCAGCACCAGGTTCTGCTGCCCCAATTATCTCGGCATCAATCTGATGAAACTGCCGGTACCGGCCTTTTTGCGGCCGCTCATAGCGAAAGAGCGGACCATGCGTTGCGAGTTTTAACGGCGCAAACTGCTGCCAGCCTTCGGTCAGGAACGCACGACACACGCCAGCCGTGAATTCCGGGCGGAGCGTAATCGAATCCCCCCCTCGATCTTCAAAACTATACATTTCCTTCGAAACAACATCGGTCGTTTCGCCAAGAGAGCGCGCGAAAACCGCCGTTGGCTCAATCACCGGGGTCTCAACGCGCCGAAACCCATAAAGGCGTCGCACACGTTCAAAGGTCTCAACAACATGGGTGAAACGGTCTGCCGTCTCCCCCAACATATCTTGGGTTCCACGAACAGGCCGCGGTGTTTCAATCTTCGCCATGAAACTGCCCTATCGCCACTAGCACCTCCACGCAAATTTCGGCATGATCGTGAAAGGCATATTTAGGGGTCGGCATGAAACTTCGCTTTGGTTTTGCACCGTTTTCAATTTTTTCAGCCTTCGTATCGGCACAAGAAATCCCGCCTCCACGGGATATTGCCTTCCCGGGCACAATGCGCCTTGAAGTGGACGCACGAGATACGGAACAGGGCATATTTCGGATCCAGCAAAGCATACCCGTTTCTGCCTCAGGCCCAATGGTTTTGCTTTTCCCAGAATGGCTTCCCGGAACGCACGCCCCACGCGGTCAAATTGAGAAAGTGGCCGGGCTAACAATCAAGGCCAATGGCAATAGCCTCCAGTGGCGCAGAGATGCCCAGAACGTCTTTGCCTTTCATATCGACGTGCCCAATGGCGCGCGCGAACTTGATGTCAGCTTCCAGTTTTTATCTGCGACAGAGCCTGATCAGGGCAGAGTTGTTGTGTCTCCAGAGATCATCAATCTTCAATGGCATTCAGTCTCTCTTTATCCCGCAGGGTGGTTCACACGCCGCATTCCGATTGTCGCGAGTGTCACTTGGCCCGCAGGTTGGAAAGCAGCAACGGCACTTCGTCCGGACAGCGCCAGTGGTAGCAAAATCCAGTATCAAGCGACAGATTATGAGACGCTGGTCGATTCCCCTGTGTTTGCGGGAAAATATTCTCGCATTGAACAGCTGGGCAACAACGTCACCCTCAATTTATTCGCGGATGAGGCCAAGTATCTCGCCGCGACGCCAGAACAATTGGCACCGCACAAAAAGCTTGTTGAGCAGGCCATAAAGCTCTTTGGCATGGTCCCTTTTGATCATTATGATTTTCTGGTCGGCTTAACCGATCAAATCGGCAGCATCGGGTTAGAGCATCATCGTTCATCCGAAAATGTCGTTAACCCAGAATATTTCACCGACTGGGAAAGCGGACCTGGACGGCGCAATCTCCTCCCTCACGAATTCAGCCACGCTTGGGTCGGCAAGTACCGCAGACCAGCGGGCCAGATCGTGCCCGACTTCCGGACGCCGCTCGTCAATGATCTGCTCTGGGCTTATGAGGGGCAAGATCAGTTCTGGGGCTATGTTCTCGGCGCCCGATCAGGTTTATTCAGCAAGCAAGAAACGCTCGATGCGCTGGCCAGCATTGCTGCGGCCCAAGATGTGCGCCGGGCACGGGACTGGCGCGATGTGGAAGACACAACCCGCGACCCGATTATTTCTGCGCGGCGCCCGAAAGGCTGGGTCAGCTATCAACGCAGTGAAGATTATTACAATGAAGGCTTGCTGATTTGGCTCGAGATCGATGCAACTTTGCGTGCCCGCACAAGAGGCGCCAAGGGGATGGATGACTTTGCCAAAGCATTCTTCGCCGGGCCAAATGGCAAATGGGACGCGCGCGGCATCACCTTTGAAGAGATCGCCTCCACCTTAAATGGTCTATCCCCCTTTGATTGGACCAGTCTCTTAAAGGCGCGACTCAATGGTAAATCCGCCAATGCGCCGCTCAGCGGCCTTACTCTGGGAGGCTACCAGTTAACCTACACCAACGAACCGACGCCCTTTTTCAAGGACGCCGAAAAGCGGAGTGGCGAGATTAATCTTACCTATTCGCTGGGCATGTCGGTCAATAAGAATGGGCATCTATCGACCATCCTTTGGGATGGGCCCGCTTTCAAGGCAGGCCTGACAACAGCGGCTGAAATTGTCGCAGTGAATGGAAAACTCTTTTCCGAAGACGCGTTGCGCAATGCCGTTGCTCAAGCTGAAGGTGGCAGGGATCCGATCAAGCTGATTGTCAAAATCGGAAAGCGGGTAAAGGAAGTCGCGATCGAATGGGCAGGTGGACATCGCTTCCCGCGCTTGGAGAAGGTGGGCCTTGGCGATGGCAGCCTGGATAAGCTTTTAGCGCCTCGCGACTAACCCTATCCTTCCCAGACCAGATAAAATCCGTTTCACCTTGTGCGGTTGTCGCTTTGCTGCGCCGCACAAAAAGGCTAAGCGCGCCGCATCATGAGAATCGATCTAATCCCAGCGGGGGACAATCCGCCTGAAACGTTGAACGTTGTCATTGAAGTCCCCATTGGCGGCGAGCCTGTAAAATATGAATTCGACAAGGCATCCGGCGCCCTTTTTGTTGACCGCATTCTGCACACACCCATGCGCTATCCGGCTAATTATGGGTTCATCCCCCACACATTGGGAGATGATGGAGACCCTTTGGACGCTCTCGTCATCACCAGATCACCAATCATGCCCGGCGCAGTGATAAAGGTGCGTCCCGTCGGTGTTTTGTTGATGGAGGACGATAAAGGCGGCGACGAAAAGCTTGTAACAGTTCCGATTGACAGCACCTTTCCTTATTATGCCGAAGTGTCAGGCCATGACGATCTGCCGCCAATTGTGACCCAGCAAATCGAACATTTCTTTACCCATTATAAAGATTTGGAGCCTGGAAAATGGGCCAAGATACGCGGCTGGGGAAATGCGGACGAAGCAAAGCAGATCATCTGCGATTGCATTGAACGGGCCAAGAAAATCGGGTTCTAAAACCCGCCGCATTTATTTGGTTGGAGCATTGATTAGATCGGACGGCTGGCGCGTTGCGATAAGGCAGCCGATGATGATCAATGCTGTGCCTGCCAAGGTCGCCGACGTCACTGGCTCGTTGAACGCGAACCAGCCTACAAGGGCTGCCCACAAAAATGCAGTATACTCAATTGGTACAAGCTGCTGAGCCTCGGCCCGCGCATAGGCCCAACTCATGAGCATCATCGAAAAAAAGGCCAACAAGGCTGCAAGCGCAATGGCCGGCAGATGCACCCTATCCGGCCATTCGCCCAGCCAAGGCGCCGCGATTGCCATAGCCCCAAGGGCGACAGCATTCATGAAAAAGGCAACCTCTATGGGCGTTGCAATCTGGGCCTGTTGGCGCTGCAAGATCAAGTTATAGGCATAGAGCACGGCCGATACCAAAATCGAAACCATGCCCCAGACAGCTTCCTCATGCGCATGCGTGGCGTCGCCCCCAAGCCGGGCAGCCATAATCACAATGACACCCGCCAGCCCCAAGAGGGAGGCGATAATCGCGTGCGAGCTGATCCGTTCTTTCAGCAGCAAGGCTGCCAGATACAAAGTGATCAGCGGCGCAATGAAGCTCAGCGCAATCCCTTCTGCCAGTGGAACGCGGGCGATGCCCCAAAAGAATGTGAGGGCCATGACGCCACCGATTAAGCCGCGCTTAATATGGAGCCGCATCGCCTCGGGTGATGGCCATCGGGAGCGTGTGAGCAAAAAGGTGAACCCACCGAGGCCGAAGCCGATGAGCTGCCGCCAAAGCATGGCATTATAGGCGCCTAAAGCCAGCACCAAGGCCTTCATCACCCCATCCATGACCGAGAAGAGAGCGATACCAAGACAGGCAACCAAAAACGGCCAGAACGAGGAAGATGCTGGTTTAGGCATGGCGATGATCAGTGCCAGCCGCCCGTTCCACCGCCATCAATGTTAAGTTTCTGGCCTGAAGCATAAAGGTTCTGCGGCGAGACAAACCACAAAACGGCCGCCGCCACATCGTCCGGCACCGACACTCGACCAAAGGGAAAACGTTCATCGAGTTCATGAATATTAGCAACGCCGGTAACTGCTTTGGCAAGCCGCTCGCCCATGTCCGACACGGTCAGACTTGGCGCCACGATATTTACCCGCACGCCATTTTTCTGCTCTTCTTTCGCAAGCGTAAGGGCAAGCGCCTCCATCGCCGCCTTGCCCATATTATAGGGCGCGCCATTGGCCGCATGGGTCAAGGTTGCGACGCTGGAGATCATCACAATGTCAGATCGCGCATTTTTGCGCAGATGGGGCAAAGCGCATTTGGACATATAATGCGGCGCAAAAGCGTGCACGCGCATCACCCTTTCCATCTCCGCTGGGTCGGTATCCGCAACCGACTGTCCCCGGCTGGCAATGCCAGCATTGTTCACAAGGATCGACAGCCCCCCAAAATCGGTGGCGACACTATCGACCATAGCGGCGCAGGCCGCGAAGTCATCAACCGACGCGGCATAAGCCTTTGTTGTGCGACCCAAGGCGCGGATTTCCTCCACGACCTTGTCCGCCTCATCCGCTTCGCGGCGGTAATTGATAGC
>JBEDGC010000028.1:0-4301 GCA_041174825.1 Pseudomonadota bacterium | reverse complement strand
GAGGTGCAAAAGGCGATGGTCCGGCTGTTTTCCGGCATCGGCCCGCGCGCTCTTGTCTCGAGCCAGACACCACAGGCCAATGGCGCGACGCAGCTAGCACAGATATTGAGGCAGCCCGTCGCCGGACTTGGATCAGATCAGGATCAAAAGGCCATCCGCTTTGATCAACTGCCCCCGCTTGGCCCGCCCGGCGCAATTCTGAACGCCGCGCCCCTTCCCAATGTCGATGTCGAGTCGCTGACGCTCTCCAACGGCACGCGCGTTTTGCTGGGTCGATCGAGTTCAGAGGCAGGACGGGTCTATGTCTCTGCGCGCTTTGGCACTGGGCGGCTTGACCTACCACGGGATGCCATTACCCCTATTTGGGCGGCAAATGCCTTGCCCGCATCTGGCATTGGCGATCTAGGACAGGACGCGCTCGATCGACTGACCAGCGGGCGCCAAATCAACATCGGCGTTGAAGTGGGCGATGATGCCTATTTCATGCGGGCGATGACACGCCCCGCCGATCTTGCCGATCAGCTCAAGCTCATGGCAATGAAATTTGTTCATCCCGGCTGGGACCCTGCCCCTGTCTTGCGGGCGCGGGCAGCGATGCTGCTTGGACTGCGCACGGCGACAAGCTCGCCCGGCGATGTCCTCACGCGCCAGCTTGGAGCCATCTTGCGCGATGGCGATAAACGCTGGGCAACCCCCGATGAAGCCGATGTTGAAGCCCTCACGCCCCAGAGCTTCCGAGATTTTTGGGAGCGCGTTTTGGCATATGGGCCAATTGAATTGTCCATTTTTGGCGACTTTGATCCAGAAGCCACGCGCAAAGCCGTGCTCGATAGCTTTGGGGCCATGCCGCCTCGGCCAGAGGCGCCCACGATCACCAATGGCGACATGATCCGCACCCCACGGCCCAACCGCACACCCCTTCGCCTGACGCATCAGGGATCCCCAGATCAGGCCATTGCCCTTTTGTCTTGGCCAACGGGTGCCGGGACGAAAACCATTCGGACAGGTCGTCAACTTGATATGCTGGCCGCCATTTTCAACGACCGTTTGTTTGAACAATTCCGCGAAGGCGATGGCGCAAGCTACAGTCCCGATGTGGAGAGCAGCTGGCCGCTTGGCTATCGATCTGGAGGTAGCCTAACGACCTTGGCGCAGGTGAAGCCCGATGCCCTGGATATCTTCTTCACCCGCGCCCGCGCTATTGCCGCTGACCTTGCGGCCCGCCCGGTTTCACAAGATGAATTGCAGCGCGCCATTGGCCCCATGCGTCAGCGCCTCAGCCGGGCATCGACGGGCAATAGCTATTGGCTCACCCAACTCTCCGGCGCGACCCGCGACCCCCTGCGCATTACAAACTTGCTGCGCTGGCAAAGCGACTTGGCAAAAATCACCCCGCGCGACCTGCAAAGGCTCGCAAAGCGGTATTTGAAACCGGGAAGGAGCTTTTCGCTGGTCGTCGTGCCAGAGGTTAAGCCGACTAACTAAAGGCGCCTCAACCCAACCGCTCGGCATGCCAATGCAGATGATCGGCCATGAAGCTTGAGATGAAATAATAGCTATGGTCATAGCCCGGCTGCATCCGAAGCGTCAGCTTCTGTCCGGCTTTTGCACAGGCAGCTTCCAGCAATTCAGGCTTGAGCTGTTCCACGAGGAAGTTATCCGCCCCGCCCTGATCGACCAAAAGGTCGGGCAAGCGCGCGCCCCCGTCGATCAAGGCACAGGCGTCATACTCAGCCCAAGCCGCTTGGTTGGGGCCAAGATAACCCGCCAGCGCCTTATGCCCCCAAGGGCAGTTGAGCGGCGAGACGATGGGCGCAAAGGCAGAGACGCTCTTGAACCGATCCGGATTGCGCAATGCGATGGTCAGCGCACCATGCCCGCCCATGGAATGGCCGGTAATGCCCTGACGCGCCATATCAACGGGGAAATTGGCCGCGATGAGATCAGGCAATTCGCGCTCGATATAATCGCGCATCTGGTAATGCGGGGCGAAGGGGTCTTGCGTTGCGTTGACGTAAAATCCAGCGCCAAGGCCAAAATCATAAGCGGCCTCTGCATCGTCCGCCACGCCTTCGCCGCGCGGGCTGGTATCGGGTGCGACGAAAATCAGGCCGAGCTTGGCGCAAGCTGCCCGAAATTCACCCTTTTCCGTAACATTCGCATGGGTGCAGGTCAGGCCAGACAGATACCAGACCACCGGAAGCTTCGCGCCCGGCGCATGATCGGGCACGAAAACCGAAAAGGTCATCTCGGTCCCCGTCGCGGTGGAGGCGTGCTTATACACACCTTGCGTTCCGCCATGGCTGCGATTGGTGGAGATGGTTTCAATGGTCATGTCGGACGCCTTTTCCTGAATCTGATTTTCTGAAACCGCTCCTGCGCAATGCAGTCCCTAATGGCAAGACTGGCTGCAAAAACTTGTGCCCGGCGAAACGGGTTTGACATGGCCTTTTCGCAAGTTAAGCCAAGCTTATGATCAAAATCCGCACCCCCTTCGCCCTTGCTCTTCTTCTATCTGCTGGCCTTGCCCATGCAGCCACACCCGAACAAACGGCCAGAGCAGCCCTCAAAAACGCGCCCGTCGTGGATGGGCATAATGATGTGCCGGAACAGATAAGGGCGCGCTTTGACAATAATCTGAGCCGCTTTGATTTCCGGGACACAAGCAAGACGGGCGATGCCGATCACATGGTCATGCACACGGACCTCACCCGCCTGAAAAAGGGAATGGTTGGGGGCCAATTCTGGTCTGTCTGGGTGCCCGCATCTCTTCCAGAGGCAGAGGCTGTGCGCGAGGTGACGGAGCAAATTGATACTGTCCACCGCCTTGTCGCCGCCTACCCCAATGATCTGCGCCTCGCCCTAACGGCCGCCGACATTGAAACGGCGTTTAAGGACAAGAAAATTGCGTCCCTGATTGGTATGGAAGGTGGCCATTCCATCGGCTCGTCAGTGGCTGTGCTGCGGCAAATGTATCGTGCGGGTGCACGCTATATGACGCTGACCCACAGCAAAACCACAGCCTGGGCAGATAGCGGGACCGATGCGCCCAAATTTGACGGCCTCTCGCCCTTTGGCGTTGAAGTTGTGAAGGAAATGAACCGGATCGGCATGCTGGTTGATCTCAGCCATGTGTCCGAAGCCACGATGCAAGACACGCTCGACATCGCGAAAGCCCCCGTCATTTTCAGCCACTCGGGCGCACGCGCCATTGATGGACATGGGCGCAACGTGCCCGATACCGTGTTAAAGCGCCTGCCGCAAAATGGCGGGGTCGTGATGGTCGTGCTTCTGCCCGATTATGTGAGTGAAAAGGTGCGCCAATGGTCTGCCTCGCGCGCTGGGGAAGAGGCGCGCCTGCAAAAGCTTTACCCCTATGATAAAGCGCTGGTCTCAGCCGGGCTGGCGGCATGGGACAAGGCCAATGCAAAGCCTGTGGCAACCATAGAGGACGTGGCCGACCATATTGACCATATCCGCGCGGTCGCTGGGATCGATCATATTGGCCTTGGCGGGGATTATGACGGCATGGATAGCGCACCCGTTGGGATGGAGGATGTGTCGGGCTATCCAGCCTTATTCATCGAATTGGCAAAGCGTGGCTATAGCCAGTCTGACCTTGAGAAAATCGCCAGCCGCAACATCATCCGCGCGTTGAAAGGCGCAGAGGCGGCAGCGGCCCTGATGGCCAAAACCCCACCGAGCGAGGCGCGGATCGAAGCGCCTGCACCTTAAGGCAAGTTTAGCCCTTTCGGTGCGCCCATAAATGGTGCGCCCCGACAATGACCGAACCGAGCGCCAGGCCAAACACGCCTGCACCTGTCGCATGCGCGATCCATGCCACACTGGCCTGCGCACCGGGCACGGCCAACCCTGCGGACGTCGCAAACTGATCAACCCAATCTGGCAAGGGGGTCAGATGGAATTCATGTAGCCCGTGGAGGACAATACCGCCGCCCACCCAAATCATCGCGGCAATACCGATGATGGACAATGCCGATAAAATGAAGGGCATCGCCCGCACAAGGCGCGTGCCCACGGCTGTTCCAAGCGCGCTACCGCCCTGTGCCATGCGCAGGCCCAGATCATCCATCTTCACAATCAAAGCGACCACGCCATAAACTGCGACGGTTATGGCCAAGGCCACGATCAACAAAATGCTAGCCTGCATCGCAATGGGTTCTTCGGCAACTTCCGCCAGCGCAATCGCCATAATTTCGGCAGACAGGATCAGGTCGGTCCGCACTGCCCCCGCCACCATGTGAGATTCATGTTCTGCCGCGCTCAATTCAGCGGCGGCT
>JBEDGC010000027.1:0-18808 GCA_041174825.1 Pseudomonadota bacterium | reverse complement strand
TTCTTTGCCTATCCCCGTGCCGCCGCAGCGTAGAGCGCAATGGCCGCCGCATTGGAGACATTCAGGCTTTCCACCTGGTTGCTGATCGGCAGCTTGGCCAATTCATCGCAATGCGCCTCGGTATTTGCGCGCATGCCTTCGCCTTCTGCGCCCAGAACTAAGGCGACCCGGGCCGTGCCGATCGCATCGCCAAGCAAGCGGTCGCTATGGCCAGTCAGACCAATGCGCCAAAAGCCAGCCTCTGCAATCTCATCGAGCGCACGCGATAGGTTCACCACCCGCACCCAAGGCACAATTTCCAGCGCGCCAGAGGCGGATCGGGCCAACGCCCCTGATTCGGGCGGGGCGTGGCGATCTTGCGTCACAATGCCCAGCGCGTTGAAGGCTGCGGCAGAGCGCAGAATGGCGCCCACATTATGGGGATCCGTCACCTGATCCAGCACAACGAGCGGCCGTTGATCGCCCGCACCATCCGCCAAAAGATCCCCCAGCCAGACATCTTCGAGCGGATCCACTTCCAGAACCAACCCCTGATGCGGTGCATCCGAAGGGACCATCCGGCCCAGATCGGGGGCTTCGGCATAAGCAACCGTCAGGCTGGAAGGGATATCCAGCGCCGCTGCGGCCTCTCGCGTGGCCCAAAGCTTACGCAAGACGCGGTTGGGATTGGCCAAGGCCGCAGATACGGCATGCCGCCCCCAGAAACGAGGGCGGTTTGATGGCGGCTTTGATGGACGATGACCTTTACGCATGGCGCGCTTCTCGCGGATGCGGGTCCATTTGGCTAGTCCGGAAATGAAAAACGACCATGCCCACCCCCAACCCCTCCCGTAAGCGGGAGGGGAGCGAGACTTGGCAGACCACAGATCAGCCACGTCGCAGCGGGGTGGGCCTTGTCGCCGTAACCCTTACAGCTTGCGGCCAATCAATTCCTTCATGATTTCGCTCGTGCCGCCGAAAATACGGGTCACGCGCGCGCCGCGGAACTGCTTGGCGATCGGATATTCGTTCATATAGCCCGCCCCGCCATGCAGCTGCAGACATTTATCAACCACTTCGCCCTGCAGCTCGGTATGCCAGAGCTTCGCGGCCGACGCCTCTTCCGGCGTCAATTCCCGCCTCAAATGGCGCTGCAACGCCCAATCAATATGCGCCCAGCCGACTTGCAGCTTGGTCTTTAGATCCGCGAGGATGAAGCGGGTGTTCTGGAAGTTCAGGATCGGCTGGCCAAAGGCTTTGCGCTCCCGCACAAACTCCACCGTCATATCAAAGGCACGTTGCGCGGCCGCATGGGAACCAATGGCAATGGACAGACGCTCTTGCGGCAGTTCGGTCATCAAATAGATGAACCCCATGCCCTCTTCACCTAGGCAATTGGTAATGGGCACGCGCACATCTTCAAAGAACAGCTCTGACGTATCAGCGGCATCAAGGCCGATCTTGTCCAGATTCCGGCCGCGCTTAAAGCCTTCCCGGTCAGCTTCTACCAGAACGATCGACACGCCCTTATAGCCCGGCTGCGCATCCGGATCCGTCTTGCAGCAGACGAGGATCAAATCCGCATTCTGGCCGTTGGTGATATAGGTTTTGGCACCATTCAGGACATAATGATTGCCATCCTTCTTGGCCGTCGTCCGCATCCCTTGAAGGTCGGAGCCCGTACCCGGCTCTGTCATCGCAATCGCCGTGACAATCTCCCCCGAGACCATCTTGGGAAGCCACTGCTTCTTCTGCTCTTCCGAGCCATAGGCAATCAGGTAATTGGCGACGATATCCGTCTGCAGCGAGAAGCCGGTGGCGACATCGGTGCCATAGCTAAACTCTTCATTGATGATCGCATTATAGCCGAAATCAAGGCCAAGGCCGCCATATTCCTCCGGCACGGTTGGGCACAAAAGGCCAAGCTCTCCCGCCTTTGGCCAGATTGCCTTGGGCACCAGCCCCTCTTCATCCCATGTGTTTGAATTGGGTTCGATTTCCTTCGCCACAAACTGACGCACCGTCGAGCGAAAGGCTTCATGGTCTTCAGTATAGGCGGTGCGGTGGAGCACATCGAGCGTCATGAGGGGCGTCCTTTTTTGGAATTTATCGTCCCACTGGAATCCCCAACTTTACCTTTACGTCAAGGGGAATTTGCAGCCGCCGCCCATTGCGCAACGAAATAGACAAAGCTGGACCTAAAGAATGCCGCGTGCCTTTAAATCCGCAATGCTGGCCGCATCATGGCCCAGCATATCGCCAAGCACCTCATCTGTATTCTGCCCAAGCAAGGGCGGCTCCGTGCCTGCATCGGGCAAGGAATCTGAAAGACGCAGCGGGCTTGCAATGGCCGGCCGATTGCCCGCCATCGTCGCCAGCCCGCGCGCGACAGCCTGCGGGTCGGCCAATGCCTGACCAATGTCATTAATCGGCCCGGCGGGAACGTTCACAGACTCCAGCAACTCGGCCCATTGTGCGGTCGTCTTGCCCCGCATGGCTTGGGCAAGCTGGGGGATCAGATCGCCGCGGTTTTCCACGCGTCCGGAATTGGTCGTGAAACACGGATCCTTTGCAAGATCGGCAAGGCCAAGCGCTTTTGTGAAGTGCGCAAATTGGCTGTCATTGCCAACCGCCACAATCATATGCCCATCGGCCGTTTCAAACACTTGATAGGGAACAACACTGGGGTGGGCATTGCCCATACGGCGCGGCGCCTCACCAGTTACGCGCTGGTTCAGGCCGATATTGGCGAGCGTGGAGACGGCCACATCGAGCAGGGCCATATCGATGAGCTGCCCCCGGCCCGTCTCATGACGCTGGTTGAGCGCCGCCAGCACGGCAATGCACGCATGCAGTCCGGTCATCACATCGACCAGCGCGACGCCCACCTTTTGCGGTTCCCCGGCGGGATCGCCCGTCACGCTCATCAGGCCCGACATGCCCTGCACCATCAGATCATAGCCCGGCTGGTGCGCACGTGGCCCGCTATGCCCAAAGCCGGTGATGGAGCAATAGACAAGGCGGGGGTTCAGCGCCTTCAGGCTTAGATAATCCAGCCCATATTTTTCCAACCCGCCTACTTTGAAATTCTCAACCAGAACATCGCATTTGGCCGCCAGTTCGCGGATCAGCGCCTGCCCCTCTGGCTTGGAAAGATCGATGGTGACGCTTTTCTTATTCCGATTGGCAGAGAGATAATAAGCCGACAGGCGTTCATCCCCGTCGCCATGCCAAGGCGGGCCCCAGCTGCGCGTATCATCCCCCTTGCCGGGCTGTTCAATCTTGATGATCTCGGCCCCCAAATCCCCCAGCATCTGCGTGCACCAAGGCCCAGCGAGAACGCGGGACAGATCAAGCACGCGGATGCCAGAAAGCGCTTTGGTCACAGATTAATCCTGATTTGCGTAGGTTTTGGCGAGCTCAAACAGATAATCACGCCCTTCATAGAGCGACGTCACGCGGATACGCTCATTCAGGCCATGCACACCGCCGCCATCCGGCTCATAAAACACACCGGGAACGCCATAGGTTGGGATCCCCGCAAGCGAAAGATAGGGCGCATCCGTGCCCCCGGTTGCCATGGTTGGGATCATCGGGATGCCGGGGAAATGCTTTGCCGCCAGCTTTTCAGCCGCGCCAAAAATCTTCGGTGAAAAGGGCGGCGGCACGGCCATGGGCCGCATCGGCGGGATTTTGGTGATCGAAACGGAGGGATCCCCAATGATGCGCGTCAGATCATCGCGCACAGCATCTGTCGAAATTCCGGGGAAGATCCGGCAGTTGATGACGGCCCGTGCGCGCTGCGGCAGAGCATTCATCGCATGGCCCGCCTCCATCATTGTGGCAACGCAGGTTGTACGCAGCATGCTGTGAAAGCTTGGGTCTTTCGACACAATAGCATCGGCCGCCACATCCTTAGGGTTGGCGACCAATGCCTTCATAGCAGCGCCCATCTCGCCACCGAGTGCTGGTGCCGTGCGGGTAAAGAAGGTGCGTGTCGTGTCGCTCAACATGATCGGGAATTCATACCCCCCAATCTTTGTGACAGCCGCCGTCAGGGAATAAATAGCGTTATCTGGCCGTGGGATAGAGCTGTGCCCGCCGGGATTGGTTGTTTCCAATCGATAATTCTGCACCGTCTTTTCGCCGACCTGCATCGACAAAGCGACCTTCTTTCCCGCCGCATCAAGGCGACCGCCGCCGCCTTCGTTCAACGCAAATTCTGCGGCAATCAGATCCGGCTTATTGGTGGCAAGCCATTCTGCGCCATTAAAGGCCCCCACGCTTTCCTCACCGCATGTCAGGGCGAGCTTGATTGTCCGCTTGGGGCGGAAGCCCTCTTTCTTGAACCGGATCATCGCATCCGTCCAAATCGCGGCCTGTGCCTTATCGTCGGCGGAGCCTCGCGCGTAGAAATAGCCACCTTCCTCAATCAGGGTGAAGGGATCACGCACCCAATCTTCCCGGCGCGCCTCCACCACATCGATATGTGCAAGGAGAAGCATCGGCTTCACCTTCTTCGACATACCGGGAAACACAGCAACCAGCCCGCCATCTTTTGGATGTTCGGGCGTTGCGAAAAGGGTGATGTCCTTGTCCGCAAATCCAGCCGCTTTCAGCCGCGCGGCCATGCGCTCTGCCGCCAGCGTGCAGCTGCCCGCCGATTGGGTTGTGTTGGTTTCCACCAATTCCTTGTAGAGGTCGCGAAAAGCGACCTGATCAGGGCGCGGGGTCTGCGCTAGGCCCGTGGTGGAAACAGCCGCCAAAAGCATGGCTGGCACGATTTTACGAATGCCCATCAATATCCCTCTCGTCTCAAACTCAGCTGAACGCCTGAATACCTGTGATGGCGCGCCCAAGGATTAACGCATGCACATCATGCGTGCCTTCATATGTGTTAACGGTCTCGAGGTTCACCGTGTGCCGGATGACATGATATTCGGCGGAAATCCCATTGCCGCCATGCATGTCCCGCGCGACCCGCGCGATATCGAGCGCCTTGCCGCAATTATTGCGCTTAATAAGGCTGATCATTTCCGGCGACCAACTGCCCGCATCAATGGCCCGGCCGACGGTGAGCGCGGCCTGAAGGCCAAGGGCAATTTCCGTCTGCATATTCGCCATCTTCAACTGCGGGATTTGGTTTGCCGCCAGCGGACGACCAAATTGAATACGGTCCAGCTGATATTGGCGGGCGCGGTGGAAACAATCCTCCGCCGCCCCCATGACGCCCCAAGCAATGCCATAGCGCGCCTTGTTGAGGCAGCCGAACGGGCCAGACAGGCCCTGCACATTGGGCAGAAGATTTTCTTCGGGAACGAACACGTCCTCCAGCACAATCTCCCCCGTGATCGACGCCCGAAGGCTGAGCTTCTTTTCGATCTTGGGGGTCGAAAAGCCCTTCATCCCGCGTTCAACGATGAAGCCGCGAATAACGCCGCCTTCATCTTTCGCCCAGACCACCGCAAGGTCAGAGATAGGCGAATTGGTGATCCACATTTTCGCGCCATTGAGGATGTAGCCGCTATCTACCTGCTTGGCATTGGTCTTCATCGACGCAGGGTCAGATCCGGCATCCGGCTCTGTCAGGCCGAAACAGCCAACCCATTCCCCGCTTGCCAGCTTGGGGAGATATTTCTCCCGCTGCGCCTCACTGCCATAGGCATGGATGGGATGCATCACGAGGGAGCTTTGCACCGACATGGCGGAGCGATAGCCCGAATCAACCCGCTCCACCGCACGCGCGATTAGGCCATAGGCAACATGGCTCACGCCTGCGCATCCATAGCCGTCTATGGTCGCGCCGAGCAGGCCGAGGTCGCCCAGCTCGTTCATGATCTCCCGATCAAAACGCTCGTCCAACGTAGCGGAAACAACGCGCGGCAGAAGTTTGTCCTGCGCATAGCCTTCCGCTGCATCGCGGATCATCCGCTCGTCTTCGGTCAGCTGCGCGTCGAGGTGAAAGGGATCATCCCAAGTGAAAGGTGCAAATTTAGCCATAAGCCTGTCTGCCAGATTTGGCGGATGGGCTCAACACCAACAGAGGGTCAGGCGAGGGTGAAGTCGAGGCCAATATCCACCGCAGGCGCACTCTGGGTCAGCCGCCCAACCGAAATATAGGTCACGCCCGTTTCCGCCTTGGCGCGGATGGTTTGCAACGTCACACCGCCAGAGGCCTCTGTCGGCACCCGCCCCGCCACAAGGGCAACGGCCTGCCGCAAAACGGACACATCCATATTGTCGAGCAGCAAATGGGTCGCACCCGCCGCGAGACCCGGTTCAATCTGGTCCAGTCGATCAACTTCTAGGATGATCCGTTCCACGCCCGCCGCCTTGGCCCGGCGCACGGCCTCGGCCACGTCACCCGCCACCGCCACATGATTATCCTTGATCATCGCGGCATCCCATAAGCCCATGCGGTGATTGGTCGCCCCGCCCATGCGGGTTGCGTATTTTTCCAGCACGCGCAGGCCGGGGATTGTCTTGCGCGTATCCAACAAGGTGCAGCCCGTGCCCGCAATCGCATCGACATAAGCCCGCGTCATCGTCGCAATGCCGGACAAATGCTGCACGATATTGAGCGCAGATCGCTCCGCCGTCAGCATCGCCCGCGCGCGGCCCGCCAAAGCCATGAGCGGCGCGCCTGCAAAGACAATCTGCCCCTCTTCGGCCAATAAGGCGATCTGCATCTCCGGGTCGAGATGCCGGAAGAACGCCGCCGCAATCGGCAAGCCCGCGACGACAATCTCTTCCCGGCTCTGCATCTTTCCAGAAAATGCAGCCTCCGCCGGAATAACGCTTTCCGACGTGACGTCCCGGTTCAATGGCCCCATGTCCTCCGCCAAAGTGGCGCGGACAAAGGCCGGAAGATCGAAATTGTCGAGCGTGAAAGTCATGCGCTTAGGCCGCCCGCGGCCCTAAATCCCCCTGCCCCACTGTGCCGCTTGCCATCTCAAGCATCCGGTCGAGGCTCTGCTTTGCCTTAAGGCGCAGGCCTTCCTCAATATGCACTTGGGGGCTCAGGTCACGCAGCGCGATATAGAGTTTTTCCAGCGTGTTGAGCGCCATATAGGGGCAGATATTGCAGTTGCAGTTCCCATCCGCCCCCGGCGCGCCGATGAAAGTCTTGTGCGGCATCGCCAATTCCATCTGGTGGATGATGTGCGGCTCCGTCGCGACGATCAGCGTATCGCCCTTCAGATGCTTGGCATAGTCCAATATGCCGCTGGTTGAGCCAACATAATCGGCATGATCGATGATATGCGCCGGGCATTCCGGATGGGCAGCAACGGGTGCGCCCGGATGTTGCGCCTTAAGCTTGATCAGCTCCGTTTCCGAAAACGCTTCATGCACAATACACACGCCGGGCCAGAGCAGCATGTCCCGCCCAAGCTTGCGTTTCAGGTAGCCGCCCAGATGTTTATCCGGCCCGAAAATGATTTTCTGATCCAGCGGAATTTGAGATAAAATCTTTTCAGCAGAAGAGCTTGTGACGATAATATCAGAAAGTGCCTTAACCTCTGTCGAGCAGTTGATATAGGTCAGCGCAATATGATCCGGATGGGCGGCGCGGAAGGCGGCGAACTGATCTGGCGGGCAGCTGTCTTCCAAACTGCACCCGGCATCCATATCGGGCAGGATCACGGTTTTCTCGGGTGAGAGGATCTTCGCTGTCTCTGCCATGAAGCGGACACCGCAAAAGGCAATGACATCGGCATCGGTCGCCTGCGCCTTACGGCTGAGCTCCAGACTGTCGCCGACATAATCGGCCAGATCCTGAATTTCCGGGCGCTGATAATAATGCGCCAGGATCACGGCGTTGCGCTCCTTGCGGAGCCGCTCAATCTCAGCCCGGATATCAACATCGGCCAGCGTGCCTATGGGTGCAGTCATGATCGCATCACCTTTTCACTTTGGCAGTTAAAATAGCATTAGGTCAGGCGTTGCCAGTGATCGTCCGCCCCGGCAACCTCCCCGCGATCGCGCAGATCGATAAGATGTGCGAGCACAGACCGACCCGCTGCCGGATGCAGCCGTTTATCAACGCCCTTATACATATGACCTACCATCTCTGGGATATGGCCGACCCCGCTTTCGAGTAAGCGCAAAATCTGCCCTTCGCGCTGCTTGCGGTGGCCCATCATGCCCCGCACAAGTCGGTGGGGCGTTTCTATGGGCGCGCCGTGCGCGGCGTAATAAATCGCGTCATCCCGATCCATCAGCAGGGCCAAGCTGCGCATATAGGCCGCCATATCGCCATCCGGCGGGGAGACTACGCTGGTCGACCAAGACATGACATGGTCCCCCGTGAACAGCGCCTTTTCCTCCTCCAGCGCAAAGCAGAGATGGTTGGATGTGTGCCCCGGCGTTGCCACCGCCGTCAGCGTCCAGCCCGGCCCGCTGATCTGATCCCCATCCACCAGCACCCGATCCGGCAAATAGGTCGCGTCAAAGCTGGCATCGGCACGCGGGCCATCATCCTCCAGCACCAGTGCTGCACAGCCAATAACGGGCGCACCCGTGGCCGCCGCCAGCGGGGCCGCAGCCGGGCTATGGTCACGGTGGGTGTGGGTGCACATGATCGCGGAAATTTTTTCGCCCGATAGGATTGAGATCAACGCCTCCACATGATGCGGATCATCCCCCAGCGGGCCAGGATCAATCACCGCGACCTCGCCCGTTCCCACAATATAGGTCTGTGTGCCCGTATAGCTGAAGGGCGATGGGTTGTGCGCCAGCACGCGGCGCACAAGCGGGCTCACCTGCTCTGCAATGGCATAGGGCTCAGCGGAAAGATCCGGGTGCTTCATGCGCCCTCATATGGCGAAAGGGAGAGAGGGATTTGCGTCAAGCAGCCGGAGCGACGCCTTTTTCCGCCATCAGCTCATCCAGCTCACCGGCTTCGTACATTTCCTTCATAATGTCCGAACCGCCAATAAACTCGCCCTTTACATAAAGCTGGGGGATGGTTGGCCAATCTGAGAATTGCTTAATCCCAGAGCGAACTTCGGCATCTTGCAGCACATCGACGCTGGCATATTCAACGCCAACCCGGTCGAGGATCGCAACGGCAAGGCTGGAAAAGCCGCATTGCGGGAATAAGGGCGTGCCCTTCATAAACAGCACCACATCGCTGCTGTTCACAATGTCGCCAATGCGGGTCTGAGTATCGGTCATTCTATAATCTCCTTATTCCGGGACCGCCGTGGTCAGCTGTAGGGCGTGCAATTCGCCACCCATACGGCCACCCAATGCGGCATAAACGGCTTGATGCTGCCGCACGCGCGGCAGGCCGCGAAACGCAGCACTCACCACGCGGGCCGCATAATGATCGCCATCCCCGGCCAAATCGGTGATCTCCACCTGCGCATCGGGAAAGGCCGCAAGGATCAAGCCTTGAATCTCGTCGGCGGGCATGGGCATGAGGCTTATTTCGCTTCCATTAATTGGCGGCGGGCCTCGACCATTAGGTCCGCCATGGCCGCGCGCACATCTTCATCGCTGGTATCGACGCCCGCTGCGATCAAATCCCCCAGAAGCTTGCGGATGACATCCTCATCCCCCGCCTCTTCAAAATCAGCCTGCACGACCGACTTTGCATAGGAATCCGTTTCTTCGGCTGTCAGGCCCATTTTCTGGGCCGCCCATTGACCGATCAGCTTGTTGCGACGCGCGGTCACGCGAAACGCCATGTCCTGATCATGCGCGAACTTGTTTTCAAAGGCATTTTCACGGTCATCAAAGGTCGTCATATTTCGTCCCTTAATCTGCGGCGGTCCGCTCTCAAGATAGGGCGTCGACCCCTTAGGTTCAACCGAGCCTGAAGAGGTGATAGCTCTTAATCGATGGTGACGACCAGTTTCCCAATGGCTTCGCGGCGCGCCATTTTGGCAATGGCCTCACCACCGCGTTCCAACGGGAAGGTATCGGTCACGCGCGGGCTGATCTTCCCTTCCTTCCAAAAGCGGAAAAGCTCAGCAATGTGGGCGCGATTGGCTTCTGGATCGCGCATCGTAAATGCCCCCCAGAAGACGCCACAGACATCGCAGCTCTTGAGCAGCGTGAGGTTGAGCGGAAGCCGAGGGATGCCCGCCGGGAAGCCGACGACAAGATAGCGCCCCTCCCACGCGATGCAGCGAATGGCGGGGTCTGCGTAATCGCCGCCCACCGCATCATAAATAAGGTTCGCGCCATTGGGGCCGACAGCGGCCTTAAACGCTTCAGACAGCGCCTTGGACTGATCCTTATCAAAGGGCGCGCGACCATAAATGACAACTTCAGATGCCCCCGCGGCACGGGCAGCCGCCGCCTTTTCTTCGGACGACACAGCCGCAACCACGCGTGCGCCATAGGCCACGCCCAGTTCCACCGCGGCGATCCCAACGCCACCGGCTGCCCCCAGCACGAGCAACGTATCGCCTGCCTTGATATGGCCCCGGTCGACAAGCGCGTGGATGGAGGTGCCATAGGTCAGGATCAGGGCTGCGCCCTCGGCAAAGCTGCGCTCGTCCGGCAGGGGATAGGCTGTCGTCGCGTTGAGCACGACTTTCTCGGCCATGCCGCCATTTGCGGCCCCGAGAACGCGATCGCCAACCTTAAACTGGGTTACGCCCTCACCCACTGCCTCAACAACGCCCGAGACTTCACTTCCCGGCGAGAAAGGCCGGGGCGGTTTCACCTGATATTTATCCTCGATCATCAAGACATCAGGATAATTGACCGAACAGGCCTTCACCGAAACAAGGATTTGGCCAGGTCCTGCAACGGGATCAGCAACTTCTTCCAGAACCAGCGTTTCTGGCCCACCGACTTGTTTGGATAGCAATGCCTTCATGTTACCGCTCCTGCTTGCCAGGGCCACGCGGTTGTTGCGCGGCGCTCATAGGCTGAAATCTTATCGTCCATCGCCATGGTTAGGCCCACTTCGTCCAGACCGTTCAGCAAACAATGCTTGCGAAACGCGTCAATCTCAAAGGTGAAGCGATCCTGAAACGGCGTCGTCACCGTCTGTGTTTCAAGGTCGATGGAAATGGCGTCGGTTTGTGCGACCTCAAGCAGCCGGTCCACGGCCTCTTGCGGCAGAACCACCGTCAAAATGCCATTCTTAAAGGCATTTCCTGAAAAAATATCTGAAAAGCTGGGGGCGATGACAGCCTTTATGCCCAGATCCGCCAAGGCCCAGGCGGCGTGTTCCCGGCTGGATCCGCAGCCGAAATTATCGCCCGCAATCAAGATCGGCGCACCCGCAAATTGAGGATCATCAAACAGATTGCCCGGCTCTTTGCGCAACGCCTCAAACGCGCCCTTGCCCAGACCCGTTCGGCTGATGGTTTTCAGCCAAGCAGCGGGAATGATGACATCGGTATCGATATTCTTAAGGCCAAAGGGATAGGCTTTGCCCTCAATCGCACTAACCGCTTCCACGTCACATCATCCTTTCACTGTCAGCACCCGATTGGACATGCGGTCGCTCGCCGTCAAGCCCAGAGCTTGGAAAGCGCGCCGAGCGTCGCAACACAGAGCAGTGCAACGACAAGCCCCCGCCAGACCCGTTCTTCCACCATCCCGAAAAAGCGAGAGCCCAATTGATTGCCCAGCAGCATCACCGGGAAAGCCACAAGCGACATGACCAAGATATGGCCCGTCAAAAGGCCCCGCGCAGCCGCCGTTGCGGTGCCCGCAATACCAGCGGCGAAAAAGACAAGGATCATCGACCCACGCGCCGTCATCGGTGAAACGCCACTACGGACGAAATAGAGGATAACGGGCGGCCCCGGCATCGCGGCGAACCCATTGAGCAGGCCAGAGGAAAAGCCTGTTGCCGCAATATGCGACAAGGCCTTGCTAGGGTAAGGAGCCCGTTTGATCAGAAATGTTCCGAAACAGCCGGCGGCAATGCTCGCAATGATCAATCGGGCCAGATCATCGGGCGTGTTCGCCAAAGCCAGCAAGCCCAGCGGCGTTCCAATCATCGCAAAAACGGCCACCTTCGCCACGACGGACCGATCAACATGGCTTATGGATTTTGCGACACCAAAAGGCCCAATCAAGGTTTGCAAGACGATTGCCAGCAGCACGGCATCGGTGGGCGGGATCACGAGGCCCATTAAAGGCACGGCAAGGATCGCAAAGCCAAAGCCTGTAAGGCCACGCACGAAGGCCGCGCCCAGCACGATTAGCGCAAGTGCCAAAAGTGCTGCTGGTGCCAGCCCAAGCTGCATCCACAAATCGATCATGTTCCGCATCCCCCCTGAATTGAGGGAGGTAGCGTGCGACACCCATAAGGGAAAGCAGGAAGTAAACTATGGGCGCTGGAGGCGGAGCAGCTTTCCGCGTGACGGGAGTTGCTGGGGCCGATCTTTCAGCACCCGTGTGCACGTCTGAGAAAAGAGCGGCACAATAGGACCCGTCGATTTCGCACATACGACCCGGACGTCGCGGTCGGTTGGCGACCCCGGATCATTGGCTGGGTTCGGAGACGCGGGCATTGGCATTTCAAATGGAGGAGATGTTTGGGGGCTTTCCGGCAAGGGGTCCGGGCGGGTCGGATTGTCCGGCGGCACGGGAAGGCCGGGTTCAGGCGGTGGCGGAGTCAACTCCCCCGGCTGACGCGGCGGCGGAACCTCAGGCGGCCTCCCCGGCGGCTCGCCCTCTGTCCTTTGTCCATAAATGGTCGCTGACCGCGCGCGCACCACCATCGGCAAGGCCGCGCGCCAAGGCATATTGGCGGTCATGTGATCCTCCATCCAAGCCCATGCTGAGGCTGAGGAAAAGAAAACACACCAAGTCAATCAGGGTTCCGCAATTTTGCGGCTGGAAATCAGGCCAGCCTCCCGGCCGACCAAAAAAGGCCGAACCGGGCGTTATGCCTGAGATTCGGTAAGCGCAGGCGCGAGCCAATCCGGGATCAGGGCATCGCCGGGCGCGTCGACGGGTCGGCGCTCCACCCGGCCATCGGGCAGAACGAAAAGACGGCGGTTGACCTTTTGCCGATAATTCATGCGAGCGGTGTTTTCTTGCCCAATATAACATCCCTTGGTGAAGCTGACGCCATTCAGTTCAGCGGCATTCGCCTCCAGCCACAGGACTTTATCCTGCCCCAGCTCTGCGACCCCTTCCGCCACGCCCAACGCCAAACGATGCGCATGATAGCCAGAGGCAGCGCCACCGGGCGGCGCAATCCAGCGACGGCCAAGCGCGGCTAGCCGGGGATCAGCAACGCCTTCCTCACCTGCCTGCGCCCAATGCACGGCCAGCGACTCATCTCGGGCGATCGCAATGGGGCGCCGCAATCGATATACCGAGAGGCGCTTAATCAAGGCGTCTGCTTGTGCTGATTCACAATCGATCAGCAGATCATCGCCATCGCCCCAGATGAAAAAATCGAACAGCGCCTTGCCCTGCGGGCTCAAAAGCCCTGACCAGACTGGCAAGTCCCCCAGGACCGAGTTTGTCACAAGCCCTTGCAAGAATCCGCGGACATCGTCACCGGACAATCGAATGACGGCTCTGTCTGAAAGCATAGTATCGGCCATGGCTGTCATGTAAGACGATTAAGCGATTTTCCCAAGTCCTTCGCATATAACAAGTCCTTCGCATATAAGGAGTGAGCATGATGGATCAGATCACCATTCGACGCCCGGATGATTGGCATGTCCACCTGCGCGATGATGAGATGTTGAAGGCCGTTGTCGGCTATACCGCGCGGCAGTTTCGCCGCGCCATTGTCATGCCCAATCTGAAGCCGCCGGTCACAACCGCGGATCAGGCTATTGCCTATCGCAACCGGATTATGGCCGCCCTGCCGGCTGACAGCGATTTTGAGCCGCTGATCACCTGCTACATGACGGATAGCGCAAATCCCGATCAGATTGCGGCGGGCTTTGAAAGCAGGGCCTTCACTGCCGTTAAGCTTTACCCTGCAAATGCCACGACCAATTCCGCGCATGGCGTTACCGATATTCGCCTGATCTACCCCGTGCTGGAACGCATGGAGAAAATTGGCATGCCTTTCTTGATCCATGGCGAAGTCACCGATCACGACGTCGATGTGTTTGATCGAGAGGCTGTGTTTATCGATCGCATCTTTTCAAAGATTGTGCGGGATTTCCCCGGGCTGCGGACCGTTTTTGAACATATCACGACAGCCGAAGCAGTCGATTTTGTTAAGGAATCCGGCCCAAATGTCGCGGCAACAATCACGCCCCAGCATTTACACATCAGCCGCAACAACATGTTGGTCGGTGGCATTAGGCCGCATCTTTACTGCCTGCCCATCGTAAAGCGTGAACGCCACAGGCTGGCCCTGCGCGCCGCCGCCACATCGGGCAATCCCAAATTCTTTCTGGGCACCGATACGGCCCCTCATGCTATTGAAACCAAGGAAACATCCTGCGGCTGTGCGGGCATTTTCAACGCGCCTTTTGCGATTGAAAGCTACGCGCAGGTGTTCGATGAAGACCATGCGCTCGACCAGCTGGAAGCCTTTGCCTCCTTGAACGGCCCGGCCTTTTACAGGCTCCCCGTCAACGAAGGCACCATCACGCTCGTGCGCGGTGGAGAGACGGTGCCCACCCATATTGACGCCGCAGGCACGCAGATTGTTCCCTTTCACGCGGGCGAAACATTGGGCTGGCGGCTGGCGACAGACTAATCAAAATGGCAGCCAGCGGGACTTTTCGGTGAAGTTCATATAGCCGACATTCGCGCCCAGCCGCATGCCAACGCCCAGCCGGATGGGAATAACCACAACATTGCCGCGCCGCAAATAGGTCGCGGAGAGGCCGCCCACAAAATAGGCCCGCCCTTCAACTTGGGCATAGCGTCGATACAGATCCTGCGTGTCGTAGAGATTATAGACAAGGATGAAGGTGCGCGTGGCATCGCCCCCAACGTCAAAGCCCAAGGACGGACCGGTCCAATAGATTGGACGCTCCCCTTCAACCTTATGCACCAACGTGCCCGACCCATAGCGCAGACCCACAACAAAGGCCCCTGACGCTTCTCGCCCGGCAATATAGGCATTGGGCTCCCCCTGATCCGCCAAGATTTTTTCCATGAGCTCGCCCAGACCCTTTGCCCCTTTGCCGAACACACGTTCCGCCGCGCCAATTAGGTCGTCCTTCTTATGGGTCGCGGTTTTGACGGGGGCTATAGGGGCCGCGTCATTGGCTGCAGGCGCATTGCTGGGCGCTGATGCTGGTGCAGGCGGCACTTCATAAGCCGGGCGGGGATCGACGGGCGCGGCTTGCTCCTGCCCCTGCGCCGGCACGCTGGCCAAGGCGAGACTGCCAAAAACCGCTGCGAAAACAAGGCGGGCCCAACGGCTGTCCTGCAAAAATGAAAAAGTCATAAGCGCCATCCAATGATCCGGTTTGATCTATTTAAACGCGGTGCGCCGACGTCTCGCAAGGCCGTAGCGACAAGATGAGTCGCTTTCGCGCCCACCCGAAACGCAAAATCCTCCCAAGGGGGCATTGTCTAGCGCCAAACCCCTCGCTATAGCGCCCGTCAGCCAAATGGCCGGAGACGTGGGTGAGCGGCTGAAACCAACGCTTTGCTAAAGCGTCATACGGGTAACCGTATCGAGGGTTCGAATCCCTCCGTCTCCGCCACCGACCTCTGAAATGATTAAATTTTTCCCCTCGACGGGCCGTCGTTCCCATAAACGCTCCCCGATACAGCCTTGACTTAGCGTGGACTGATCCGAGGCAGTCCTCTGCCTAAATCGATGGGCCACACGCGATCCTAGCTCCTTCGCTTCGATTCTCGATTTAGACCCCGCCCTACCCCCCGGGGTGGGGCCGAGAGCGACCTGACTGTCCCGGGCTAACCCCGCACGAAATTTTTTTTGCAGATGGATCGGAAAATCCAAACCTGCTGCGCGCAGGGAACCGTCCTAGAGTCGTGACTTCAGTTGCCGCCTTCGAAAAGTCGCAGCGCTCAGCCGTTTGACGCTGATCAATGGAGGCAGGCGCCCGCCGTGCAAATCATCAATTGCGACCCGAGGAGCCTTTGGCTCCCCCCTGGCTCCGAGCTTCCAATGGGAGTTCGGGGCCATTTTTATCACGCGGGATTGGGTCCTAACGCGCGCGCCTTACCATATCCTCTCTGCTGGCGCAGGACGCTAATTCAGAGGTAGAGCGGAGCGCACGGATAAGCCTACCAGGTGCGTGGCGCGCTAGATCATTGCCCTTGAACGACCAACCCTGCTACTCCGTCGTTATCGTAGCTCTCGCGCGATTAAGGGGAAACTTTAAATGAAGAAGTCAGTTTTGGCGCTTGCCGCCATTTCGTTGTTTGCGACGCAGACGCTGGCGCAAGTTGTACAACCGGCCGCTGCGCCTCAGGCGATCGCGCCTGCCGCCACCACCAACGCCGTCCTTCGAGCGGGAACCCCAGTCCAGCTCCGTTTGATGGAAGAGATTACGACCAAAAAGAAGGCGGCACGCGTTGGACAGCGTTTCATGTTGGAAATTGCAGCACCGGTCGAGGTCAATGGTGTGGTCGTCATTCCGGCAGGCACACCCGCGTGGGGCGAAATCACCGAAGTCCGAAACAAGGGAATGTGGGGTAAATCGGGCAAGTTAACGGCCCGCCTGCTTTATCTACGGGTCAATGGAAGACAAATCCGCCTTACCGGCAGTTTCGACGATAAGGGCGTTACTGGGACCGCCGGCGTAATCGGTGCGGTCGCTGTAGTTCCCGTGGTTGGTTTCTTCGTCACCGGAACCAGTGCTGTGTTTCCCAAGGGGGGAGAAGTTGGCGGCTTCATTGATGAAGATGTGCAGCTTGCCATTGCCAACACGGAACCGGCGCCGCTGCAGGTTGGGCAGGCTCCCCAGCCCATGGAGGTTGAGCGCACTCCGGGATCGAAGTGATAGACTGCCCCTTTATGGCACGGCCTCGTTTCTATGTGACCAGAAACGAGGTCGTCCGAAAAGCGAAAGGCGAGGTCGAAAGTGCTATCGCTGCTGCTAGTGGCTTCTGTTCCAGTCGGTGAATCCTTCACCTGCACGCCTACGGCGGTCTGGGACGGAGATGGGCCCGTTTGGTGTCAGGAGGGGCCAAAGATCCGACTCGCAGGCATCGCTGCCCGAGAGATCGACGGCTCTTGCAGTGTGCGGCATCCTTGCCCGGACGCAAACGCGATCGAGGCGCGGGATACGCTTGTCAAACTAGTAGGCAAACCAACCGGTATCGGGCCGCACGGTCACGTTTTGGTGATCGGGCCGCCGATGCAGTGCACTTCTGAAGGCCCAGCCGGAGGTAGCCGAACGGCGGCATGGTGCGTTTCGCCAAAGAGCGGTGATCTATCTTGCCAGATGGTAGCACTCGGGATGGCAGCGAGGTGGGACCGCTATTGGAAGGGGCATGTATGCTTATAAAAAGATCGGAGAACGTTGAAGTGTCAACAAGCCCTTGTGGTAGCATCAAGCTCGTTGTTGCTTCGATTTGCCTTCTACTCTTCCCTTCCATTGTGGTCTGGTCCGTCATTAGCCCAAGCGCCGTACAAGCGCATCCCGGGGGACTTGCTGCGGATGGCTGTCATAACGACAGGAAGAATGGTGGGCGTCATTGCCACCGAGGCCCAAGCGTGGAGCCCCCTAAAGCGCCAGCGCCAGCGCCAGCGCCAGCGTCAGCGCCAAGGGGACAAGTATACTACCCTAACTGCACGGCAGCCCGTGCAGCAGGTGCGGCCCCCATCTTTAGAGGCCAGCCCGGATATGGCAGTCACCTTGATAGAGATGGCGATGGCAAGGCCTGCGAGTAACGGCGACGGCGGCATCCACCGTGTATCGAGTTCAAGAAGGGAGCGTCGGGTATGAAACCAGACCCCCGAATCTGTATGAATTCATTTATACTTAGCTGCTCGAAGGCGGGTTTCGAGAGCTTATAGTGCCTTTGGCACAAGGCCTTGCGGATGTGGCGGAATGGTAGACGCCCGAGACTTAAAATCTTGTGAGGTTATCCTCGTGCGGGTTCGAGTCCCGCCATCCGCACCATAGCAACCGAATTATCTCCGGCGCTTGCCCATCTCAGCATAATCCAGCATTATAGCCAAGCAGTCCGGTCAGTCCCGGCTGTGAGGCGTCGTAACCTCGCGAACGTGATCACCGGTCAGATTTATTCTGGCCGGGTGACTGTCGCGTATGTCCAAGGCTCTGCCCAAAGGCGGCAGTGCCTTGTGATCACGCAGGGTTACGAACACCCGGCTTCGGTCGGCGCCTCTGATTAAAGGGGCGTCATCATGAAGCGAAGCGTCTGGAGCATAATTTCTGCGACTGCATTCGGGTTTTCGGTACCCGCACTTGGGCAAGCGTTTGACCCGATGGTTGCCTTAAAGGTGCGTCCGCCAGCGCCAATCACACTGCCGAACCCTCTTCCGACAATTTCGCAAATTGAAGCTATTGAGGCAGCGAGGGCGCGTGCTGAAAGGGATCGGGCAGAAACTGATCTCATCAGGCAAACGACCGCGGAGATGCAACGGCAAAGGCAGTACGCCCCTGCAACGCCCTCAATGGCGACGAACTCCCAACTGACTGAAACAAGTCCAATAATCAGGGCGTGGCTTGTAGCCGCTCAGCCGCGAATGCACCTTTATCCTGACTTTGAGAAAGTTGTGTTTGCGGCCGATGTACCTTTTACCGACAAGCTGATCGATTTAATGTCGGGCAGTGATTACGCTGCCGATATTGCCTACCATCTTGGAAAAAACAAAATTGAGGCGATCGCGATATCAGAAATGCCGACTTTAAAAGCCGCAAAATCCATAAGCGAAATAGAATCAAGAATAAAAAATAGAGCCATTGATCACTCAGAATAGTTA
>JBEDGC010000026.1:0-16778 GCA_041174825.1 Pseudomonadota bacterium | reverse complement strand
GATCAGCATCTGGCCGAGAAGGGCGGCAGCGCCGCCGGCTAAGGCAACGGCGACAAAACGCCACTTCGCGGAAAAGCCGATGGAGATATCTGGAAGCGGCGGGGCGGGCGGGGCCGCCCCCGGCTTTGGATATTGCGCCTCTATCCGGCGGAGCAAATCGGGCAGAGATGCAAGCGTCTGCACCCCGCGCACCAGCGTTTCGGCAATCCGCGCTTCTGGGCCTAATTCGTCGCGAAGCCAGTCTTCGACAAAGGGGCCGGCGGCATCCCACATGTTGATATCGGGATCGAGCGTGGAGGCCACGCCTTCGACCATGACCATGGTTTTTTGCAGCAGCAAAAGGTGCGGCTGCGTTTGCATGTCAAATTCCCGCGTGATTGCGAACAGGCTGTCGAGCATGTTGCCCACGCTCATATCCTTGACCGGAACACCGCGAATCGGTTCACCCACTGCGCGCAGGGCGGTTGTGAATTCATCGATATTATGGTGCGATGGCACATATTGCGCATCGAAATGGATTTCCGCGACGCGGCGATAATTACCTGTAATCAGGCCATAAAGTATTTCCGCCAGCCAGATGCGCGCTTGCCGATGGATGCGGCCCATAATGCCGAAATCAATCGCCGCGATCCGCCCATCGGGGAGAACAAATAAATTGCCCTGATGCAAATCGGCATGGAAAAAGCCGTGCGTGATGGCTTGGGTCAGAAAGGCCCTGACCAGCGTGCGCGCCGTCGCCTTCAGGTCAACGCCTGCCGCTGCCAGAGCATCCCGATCGGTCAGCTTGATGCCGTCAATCCACTCCAGCGTCATCACCCGGCGGCTGGTCCGCGTCCAGTCAATGGCGGGAACCAAATAGCCGCTTTCGGCCCGCATCATATCCGCCAATTCAGATGCAGAGGCGGCTTCGCGTCGCAAATCCAATTCGCGCAGGGTCCATTGTTTGAACGTCGCGATCACCTCACGCGGGCGGAGCCTTGCGAGCTCACCGCCGCGGGCGGCGGCATGTGCAGCGATCCATTCATAGGTTTCAATGTCGCTGATGAATTTCTCTTCAATGCCGGGCCGCAGGATTTTGACAGCGACCGTCCGGCCCTCGGTCGTGACTGCTTTATGCACCTGCGCAACGGAGGCTGCGCCCACCGGATGCGGATCAACGGATTGAAACAATGTCTCCAGCGGCACGCCTAGCGATTGCTCAACGGCCGCGCGGACTTTTTCAAAGGGAAGGGCCGGCAGAGTGTCTTGCAAGCGCAGGAGATCGCGGGCCGCCTCTTCGCCGACGAGGTCGGGACGGGTTGCGAGCGTCTGACCAAGTTTGATGGCCGCCGGGCCAATTTTCTCAAATGCCCCGGCATAATCCGGCTGTTTCGGCAGAAATGCGCCCAGTCGGGCGAGGCGCGCGATGCGGCGCAGACCCGCCGGGGAGGCCGGGCTGCGCTCAATGCCCAACAACGCGCCATTGCGCGCCAAAATGCGGCCCCATTTCAGCAGCCGCCAGAAATGGATGACGCGGGAGGTCAAATCTTCCAACCGCTGTGAATGGCCACAAGTCCGCCCAAAATCGGCTCAACCCGCGTTTGGACAAAGCCCGCATCGCGGATCATCCCTTCAAAGCGCGGCATGTCTGGAAAGCGACGGATCGATTCGATCAAATAGCGATAGCTGTCGGCATCGCCCGCGATGAGTTGCCCGACCCTCGGCACAATCTTGTGCGAATAAAAATCATAGACTTCCGAAAATCCGGGCCAGGTCGTGGTTGAGAATTCGAGGCAGAAGAAACGGCCGCCGCGCTTCAATACGCGGTGCGCCTCTTTCAGGGCCTGATCAATATGGGTGACGTTCCGAATGCCAAACGCAATTGTATAGGCATCAAAGCTATTGCTATCGAAGCTCAGCTTCTCGGCATTTTGTTCTGACCAGCTAAGGCCGCCAATATCGCGGTCTTCGGCGCGTTCCATGCCCACGGCCAGCATGTCAGGGTTAATGTCTGCGACAGTGACCAAGGCGTCATGCGCCTGCATGCGAAAGGCGATGTCGCCCGTGCCGCCCGCCATGTCGAGGATCATTTCCCCAGCGCGCGGCTTCACGCGACTGACGAAGCGATCCTTCCAGAGCCGGTGCATCCCGCCCGACATGGCGTCGTTCATAATGTCATAATTTTTGGCCACGCTCGAAAAGACAGCGCCCACGCGCCCTGCCTTTTCGTCAGCATCGATATCATCGTATCCGAAGGAAACCTTTTCGCTCATGGCGCAGCCTCTAGCCAAGCCCGGCGAGGCTCGCTAGCGGAATCATGTGCCAGAACTTCCCGAAGTTGAAACGACCGTTCGTGGTCTTGCCGCCGTCCTTGATGGCGAGGTGCTGTCTCATGTGGAACCGCGTCGGGCCGATTTGCGCTGGCCGATCCCAGTTGACCTGCGTCAGCGTATGCAGGGCGCGCGCGTCACGGGCCTTGGCCGTCGTGCCAAATATGGCCTTGTTCACACCGATCGCGGCGACACCATGATTTTTCATCTTGGCATGTCTGGCCGCTGGATCATTGATCCGGAAAGCATTGGCAAGCACGGCCATTTGGTCTTGGAAACGGGATCTGGGCGGCGATTGGTCTTGGATGACCCAAGGCGGTTTGGGTCGCTCGACCTTGTGCCGACGCCTGATTTGGCTGCATTTTCGGCCTTCGCCGTCATGGGCCCAGAACCTTTGAGCGATGATTTCACTGTGACAACGCTCATCACCGCGCTGAAAGGCAGAGCAGCACCGATCAAAAACCTTCTGCTCGATCAGCGTGTGGTTGCGGGCCTTGGCAATATCTATGTGTGTGAGGCGCTCAACATGTCAGGCATTGCACCGGGGCGGGCTGGTGGTTCGCTTTCAAAGGCGCGGCTGGAGCGGCTTGTCGCGGCTATAAAAGAGGTTTTGGCTGCCGCAATTGAGGCGGGCGGCTCGACATTACGCGATTATGCTCGGCCCGATGGGGAGCTTGGCTATTTCTTCAAACAATGGCGCGTTTACGGGCGCGAAGGGGAGGCGTGCAGTTGTGGCGAGACTGTGCGTCGGCGCGTGGACGGAGGGCGATCGACCTTCTATTGCCCGAAATGCCAGCGATGATGGTTGACCGCAGGGATCTGCGGCGATAAAGGCGCGGTTCACGCAGGTGCGGGTGATTCCGCGCCTTATTTGTTTCGGACAGATTGAGGTCAGATCATATGGCGAATACGCCGCAAGCCAAGAAGCGCATCCGTCGCAACGCAAACCGGGCGGTCATCAACCACAACCGCATCAGCCGCATTCGTACTTTCGTAAAGAAGGTCGAATTGGCGTTGGAAGCGGGCGACAAGACAGCAGCGGCCACAGCCCTTGCTGCGGCTCAGCCGGAAATGGCGCGTGGCGTTGCAACCGGCGTTCTCCACAAGAACACGGTCGCGCGGAAGTTTTCGCGCTTGACCAAGCGGGTTTCTGCTCTCGCCTAACGTCAAAAAAATAGATCCATTTTGAAAGCCTGTCGGTTCATTTCGGCAGGCTTTTTCTTTGCCGAAATGGCCGCATCGCTGTGTCCGGCCTGAGTCCACGATTCGCAGAATCTCATTTTGTTCTCAGGTAAAAAAAATCGTTTAAAATCAACATTTTATGCAATGTCCGGGGATTTTCGAGGCATAGCCGAGTCAACATTAAATATTTCGTTTTTTTTGTGCCTCTGCCCTTGATCATATGCCTCATGTGACACAGACGTGACACTCGGCAGTGCGCGAATCAGTTCGCTGCTGATTATTCGACAGACATAGTTTGTAGCCGGAACAAGGGGCGTTTCGGCCCTGGGGTTCTGTGTGTCGAAATCTGAGGTTGGCGCCGCGGATAGGCGAGGGGGAGATAAAGACGCGTGTCACAAATTTCACAGCCTGCGACGCGACCTGCGGATATGGATCAGTTACAAATTGCGTGGGCCGCCATCCGGGCAGGCCTTCGTGCAGATGTTGGCGCGCGCACCTTTGATCATTGGCTAAAGCCAGTTGATCTGGTGGGCTATTGCGACACGGATCATGCGGTGCGCCTCTCGCTTCCGTCTGATTTCATGGCAAGCTGGGTGTCTTCTCATTACACGGATCGGCTGACTTTGGCTTGGCGCGCGATGCTGCCCCATGTGCGCTCGGTTCGGATCGAAACTTCGTCGGGCAAGGCCGTTGAGCATTTCACGGCAGACGCGCCCGTGGCGGAGCAGGTCGTGCCAGACCAAATCTCGCCTTTGTCCAGCCAATTTGATCGTCGGCTGACTTTTTCGACCTTTGTGACGGGGCACCCCAATTTGGTTGCCTTTAATGCGGCGCAGGCTTTGGCTTCTGGAGAGCGCGGGTCGTTCAGCCCACTCTATATCCATTCTCAGACAGGTTTGGGTAAAACCCACTTGCTGCATGCCATTGGGCATGAAGTGCTTCGCGCCAATCCGAATGCGCGCATTCTCTATATGTCGGCCGAGCGGTTCATGTTCGATTTCGTCAGCGCCATGCGCGCCCGCGACACATTCTCTTTTAAAGCGCGGCTGCGGTCGGCAGATGTTTTGATGATCGATGATGTGCAGTTCATCGCAGGCAAGGAATCGACGCAAGAAGAATTCCTGCACACGGTTGATGAATTGATGACGGGTGGCCGTCGTCTGGTCATCAGCGCGGATCGCGCGCCGCATGCTTTGGACGGTGTTGAGGGGCGCATTTTGTCGCGCCTGACGCAAGGGCTGGTTGCGGATATTGGCCCGGCGGATTTCAGCCTGCGTCGTTCCATTCTTGAGGCGAAGGTCGCGGCTCTGGGCGTGTCTTTGCCAGCCGAGGTGATTGACCTTCTGGCATCGCGGATTGCGAGTAATATTCGGGAACTCGAAGGCGGCTTGAACCGCCTCATCGCCTATAGTCAGCTTCAAAGCCGCAAGGTGGACGAAGCCTTTGCCGAAGAAGTTTTGGCCGAAATGTTCCGCGCCAGCCGTCGCCGGATCACGATTGATGAGATTCAGCGGCGCGTGTCAGAACATTATCGCATCCGTCAGGCGGAAATGGTCTCTGCCCGGCGCGCGCGTGAAGTGGCGCGTCCGCGTCAGGTCGCTATGTATCTTGCCAAGCAGCTCACGCCGCGGTCTTTGCCGGAAATCGGCCGAAAATTTGGCGGACGTGATCACACAACGGTGATCCACGCTATCCGCCAGATTGAACGGCTTCGGGGTATTGATACCGATATTGATGCCGATGTGCGCACGTTGATGCGCGATTTGGAAGGATAAGCCCGGCCTCTGCTTAATCGGAGCTGCCGGGCTATATAGCCCTAAGTCGTTTGGCTGGCCTCAGTCCTGAGGGGCCTCGGACTGAAGCTGAATGTAATTTTGTAGCCCCATTTGGCGGATCAGCTCAAATTGCGTTTCCAGCACGTCGACATGATGTTCTTCATTGTCGAGGATATGGGCGAACAGATCACGGCTGACATAATCCCGCACGGACTCGCAATGGGCAATGGCATCGCGGAGCAAGGGGATAGCCTCTTCTTCCAGTGCCAAGTCTGCCTTCAACAGCTCTTCGACATTTTCTCCAATGCGCAGACGCCCCAGATGCTGAAAATTGGGCAGGCCATCTAGAAAAAGGATGCGTTCTGCTAGCTTGTCGGCATGCTTCATCTCATCAATGGATTCACCATATTCAAACTTGGCCAGCTTCTTCAGGCCCCAGTTATCGAGCATGCGATAATGCAGGAAATATTGGTTAATGGCCGTCAGTTCGTTCTTGAGGGCTTCATTCAGAAATTCGATAACCTTCTTATCGCCGCGCATCAGGGCCTCCATAGAAATTTGGTGTAAGATAGCAGTCCAGTGGTGCCGGGCCTAGACTATGTTTTGGGATGATGCATCTTGGGCCTGGTGCTGACAGACCCTTATTGCGGCCCGTCAGGCCGGGCTAACCCGTTCGGTGCGGATGACCTCACGCGCGAAAGGAATGCACATGCCGCATTTTACATTGCAACCAAGTGAGCGATACGCGCGGGCAGGGCTGCTTGCGCCTCCACGCGCAGCGGCGCGGACATCTTTTTCACGAAGGGCATTGCAAACGCAAACGACCATGACGATCCTCGCTAATGAGAATCGTTCTCTACAATAAATGCGAATGCTTCGCAATAGACATTTTAATCTTGCCTGTGAACGAACGTTTGCACTCCGTCACATTGCGCCCCCCTGCGGCGCATCACATAATTTGTGCAGCCGCCAACCAATCCAGGCGGAGATGAGGCAGGAGGCGGCCACGAACAATAATGTATCCTCAATTGAAACGCCGAAATGGGTCAAGACGCCCAGCATGGTTGTCGCTAGGACCATGAACCCGGCATTGACGATGTTATTGGCCGCAACTGTCTTTGCCGTTTCCGATTGCGCCACTGTGGTGGTGAGAAACGCATAAAGCGGGACAACAAACATGCCGCCAAAAATGGAAATTCCCAGCAAGTCGATCAGCATATGGCTTCCGCGACCCGTTTCAAGAAAGTCTCGCCAATTGATCAGGCCGTTCGGGCTGGGTGTCCAGCCGAGGATAGTCCACCAAAAATCTAAAACAAATATCCCCATCACGATGACAGATGCAGGGGCATAACGCGCAGACACCTGCTGCTTGAGCAGGCGATTAATGACCACTGACCCAATGGCTACGCCGATGGAAAAAATCGCCATGAACAAGGTGGCGACCGATTGATCAGCGCCAAGCGCATTTTTAACAAGTGGGGGGAATTGCGCGGCCAACAAAGCCCCAATCGCCCAGAAAAAACTGATCGCAACAATCGCCATGAACAGGCGCGGAATATGCATTGTTTCGCGCACCAGATGCCACGACGCACGGAAAAGATTATAGTCCAGTTGGACACCAACATTCTTGGGTTCTGGTGGCGCCGGCGGCACAAAATGGCCGCTCATACGGCCTGCTATGGCGACGCCCAGCGCGGCGAGAGCGGCCCATTGTGGGGCCAATAGGCCACCTGCAATTGTACCCATGAGGATTGCAACATAGGTTCCAGCTTCCACTAAGCCAGTTCCGCCGAGGACTTCATTTTTCTCAAGATGCTGGGGCAGAATTGCGTATTTGATTGGCCCGAAAAAAGTCGAATGCACACCCATTGAAAATAAGGCGAGGAGTAAGATCGGGATGGAATGGAAGATCAAACCTATGGTCCCGCCAAGCATAATGACAATTTCGGCGGTCTTGATGATTCGGATCAGCCGCGCCTTGTCTCGCCCATCTGCCAACTGGCCTGAGATCGCCGAAAACAAAAAATAGGGAAGTATGAAGAGCGCACCTGCAAGTGCGCTGAAATTCGCTTCCTGGGCGGGGTCTTTCAAGATTGTGTACGTCACCAACACAATCATCGCCATTCGGAACAAATTATCGTTAAATGCCCCCAGAAACTGGGTCACAAATAAGGGCAGAAAGCGCCGCTGCCCAAGAAGGCGAAAAGATGTTTGCATGCTGTGCGCTGACCATTTGATGAAGGAAATTTCGATATTTGGCATAACCCAGCTTTTCGTCGGGACGCAAACGCTTTAAGGGGTGGGATGTGTTGACGAGCCTACCCAATATATTGACGCTGTCGCGGATCGTGACTGTTCCCATTCTGGTGGCGCTGCTCTGGTATCCAGGCTGGCAGCTCGGTTATCTTTTGGGGTTTGCGCTCTACTGCTTGATGGGCATTACCGATTATTTCGACGGATATTTGGCCCGGGCACAGGGGACAGTTTCAAAGCTGGGTGTGTTTCTGGATCCGATTGCCGACAAAATCATGGTGGCTGCGGTCATTGTCATGCTGGTTGCAACGCGGGATATTGCGGGTTGGCACGTGATCGCCGCGATTGTTATCCTGATCCGGGAAATTGCGGTTTCTGGCCTCCGTGAATTTTTGGCGGGTTTGCGGGTGTCTGTGCCTGTCACCAAACTTGCCAAGTGGAAAACCACGTTTCAAATCGTTGCCTTGGGGGCTTTAATTTTGGCTGGTGGCTTTCCAGAGCAGCTGTGGATTAAAGTTGCGGGCTTGGCCTCTCTTTGGGCTGCGGCCGCGCTGACGTTGATCACAGGGTGGGATTATCTGCGAGCTGGCATCCGCCATATGGATTGAATGATGCCGGTGACCATCCTTTATTTCGCGCATGTGCGTGAATTGGTCGGTCTTTCGAGCGAATCCGTTCATCTTCCGCCCGATATCCATACCGTCGCTGATCTGGCCGATTGGCTTGCAAAACGGTCTGACGGCCATGCCGCAGCCTTTGTCGACCCCTCGCGATTGCGCGTGGCCCTCGACCAAATCATGTCCTGCTTTGATCAGCCGCTTGATGGTGCGCTTGAGATTGCGTTTTTTCCTCCGGTCACAGGCGGGTGAGGGAAGTTCGAATTCAGTTCGATGATTTTGATCCGGGTCGGGAGCAGGCCCGGCTTGAGGCGCATGGCATAGGGGCCATTGCAACCTTTACAGGTCTGGTGCGCGGTGATGATGGAGTCGATCAACTCCATCTGGAACATTATCCGGGCATGACGGAGCGCACACTTGAGGCATTATGTGCCGAAGCCTCCGCCCGCTGGTCGATTGATGCGGTGCTCCTTATCCACCGAGTTGGGCCATTGGCTGTGGGGGAACGGATTGTATTTGTCGGAACGGCAAGTGCGCATAGGGCAAGCGCCCTTGAAGCCTGCGCTTTTCTCATTGATCGGTTAAAAACCGATGCGCCATTCTGGAAAAAAGAGCGTGTTTCTGGGCAAGAGCGATGGGTCGAGGCAAAAGAGAGCGATGATGCGGCATCAAACCGCTGGCGATCAAGCTGACGCTTTGGCGGTGATGATGCTTCCCTGTTCCGAAAGCGCATACTCGGTCCGTAAAACTTCGGCCAACATCTGAAAATCTTTGGCGCGTGGGCTTCCCTTGCGCCAGACGATTGCGATCGTGCGGGCAGCGTGCGCTGCCTCAAGCGGGCGAACTTGAATCCCAGTATTCGATAATATGCCAGAATCGATCGCCATCTTGGGCAGCATTGTCACGCCCAGACCATTATCGACCATTTGCACAAGCGTGTGGAGCGATGTGCCCAGCATCTTGGCTTCTGCCCGCAATTCAGGCCTGTTACAGGCATCAAGAATATGATCTTTCAGGCAATGACCATCCTCTAAAAGAAGAAGCCGGCTATGATCAATCGCATCGGCGGGCACTTGTGGGGGCGTATCTTCCCCTGCTGGATAAGCGACGTAGAGCCGATCTTCAAAAAGCACCTCGCTCTCCACCTCGCCACAACCATAGGGGAGGGCGAGAAGCACACAATCCAGGCGTCCGCGATGCAAGGACTCACAAGCGGCTGCACTGGTTTCCTCACGCAAGAAGAGTTTCAGCTCTGGCCAGTCACGGCGCATCGGTGGCAGCAAGCGTGGGAGCAGGAAAGGCGCGATCGTCGGGATAACGCCGAGCCTCAACTCGCCGGACAAGGGTTTGCCGCCTGCCTTTACCATATCGCCTAGTTCTTCGGCTTCTCTCACGACGCGACGCGCCTTTTCGGCGATCCGATCCCCCAAGGCTGTAAAGCGCACTACTCGTCGATTGCGTTCGACCAGCGTTACGCCAATCAACAACTCCAATTCGCGTAAACCGGCAGACAGGGTCGATTGGGTTACAAAACAGGCATCAGCGGCTTTGCCGAAATGGCCATGATCATGCAGAGCCACAAGATATTGAAGCTGCTTTAACGTGGGAAGAAAAACGCTCATTCATCGCCTCGGTCGATTATTATCTTTAATTTAAGAGATTTTATCTATCATACAAGGGGTGCTCCGGGGTCATTCGGCACGAAAAGCTGGAAGTTTGGGTCAATCAAGCCTAAGATACGGGCGTAGAGGGAAGGATTTCGAGCTGTGTTTGATGCCGTCATTGCCTATCTGGACTCGATCAAAGCGCGAGATCCCGCTCCACGGTCACGTTGGGAAATCCTCATTTATCCTGGTGTTTGGGCACTCGTCTTTCATCGAGCGGCACATTGGCTTTTTGAAGCGGATCTTTTCTTTCTGGCGCGATTGGTCAATCATTTTTCCCGCTTCTTGACCGCAATTGATATCCATCCGGGTGCTAAGATCGGCAGGAATTTCTTCATCGATCATGGCTTCGTCGTGATCGGTGAAACCGCAGAAATTGGCGATAATGTAACGATTTATCAAGGCGCAACGCTTGGTGGAACCAACCCGACCAGCGGAGAAGGCGGCAAGCGCCACCCAACGATTGAAGATGATGCCATTATTAGCCTTGGCGCGGCCGTTCTTGGCCCTGTGACGGTTGGCAAGCGCGCGCGCATCGCGGCCAATGCTGTGGTGACCAAAGATGTGCCTGAAGGGGCCACAATGGTTGGCATTCCGGCGCGTCCTCTTTTGGTGGATGCCCAAGAGTATCAAAAACCCTTCATGCCCTATGGTACGCCGTGTCGGGACCAATTTGATCCGGCAACGCAGCAGCTTGAAATCCTGAAATGTGAGATGGAGCAGTTGCAGAAACGCCTGGCTGAGCTGACGGATAGAAAAGACGCCGCGTCGCGTTGGACCAGCGCCTAATGGGGGTTGTTGCCCCTTTTCCACTATCGGGCGGGCAGGTTGCATTTGATCGGGCGGAGCTGACCCGTATTCTTGACCTTTATGGGCGGATGGTGGCTGCGGGCCATTGGCGCGATTATGCGATGGATATGGGCAAGGACGCTGCCATATTCAGCGCCTATCGCCGCGCGGCTGAGCGCCCGGAATTTCGCATTGAAAAGCGCCCGGCGCTGCGCAATCGGCAGGGCCAATGGGCCTTGTTTGGCGAACATGGCATTGTTCTGAAACGCGGGCAGGAGCTTGCCCCAGTGCTCGCGCCTGTGGAACGTCGGCTTATGAAGCTGGTCGCGGAGTAAATCTCACACGACCAGAGGCCAGATTGGGTCCGCCATGCCCGAGGGCGCAGCGGACCCTGATCTGATTAATTGCCCTGAAGTCGCTGGATCGCGGCCATGGACTGTTCCGCGCCGGATTGCGGCACGGTTTCGCCGGTGCGGTCGCTGATTTGTGCCCAATGCGCGGCAACCGCTTCTGGTGTCCGCTCACCTGCCGGCAGAGCAACGCCGCGCGTCATGGTGACATTGGCGGTGTGGAAGAAGCCGCCGCCTGCACCCATGATCGTGTTGGTCGGGCAGTCTTCCGATACGAGGAAGAGTGCGGCCGGGACAACATTGACTGGGCTGAACGCCTTAAAGGCTTCTTCCGGCATAATGTCTTCGGTCATGCGCGTGCCGGCAAGCGGCGCGATGGTGTTGACCTTGATGTTGTTCTTCGCGCCTTCAAGATAGAGCGACTTGGTAAAGCCGGCGAGGCCGAGTTTCGCCGCACCATAATTGGTCTGGCCGAAATTGCCGTAAAGGCCGGTGGACGATGCCGTCATCAGGATGCGGCCATAATTTTGTTCGCGCATCGTGTCCCACACCGCCTTGGTGGCATAGGCAGACCCAAGCAGGTGGATTTTCACGACCAGATCAAAATCGGCTACATCCATCTTGGTGAAGCTCTTATCCCGCAAGATGCCGGCATTGTTGATGAGTATGTGGACGCCGCCCCAAGCTTCCTTGGCTTTGGCGACCATGTCTTGCATCTGTTCAAATTCGGCAACATTGCCGCCATTGGACATGGCCTCGCCGCCTGCAGCCTTAATTTCTTCGACAACTTTCAGGGCTGCATCCGAATGGCCCGTTCCATCACGAGCGCCGCCCAGATCATTCACAACAACTTTTGCGCCACGCCGCGCCAATTCAAGGGCATATTCGCGGCCAAGGCCGCCGCCTGCTCCCGTTACAATGGCAACCTTGCCGGTAAAATCGATGGTCATGTCCTGTTCCCTTACAGTCAGAAATCTACAGCGCGCTGCTTAGCGCGGACAACAGCCAAGGCAAGCGTCTGATTGGCGACGCTACGGGAAGGCAGGATGGAGCGAGGTCTGCGATGCGATCAAGCGACATTCTTTGCCCTGAGTCGCACAAGTCTCGTCTTAGCTTGACGGCAGGGCTCAAGCCGGGTTGGGAGGGGGAATGAAGATTATTGACCCCCTGTTGGCTCAGGACACCCTGTCTTGAGGGATGCGCGCCTTCTCGCGTGGTTATTAGCGCAGCCGGAGAAATCGGGCGCGCTTCTGCCCAGTCAATGGCGCGCTGTGCTCGCCATGGCGCAGGCGGAAGGGTTGCTATCTGCACTCGCAGAGCGGCTTGAGAGGCACGCTTGCCCGGAGGACATTGTGTCGGCTCTCACCGCTGTCGAGCGAGAAAAGACGGCGAGGCTCAATATCGCGCAAATATGTTCAGAGGCAGAGCGTCTTTTTGTGGCGTTTGATCTGGATGGCGGCCTCAAAGCGCTCTGGCAGATAGATCGAGCGGTGCGGCAGTCTTCCGAAGATGCTAATTTTTGGCAAGATTTACTTGAGCATTCGCGGGAAAGCGGCGTTACCCTTGCCGTCTCTCGCGCCATGCGGTTGTGTTATCATCTCTTTCAAACGCCCGTTGACCCCTATCTGGCTTGGCAGGGGCGCTGGGGGGACATCTTCTGTGTTGGGCGGTTGCTCGCGCGGGATGGGCTAGGTCGAGCGCGCGCGCTTTGGCTTCGCCGTGCTTTCAATGTCTTGCGCTTTTGGCGACAGAGGCGTCGCTCTGCGCGTTAAGCAAGCTGGTGCAGGGTTGGCACAAGATCGTCAAAATGGTCGATAATCGCGGTTGCACCTAGTTCCTCAACGGGCTGATGCAAAAAGCCAAAGCGCACGGCGACACTGGGGATGCCCGCCGCTTGTGCGGCGCACACATCATGGATTGAATCCCCCACAAAGGCAGCCATCCCGCCGCCACAACGTGTGATCATTTCGTGAATCGGGTCGGGCTTGGGCTTGCTGCGCCCCGGCCCCATCGTGTCGCCGCCAATCACCGTGTCAAATCGCGCAAGCAGGCCAATGGCATCGAGCAATTTGATCGCCAAATGCTTATATTTATTGGTCACAACGGCCAGCCGGACCCCTTGGGCCGAAAGTTGGTCCAGCGCGGCCTCAAGCCCCGGAAATACCGGGCATTGCGTCCCCAAATGGCTATCATAATGATCAATTAATATAGGAAGTAGTTGGTTTAATTCTTCGGGGTTGATCGGGCCGCTCTGCTCCAACGCCAGTTTCAGCATATGCTTTGCCCCCATGCCAACCAATGACTTCACGGAAGTTGGTGGAATTGGATCTCGGCCATTTTGGGCCAGAGCATGGTTAAGCGCAGCGGCCAGTTCAAAACTGGAGTCAACCAGCGTGCCATCCAGGTCAAAGCCGATGATGCGAAAGGGAAAGGGTGGGGACATGGCACCCGCCTTGGCGCGCAACGCTGGAATCGGCAAGCATTTGGTGGCAAGGGAAATCTATGACGAAGATTGCTGCTATCATCCTTGCCGCCGGAAAAGGCACCCGCATGAAGTCCGACCTGCATAAGGTGCTTCATCCCATTGCGGGCCGCCCGATGCTGATGCACCTGCTTGAGTCGGTTGACGCGCTTTCCCCGGCGCGCAAAGTTGTCGTGGTTGGGTCCGGCAAGGATCAGCTCGAGGCGGCTCTGGCTGGCTCTGCCAGTCTTGCGGTGCAAGAGCCTCAATTGGGCACAGGCCATGCCGTGCAGCAGGCTGAAGCGGCGCTTACGGGCTTTGAGGGGGATGTGCTCATCCTCTATGGCGATGTGCCCTTTGTGCCGACAACCACCATGCAGGCCATGATTGACCGGCTGAACGCGCCAGATGCTCCTGCTGTTGTTGTCTTGGCCTTTGAGCCGGAGGATATGCTGTCTTATGGGCGCGTCATCACAGAGGACGACCGCATCACGAAAATGGTCGAGCATAAGGATGCAAGCGAAGAAGAGCGCGCGTGCCGCCTATGCAATTCTGGCCTGATGGCCGTGAAATCCAAAGATTTATTCGCGCTTCTCTCGCGCGTCGGCAATGACAATGCGGCGGGTGAATTTTATCTGGTCGATATTGTGAATATCGCCAATGCCGATGGCCGCCATTGCGCGGTTGTCACAACCGACCCCTTTGACGTGGCCGGCATCAACAGCCGGGCGGAGTTGGCCGCGATGGAAGCCGCTTGGCAGGATCGCAGGCGGGCACAGGCCATGGCCGATGGGGCAAGCCTGATCGCGCCGGAAACCGTCTGGTTTTCCTATGATACGGTAATTGGGCGGGATGTTGTGATTCAACCCAATGTCTTTTTCGGGCCGGGCGTGACCATTGCGGACAAGGTGATGATTAACGGCTTTTCCCATATTGAAGGGGCCACGATCGCCTCTGGTGCCGAAATTGGCCCCTATGCCCGGCTGCGGCCCGGCGCGGTGCTGGAGGAAAAGTCAAAGGTGGGCAATTTCGTTGAGGTGAAGAAAACGCGGTTGGGCAAGGGGGCGAAGGCCAACCACCTCACCTACCTGGGTGACGCCGATATTGGCGCTGGCGCCAATATTGGGGCTGGGACCATCACCTGCAATTATGATGGCTATTTCAAATATCAAACGCAGATTGGGGCAGGGGCCTTTATCGGCTCAAACTCCGCGCTTGTGGCGCCCGTCACCATCGGCGCTGGGGCAATTGTTGCGGCGGGCAGCACAATCACATCGGACGTCAGCGTAGATGCGCTTGCGCTTGTGCGGCCAAAGCAGGAAGAAAAGATTGGCTGGGCCGCTCGGTTCCGGGCGGCTATGTTGGCTAAGAAAGCCGCAAAGGCGTAACTTTGACGTTGGGAAAGACGATCAGCTATGTGCGGAATCATCGGCATTATTGGGGCGCAGGAAGTCACAGACCGCTTGGTCGAAGGGCTGCGGCGGATGGAATATCGCGGCTATGACTCTTCGGGCGTGTGCACGGTTAAGGATGGCGCGCTGATCCGCAGGCGCGCGGAGGGCAAACTTGGCAATCTCGTTGCCGAACTGGCGACCAATCCCGCGCCCGGCCATGTCGGCATAGCGCATACCCGCTGGGCGACCCATGGTGCTCCCACCACCAATAATGCCCATCCACACGCAACCGATGAAGTTGCGTTGGTCCACAATGGGATTATCGAAAACTTCAAACAGTTGCGCGACGAACTAACGGCGCGCGGTCGGATGTTTGAAAGCGAGACCGATACCGAGGTTGTGGCGCATCTGATATCCGAACAGGTGGAGGCTGGGCATACACCGGCCGATGCAGTCAAGGCTGTGCTGCCGCGTCTGCGCGGTGCCTTTGCGCTGGCGATTGCGTTCCGGCAATTTCCCGATTTTCTGATTGGCGCACGGCTCGGTAGCCCGCTGGTCGTCGGCTATGGCGATGGAGAGACCTATTTGGGGTCCGACGCGCTCGCGCTTGCTCCATTGACGCAAAAAATTGCCTATCTGGAAGAAGGTGACTGGGTCATCATCACACGCGATGGCGCGCAGATTTTCGATAAGGACAATGCGCCAGTCACGCGCGACATCACCATCTCGGGCGTGTCTGCTGCGCAAATCGAAAAGGGCAATTACCGCCATTATATGCAGAAAGAGATTTTTGAGCAGCCCACCGTGGTTGCGCAAACGCTTTCCAGCTACATTCGGCCATTGGAGCAAACCGTTGCCCTGCCGCAGATGGATTTCGACTTGGCGGGCGTCAAGCGCATCACCATTGTTGCCTGCGGCACGTCCTTTTACGCTGGCATGGTCGCGAAATATTGGTTCGAAACCTTCGCCCGCATGCCCGTCGACATCGATGTCGCGTCGGAGTTTCGTTATCGCGACCCTGTGTTGGAGGAAGGCGGTCTTGCGCTGTTCATCTCCCAATCGGGCGAAACCGCAGACACGCTGGCGGCCTTGCGCCATTGCAAGGAAAATGGTCAGACAATCGCCGTTGTCGTCAACGTGCCGACATCCAGCATGGCACGCGAAGCTGACCTTTTGCTGCCCACGCATGCCGGCCCCGAAATCGGCGTTGCTTCAACCAAAGCATTTACCTGCCAGCTTGCGGTATTGGCTGCGCTGGCCGCGCATCTGGCGCTGGTAAAGGGTAAGCTGAGCGCTGAGGAAGAGCGCGAAATCGTCCGACATTTGATCGAAGCGCCCGCTGCGTTGAACGCAGCCTTGGCCCATGATGATGAAATCGCTGCCATGGTCCATTTAATCGCGCCTGCCCGCGATGTTCTCTACCTTGGCCGTGGGCCGGATTATCCTTTGGCGCTGGAAGGCGCGCTTAAGCTTAAGGAAATCAGCTATATCCACGCCGAAGGCTATGCATCGGGCGAGATGAAGCATGGGCCGATTGCGCTGATTGATGAGGATGTCCCCGTCATCGTGCTCGCGCCCTCAGGCCCGCTGTTTGAAAAGACGGTGAGCAACATGCAGGAAGTCCGCGCGCGCGGCGGCAAGGTTGTGCTGATCTCCGACGCCGAAGGGCTGGCGGAAGCGGGCGAAGGCTGCATCGCGACCATCGAAATGCCCAAGGTGCACCCGCTGATCGCGCCCTTGGTCTATGCCGTGCCGGTGCAGCTGCTCGCTTATCATGTCGCCGTCGCCAAAGACACGGATGTGGATCAGCCGCGTAATTTAGCGAAGAGCGTGACGGTGGAGTGAGCGCAGAACGCATCATCCTCATCATCGTTCTGTTTCTTGTCGGCGCGCATTTGATTTTATTCAGCTGGTTGCGGCGGCGGATCGCTGAGGCCCGCCGCACGCACCAGAATAGGGATGAGCGCCCTTAGCCCCTTGGGTA
>JBEDGC010000025.1:0-28984 GCA_041174825.1 Pseudomonadota bacterium | reverse complement strand
GAAAACGTGATCGTCGGCCGTCTCATCCCCGCCGGTACCGGCGGGGATGAGACGGCCGACGATCACGTTTTCCTTCAGCCCGATCAGGGTGTCCTTCTTCCCTTCGACCGCCGCCTGCGTCAGCACGCGTGTGGTTTCTTGGAAGGACGCCGCAGAGACAAAGCTGCGGGTCTGCAGACTTGCCTTGGTGATGCCCAAAAGGATCGGCTTGCCCTGCGCGGGCTGACCGCCGGTTGCTTCGGCCTTGCCGTTGATTTCGAGCATTTCCTCATAATCAACTTCTTCGCCCGGAAGCAGCGTGGTGTCACCAGCATGGGTGATTTCAACCTTTTGCAGCATCTGACGAACGATCGTTTCAATGTGCTTATCGTTGATCTTCACGCCCTGAAGACGGTAAACTTCCTGAATTTCCGCAACGAGATATTCGGCCAAAGGCTCAATCCCCATTGCTTCCAGAATGTCATGCGGATCGAGCGAACCGGCAACAATCACGTCGCCGCGCTTGACCAAATCGCCTTCCTGAACGTCGATCACCTTCGACTTCGGCACCAGGAATTCGACCAGATCCCCATCTTCCGGTTGAATGCCAATCTTCCGCTTAGCCTTATAGTCCTTGCCGAAGACAACACGGCCGGAGATGGGCGCGATGATCGCCGCATCCTTTGGCTTGCGTGCTTCAAACAATTCGGCAACGCGCGGCAGACCGCCCGTAATGTCACGGGTCTTAGCGGCTTCGCGGGTGACGCGGGCGAGAACATCGCCAGCCTGTACCTGCGCGCCATCTTCGATCGAGAGCATCGCACCGACGGCCAGCATATACCGACCAGCTTCACCGGAATCGCCATCAAGCAGCGTCAGGCGCGGACGAAGATCGATCTTCGAACGACCCGGGCGGAATTCGGTGACGACCTTCTGGGCGATGCCCGTCGCTTCGTCCGTTTGTTCCACCAGAGTCTGGCCTTCGACCAAGTCCTGATACTTCACGACACCGGGGATTTCCGTGATCACCGGCATGGTGAAGGGATCCCATTCGGCAATACGCTCCCCACGCTTCACCTTGGCTCCATCGGCAAACAGCACATAGGACCCATAAGGCAGGCGATCGGCAGCGCGCTCACGGCCTTCTGCGTCGAGAAGGACGATCACACCATTGCGGGACAGAGCAACATTGCGGCCTTGCTTATCGGCAATGGTCCGCAGTTCACGATAATGCACCGTGCCATCGACAGCCGCTTCAAGGTGCGACTGTTCATTGAGCTGCGCTGCACCGCCGATGTGGAAGGTCCGCATCGTCAGCTGCGTGCCCGGTTCCCCAATGGATTGCGCCGCGATGACGCCAACGGCTTCGCCGATATTCACCGGCGTACCACGTGCAAGGTCACGGCCATAGCATTTGCCGCAAACACCCATACGGGTTTCGCAGATCAGCGGGGACCGAATGCGCACGGCCTGAATGCCAATATCTTCGATCTGGGCAACCATCGGTTCATCCAGCAACGTGCCGGATTCGATAATGGTTTCCTTCGTCTTGGGATCGACAATATCTTCCGCCACAGTCCGGCCCAAGATACGCTCAGCCAACGAGGCGATGACGGAACCACCCTGAACAATCGCCTTCATTTCCAGCGCGCGTTCGGTGCCGCAATCTTCCTCAATAACCGTGCAATCCTGCGACACGTCAACCAGACGGCGCGTCAGATAGCCTGAATTTGCCGTCTTAAGCGCCGTATCCGCCAGACCCTTACGGGCACCGTGGGTTGAGTTGAAATATTCAAGAACGGTCAGACCTTCCTTGAAGTTCGAAATAATCGGCGTTTCGATGATTTCGCCCGACGGCTTGGCCATCAGGCCGCGCATGCCGGCAAGCTGCTTGATCTGCGCTTGCGAGCCACGCGCACCGGAATGCGCCATCATGTAAATGGCGTTGGTCGGCAGTTCGCGTCCATCCGGGCCCTTTTTAACGGCCTGAATTTCCTTCATCATTTCACCAGCCACCTGATCACCGCAACGGCTCCAGGCGTCGATCACCTTGTTATATTTTTCCTGCTGGGTGATCAGACCGTCCTGATATTGCTGATCGAAATCGCGCACCAAGACGCGCGTTTCCTCAACAAGCTGATCCTTGGCGGCGGGGATAACCATGTCATCCTTACCAAAGGAAATGCCCGCATTACAGGCATGACGGAAGCCGAGCGACATGATCGCGTCGGCAAACAGCACCGTTTCCTTCTGACCAGTGTGGCGATAGACAACGTCAATAACGTCGCCAATTTCCTTCTTGGTGAGCAGGCGGTTAACCGCATCGAACGGCACCTTGTGGCTCTTTGGCAGACACTCGCCCAGCAGCATACGGCCGGGGGTCGTTTCAAACCGCTTCATGACCGTACGGCCTTCTTCATCGGTCTGCGGCACGCGGGCAGTGATCTTGGTGTGCAGGGTCACGGCCTTGGCGAACAGCGCCTGATGTACCTCATCAATGTTAGAGATCAGCATGCCTTCACCCGGCTCCGCTTCCTTCATCATTGAAAGATAATAGAGACCAAGCACCATATCCTGCGACGGAACGATGATCGGCTTACCATTGGCGGGCGACAGGATGTTGTTGGTCGACATCATGAGCACGCGCGCTTCCAACTGCGCTTCAAGCGACAGCGGAACGTGAACGGCCATCTGGTCACCGTCGAAGTCAGCGTTAAACGCCGAGCAGACGAGCGGGTGCAGCTGGATTGCCTTGCCTTCGATCAGCACAGGCTCAAACGCCTGAATGCCCAAACGGTGGAGCGTCGGAGCGCGGTTGAGCATGACGGGGTGTTCACGGATCACTTCGTCCAGAATATCCCAGACTTCCTTGCGCTCCTTTTCAACCCACTTCTTCGCCTGCTTCAGGGTCATCGACATGCCCTTGGCATCGAGACGCGAGTAGATGAACGGCTTGAAAAGTTCGAGCGCCATCTTCTTCGGCAGGCCGCACTGGTGCAGCTTGAGTTCCGGACCCGTCACAATGACCGAACGACCCGAATAATCGACGCGCTTGCCGAGCAAATTCTGGCGGAAGCGGCCCTGCTTGCCCTTGAGCATGTCGGACAACGACTTGAGTGGACGCTTGTTGGCGCCCGTGATCGTGCGGCCGCGACGGCCATTGTCGAACAAGGCGTCAACGGCTTCTTGCAACATACGCTTTTCGTTGCGGACGATGATGTCCGGCGCGCGCAGTTCCATCAGGCGCTTCAAGCGGTTGTTACGGTTGATCACGCGACGATAAAGATCGTTAAGATCCGATGTTGCAAAACGGCCGCCATCCAGCGGGACGAGCGGACGCAATTCGGGCGGAATGACCGGAACGACTTGCAGGATCATCCATTCCGGACGGTTGCCGGAATCGATGAAGCTCTCAACCACCTTCAAGCGCTTGATGATCTTCTTGGGCTTGAGTTCCGACTTGGTTTCGGCGAGTTCCTTCAGCAGGTCTTCGCGTTCCCCTTCAAGGTCGAGGCCTTCGAGCAGAACACGGATCGCCTCTGCACCAATGCCAGCCGAAAAGGCGTCTTCGCCATATTCGTCCTGCGCATCGAGAAGTTCATCTTCGGTCATCAGCTGGAATTTTTCCAGCGGCGTCAGGCCCGGCTCCATAACGATGTAGTTTTCGAAATACAGCACGCGCTCCAGCTGCTTGAGCTGCATGTCGAGCAACAAGCCAATGCGCGACGGAAGCGACTTCAAGAACCAGATGTGCGCAACAGGCGCTGCGAGTTCGATATGGCCCATGCGCTCACGACGGACCTTCGAGACGGTGACTTCAACGCCGCATTTTTCGCAGACGATGCCCTTATACTTCATGCGCTTATACTTGCCGCACAAGCATTCATAATCCTTGATCGGGCCAAAGATGCGCGCGCAGAACAGGCCGTCGCGCTCTGGCTTGAACGTGCGGTAGTTGATCGTTTCCGGCTTCTTAATTTCGCCGAAAGACCAAGAGCGGATACGCTCAGGCGACGCGATCCCAATCTGGATCTGGTCGAAAGTATCGGGCTTGGTCATCGGGTTGGCAAAGGCCATCAAGTCGTTCATTTTTCGCTCCATTTCCCTTCCCATTTTTGGGGAAGAGGAGAGATAGAATTAGGTCAATCTCGCAACGGGATCCGGCCCGTCACCGGCCCCTCCCCGCTAAGGGAGGGGCTGATCGGTTATTCGGCTGCGATAGCAAGCCCGTCGCCATCATCCTCATCGCCAAGGCTGGTCAGTTCGACATTCAAGCCGAGTGAGCGCATTTCCTTAACAAGGACGTTGAAGCTTTCGGGGATGCCGGCCTCAAAGGTATCGTCACCCTTGACGATCGCCTCATAGACCTTGGTGCGGCCGACGACATCGTCGGACTTCACCGTGAGCATTTCCTGCAAGGTATAGGCAGCGCCATAGGCTTGCAGCGCCCAGACTTCCATTTCCCCGAAGCGCTGACCACCGAACTGGGCCTTACCGCCCAGCGGCTGCTGGGTAACAAGGCTGTACGGCCCGATCGAACGGGCGTGGATTTTGTCATCCACCAAGTGGTGCAGCTTCAGCATATAGATGTAACCCACGGTCACCTTGCGGTCGAAGGCTTCCCCGGTCCGGCCGTCATAGACAGTCACCTGCCCCGACCCGTCGAGTCCCGCCAGTTCGAGCATGCGTGTCACATCGGGCTCACGGGCGCCGTCGAACACGGGTGTTGCCATCGGCACGCCGTTGCGGAGCAGTTCGGCCATTTCGACAATGTCCGTATCGCTGCGCTGATCAATCTCGGCGTGATAATTCTCACCATAGATTGTTTTCAGACGCTCGCGAACCGCAACAGGGGCAGATCCTGCCGCTGTGCCGCCGGTTGCCCGCCACTCTTCAAGCGCCGCCTGGATTTGCTTGCCAAGGCCGCGTGCGGCCCAGCCCAGATGGGTCTCGAAAATCTGACCGACGTTCATGCGCGATGGCACGCCCAGCGGGTTCAGAACGATATCAACAGGCGTTCCGTCTTCGAGGAAGGGCATGTCTTCCGCCGGCACGATGCGGCTGATGACGCCCTTATTGCCGTGCCGGCCAGCCATTTTGTCGCCCGATTGAAGCTTACGCTTCACGGCAACAAAGACCTTGACCATCTTGAGCACGCCGGGTGCCAGATCGTCGCCACGTTCGACCTTTTCAACGCGGTCTTCAAACTTGGCGTTGATGCGCTTTACGGCCTCATCATACTGGATCTTCACAGCTTCCAGATCAGCCTGAAGGCGATCATCCTGAACAGCGATTTTCCACCATTCATGCGTCTCGACTTCGGCAAGGCTTGCCTCGTCAATCTCAGCACCCTTCTTCAGGCCCTTTGGCGCGGCTGTGGCAACCTGACCAATCAGCATTTCCTTCAGGCGCGAATAGGTGGCGCGGTTCAAAATCGTGCGTTCATCATCACGATCCTTGGCCAGACGCTCCTTTTCTTCGGTCTGAATGGCCCGCGTACGGTCATCAATGTCGATGCCATGACGGTTGAACACACGGACTTCAACGACCGTGCCTGCAACGCCCGGGGGCAGACGCAGCGAGGTATCGCGCACGTCCGATGCCTTTTCACCAAAGATGGCGCGCAGCAGCTTTTCTTCCGGCGTCATTGGCGATTCACCCTTGGGGGTGATCTTACCGACCAGAATATCGCCCGGCTCCACTTCAGCACCGATATAGACAATACCTGCTTCGTCGAGGCTGCGAAGGGCTTCCTCGCCGACATTCGGGATGTCACGCGTAATGTCTTCCGGCCCAAGCTTGGTATCGCGGGCCATGACTTCAAATTCCTCAATATGGATTGAGGTGAAGACGTCATCCTTCACGATGCGTTCGCTGATCAGGATGGAATCTTCGTAATTATAGCCATTCCAAGGCATGAACGCGACGAGCGAGTTCCGGCCGAGAGCCAATTCACCCAGTTCCGTCGATGGGCCGTCGGCGATGATATCGCCTGTCGACACAACGTCACCCACCTTCACCAGCGGACGCTGGTTGATGCAGGTATTTTGGTTCGACCGCTGGAACTTTTGGAGGCGATAAATATCAACGCCAGACTGATCGGCATCGACTTCACCCGAGGCGCGCACAACGATACGTGTTGCATCCACCTGATCGACAATGCCTGCACGACGTGCAGCAATCGCAGCGCCTGAGTCACGAGCAACCGTTTCTTCCATGCCGGTGCCGACGAACGGCGCTTCAGCACGAACAAGCGGCACGGCCTGACGTTGCATGTTCGATCCCATGAGGGCGCGGTTGGCGTCATCATTTTCAAGGAACGGAATGAGCGAAGCGGCGACCGACACAAGCTGCTTGGGCGATACGTCCATCAGGGTGATTTGTTCGCGCGGGGCGATCAGAAATTCACCAGCCTGACGCGAAGAGATCGTCTCATCAACGAAGCTGCCATCGCCAGTCAGTTCAGCATTGGCCTGAGCAATCGTGTGCTTGGCTTCTTCCATTGCCGACAGATAAACGACGTCGCTGGTCACCTTACCATCGACAATCCGACGATAAGGCGTTTCGATAAAGCCATATTTGTTAACCCGGCTGAACGATGCCAGCGAGTTGATCAGACCAATATTCGGGCCTTCCGGCGTTTCAATTGGGCAGATACGACCATAATGGGTCGGGTGAACGTCGCGGACTTCAAAGCCTGCGCGCTCCCGCGTCAAACCGCCCGGTCCAAGCGCCGACACGCGGCGCTTATGCGTCACTTCTGACAGCGGATTGGTCTGATCCATAAATTGCGACAGCTGCGACGAGCCGAAGAATTCACGCACAGCAGCAACAGCTGGCTTTGCGTTGATCATGTCGTTCGGCATCACGGTCGAGACATCGACGGAGGACATACGCTCCTTCACGGCGCGCTCCATACGGAGCAGACCGATGCGGTACTGGTTTTCCAGAAGCTCCCCGACCGAACGGACGCGACGATTGCCGAGGTTATCGATATCGTCGATTTCGCCCTTGCCGTCCTTCAGGTCGACCAGCGTCTTTACGACCGCCAGAATATCTTCATTGCGCAGCGTGGTCAGATCATCCGGCGCATCGAGGCCGAGACGCATGTTGAGCTTCACACGACCAACGGCCGAGAGATCATAACGCTCAGGATCAAAGAACAGACCAGCAAACAGCGCTTCAGCCGTTTCGCGCGTCGGCGGTTCGCCGGGGCGCATGACGCGATAAATGGCATCAAGGGCCATATCGCGGTCTTCCGACTTATCGACCTTCAGCGTGTTGCGCATCCACGGACCTGTGTTCACATGGTCAATGTCGAGCAATTCAAGGCGGTCCACGCCGGCCTTATCAAGCTTTTCGAGGTTTTCAGCCGAAACTTCTTCACCAGCTTCGATATAAATCTCACCGGTCTGCTCATTGATCAGATCAAGAGCCGAATAGCGACCGAAGATTTCTTCAGTTGGGATCAGGAGCGCAACAAGGCCATCTTTTTCGGCCTTGTTGGCCGCGCGTGGGCTGACCTTCTGGCCTGCCGCAAACACGACTTCACCCGTCTTGGCATCAACCACGTCATAAAGCGGCTTTTGACCCCGCCAATTCTCGGCAACATAGGGCACTTCCCAGCCAGCCGCAGAGCGGCCAAACGTCACCGTGTTATAGAAATGGTTGAGGATGCCTTCCGGCGTCATGCCGAGGGCCAGCAGCAATGCCGTCACCGGCAGCTTGCGCTTCCGGTCGATCCGGACGTTGACAATGTCCTTGGCATCAAATTCAAAATCGAGCCAAGATCCGCGATACGGAATAACGCGCGCGGCGAAGAGATATTTGCCCGACGAGTGGGTCTTGCCCCGGTCATGGTCGAACAGCACACCAGGCGAGCGGTGCATCTGCGAGACAATAACGCGTTCTGTGCCATTGACGAAGAAGGTGCCGTTTTCGGTCATGAGCGGCATATCGCCCATGTAAACGTCCTGCTCCTTAATATCGAGGACAGAGCGGGTTTCCGTCTCTGTGTCGACTTCAAAAACGATCAGGCGCAGCGTGACCTTCATCGGCGCGGCATAGGTGATGCCACGCTGGCGGCATTCTTCTACGTCGAACTTGGGGTCTTCCAGCTCATAATTGACGAAGTCGAGCTCAGCCGTTCCGGCGAAGTCACGGATCGGGAAAACGCTGCGCAGCGTCTTTTCCAAGCCAGACACATAGCCGATTGACGGGTCAGACCGCAGGAACTGTTCATAGGATTCGCGCTGAACCTGGATCAGATCCGGCATTTCGGCCACTTCGTGAATATTGCCGAACACCTTGCGGATACGCTTCTTGGCAACCGCGACTGTTGCGTTCGCTGCTTGCTTCGCCATTTAAATTTCTCGCCTTTTTGTCTCAGATTCGGGGCGCAAACAAACGACAAAAGCCGCAAGTCTTCCATTCAGAAAACTGCAGCTTTCAGCGTCTTGGAACCTCATCCCATCTATTCATTTGATGCGCTGCGCGACGGCACATCCTTTCCCGACGGGTGCGGTGGATGAAGAGCCCTTAGGGTTTCAGGCCACTTCTGTCAAATCCGCGCTGTACCAAAAGCGCCGAAAATGAGCTGATCGAGGATAGCTAAAAAGCTGCCCCCAACCGAAGGGCAATGCCAATATCATCAGGCGCCTGCGCATAATGGCCGGGATCTTTCCGGGCGAACAGGCTGGCAGATGCCACACCGAAGCCAAAAGGTGCAGAATAGAGGAGTTCGGCATCCACTTCCCTGCCCTTCGGCGCCAAACCGAAGAAGCGCGGCGCATAGTCAGCTTGCGAAAGGCTATAATTCCAGCTTGTTGGCAGGCTGAGGCTAAAACCACCCCTTGCCACCCGTAAGGGCTGGCTAATGCGCAGGGCGAGCGCATCGCCCTTACGCCAAACATGGCTGCGCATCGCATCCACGGACCAGCTGGTCGACACAAGCTGATCTGCCTTTGGTCGAACACCGCCCGCGGGAACATGCGTCCACCCTCGCTGATACCGCCCGCTCAATCGCAATCCAGACGAGCCCGTATAAAGCGCCCGCATAGCCGCAAAATGCGTCACTGATCCGGGCGATCCCATCATCGGCCCAAATCGAGCACCGAGCACCGTTCCGCCCTCGTCCAATCGACGCAGATTGAGATCCAGCAACACTGGCCCAGCCCGCCGCGTCAGATTTATCCCAACGCTGTCATAAGAAGTCCGGTCGTAACGCCGCAAATATCCGGGATCCCAAACAAGAACGTCGCCCGTGTCCGCAGAGAGAGACAAAGACCAATCCCGCCAGGCCCAGCGTGCTGCCCCCGCAAATCCGGGAACAGAGGAAAAGCCAAGCCCTTCATCCCCCGTCTCTGCGATCAAAAAGCGCGCGGCACGCCGCAGGTCGATCTGATTGATAAGGGCGGTTCCACTGCGCGCAACACCCCCTGCGACCTGCAGATGATCCGACAAGCGCGTGACGACCCAGCCCGCGAGGGCACGTGCTTGCATGCGATCTCGTTCTGACAACGACAGAAGAGAGGTGGTCGCCGGGCCAAAGTTGGACTGTTCCCCTGAAACGGTCAGCATGAAGCCTGTTGCGCCTTTGCTAAAAGAAGCAGCCGCTGTTTGACCCGACGCGCCAAGCGCCGCAGATAACCGACCGCCAGACCAGCTTCGTGTAAAACTATGGGAAAGTTCGGCGCGATAGGCGCGGCCAAGGCTATCCAGCACAAGGGTTGGCAGGCCAGTTTGGCCAGCATCCCCCATTGCAGTGGAAAGGGTACCATTGGTCAGCATAGATACAGGCACGCTGGTGCCCGCGACTGACATTGCGCCGCGGGCCGCAAATGCACTCGATAAATCTACCAGCCCATTGCCATAGATCGCATCGATGCCGACGCCGCCCAGATCCCGCGCAGATGTCAGCAGTAAATTTACAATCTGGGTGCTTGTTAGATTTGGGAATGCGTGCGCCAACAATGCAACCGCCCCAGCTATGGCGGGTGCTGAATAGGATGTGCCAGGCCCTAAAATAGCCGCACCCTCCCCATTCATGGTGCGCACCTCCGTTGCGAGAGCGGCAACATAATGCGCGGCGGCAACGCCAGCGCGATTACTTCCGCCGGTCGAAAACGTCGCAATCTGCCCCGTCGCGTCAACGCCGCCTGCAACAATGACAAGCCCTCGCGCTAGGGATTCATTGGCGATTAACGCGAAACCATTTGGGTCGGCGCCTGCGTTATTGCCAGCCGCAACAACAATGATGATCCCCGCCGCTGTTGCGCGATTAATTGCAGCCTTTAGCGTTGAATTGGCCGTTGAACCGCCGAATGAAAGGTTAATGACGCGCGCTTGATTGGCGATCGCCACATCAATAGCACGCGCAATATTGGTATCCGCATAGGAACATCCCGATGATGGCCCGGTCGATTGACATGTGCCGGGTGTGTCCGTCCGCAGGGCAAGTAAATTCGCCCCGAAAGCAACACCTTGAATATCTGCATTATTCCGAGCCGCAAGGAGAACAGCGGCCACAGATGTTCCGTGGCCATCATCATCTCCCAATCCGCGTGACCCAGCCACATCCTGAGAAAAGCTGTTAATCTTTCCGCTAAATTCAGCCAAAGCCGGATTTACACCACTGTCGACAACGCCGACAATTATGCCCTCGCCAGTCGCCCCAGCATTATAGGCGGAGAGGGCCTTCATCGCAGTTGCTGCGTTCGACCGCTGATATTCAGCGGTATTATAATCGATTTGTGTTGGCGGAGGAGGAGGTGGTGGTGGCGGCGGTGCCACGGGCGGCGCAGGAATAGTCGGCGCTCCCGACCCGCCTGCCCCACATGCGGCTAGCACCGGGGTCATGGCCAGCAGTGACCCGAATAAGAAAAGGCTACGACCGCGCATATCCACTCACACATCCCTGAGACAGGCCTTAACGGCCGATCCATAACCAAAGATTAACAACACAATCGCGTGATGCCACCCCGTAAAATCACGGCGCATCGAACAGGTTCTTTATGTTTCGGCGCTCTGTGTTAAGGGGCCGATCTATGCTTCCTGCGCTGCGCCATATCGACACTTGGATCTTCGATCTCGACAATACGCTTTATCCCGCGTCGTGCGATCTTTTTGCGCTAATCGACCAACGTATGAACCTGTATCTGCGGCAGATGTTCAATGTGGATGCCGAAGCGGCGCACAAGATCCAGAAGCAGTATTTTTGGGAGCATGGCACCACCCTATCCGGCCTAATGTCCCAACACGGCACAGACCCGCATCATTTCCTTGATTTTGTGCATGATATTGAGATGGATCGCGTGTCGGAAAATCCCGCACTGCGCACCGCCATTTCCAATCTGCCGGGGCGTAAGATCATCTTCACCAATGGGGATGTGCCCTATGCGGAGCGCGTCCTTGACGCGCTTGGCCTTGGCGGGTGTTTTGAGGCGCTGCACGATATTCACGCCATGGATTATCAGCCAAAGCCTGATCCGTCGGCTTATGCGGGGCTCTGCAAAGCCTGGGGCCTGACGGCCACGACATCGCTCTTTGCCGAAGACATGGCCCGCAATTTAAAGCCCGCCAAAGATATTGGCATGACGACCCTTTGGGTGAATAATGGATCGGAACAGGCCGGGGCCGACCCCTGCCCCTCCTTCATTGACCATGAAACACACGACATCACGGCCTGGCTTGAGGCCCTTTACCAGCAGGAAGAAGCATGACCGACGCGCTTGAAACGACGATTGAAGCCCTTTGGGACGACCGCGACAGCCTGTCGCCTGCGACCACCGGCGCGGCGCGCGATGCGGTGAACGCTGCCCTTGAACTTCTCGACAGTGGCACCCGCCGCGTCGCGGAGAAATTGGAGGGCCAATGGACGGTCAATCAATGGCTGAAAAAGGCGGTGCTGCTCTCTTTCCGCATCAATGACATGGAAACCATATCGGGTGGCCCCGGCGGGTCCCATTGGTGGGATAAGGTTCCGTCTAAATTTGATGGATGGAACGAAACCCGGTTCCGTGAAGCTGGTTTCCGCGCCGTTCCCGGCAGCATTGTCCGCCGCGGCGCGCATATTGGCCGCAATGTGGTTTTGATGCCAAGCTTTGTAAATCTGGGGGCCTCCGTCGGAGAAGGCACGATGGTCGACACATGGGCAACCGTCGGCAGCTGCGCCCAAATTGGGAAGAACGTCCATCTTTCGGGCGGCGTCGGCATTGGCGGCGTGCTGGAGCCGCTTCAGGCCGGGCCCGTCATTATTGAGGATAACTGCTTCATCGGCGCGCGTTCCGAAGTCGTGGAAGGTGTGGTTGTGGAAGAAGGCGCCGTGCTCGCCATGGGTGTTTTCCTGTCCTCCACCTCCAAGATTATAGATCGCACCACGGGCGAGATTTTTGTGGGACGTGTGCCTGCTTATTCCGTCGTTGTTCCCGGCGCCCTGCCCGGCAAAGCTTTGCCCGATGGCACCCCCGGCCCAAGCCTTGCTTGTGCGGTCATCGTCAAACGCGTCGATGCGCAAACGCGCGCGAAAACCGCGATTAATGAGCTGCTGAGAGACTGACATGACTGGGTCGGCCGACGTCATCGTTATCGGCGGTGGGGTGGCTGGCCTGTCGGCGGCGGCACGACTTGCCCAACATGGCCGGGTCATCGTCCTCGAAGCGGAAGCGGCGGTCGGATACCATAGCTCTGGCCGAAGTGCGGCCTTTTACCATTTCGGGCTGGGCAATCCGCTTGTTCGTGGCCTGACGGCGTGGAGCCGTGATTTTCTCGACACCCCGCCGCCAGGTTTCACTGACGTACCTCTAGCAACGCCCCGCCCCGCCCTGTTCATCGCGACCGAGGCGATGCGGGAAGAATTGGACCTGTTGGGGCAGGAGATGCGGCGCTTTACAGACACGATTGAGGATGCTGACCAAGCTGCAATGCAGGCGCTCTGCCCCCAATTGCGCTTTGGTGCCGATGGCATTGTTGCAGGTCTCATCGACCATGGAGGACGGAGCCTAGATGCAGACGCTCTGTTGCAGGGTTTCGGCCGCGCCGCCCGCCAGCAGGGAATAATTTTGGTGCGTCACCGCGTCGCCAGCCTACAGCAGACGGACAAAATCTGGACCGCCACCACAGAGGCGGGCGAGGTGTATCAAGCGCCGATCATCGTCAATGCGGCAGGCGCATGGGCAGACCGGATTGCAGACCTTGCGGGCGTTAGACCGGTCGGGCTTCAACCTAAGCGCCGCACGATCATTGTCTTTGATCCGCCAGCAGGCATGGATGTGCGGGGTTGGCCATTCATCAAGACACCCGGCGATCATTTCTATCTGTTGCCTCAGGGAAACCGCCTTTTGGCCTGCCCTAATGATGAGACAGATACCGACCCCTGTGATGCCCAGCCCGAAGATTATGATATGGCGATGGCCGCCCATCTGGTTGAACAGTTCACAACCCTGCCCGTCCCGCGCATTACGGGTCGCTGGGCCGGGCTTCGCAGCTTTGTGAAGGATCGCATGCCCCTGGCAGGATTTGCGCCGGATGCCGACGGGTTTTTCTGGCTTGCGGGGCAAGGCGGCTTTGGTCTGCAAACATCCCCCGCTCTGTCCGCGATTGCCGAAGCGCTGGTGACAGGAACCGGATGGCCGGATGGTATGAACGCTCTCGGCGTGACGCCCGTGGCCGTATCCCCTAACCGGCTTCGGCAGGACATATAAGCAGGCTCGACCTTTGCCTCCGCGGTTAACATATTCAAAAATCGTCATGCTGAACTCGTTTCAGCATCCACCTCGTCGGCTATTCCTAACTTTGGGGTGAGCGAAAAGATGGACCCTGAAACAAGTTCAGGGTGACGCGTAAGAGAACATGGCGGACATGGTTCGGCAATCGAGAACCGACAAGCGCCGAAGCCTTAAAGCGCTTCCTCGATCAGCGTCTTTTGCGCGGGCGCATCCCATTCTGCGCCGCCCAACATCCGCCAGACTTCCTTGCCATCCTTGTCATATAAAATCGTCGTGGGCAGGGATCCGCCACCCAGCGCAAATCCAAGATCTGCCTTAGCATCGACATAGGGCTGGAGCGTCTTAAAGCCCTGCTTATTCCACCACGCCTCAACGGCCGGACGCCCCTTCATATCCTGACTAATGGCAAGAACCGTCAATTGCCCGGCTTCGCGTGTGGCAAGTCGTTCAATTGTCGGCATTTCCGCAATGCACGGCCCGCACCATGTCGCCCACAGGTTCACGAGCACGGGCTTTCCCTTAAAGGAGGAGAGCTTGACCATCTCCCCCGATGGCGACTCAAAGGCGACATCCGGCATGGCCGCGCCCTTTTGGCTGCGATCCACTGTGCCAGAAAGTTCGGCTTTAGGTGCAGTTGGTGATGATATAGGCCCTTCGCCTTGCGGCTTTGGGCCGGATTGCCTATCGCAAGCTGAAGTTGCGAGGGTAACAATTAGGAGCGTCGAAATTAGCAACCGCACGTCAAACTCCAACAGCATGTGGGGTGGCCGCTTCGCCGAAGGGCCGGCCGCCGTGATGCGTGAGATAAACGCCTCTATCCCTTTCGACAAGCGATTGTGGGCGCAGGACATCCGCGCCTCGAAAGCCCATGTTGCCATGCTCGCAGCGCAAGCCATTGTCTCACCCGATGATGCCAAGGCAATTTCTGACGGGCTTGATCAAATTGCCCAGGAATATGAAGCCAATGGCGTTCCCGTCGATCTGGCGTTGGAAGATATTCACATGGCAACCGAGGCTCGGCTTGCCGAGCTCATCGGACCGGCGGCAGGCCGCCTCCACACGGCCCGGTCGCGTAATGATCAGGTCGCGACGGATTTTCGCATTTGGGTGCGCGATGCCATGGACGCCGTTGAGGCGGGCCTGATCGGGCTGCAACGGGCACTGCTCACGCGCGCGGAAGAAAATGCCGATGCGGTCATGCCGGGCTTTACCCATTTGCAAAGCGCCCAGCCAGTAACGCTTGGCCATCATTTAATGGCTTGGTTTGAAATGATCCGCCGGGATCGCGGCCGCTTTACTGATGCACGCGCGCGGATGAATGAATGCCCGCTTGGTGCCGCCGCACTTGCGGGCACAGGCTTTCCCATTGATCGTCATGCGACGGCCAAGGCGCTTGGTTTTGACAAGCCAACCGACAACAGTCTGGATAGCGTCTCCGACCGGGACTTTGCGATTGATTATCTGATGGCCGCCAGCCAGTGCGCGCTGCACTTGTCGCGCATGTCGGAAGAAATCGTGATTTGGGCGTCCCAGCCCTTCGGCTTTGTGGCCTTGCCTGACCAATGGTCGACCGGCAGTTCCATCATGCCGCAAAAGCGCAACCCCGATGCGGTCGAGCTTGTCCGTGGCCATGCCGGCCGCATTACCGGGTGCTTGAATGCCCTGATGATGACCATGAAGGGCCTGCCGCTCGCCTATTCCAAGGACATGCAGGATGATAAGCCGCCTGTGTTTGAGGCGCATGATCTGCTCGCCCTCTCCATCGCGGCGATGACGGGCATGGTGGAGAGCGTGACCTTTCGCACAGATCGAATGCGCGCACTTGCCGAAAGCGGATTTGCAACAGCCACCGACCTTGCCGATTGGCTGGTCCGCGAAGCAGGCTTGCCGTTCAGAGAAGCGCATCACGTCACGGGTCGTGCCGTCAAGCGGGCCGAAGAGCTTGGCCTCACCCTTGCCGCCGTTCCGCTTTCGGATCTTCAGGCGATCCACCCCAGCATTGATGGCCGGGTCTTTTCGGTTTTGACAGTCGATGCCTCGGTTGCCAGTCGAGTCAGCCATGGCGGCACGGCCCCCGCGCAAGTGCGCGCGCGCATTGCCGACGCCAAGGAGGTGTTGAGATGAGCCTGAGCCGCGCCATCGCCGTTGCGCTCACCCTGTCCTTGGCCGTTTCGGCCTGTGGCAGCCGTGTGAAGCTGAAGCCGCAACAAGGGGCGTCTTTGCCCGTCAAACCGGAAGAAGCCGCAACACAGCTTACGGTGGATGAGATGCTCACGCCGTCGCCTCAGGCAAGGCCCAAACGCAGCGACGAGCTGATCACCCGATCACAAGAACGCCGCGAAGATAAATTTGACATTCCGCCGAAAAGCTAAGCCCCATGGACCATTTTCATCTCAAGAACGGCGTACTCCACGCCGAAAACGTGCCGCTGACCCGCATTGCAGCAGAGGTCGGCACGCCCGTTTATGTCTATTCTCGCGCTACGCTGGAACGGCATGCGCAGGTCTTTCGCGATGGCATTGCTCCTGTCGGGCGGTCGCACATCGCCTTTGCGATCAAGGCCAACCCGAACCGCGCCGTTCTGCGCGTGTTGGCAAAGGCCGGCTATGGCGCCGATGTCGTTTCTGGCGGTGAAATTTCTCGCGCAATTGCGTCAGGCATGAAGCCCGAGGACGTCGTCTTTTCCGGGGTTGGGAAAACGCGCGCGGAATTGGAACAGGCGCTCGATAGCGGGATTGGCCAGTTCAATATTGAGTTGGAAGAAGAAGGCGTGGTTCTCGCGCAGATTGCTGCGTCCAAGGGCATGACCGCCAACGCCACGCTGCGCGTCAATCCAGATGTCGATGCGGGCACACATGCCAAGATTTCGACCGGTAAAAAGGAAAATAAGTTCGGCGTTGCCATTGATCAGGCCCCCGGCATTTTTGATCGGCTCGCAGGGCTTCCGGGCCTCACCATGCGCGGGGTTGCGCTGCATATTGGCAGCCAGCTTTTTGATCTTGATCCGCTAGAAGCCGCCTATCGCCGCATTGGCCAATTGGTCGCTGATTTGCGGGCAGCAGGCCATGTGATTGATCGGGTTGATCTCGGCGGCGGCCTTGGCGTGCCTTATCGGCAGGAAGAGAACCCACCCTCCCCCGCTGATTACGGACAGATGGTGGCGCGCGTCACCAAAGGCTGGGACGTCACACTGATGTTTGAGCCCGGCCGGGTGATTGTTGGCAATGCCGGCGTCCTGTTAACGCGCGTCATCTGGGTGAAGCCGGGCGTTGTCCGGCCCTATGTCATCGTTGATGCGGCGATGAACGATCTTGCTCGTCCGGCCATGTATGATGCCTGGCATGATTTTGCTGCCGTGCAGCCAACGGGCGAGCGGATGACGGCAAATATCGCTGGCCCCGTCTGCGAAAGTGGAGACACCTTTGCCATGGGGCGGGATATTGATGCCGTCGCGTCTGGCGATCTCGCCATTTTCCGCACTGCTGGTGCCTATGGGGCGACGATGGCCAGCACTTATAACAGCCGCCCCTTGGTACCCGAAGTGATGGTCGATGGCGATAACTACGCCGTTGTGGCAGATCGCATCGCCGCCGAAACGATATTGGCGGCAGAGCGCATTCCCGACTGGCTGGAATAAACTGGTTTGGTCGGGGTCAACCCCGACCAATCAGCTTTTGCGCCATGCGATCGGCAACCATGGCGGGGTGATCGCCCGTTGCGGCACTTTCATCCCAAACTGCATTCAGCCGATCTGGAATGCCAGCAATCTTGGCATCCACAGCGGCCCGATCTGCCCCCTCAAGATATTCGAGCGCGACATTGATGATACCGCCTGCATTGATCACATAATCGGGCGCGTAAATAATGCCCCGTGCCTGCAAGGCCGCACCATGTTCTGGGCGTGCCAGCTGATTATTCGCACCGCCCGCCACAATAGGGACATTGAGCTGCGGGATGGACTGATCATTCAGAATGGCGCCCAACGCACAGGGGCTGAACACATCCGCCTCAACCTGCATAATAGCATCCGCCGCCACGCATTGTGCGCCAAGTTCCGCCGAGAGCGCCTGAGCGCGCGCCGCGTCCTGATCCGCCAGTGTCAGCCGTGCGCCAGCCGCCGCTAAATGCCGGGCAAGGCCCCCGCCAACGCTGCCAACACCCTGAATAGCGACATGGACGCCCGCCATATCATCTTTGCCCAGCGCCCGCTGCACAGCGGCCTTCACGCCTAGAAACACGCCCAAAGCCGTTGACGGCCCCGGATCCCCCCCTGCCCCGCCGGATTTAGGCGGTAAGCCGGAGACGAAGCGTGTGCCCTGTGAAATGTCGATAATGTCTTGCTGGCTAATGCCCACATCCTGCGCGGTCACATATTGGCCGCTCAAGCTGTCCACCGCCCGTGCGAAGGCCGCGATCAGGTCTGGCGTCTTGGTGCGATTGACGTCGGCCAGAATGACAGCCTTCCCGCCGCCCATGGCAAGCCCAGCCATGGCATTTTTGTAACTCATGCCGCGCGACAGACGCAGGGCATCGGTGATTGCGGCATCTGGTTCCGGATAATGCCAAAAGCGCGTTCCGCCGCCTGCGGGCCCTAAATGGGTCGAATGGATGGCAATCAAGGCGGTCAGCCCAGCCTTAGGATCCCGGAAAACATGGACAGATTCATGATCGTCAAAATCCGGCAAAGTCCAAAGGGCGGACATCGGCAACTCCCGCGAGAAATAAAATTACAGAAGCGCGCAATAAACGAAATTGCTGCGATTCGCCACTATAGCGGCATACGGATTATGTTTTTGAGAAATCAGCTAAGAAATGGGGCGACCGACGGGATCCGAACCCGCGACCTCCGGTACCACAAACCGGCGCTCTAACCGACTGAGCTACGGTCGCCACATACTTGCGAGAGCGGCCCTCTAAGCGACTCCGCGATCGAGCGCAAGTGCGTTGCAATCCTGCGGTGAAGCGGGCATGCATTGCTCATGCGTATCATCTGTATTCTTCTTTTGCCCGTCCTTTTGTCAGGATGCATTGCCAGCGTTGCAGCAGATGTCGTCACCGCCCCAGTTAAAGTTGCGGGCAAGGTGATTGATGCCACAACGACGAGCCAGGCTGAGGCGGATCAGAAGCGCGGCCGTGAGGCGCGCAAGGCAGAGAAGAAAGCCCGCAAAGACGCGAAGAGGAAGAATTAATGGCACTGACCGCCCAAATCACCGAACAAGGCGCGCCAGACGTCATCCAATGGGTTGAAAAGGATCTTCCTTCGCCCGGCCCCGGCGAAGTCCGTATGCGCAACACGGCAATCGGCCTGAACTTCATCGACATTTACCACCGCAGTGGCGTCTACCCGCTGCCCATGCCCAATGGCCTTGGCGTGGAAGCAGCCGGTGTTGTTGAGGCTATTGGCGACGGCGTGACAGGGTTTAAACCCGGCGATCGCGTGTGCACCTTTGGCCCAATGCTGGGTGCCTATGCAACCGAACGCAATCTTCCCGCAGCGATGCTGTTCCAAACGCCGGATGATGTTTCGGATGAAATGGCGGCGGCCCTTCTTCTCAAAGGCTGCACGGCGGAATTTCTTGTTGAACGCTGTGCATTTGTGCAGCCGGGCTGGCCCGTCCTTGTCCATGCAGCGGCAGGCGGTGTTGGCCAAATCCTCGTTCAATGGCTCAAGCATGTGGGGGCCTATGTCATCGGCACCGTCAGCACCAAGGACAAAGCGCGCATCGCCAAAGCGGCGGGCGCGGATGAGGTTCTGCTCTCAACGCAGGACGATGTGGCCAGCCGTTGCCGTGACTTGACCAACGGCTTGGGCGTGAAAGTGGTGTTTGACGGTGTGGGGCAGGACAGTTGGGCAGGCTCACTCAAGGCAACCGCGCGGCGCGGGCTGGTCATCAGCTATGGAAATGCCAGCGGCCCGGTGACGGGCGTTGATTTGCGCAGCGTTGCCAGTGCTGGATCGCTCTTCATCACGCGGCCAACCTTATTTGATTATTATGCCGATCCGGCAGAGCGTGCGGCGGGTGCGGCCCGGATGTTCGACCTTGTGCGTCAAGGCATCATCAAGGCGGATATCCGCCAACGCTATCCCCTGACACAAGCGGCGCAGGCCCATCGCGATCTGGACGCGCGAAAGACATCGGGATCAACCATCTTACTGCCCTAAAGCACCATCCAGGCCTGGCAGCTTTTCTAAATCCTTTCCGTCCGCTAGGCGCACACCCAATGTCTCTTCCCCCTTCCCCTCGGTCGACAGGCCCCGGCCGCACCGAATTTGTGATCCTCATTTCCGGGATCATGATGATTGTGGCCTTTGCCATTGATTCCATGCTGCCCGCTTTGCCCGCGATCGGGCAATCGCTTAGCGTGCCCGATACGGCGCAACGGCCGCTGGTCATTGCCGCTTTCTTGGCCGGATTTGCCGTGGGTCAATTGTTCGCGGGCACCTTGTCCGACCGTTATGGGCGACGCATCCTCATGCTTGGGTCCTTATTTGGCTTTGCCATCGTCAGCCTGATTGCAGCCCTCGCCCCAAGCTTTGACTCGCTTTTGCTGGCCCGTGCGGGGCAAGGCATCTTTGCCGCTGGTGCGCGGGTTGTTGTCACATCAACGGTGCGCGACCGATTTGAAGGCCGCGACATGGCGCAGGTTCTCAGCCTTGCGAGCATGATCTTCATGGCAGCCCCCATCTTGGCACCAGCAATGGGGCAAAGCGTATTGCTATTCGGGTCTTGGCGTTGGATCTTTGCGGTTCTCGCCTTGATTGGCATAACCATGTGGGCTTGGGTGGTGTTGCGCCTGCCTGAAACTCTGCCCCCCGCAAATAGGCGCGCCATAGAGGTAAAGACGATTATGGCCGCGGCCCGGATCGTGCTCACAGATCGTCTGTCGGTGGGCTATTGCATTGCCAATGCGATGCTCTCTTGCGCTTTATATGGCTTTCTCATGTCGGTTCAGCAGATTTTTGAAACCACATTTGGGCGGCCCGATTTGCTGCCCCTTGGCTTTGCCCTGATGGCATCCGGCATGGCTGTCGCCTCTTTGACCAACGCGGCCATTGTCAAACGGCTGGGCATGCGCCTCATTGGGCATGGTGCGCTCTTCTTCTTTACCTTCGTCGCCGGCATCCACCTCTGCCTGTCACTGGCCGGTTATGAATCGCTTGCAGTCTTCCTCGGCTTGCAGATGCTGATGATGATGGGCTTTTCTTTCGTGGCGGGAAATTTTGGCGCAATGGCGATGGAAAATATGGGCAGCGTTGCTGGCACGGCGAGTTCGCTTCAAGGATCAGTCGCCACATTGCTGGGCACGGTTTGCGGCACCTTGATCGGCCAAAGCTTCAATGGCACGACGGCGCCACTCTACGCCGGGTTTGCCGCAGCCGGGCTCATCGCCCTGATTGCGGTGTTCATTACGGAAAAGGGGCAATTTTTTGTGGCGCGCCACGCGCCGCGGCAAGCGGGGACATGACATGGCCTATTGGCTTTTGAAATCAGAACCATTCAAATATAGCTGGGATCAGATGGTGAAGGACGGGCGCACCCATTGGGATGGCGTGCGCAACCATCAGGCCGCCGCAAATCTCAAAGCAATGCAGGTCGGCGACAAGGCGTTTTTCTATCATAGCAATGAAGGCAAAGAAATTGTCGGCGTGGTGGAGATCGTCCGCACCGCTTATCCAGACCCAAGCGATGAAGCTGGCCGCTTCGTCATGGTCGATGTCGCCCCCATCGGCCCGGTCAAACGCCCGATCACTCTAGCCGAGATGAAGGCAGACCCAAGCCTTGCTGATTTGGCGCTCATCCGCCAGTCGCGCCTGTCCGTTGTCCCGGTCAGCGACGCGCACTGGCAGATTATCGCAGAGCAAGCCGGGCTTTAGCCCTCCAACAGGGCGGCTGCTTCCAACAAGCGGTTGCCATGGTCGGTTTCTTCCCGGCCATTGGCGCGCAGCAATTCTGCCGCTGCTGGATGGTCAATATGCGCGGCCCAGCTTTCATAAAGCTTGTCGCCCGCAAATTCGCTTTCAGCGGTCTTGCGCAACCCTTCCGGCGTCAGCGCCGCAACTGGAATATGCCCGGTGAGATAGGGATTGTCCGCAGCATCAGGGGCGGGAAACTCCTCCCCCGTTAAAAGCTTCACCACTTCGGCGGCACGGCGGGCGTGCTTCATCTCTTCATGGCCATTTTCAATAAGAAGCGCCTTTACGCGAGGATCGGTCGCCCCTTCAGCGCTTTTCTCATAGAGCGTCTGTCCCGCTGCTTCGACGAGGACCATGACCTTGATGTCGGTAATCGTCGGTGCCGTCACACTATTAATTCGGGCAAAGGCCTCACCCAGCGTCTTTGGGGCGTCATCGGGCAACGTGATCATCATGGTAAAGGCTCCTCATCCTCATCTCTCTTGGCGCTCCTTGTCCAGCAGCCACTGCTTGCGGTCAAGGCCATAGGCATAGCCCGCCAGCGCGCCATTGCTTCGCACAAGGCGGTGGCAGGGAATAAGGACGGCAATCGGGTTGGCCCCATTGGCCGTGCCCACCGCCCTGATGGCCTTCGGGCGGCCAATCGCCGCAGCAAGTGCGCCATAGCTGCGCGTCTCCCCGCCGGGAATACGACACACCTCTGCCCAAACCATGTGCTGAAACTCCGTTCCCTGCGGGTCGAGCGGAAGATGATGCGGCAAATGCGGCTGCGCCATCGCATCAATGACGCGATCGAGAAATTGGGTCGCCCATGGCCCAGCTTCAAGCCGCTCGTATCTTGGGAAAGCCTTGATGAGCCGGGCCGTGTCCGCAGCAATGGACAAATGACAAATGCCCCGCGCAGTTGCAGCAAGGACAATCGGCCCAATCGCCGTTTCTCCCCTAACCCAATGGATCACCCGCGCCTCAGCCGCCACAGGCTTTGAACAGGGCCAAGGTGCGCTCTCGCGCCGCATCGGCGCTGGCCTCGTGATAATCCTTGCGCCTATCGGAATTGAACCCATGATTGGCATCATAGACAAATATCTGCGCCGTCGGGTGGGCCCGCTCGATCAGCTTTTCCACGCCCTCCATGGGAATACCGGCATCGAACCGGCCAAAATGGGCGATGGTCGCGCATTGAGGCGCCTCATCGGCAAAAAGGGTGGGCACCATGCTGCCATAATAGCTGCTGGCAGCCGAAAGGTCTGGGCTGATCTGTGCCAGGCGCCACGCAACCGACCCGCCATAGCAATAGCCGGTGATGAACACCGGCCCCTTGTCCTTCAACGCATCGATACAGGTCTGGGCATCGGCAAGGCTCTGGTCAAAAGGATGAAGCTGGCGCGCGAGTTCAACCGCACGCTCATAGGCTGGGCCCGTATAATCCGCCTCAAACCCCGGATGCTCGCGATCAAACAGCGCGGGCGACAGGACTTCATATCCATCGGCGGCATATTCATCGCACAAATCGCGAATATGATCGGTCACGCCAAAAATTTCCTGAATCAAAACAAGCCCACCCCCGCGCGGCCCTTCTGCCGCAACGTGATAGACAGCAACATCAGCATCATCTGACATTTTCATCCGGATCATTTCGCCCTGCATCGCACGGTCCTTCTTCGCTCTAAATTAACCCATAGTTTGGCTGTTTTGCCTGTGACATTCTTCATGCGCCGAGCATGCTTCGGGCGCAAGGATGAGAAAAGGGAGGAAAACCAACCGTCATCGCTTGCATTCGAAACCAATCATTGCTAGCCGCGCCGCGACTTCGAAGAGGGATTTTGTCTCTCCTTTTGAAGTCAACAGGCTCAATTCCTGACTTTGGGGAAACATCGCGCGTGGAGAATTCCGGCGGCATTCAAGCTAGTCTAAGCGGGCGTTACGCGACCGCTTTGTTCGAACTCGCGCGCGACGCGAAGGCCATCGATTCGGTCGGCAAGAGCCTCGACTCGCTTCAGGCCGCCTTGTCTCAGTCGGCGGACTTTGTTGCGCTGACGACAAATCCCCTGCTGTCGCGTGACGCAGCCGCGGCAACGGTAGCCAAGGTCGCCCGCACGCTGAAGCTGGATGCGCTGACCACAAAATTTCTGGGCGTCCTCGCCCGCAACCGCCGCCTGGCACAATTGGGCGCGATGATTGCCTCTTATCGGGCGCTTGCAGCCGCCCATCGCGGTGAAGTGACGGCAGAGATCGTCTCGGCCCACCCGCTCGATAAGGCGCAGGTGACAGCCTTGAAGGCACAATTGAAAACCAAGGTTGGTCGCGATGTCGCGGTCGACATGAAGGTTGATCCCGCAATTCTCGGCGGGCTGGTCGTTCGGATCGGCTCCCAGATGATCGATTCGTCGATCCGTACTCGTCTCAATTCCCTCGCGAACGCGATGAAAGGCTGAACATGGATATCCGTGCCGCTGAAATTTCGAAGGTCATTAAGGACCAGATCGCCAACTTCGGCACCGAGGCGCAAGTCTCGGAAGTCGGTCAGGTGCTGTCTGTCGGCGATGGTATCGCCCGCATCCACGGCCTCGACAACGTCCAAGCGGGCGAAATGGTCGAGTTCGCAAACGGCATTAAGGGCATGGCCCTGAACCTCGAAGCTGACAATGTCGGCGTCGTTATCTTTGGCTCGGATGCTGAAATTCGCGAAGGCGATACCGTAAAGCGCACCGGCACCATCGTGGACGTTCCCGTCGGCAAGGAATTGCTGGGTCGCGTGGTCGATGGCCTCGGCAACCCAATTGATGGCAAAGGCCCGCTCAAGACCAAGAAGCGCAGCCGCGTTGAAGTCAAAGCCCCCGGCATCATCCCGCGTCAATCGGTCAATGAGCCAGTGCAGACGGGCCTGAAGGCGCTCGACGCCCTCGTCCCCGTTGGTCGTGGCCAGCGCGAATTGATCATCGGCGACCGTCAGACGGGTAAGACCGCCGTCGCCATCGACACCTTCATCAACCAGAAGGGCGTCAATCAGGGCGATGACGAATCGAAGAAGCTCTATTGCATCTACGTCGCCGTCGGCCAGAAGCGCTCGACTGTCGCACAGATCGTCCGCGCGCTCGAAGAAAATGGCGCGATGGAATATTCGATCGTCGTCGCCGCAACCGCGTCGGAACCAGCTCCGCTCCAGTATTTGGCCCCCTATACGGGTGTGACCATGGGCGAGTATTTCCGCGACAACGGCATGCACGCCGTGATCGTGTACGACGATCTGTCGAAGCAAGCTGTTGCCTATCGTCAGATGTCGCTGCTGCTGCGTCGTCCCCCGGGCCGTGAAGCCTATCCGGGCGACGTGTTCTATCTCCACAGCCGCCTGCTTGAGCGTGCCGCAAAAATGAACAGCGACAATGGCGGCGGCTCGCTGACCGCTCTGCCGATCATCGAAACACAGGCTGGCGACGTGTCGGCCTATATTCCGACCAACGTGATTTCGATCACCGACGGCCAGATCTTCCTTGAAACCGACCTGTTCTATCAGGGCATCCGTCCTGCTATTAACGTTGGTCTCTCCGTCTCGCGCGTCGGCTCTGCTGCGCAGACCAAGGCGATGAAGAAGGTGTCGGGTTCGATTAAGCTGGAACTCGCTCAATATCGCGAAATGGCCGCCTTTGCGCAGTTCGGCTCAGACCTTGATGCCTCGACGCAAAAGCTGCTGAACCGCGGCGCACGCCTCACCGAACTGCTGAAGCAGAAGCAATTCTCGCCAATGCCGTTTGAAGAGCAGACCTGCTCAATCTGGGCTGGCACCAATGGCTATCTCGATACCATTCCAGCATCGGACGTGACGCGCTTTGAAGAAGCGATGCTGATTGACCTGCGGGCCAATCATGCAGCGATCCTCAAGGATATTCGCGACAGCCGCGACTTTAGCGATGCGACACGCGATAAGCTGCGCGCTGCACTCGACAAATTTGCGAAGACATTCGCCTAATTTTGCTCCTCTCCCCGCGGGGAGAGGGAAGGAATGGATAGATGGCCAGCCTTAAGGCGCTCAAAATCCGGATCAACTCGGTCAAATCGACCCAGAAGATCACCAAGGCGATGAAAATGGTCGCCGCTGCGAAACTGCGCCGTGCGCAGGAAGCGGCGGAGGCTGCCCGTCCCTATGCCGAACGTTTGGAAGCCGTCGTCTCGTCGATTGCATCCAAGGTCGAAAAGGGGCCGCAAGCTCCGAAGCTGCTGGCAGGAACAGGTAAGGACGATGTCCACCTGTTCGTTGTCTGCACATCGGACAAGGGCCTTGCCGGCGCGTTCAACACGAACATCGTTCGTCTTGCCCGCCGCCGTGCCGAAGAATTGCGGGCGGCTGGAAAGACCGTCAAATTCTACACCATCGGCAAAAAAGGTCGGGATCAGCTTGGCCGCACGTTCAAGACCGATATTGTTCATTCGGTCGAACCCGGCGATCTCGGCAAGCTCGGCTTTGCACAGGTGCAAGAATGGGCTTCCGATCTGACCCATCGTTTTGAAGCGGGCGAATTTGATGTCGCCCATCTCTTCTTCTCGAAGTTCGTCAGCGTGCTCGCGCAGGAACCAACCGATATTCAGCTGATGCCCGTTGCCGTTGCCGATAGTGCCGCGACAGCCAGTGTCGGGGCATCGGTTGATTATGAACCGGATGAGGAAGAAATCCTCGCCGATTTGCTCCCGCGCAATGTTTCGGTTCAGCTGCTTCGCGCAACGCGTGAAAATGCAGCATCGGAACAGGGGTCAAAAATGACCGCGATGGACAATGCCACCCGTAATGCCGGTGACATGATTAACAAATTGACGATCCAATATAACCGGACTCGTCAGGCTGCGATCACCACCGAACTCGTTGAAATCATCTCTGGCGCTGAAGCGCTCTAAACCAGACACGAAGCAAGGAAGACACTCATGGCGACCGCTCCGAAAAAGACCGCTGCGAAGCCCGCTGCTGCCAAGGCACCCGCTAAAAAGGCTGCAGCACCAAAGGCTGCCCCAGCAAAGAAGGCGGCTCCCGCCAAGGCTGCGCTCAGCAAGGCCACTGGCCGCATCAGCCAGGTGATCGGCGCTGTCGTCGACGTCAGCTTTGAAGGCCATCTGCCCCATATTCTGTCCGCTCTGGAAACAGACAATAATGGCAACCGCCTTGTCCTCGAAGTGGCTCAGCATCTTGGTGAGAACACCGTGCGCACAATCGCCATGGACTCCACCGACGGCCTGACCCGTGGTCAGCCCGTGCGTGATACGGGTGCCCAGATTTCCGTTCCGGTCGGCCCGCGCACGCTGGGCCGTATTTTGAACGTTGTTGGCGAACCCATTGATGACCGCGGTCCGGTTGATACCGATCTGCGCGGCCCGATCCACGCCGAAGCCCCGCTGTTCGTCGATCAGTCGACGGAAACCGAAATTCTCGTCACCGGCATTAAGGTTATCGACCTTCTCGCGCCTTACGCAAAGGGCGGTAAGATCGGCCTGTTCGGCGGCGCTGGCGTTGGTAAGACGGTTCTTATTCAGGAACTGATCAACAACATCGCCAAGGGCCATGGCGTCACCTCGGTGTTTGCCGGTGTCGGTGAGCGTACGCGTGAAGGCAATGATCTTTACCACGAATTCCTTGATGCAGGCGTTATCGCCAAGGACAAGGATGGCAACCCAACGCCGGAAGGTTCCAAGGTTGCGCTGGTCTTTGGTCAGATGAACGAACCGCCGGGGGCCCGTGCTCGCGTCGCCCTGTCCGGCCTCGCCATCGCGGAATATTTCCGCGACCAAGAAGGTCAGGACGTTCTGTTCTTCGTCGACAACATCTTCCGCTTCACACAGGCGGGTTCGGAAGTGTCGGCGCTTCTCGGCCGTATTCCCTCGGCGGTGGGCTATCAGCCGACGCTCGCGACCGACATGGGCGCGCTTCAGGAGCGCATCACCACCACCCAGAAGGGCTCGATCACCTCGGTCCAGGCGATCTACGTGCCGGCCGACGACTTGACTGACCCGGCACCGGCCACCTCGTTCGCCCACTTGGACGCAACGACCGTGTTGAACCGTGCGATTTCGGAACTCGGCATTTATCCGGCTGTGGACCCGCTCGACTCCACGTCGCGCGTGCTGACAGCCGCCGTTGTGGGTCAGGAGCATTACGACACTGCCCGCCGCGTTCAGGAAACGCTGCAGAAGTATAAGTCGCTGCAGGACATCATCGCCATTCTCGGCATGGACGAACTGTCGGAAGACGATAAGCTGATCGTGAGCCGTGCGCGTAAGATCCAGCGCTTCCTGTCGCAGCCGTTCCACGTCGCAGAAGTCTTTACCGGCATCCCCGGCAAGTTCGTGCAGATCGAAGATACGGTCCGCTCGTTCAAGGCGGTGGTTGATGGCGAATATGACCATCTGCCCGAAGCTGCCTTCTACATGGTCGGCGGCATTGAAGAAGTCGTTGCCAAGGCTGCCAAGCTGGCAGCTGACGCTGCCTAATCACTCTCCCCTCCCCCAAGCGGGAGGGGCTTAGGAGACCGCAATGGCACTGCATTTTGAACTCGTGACGCCAGAACGCCTTGTTCGGTCGGAAGACGTCCACATGGTCGTCGTGCCGGGCACAGAGGGTGATTTCGGCGTTCTCGAAGGCCATAGCCCAATGATGTCAACGATCCGCAGCGATGCGACGGTTGAAATCTACGCAACACCGGGCGCTGCTGCTGAAAAGATCAGCATCACCGGCGGCTTTGCCGAAGTGAATGACAAGGGCCTGACTATCCTCGCAGAAAGCGCGGCCTGATCTAAAGCCGGTCGGTCATAACAGACACAAGAAAGCGCCTCGGCAGAAATGCCGGGGCGTTCTTCTATCTGGGATTAGCGCGGGCGTGCGCTGCGCCAAATATACAGCCCAGCGCCGACAATCAGCGCTGATCCGCCTATCGAAGTTAGGTCTGGCGGGTGGTTGAACACCAACGTGCTAATGGCCATTGCCACCAGCAATTGCGCGTACGTCATGGGTGCCACAGTCGCAGCCGAGGCGCGTGTTGTTGCCATGAAAATCAACGCATGGGCGGCAGACGCCGAGACAGCCACAATCGCACAGCGCAGAATGACGCTCCAATGCGGCCACCCTATCTCTAAACTCGGGATGCCAGATACATGGCCCAATAGGGCTGCGACTAATAAGAAGGGCACGGCCAGCGCCGCCACAATGAATTGCGTGACAAGCAGCGAGGCACTGCCTGCGACGCGCTGATTGAGCAGCATCAAACAGGCCATACCAAGGGCAGAGCCAAGCGCCAAGCTGTGCATTTACCAACGCCAGGGTGGCTGCAACCTGCAGGCGGCCGAGAAAAACGAATTCAACACTTGGTTGAGACGCAAAAATTTATAG
>JBEDGC010000024.1:0-62459 GCA_041174825.1 Pseudomonadota bacterium | reverse complement strand
GATCAAGTCCTCCTACCGCAAATTGGCAATGCGCTTTCACCCGGACAAAAATCCCGGATGTGCGGAGTCCGAAGCCAAGTTCAAAGCCATTAGTGAAGCCTATGATGTTTTAAAGGACCCGCAAAAGCGGGCGGCTTATGACCAATATGGCAAGGCCGCTTTTCAAAATGGCGGCGGCGGTGGCCCGCAGGATTTTTCTGGCTTTTCAGATATTTTCGACAATATTTTTGGCGAATTCATGGGCGGCGGCCGGAACCGGCAGCGCGGCCCGCAACGCGGCGCAGATTTGCGCTATGACCTCGAGATCACGCTTGAGGATGCCTATAAGGGCAAGGAAACATCGGTTTCCATTCAAGTCTCGGCACGCTGCGATCCTTGTGGCGGGTCTGGCGCAAAGCCCGGCACCTTGGCCAATGCGTGTGGGACCTGCGGTGGGCATGGCCAAGTCCGCACACAGCAAGGCTTTTTCGTGGTGGAGCGGACATGCCCATCTTGCCAAGGCTCTGGCCGCGTTATTTCAGACCCGTGCATCAGTTGCCGGGGGCAGGGGCGTGTGGAGCGGCCCAAGACATTGTCGGTCAATATTCCGCCCGGCGTAGACGATGGAACGCGCATTCGCCTGTCTGGCGAGGGAGAGGCGGGCGCGCGCGGGGCGCCGGCGGGGGATCTTTACATTTTCCTCCACCTGAAACGTCACGCGATCTTCCAGCGCGATGGCACAACCTTGTTCTGCAAAGCGCCGATCAGTTTTACGACCGCAGCCTTGGGCGGCAGCATTACGGTGCCCGGGCTGGATCGGGTTGGGCATGAGATCAAAATTCCGGCTGGCATTCAGTCCGGCAAGCAAATCCGGCAAAAGGGCGCGGGCATGCCCGTTCTGAATGGCCGAGGAACCGGCGATCTAGTTGTGCAAATTGACGTGGAAACGCCGACCAAGCTGACAGCAAAGCAGCGTGAATTGCTGGAGCAGTTTCGAGAAACAGAGACAGGCGAGGAATCCCCGCAGAGCGCCGGCTTTTTCTCAAAGCTCAAAGATATGTGGGATGATCTAACAGACTAAGCGCCTGGGGTCATTGCGATCATAAAAAAAGCCCGCCGGGGAGGAAAACCGGCGGGCCTTTTTGTGTCTGTTCGAATGTCTGTCCGAACATATGTCAGCGTGCTTACGCGCCGATGAGGATGCCCACAAAGATGGTCTGGGTCATCACGCCGATCGCGACGCTGGCAATCCGAGTTATGAGTGTCATGCGTTTTTCCTTTTTTTGGACGGCGCACCGTCTGCATGCGCACCATTTGTGCGCTGCAACACAAAAATTCAAACGCAAGCTGCGCAATCACGATTGCAGTTTATGCAATCGTGAAATGCAATCTCATTAACTTAGCTTTGTCCGAACACCCGATCAAAAATCGTGTCGACATGTTTGAGATGATAACCGAGATCGAATTTCTCTTCGATTTCGCTTGGGCTGAGGGCCGCCGTCACTTCCGTGTCCGCTTTAAGCAGCTCGAGCAGCGACAATTGCCCGTCGGACTCCCAGACTTTCATGGCGTTGCGCTGCACCAACCGATAGGAATCTTCGCGGCTCACGCCCGCCTGTGTGAGCGCCAGCAGAACCCGCTGCGAATGCACAAGGCCGCCCATTTTATCGAGATTCTTCTGCATCCGCTCTGGATAGACCAGTAGCTTATCAATCACCCCGGTCAGACGCGCCAGCGCAAAGTCCAGCGTGATTGTCGCGTCCGGGCCGATATAACGTTCAACCGAGGAGTGGCTGATGTCGCGCTCATGCCAGAGGGCGACATTCTCCATCGCGGGGATGGCATAGCTGCGCACCATGCGGGCAAGGCCCGTCAAATTTTCGGTCAGCACCGGGTTGCGCTTGTGCGGCATGGCGGAGGAGCCTTTTTGCCCGGGCGAGAAATATTCTTCTGCCTCCAACTTCGGTGCGCTGCAAATGGCGCACTTCGGTCGCCAGCCGTTCAATGGACGAAGCAATGACACCCAAGGTCGCAAAATACATGGCGTGGCGATCGCGCGGAATGACTTGGGTGGACACCGGCTCCACCGCGAGGTTGAGCTTGGCCGCCACATGCGCTTCGACCTTGGGGTCGATGTTGGCAAATGTGCCGACAGCACCAGAAATGGCGCAGGTGGCAATATCGGCGCGGGCCGCGATCAGGCGGTCTTTGCAGCGCGAGAATTCGGCATAGGCTTCCGCCATTTTCAGGCCGAAGGTTACAGGTTCAGCGTGAATACCGTGGCTGCGGCCGATGCTGGGCGTCATTTTATGTTCAAAGGCCCGGCGCTTAATCGCGGCAAGCAGCGCATCCAAATCCGCCAGCAAAATGTCGCTGGCGCGCGTCAGTTGAACGGATAGGCAGGTGTCGAGCACGTCAGAGCTGGTCATGCCCTGATGCATGAAGCGGGCTTCTTCGCCTACATTTTCCGCAACCCAAGTGAGGAAGGCGATCACATCATGCTTGGTGACGGCTTCAATCGCGTCAATTGCCGCCACGTCGATGGCCGGATTGGTCGCCCACCAGTCCCACAGCGCCTTGGCTGCGGATTTTGGAACAACGCCCAGTTCCGCCAGCGCGTCTGTCGCATGCGCCTCAATTTCAAACCAGATGCGAAAGCGGGATTCGGGTTCCCAAATCTTGACCATGTCGGGGCGGGCGTAGCGGGGAATCATGGGCTGTCCTATCTGGCTATGAGTGCGCGCGTCCCGCTAGCAGGCTCATCGTAGAGCGGCAACTTTGGGCTGCTCTCAAGGTATGGTTTTTGAGTGGACGCGCACAAATCAGGATAACAGCCCCGATGTCCGCATAGAGCTATGGCCATTTGCGCCGATGATGATGTGGTCATGCACGGTTATGCCAAGCTTGCGGCCCGCCTCTGCAATATCGCGCGTCAGCTGAATATCGGCCCGGCTGGGGGAGGGATCTCCCGATGGGTGATTATGCACCAAGATGAGCGCGGCAGACCCCAAATCCATCGCCCGGCGGATGACTTCGCGGACATGGATCACGGCCTGATCAATCGAGCCTTCGGCCATCAGCTCATCCCGGATGAGCATATTGCGCGAATTGAGATGCAGGACACGCACCCGCTCCACCGTGAGCGCGGCAAGGTCCGCCCGCAGATAATCGAGCAAGGCTTGCCAATGGCCCAATATGGGTTGGTTCTTAATGGGGCCCGCCAGCATGCGCAGGGCGGCGGCTTGCACAATTTTCAACGCGGCGACCGCCGTTTCGCTCAGGCCCCCATTGCGCGCAATGGCCTCTGCGTCCGCCGCAAGAAGGCCGGGCAGGCCCCCAAATTCCGCAACCAATCGCTTAGCCAGCGGCTTGGTATCTCGCCGGGGGATCGCAAGGCCCAACAGATATTCAATAATCTCATGATCCAGCAGCGCATCTGGCCCGCCTTCAATCAGGCGTTTTCTCAGCCGCGCACGATGCCCCGATCCATCTATTGTGCTGTCGTTCATACTGAGACGCTAACCTTGCCGTGTCAGGCGCGCAATTGCGCTTGATTGATAGGCCTAAAGCGGCTTGGAATGGGTCATGGCGGTTCGACGCATCGTTCTTTGGATATGGCTTGCGCTGGCAATCGGCTTGGGCGCTGTGCTCATCGTGCTGTGGAGCCAAAGAGAGCCGCTGGCAAAAGATGCGATTGATGATTTTCTGGCCAAGCGGGGCGTGAAAGCCTCCTATGAAATCAAAGCGATAGAGACACGGCGTCAGCGGCTGGAAAAGGTGCGCATTGGCGATCCACAGCATCCGGACCTGACAGCGGACTGGCTGGAAATTGATGTTGGGCCAAGTTTGAGCGGGTTTTCGATCAAGGCCGTCCGGGCGGGCGGAGTTCGCTTGCGGGCGCGCGTCATCGACAAAAAAATTAGCATGGGCAGCGTCGATCGCTTGCTGCCGCCGCCAAGCCAAGAGCCTTTTCGCCTGCCGCGACTCGATGTCGCGCTTGAGGATGCGCGCGCACAATTGGAGACGCCCTATGGTCCAATTGGCTTGCGCCTTGATGGGCAAGGTGGGTTGCGGGCAGGCTTTGAAGGGCGGCTGGCGCTTACAGCGCCCCAGATTGCGGCCCTTGGTTGCGCGGCGCGAAGTGTAACAGTCTCTGGCGATGTGTCGGTCATTGGCGCGCGGCCGACATTTTCCGGCCCAATCCGCTTTGCCAAGATTGGATGTACCAATCTTGCTGGAGACGCCGGCGATATTCAGCTGGACGCCAGCATATCAGAAGATGGTCGGGATTGGCGCGGATCTGCGCGCGCTGCCTTGGTGCGGCTGACGCAGGGGGATCTGACCGCGCGGGGCGGCGATGCGACAATTGAGTTTTCAGGCGATGCTCAAAAGACAGACGCAAAATTCCAACTGGGGCTGGCCTCTCTTGTGGGGCGGGATGTTGCGGCCTTGCAGGCCCGGGCAGATGGGGATTTTGTTTGGAGGGCGCGCGGGCTGGATGCCACCGGGCAGGCCCGGATTTTGCGCCTCATGCCGGGGCGTCAGACACGCGAAATCGCGCAGCAGCTTCGGGGTCTTGGCGGTGCAACGCCCATCGGCCCAGTTGCGCGTCAGCTTGCCACAGCAGTTGATGGTCTGTCGCGTGGCGTGACGGGGCAGGCGCGGTTTGCCGCCAGCCATAGGGACGGCAAATTTGCGGTGAGCCTGTCTGACATTGGCCTTCTGAGCGCATCGGGGGCCATTTTGCGTATGCCGGGTAAGGATGTGGTGACGGCCAATCCCTCCGGACTTTTCTTGAACGGGATGACGCGATTTGGCGGCGGACTGTTTCCGTCTGGCCGTGCACTCTTCAACGGCCAATCGGGCACACTGAATTTCCAACCTTATGTCGCGGACGGCGCGCGCCTCACTTTGGCTCCAACACGGATCAGCCTTGGCCCGCAAGGGGTGTCGCTCAAGACTGTGGCGACTTTGGATGGGCCTTTGGGCGTGGGGCGGGTTTCAGGCCTTAGTCTGCCAATCCGCATGGAAAAGGGCGCTTTATGGCGGGGCTGTTTGCCCATTCGCTATCGGGCGCTGCGCATCGCGCAGTTGCGTTTGTCGCCCGCTGCTATGACGGCCTGTCTGGGGCAACGCGATGTCCGGCTTGCCCCGGTCCGGCTGGTTGGGGTGCTGGATACGTCTCCCATCCGTTTCTCAGCCGCTGGGGCGACTTACAGCCTCAAAAACGGGCATTGGCGTGTTTTGGCCCCTTCGGCCCGGCTTCTAAATGGCGCAGATGTGTCTGGCTTGACCGCCGCATGGGTGACGGGCCAGTCGACGCCTGCCGGTCTATCGGGCGATATGGCCGGCCTTTCTGGCAGTCTTGGGGGCGTGCCTCTATCTGCCAGCCAAGGTGCGGGGCGTTGGCGCGTCACGCAGGCGGGGCTTCGCTTTGATGGCAAGATGGTGATTGCAGATCGTCAGGCAGAGCCGCGCTTCTTCCCCTTATTAGCGGATGCGATACAGCTTCGGCTGACGGGCACGCAAATGCGGGGAGAGGCGTTGTTGCGCGAGCCAAAGTCTGGCGCTTTGGTTAGCACATTGGCGTTACAGCATAATCTGTCAGATGGCCGGGGCAGCGCGCAGCTTGGCGTGGAGAAGCTGTCCTTTAATGACAGGCTTCAGCCAGAGGCGATTAGTCCCGTCACGTTGGGCGTTATCGCCAATGTTCAAGGCAGCCTGCGCGGGCAGGGGCGGATTGATTGGACGCCCCAAGGGGTAACCAGCAGCGGTCGCTTCTCAACCGATGGTCTCGACTTTGCGGCCGCTTTTGGTCCGGTCACCGGCCTGAGTGGGGACATAAACTTCACCGACCTTCTGGGTCTTGTGACGTCCCCCGGGCAGCAGGTGCGCCTTGCCAGCGTCAATCCCGGTGTTCTCGTTTCAGACGGGCAGGTGCGATACCGCATTCTCCCCGGATATAAACTTCAGGTGGACGGGGGGCGGTGGCCCTTTGCGGGCGGTGCGCTTGTTCTCGAGCCAACAATTTTGGATATGGCGCAAGCCTCAGATCGACGCCTGACATTTGCGGTTGAGGGTCTTGATGCCGGACGTTTCATTGCGGCCATGCAGTTTGAAAATATAACAGCGACAGGGACTTATGACGGGCATTTGCCGATGATTTTCGATGCAGCCGGCGGTCGGATCGAAAGCGGGCGGCTGGTTGCCCGGGGCGGCGGAACGCTCTCTTATGTGGGGGATGTGTCCAATGGGGATCTCGGCCTCATCAGCCGCTTTGCATTCGATGCGTTGAAATCCATGCGATATGATCGGTTGTCGATTGACCTAAATGGCGCGATTGATGGCGATGTCATAACACGCATCAGCTTTGCCGGGGTTAATCAGGCGCCGATAGAAGGCGGACGGACAAAGCTTCCGATCAGAATTCTGGGCGCATCCAATTTGCCCTTTGCATTCAATGTGACGATTACCGCCAAATTTCGGCAGTTATTCGATATGGCGCGTAGCTTTAATGATCCGTCGATCCTCATCAATCGGCTCATCCCACAGCTAGAACCTGTGCCGAGATCTGCCCCGCCTGAGCCAAAGCCTGTTCATCCTGCCGAAAGCAGCCCCAAGCCATGATGCGCTGGATGTTGACCTATGGGCGATCAAGTGCGAACCCTTTTGCATGATGAAACCTATTTTGAGGATCGCAGGGCTTGGAATGTGTCTGGCTGGCTGTGTCCAGATACAGGCCCCTGACAGGCCGATTGAGATCAACCTGAACGTCAATATCCGCCAGGAAGTTGTGCTCAGCCTGAAAAAGGATGCGCAGGATCTGGTGACCCAAAATCCGGAGTTATTCCCGCAATGAGCCTTTCAAAGTCCATCTTGATGCTTGTGGGGCTGGCCGTGCTGGTGCCATCCGCCGCCAATTTCGCCACAGCGCAGACGAGCGCTGTATCCAGCGCCTTGGCCGATGGCCGCGTTGGAGAGCAGGCCGATGGGTATCTTGGGTTTCGAGCCGCGCCTTCGGATGCGCTGCGCGATGAGGTGGATGCCATAAACATCAAGCGCCGCGCAGCCTATACCGATTTGGCGATGCAGCGTGGCGTGACCGTGAAGGATGTGGCGGCAACCGTTGGGTGTGAAACGCTCAAGTCGCGCGTGCCGCAGGGCAGGGTCTATCTCCTTCCCGATGGTATTTGGCGCACCAAAGGGACCGACCCAATTCAGCTGCCCCCTTATTGCGGGAATTGAGTAAAGACGCTTTACCCCGCCAAGGATCGATAAAGGCTGTAGGCGCTGGTGATCGTTAGGATCGTTCCGACCAAGAACAAGAGCCGCTTTGCCGGAATCCGCTTTGCAAGGACGGCCCCAAGCGGGGCGGCCATAAGCCCGCCGATAATGAGACCAATGGCAGCAACGGTGAAGGCTTCCAGCCCGATCGTCAGAATGAAGGTCAACGAAATGACCGTTGTGAGGAAAAATTCCGCCGTGTTGACAGTGCCGATGGTTTGACGCGGTTCGGTGCCCTGCACCAGCAAGTTAGATGTGACAATTGGCCCCCAACCGCCGCCGCCTGCCGCATCCAGAAAGCCGCCGACAAGACCAAGCGGTTCGACGATTTTGGCTGGTTTATGTTGGTAATTATGGCTCATTTCCCAAGCGCGCCACAGCAGGTAAAGGCCGATGAGCGCGAGATAGGTCATGACAAAAGGCCGCGCCGCCTTTGCATCAATATTGGCCAGTAAATAGGCCCCTGTCACGCCGCCAATCATACCGGGAACGACGAGGCGAGCGAACAGCGTCCAGTTCACATTGCGATGGAGAACATGGCTAATGGCGGAGGCGGCCGTTGTGAATGTCTCGACCAGATGCACGCTGGCCGAGGCCCGCGCGGGCGGAACGCCCATGACGCTGACCAACATTGTGTTGGTAATCACGCCGAAGGCCATGCCCAACGCGCCATCAATTAACTGGGCCAAAAAGCCCACGGCAATGAAGGGGAGAATTGCCTGAAGATGATCCATTGTTAACTCTGGCATAAACTGGCCCCCCTTCGACTCCTTTACCAAATCTTTGCCGTTTTGCAGACCATCAATAAGCTAGCTGGGCCGCTTTGACTGAAAGACCAGAGGAGGCATCATCCCTGAAGCGAGGCTCTGGGGCAAACGAGTTGTACTTTTGGACCCTAAAGCAAATCCCCAGCTATGGCTGCTCGCTTACAAGAGCGAATTACAAAAACTTTGTAAAATTGGTTGGGGCGAGAGTTGGCTCAAGGTCCAATGTCGGTTGACTTGACCCGCACCGCTTCCTAAGGGGAGCGCGCCTTGGCGGGGTTTGTCCGTTCCATGGCGGTTTTGCTTTCTGATGGAAGGACGAATCGACATGGTGCAGAAGGATCCCGCGCAGGACGGTAAAGGTTCGTCAGACCCTCGGCTCGATTCGTTAGACATGCAGCTGAAAGAGGTTCGACAAGCTGAAAAAATCCGTTCGGGAAAGAGGGATCAGGCACCTGCCAAAGGAATGCGGCAGGGAAACCGGGTTCTCACCGAATTGATTGCCGGCCCTGCGGGTGGTGCGTTGCTCGGCTGGTTTTTGGACCGGTTGTTCGGCACAGCTCCTTGGATCCTACTCATTGCCATGTTCCTTGGGATCGTGGTGGCGTTTAGGAATATCATCAGGATTTCAAACGAGCGTCCGGAATAGTCCGGGCGCTTTGTGTGCATAAACGGGGTTGGAATTACGTGGCTTCCGAAGGCGGCAAGATCGATCCGATGCACCAGTTCATGATTGAGCCGATCGCGCCGCTCAATCTGGCTGGTTATGACATCTCGTTCACCAATTCCTCGCTGTTCATGCTGATCGTGCTCGGCACGATTTGGCTGTTCATGCTTGGCGGTATGAAGCGGGATCTTGTTCCCGGTCGCTGGCAGGCGGCTGTTGAGAGCGTATCCGGCTTTATCAACAATATGGTGTCGACCAGCGTCGGCCCCGAAGGCAAGGCCTATGTGCCGCTTGTCTTCTCGCTGTTCATGTTCATCCTCGTTGCCAATTTCATGGGTATGATGCCCTTTGGGATTGTGCCGGGTGTCCATGCTTTCACAGTGACCAGCCATTTAACGGTGACTGCGGTTCTCGCGATCCTGAGCTTTGGCACGGTGCTGGTTGTCGGCCTGTGGAGGCATAAGCTGCACTTTTTCTCGCTATTCGTGCCGCATGGCACGCCTTGGTGGCTGATGTGGCTGATCCCGTTCATTGAACTCTTCTCATTCCTCATCCGCCCGTTCAGCCTCGCGCTGCGTCTCTTCGTCGCCATGACCGCTGGTCACGTGTTGATGAAGGTGCTGGCCGGATTTGTGATCAACGGCTTGAATGCAGATGCCGCCTGGGTTGCCCCGGTCGTCAGCCTGCCTAGCTTCATCCTGATGATTGGCATCACCATGCTCGAACTGCTGGTGTGCGCGATCCAGGCCTATGTCTTTGCCTTGCTGACCTCGCTCTACATTAACGACGCGGTCAACTTGCACTGAGTTTTTACCACCACCTAACCATCGGTTTTATCTAAGGGAGTTTTATCATGGACGCAGAAGCAGCAAAGTTGATCGGTGCCGGTCTTGCAGCAATTGGTGCAGGTCTCGCCGCAGGCGGCGTGGGTAATGTTTTCGGGTCTTTCCTTCAGGGCGCTCTGCGCAATCCGGCTGCCGCTGATGGCCAGCAGGGTCGTCTGTTCATCGGCTTCGCCGCTGCTGAACTTCTCGGCCTGCTCGCGTTCGTCGTTGCGATGATCCTGATCTTCGTCGCGTAACGAACAGACCAATAGCTAAGGACGGCTTTTCGCCATGCCCCAGATTTCCCAGATCCTTGCGACCTATGCGTCCCAATTCTTCTGGCTGTTGATTGTCTTTGGCCTGATCTATTTCGTGATCGGCCGGGGCATCCTGCCAAGAGTGGACGCCACGGTTGACGCCCGCGATGCAAAGATCGCGGGTGACCTTGCTGCCGCTGAACAAGCGCGCGCCGAGGCATCCGATTTGGAAGGGGCATGGCAAGCCGAACTGACGCAGACGCGTGCGGCTGCTCAGGCAGAGGCTCAAAAGGCCAAGGCCAAGGCTCAAAAAGACGCAGAGACGCGGATTGCAAAGGCAGACGCTGACATCGCCGCGAAAACGGCAGACGCAGAAGCTGTGATTGCCAAGGCGCGCGCCAAGGCATTGTCCGGTATTGACAGCGTCGCTGCCGATGCCGCGCAAGACATTGTCGCCAAGGTATCGGGCATCAAGGTGACCCCAGCTCAGGCGGCACAGGCAGTGAAGACGGTATTGGCCAATGGCTGAAGACACGCACGCAACAACTGAAGCCGCTGGCGCGGCTGTGGAGCATGCAGCTCCCGCAGCGCTCGGCATGGATGCAACCATGTGGGTTGCGCTCGCCATGATCATCGTGATCGCGCTTGCCATTTGGAAGCGCGTTCCCGCAATGATTGGCGCGGCCCTTGATCAGAAGATCGCTGGCATCCGGGAACATCTGGAAGCTGCCGAAAACCTCCGCAAGGATGCAGAGGCGCTGAAGGCTGAGTATCAAAAGCAGGCAAAGGCTGCTGCTAAAGACGCGGAAGCCATGAAGGCAGCGGCAGCAGAGGAAGCCAAGCAGATCGTTGCCAAGGCAAAGGCCGATGCCACCGCTTTGGTCGCCCGCCGGACAAAGACAGCCGAAGAAAAGATCGCAGCTGCCGAACGCGCCGCTATCGCCGATGTGCGGGCGAAGGCAGCATCCGCTGCCGCTGCGGCTGCTGCGCAGTTGATTGCCAAGGGCCATGACAGCAAGGCGGATAAGCCGCTGATCGATCAGACGATCGCGTCGCTGAACTAAGCCCTTTTTCTAGAATTATAAAAACCGGGTCGGGGTCATGCTCCGGCTCGGTTTTTTGTATCAGAAGCGTAGCATGATCCGCCGGGCGAGCGCGGGGGAGATGCTGTTGACCAATTGCAGCAGCTTGACCAAGCCAACATTGGCCTCTGTTGCGTTGCGCTGCATCGCGCTGATGATTTGCCGGGCACATTCAGCAGGGGCCATTTTGCGGCTGCCACGGCCTGCTGTCAGCTTTGTTTCGACGACCGGTGGCAGGGCCTCAACGACATGGATGGAGGTTCCCGCCAATTGTGCCCTGATGGCTTGCGTATAGCTGCGCAGGGCCGCTTTGGTGGCGCAGTAAATGGGTCCGCCAGCACGTGGGGCAATGGCCAAGCCGGATGTCACATTGACGATCATCGCCTCTGGCCTTGCTTTCAGCTGAGGCATCAGCCGCGTGATCAGGTGGACAGGCGCATTCAGGTTCAAAAAGATGCAGCGGTCATTATCGGCGAGATCAGGCGCGCCCTCGCGAAAGTCATGATCGCTCCCAGCCCCTGCATTATTGATGAGAATATCAATTGTGCGGCCGCCGACCCCGGCAAGAACAGCGTCCACACCTGCGGGCACGGACAAATCAGCGGCAATGACTTCAAATCCACGCGACTGCATCTCTTGAATCCGGATCGCATTTCGGCCTGTTAGAATCAGGTCGGCGCCAAGCCCCTGCAATTGCGCGGCCATTTCTTTACCGATTCCATCGGTCCCGCCCGTCAATAATATGGTCTTGCCAGCGAGTTGCATCTATCGTCTCCCAGAATATGATTTTCATCCTGCAAGGTGGCCGCGTTCGTTCCTAATGTCTACGCCTGACTCCCCCGATCGCTTTAATGAAGAGCGCGCCACCTATACGGTGCGCGGGGCGGACCAGCCGGATTTGGAGGCTGGGGTCGCAGCGATCCGCAATGTCGTCAAAACGCTGCCAATAAAGCCCGGCGTCTATCGCATGTATGATGCCCGGGGTGATGTGCTCTATGTTGGCAAGGCCAAGGCGCTCAAGAACCGTGTGACCAATTATACGCAAGTCGACCGGTTACCCAATCGTCTGCGGCGCATGGTCGCGCAAACGCGCAGCATGACGATTGTGACGACCAATAGCGAGGCAGAGGCGCTGTTGCTCGAAGCGCAGCTGATCAAGCGCTATCGCCCTGCGTACAACGTCCTTTTGCGCGACGACAAAAGCTTCCCCTTCATCCTGCTGCGCGCAGACCACCAATTCCCGCGCATTCAAAAGCATCGCGGTGCGCGTCGGGCGAAGGGCAATTATTACGGCCCCTTTGCCAGCGCCGGGTCGGTCAATATGACGTTGAATGCGCTGCAGAAGCTGTTTTTGCTGCGGTCCTGCACGGATAGTTTTTTCAACAATCGCGACAGACCCTGCCTGCTCTATCAAATCAAACGCTGTTCGGCCCCCTGTGTCGGGCGCATTGATGATGCGGCCTATGGGGAATTGGTTGATGATGCCAAGGCGTTTCTTGGCGGTAAATCGACTGATGTGCAGGCTAAGCTTGCTCATGAAATGGAGGGCGCAGCCGAAGCACTGGATTTTGAAAGAGCCGCCGTCCTTCGGGATCGGCTCAAGGCTCTGACCTTCATTCAGGGCAGCCAAGCCATTAATGCCGAGGGAGTGGGGGACGCCGATATTTTTGCGCTGGCTACTCGCTCGGGTCAGGTTGGTGTTCAGGCTTTTTTCATTCGCGGGGGGCAAAATTGGGGGCATCGTGCCTTCTTCCCAACCCACACGTCCGATTTGGAAGAGGCGGAGATATTCTCCAGCTTTCTCGCGCAATTTTATGAAGATGTGCCCCCGGCACGAACGATCCTGCTGGATCGGGACTTGCCGGATGCAGACTTGCTTGCTGAGGCGCTGGGTTCACAGCTTGGCCGCAAGGTGGATATTCAGTGCCCGCAGCGGGGCGATCGAAAGCGGCTGGTGGATCAGGCCGTCCGCAATGCCGTTGAGGCTTTAGACCGTCGGCTCGCCGAAACAACCACACAGGCGAAGCTTCTGCGTGAAGTGGCAGAGCTCTTTGATCTGGCCGAACCGCCGCAGCGGATCGAAGTTTATGACAACAGCCATATTCAGGGCACAAATGCGTTGGGCGCGATGATCGTTGCTGGGCCAGAGGGCTTTCAAAAAGGCCAGTATCGCAAGTTCAACATCCGCAATGCAGAGACGGTGCCCGGCGATGATTTTGCCATGATGCGCGAAGTCATGGCGCGCCGCTTTGGCCGGGCGCTGGAAGAGGATCCAGATCGGGATAAGGGCCTGTGGCCGGATTTGGCATTGATTGACGGTGGCAAGGGGCAGGTGAGTGCGGTTAAGGCCGCTCTGGAAGAGCTTGGCATCGAGGATTTGGCCTTTGTCGGCGTGTCCAAAGGGCCAGATCGCAATGCTGGGCGCGAAATCTTCCATTTTCCCGATGGGCGGGAATTGACCCTGCCGATCAATGCCCCGGTGCTCTTTTATCTTCAGCGTCTGCGCGATGAGGCGCACCGCTTTGCCATTGGCGCGCATCGGACCAAACGGGCACGCGCCATGACGGCAAGTCCGCTGGATGAAGTCCCCGGCATTGGCCCTGCGCGTAAAAAGGCGCTGCTGATGCATTTTGGCACGGCCCGCGCGGTGCGCAGCGCCAGTCTGGAAGATTTGCAGCGCGCGCCCGGCGTGTCAGCTGCTGTCGCGCAGGTTGTTTTTGATTTTTATCATGGTGGTGCACCTCAGACCTAGGCGGCGCCCCTTGTGACAATCTCAACTCGCCCGCTATAAACACACAAAATCAGCAGGGCGGTTCGGCATGTTCCATATTGAAGATCGAGTGTTTCTTGGCTTTGTGATTGCCGCGACGCTGGCCATGGCGTGGATTGCCTCCCCCTTTTTCGGGGCAATTCTCTGGGGTTTGGTGGCTGCCATTGTTTTCATGCCCGTCAATCGGGCCCTTGTGCGCGGGCTGAATGGCCACCGGAACACGGCGGCAGGCCTGACTTTGGGTCTTCTGGTTGCGATTGTGATTATACCGGCATTTGTGATCAGCTCGCTCCTGCTGGATGAAGCCATCAGCACCTATGAATCGCTTGAGACCCAGCAGATTGATATTGGCGCCACGTTGGAGGCAATTCGCGGCGACTTGCCAAAGCCTCTGCTCCATTTGGCGGACCGCTTTGCCCTGACGGATCTGAGCCAGATTGAAGAGCGTTTATCGACCGTTTTGTCGAGCGCCCTGCGGATTGCGGCGGAACAGGCCTTGGGCATCACGCAAAGCGCCTTTGCCTTCATCGTGGGATTGGGCATCATGCTCTACCTCACCTATTTCCTCCTGCGCGATGGCACGGAGATTGCCCGCAAGATTAGTACCCGTATGCCGATGCAGGAAGGCAAGCGTCGGGCACTGTTTGAAAAGTTCATTGCCGTCGTGCGCGCCACAATTAAGGGCAGCATTGTTGTTGCCATTGTGCAGGGCATCCTTGGCGGCCTTGCCTTTTACTTTTTGGACATTCGCGCGCCGCTGCTTTGGGGCGTTGTGATGGGTGTGTTGTCGCTGGTTCCCGCCATTGGGACAGGGTTGATCTGGGCACCTGTCGCTATTTATCTTTTGGCGACGGGAGAAGTGGAGCGTGGCTTTGCACTCCTCCTATTCGGACTTTTCGTCATTTCGACAATCGACAATGTTTTGCGCCCGATCTTGGTCGGCAAGGATACGCAATTGCCCGATTATATCGTGCTCATTGCAACGCTGGGCGGCATTGCGCTCTTAGGCGTGAACGGGATCATAATTGGCCCCGTGATCGCGGCCATGTTCATTTCCGCTTGGGAAATCTTCGGCAAAGATCAAAATACGGCAGGCGCTTAAAGCGCCAGCCGTGTCCGCGCCGCCAGATATTCGCGTTCCAACCGATCCACGCGGTCCGCAACCGACTCAACAGCCTTGACCGCGCCAACGCCTTGACCCGACCCCCAAATGTCGCGCCAGGCCTTGGCTTCGGTATTCCCACCAGAGCCAAAATTCATGGTCGAGATATCGCCTTCGGGCAGATTGTCGGGATCAAGCCCGGCATTGACGATCGACTGGCGAAGATAATTGCCGTGAACGCCCGTAAAGAGGTTGGAATAGACAATGTCTGACGCGCGGCCTTCGACAATGCCTTGCTTGTAATTCTCTTCCGCATTGGCCTCAAAAGTCGCGATCCAAGGGGAGCCGATATAGGCAAGATCAGCCCCCATTGCTTGTGCGCCCAGAACAGCGCCGCCATTGGCAATGGAACCGGACAGAGCAACAGGCCCGTCAAACCATTCCCGAATTTCCTGCACGATCGCGAAGGGGGACAGCTTACCTGCATGGCCGCCAGCGCCTGCTGCGACCGGGATGAGGCCTGTTGCACCCTTTTCAATGGCTTTGCGCGCAAATCGATCGTCGACCACATCATGCAGCGTCACGCCGCCCCAGCCGGTCACGGCCGTGTTGAGGTCTTCACGAGCCCCCAAAGAGGTGATGATGATTGGCACCTGCCATTTTTCGCAGGTCGCCATATCTTCTTCCCAACGGTTGTTGGATTTATGGACGATCTGGTTGACAGCAAAGGGCGCCGCGGGCCGATCAGGGTTGTCGCGGTTCCATGCCGCCAATTCTTCCGTGATCCGGTGGATCCATTCATCCAGCATGGCCTGTGGCCGCGCATTCAGCGCCGGAAAAGAGCCAACAATACCCGCTTTGCACTGCGCAATCACCAAATCTGGCCCCGAGACGAGGAAGAGCGGTGATGCGATGATGGGAAGGCGGAGGCGGTCGAAAATAGCTGGAAGTGTCATGACGCGCGTTTTTGCTGAAACATCTGCCGCTGTCCAGCATAACCTTACGATTACGTCAGGCTAGGCCCCGCCTTTTCCTCGCGCGGCGCGCAGCTTATCCCAATAGGCCAGCCGTTCTTGAATTTTTGACTCAAACCCGCGCGGCGAGGGGCGGTAAAATTCCTGCCGTGTCATCTCATCCGGCCAATAATTATCGCCGCTAAACGCGCCGTCGCGATCATGATCATAGGCATAGCCTTGGCCATAGCCGATCTCTTTCATCAGCTTTGTCGGCGCGTTGAGGATATTGGCTGGTGGCGTCAAAGACCCTGTGTCGCGGGCGGCCTTCCATGCGGATTTTTGGGCGACATAGGCAGCGTTCGATTTGGGGGCGGTGGCCAAATAGAGGCAGGCCTGCACAATCGCCAATTCGCCTTCTGGGCTGCCCAGAAAATCATAGGCGTCTTTTGCGGCAAGGCATTGGACAAGCGCTTGCGGGTCGGCAAGCCCAACATCTTCGCTGGCAAAGCGGACAAGTCGTCGCAGCACGAACAGCGGCTCTTCACCCGCGACGAGCATCCGGGCGAGATAGTAAAGCGCCGCCTGCGGGTCAGATCCCCGCAAGCTTTTATGAAGCGCCGAGATGAGGTTGTAATGCCCTTCGCGGTCCTTGTCATAAACAGGCATGCGGCGGTGGAGCAGATCGGCAAGGGCCTTTGGATCGAGCGGTTCCTCTACCGCGATTGTCGCAAGCGTCTCGGCCTGATTGAGCAGAAATCGGCCATCGCCATCGGCGGACGCAATCAGGGCCGCGCGCGCCTCTTCGGTCAGCGGAAGGCTTTTGCCAATCAGCGCTTCAGCGCGCACCAAAAGCGTGTCGAGGGCGGAGGCATCGAGCCGGTGGAGCACCAGCACTTGGGCGCGGCTGAGCACAGCGGCGTTGAGCTCAAAGCTCGGGTTTTCGGTGGTGGCCCCCACCAAAGTGACCGTGCCGTTTTCGACAAAGGGCAGAAAACTGTCCTGCTGAGTGCGGTTAAACCGGTGGATTTCGTCCACGAACAACAAAGTGCCTTGGCCTGTGCGGCCGTGCTGTTCCGCTTCGGCAAATGCTTTCTTCAGGTCGGCAACGCCCGAGAATACGGCGGATATGGGCGCAAAGCGCAGGCCAGCGGCGTCCGCGAGTAAACGCGCAATCGTCGTTTTCCCCGTGCCGGGCGGGCCCCAAAGGATCATGGACGCGAGCTTGCCGGCGGCCAGCATACGGCCAATCGCCCCTGTTGGGCCAGTCAGATGATCTTGGCCGACAATGTCGGCAATGCTGCCGGGGCGCAATTGTTCGGCGAGCGGAGGACGGGGAGGTTCTGCCCCAAAAAGGTCAGACACGCTCTGCAACACCTAGTTCGTGAGCCAGACGAAGATATTGATCAAGAACCGACTGGTTGACGATATCCCAATCATAGGCCCGGCTGGCCAATTCTCCCGCCACTCCTGCGCGCTTGCGCAAGTCGGCATCCTCGCAATAGCTTTGAAGCGCGTCGGCAAATCCTGAAATGCCGCCGGGGGTGACAAGGCTGCCCGTCACGCCATCCGTGACGAGATTGTCGCTGCCCGTTGCCCATGCAGCGACAACAGGGATGCCGCACGCCATAGCTTCAAGCGTCACATTGCCAAAGGCTTCGGTGGTGGAGGGATTAAAGAGCATATCCATTGAGGCCGCGGCGCGGCCTAAATCCTGCCCCGATTGAAATCCCACGAAAATGCCATTGCGTAAGCGCTTTTCAAACCAGCCCCGTGCAGGCCCCTCGCCAATGACCAGCACGGTGTGACGGACATTTCGAGCGCGCAGTTGATCAATTGCCTCACAAAAAACGTGCAGCCCCTTTTCCATGACAAGACGACCCAGAAAGCCTATCACAGGTTCATCATCCGCAATTCCACGCGCGCGACGCCAATCAAGATCGCGCTGACCGGGATTGAAGATGTTGGTGTCAATGCCCCGCGCCCAAATACCAATATTATAGCTCATCCGCTGTTCGCGCATGAGCTGCGCTATGGTTTCGGAAGGCGCAACAACCGCATCACATCGCCGATAAAAGCGGCGAAGTATGGCAAGGAGCGCAGGTTCAAGAAAGGCGAGGCCATAATAGCGCAAATAGGTCTCAAACCGCGTGTGCATGGAGGCAATAACCGGAATATTCCGCGCTCTGGCCCAGCTAATCGCGCGATGCCCCAAAATATCTGGGGCTGAGACATGGACGATATTTGGCTGAAAACGGTCCAAATCCCGCTTGGCCGCCCGCGTCAGCCCACGCGCCACATGATATTCGCCCCGGCCAAAGGGCATGGGGATGGAAGCGACGCTCACCAAATCCCCGGTTGGCGGAAAATCGGGTGTGTCTGTTGTCGGAGAATAAATGTGCACCTGAACGCCGCAACGCAGCAAATAGCCGACCAAACGGTTCAACGCCTGATTCGCACCATCGCGGACATAATTATAATTGCCGCTAAAGATCGCAACACGAAGCGCAGAGGGTTCCATGACCTGTCCGATAGCGCAAAGCTTAGCTGAACGAAAGTTCCGCCCAAACGGGCAGGTGGTCCGATGCGCGCCGCGCTTTCAGGCTCTGGTGCGTACCAGCGGAGAGAATCTTGATCTTATGGCTTACGAAGATGCGATCAAGGCGGGCCATGGGCCGCTGGCTGTGAAAGCTTGGGCCAGTATGGGCGTCATGATGGCCGCCGATAAACTCTCCCAAACATCCGCCTTTGCGCGACCATTCGTTTAAATCCCCCATTAGGATGGACGGCATATCGGGGGCGCGGTCGTTAATTTGTGCCAGCACGGACCGGACTTGCTGGCGTCGCCGAAAGCCGGATAGGTCGAGATGCATGCCGACAATACGCAACTCCTGCCCCTTGGCCCGGATATCGGCAACAACAGCGCCTCTAGGTTCAAGGGCAGGCAAGTGCAGAATATCATGGGCTAGTATAGTGATGCCGCGCCGGACCAATATCGCATTGCCATGATGCCCAAGAGAGTCTGGCCGTGTTTCAAAGGGCACAGGCTCATAATCTGAATGCGCTGTGATCATATCCAGCGGCAATGCGGAGTGACGCTTGCCGAAACGGCGATCCGCCTCTTGAAGGGCGATAATGTCCGCGTCGACCTCATTCAGCACGTCAAGTATGCGGTCAGGACGTCTGAGACGGTCCGTTCCGAGTCCCTTGCGGATGTTATAGCTTGCAACCTTCAGCACAGAGGTAAAGCTAGGCTCTCTCCGCTTAGTGGCCAAGCGGTGAATGGCGTTATATCATCCACGCGCATCACAGTTTAGCGAAGCCAGCCTGATCCCGCCAAAAAACATGTTGTGCATCGCCTTGACAGCCCATCGGTGGTCGCTTAGACGCCGCCTCCTCACGCAAGAGAGCGGGTGTAGCTCAGTTGGTTAGAGCGCCGGCCTGTCACGCCGGAGGTCGCGGGTTCGAGCCCCGTCACTCGCGCCACTTTCTCTAGGAAAGTTGGCCTTGTCACCGGAAGGTTCCGGTCTCCATCCATTTCAGTACAGGCCGAAGCGGCAAGATCCAGATTGTGCCTGCGATCAGGTAAAAAACCGTCTGGATCAGGATATGCCAATCGCCAATCACATTAGACAGGCTGGCAATGGCCACAGCCCAAATGGTCAGATACGCCAGAATTCCGAGTATGCCGACGGGCTTTCGCCAACTTGGGGTGTCCATCATCTTTCCTTCGCGTATCTGCTCGTGGCCGGTATGATCCATTCGGCTTCGGTCAGGATGGCGTCAAGCGGCATATCCCAAGGATCCGCAGGGAGGTTTTCAAACTCCTGAACCGACCACGCCACGCCAATCCGCAAAGGGGCGCTTTGCGAGGCAAGTGCGCGATCATAATAGCCCGCACCCTGTCCAAGCCGCGTGCCTTTTCTGTCAAAGCCCAGCAAAGGCATCAAGATGATGTCGGGGACCAGCTGTTCCGCCGTTGAGAGAGGCTGCAGGAATTTGTCGGCTGCCATGTCTAGAGCCGCACCTTGTGACCATCTGCGAAACAGCATGTCCTGCCCTTGCGCACCAATCCAAGGCAAAGCCAGCGCTGCGCCCTGGCCTTCTATCTGCGTTAGAAGAGCCGAAATGTCGGCTTCATTGGGCATGGCCCGATAGCCGGCCAAGCAGATTTGCGGGGAGAGCCGCGCAAAAAGCTCTGCAATTGGCTGGACGTGCGTTGGAAACAAGGCAGAGCCACGATCCGCCACAAATTGCTTTCGCCGGGCGCGCGCCAATCGGCGCAGATCTGTTTTTGTCATGGCCGTCATGGGTTGGCGGACCCGCCATGGCCGTTTGCCGGAATATCCTCTGACGCCAAGTACGTCAGGTGGGGACCATGTACCACAGGCCAGGGCCTGGGCAGGGACAGCCCCCATGGATGTTGAATCGCCTCAGGGATGTTCTCATCAGCGCGCACCGGGCAGTATCCGCCGCAATTCATATAGGGGGGTTAGCCCCGTTGCTCAAGGCGCGTGGCGAGGGATTCCAGTCGCGCGGCAATATCTTCCATCAAGGCCACGCTGTGTGCGTCATCAATGGACGGCGGATTGCCCTGCTGCGGCGCGGCCGCCGGAGCACCGCCCTTGCGTCGTACCTCATCCAGCTCATCCGCCAGAAAAAGTGACGCAAAGAGCAACTGACGCACTTCATTGACGCCACCGACCGCCTTTTTGGCTTGCTGGGCTTTACTATCGACCAAAGTGGCGATGTTCACCAGATGGGCCTCTTCGCCATCGCGGCAGGCTACGGAATATGAATTTCCGCCGATAATCAGATCTACCTTCGCCATTAGCTTCGCGCCCCTGCTGATGCGCGCGCCAAAACGGCGTCGAGCGCAGATAAGGCAATTGTCGCCTCTTCCTTCAATTTCGCGTGACGCTCTTGCAGAGACGCCAGTTCGGCGGCGCTGGTGTCGCTGGATTCGGTTTGGGGCAAGGGCCGGTCTGCGACCTGTTCAATTCGGTCGAGCGCAGCAGCAATTCGGCCTAAGGCGGTGTTAAGACGTTGATCAGACATGCGGCACGATTACCACGCCCGTAAAGCGCCGCAAGCAAAATGCCTTAGCCTTGGTTGACCATCGCATTGGGGAGCGACAATAGACCCTCAGCTTCGCGCCTGCGAGTCGTTCTGCCAGGCCCATATTAAAGGACCGTCATGACCGTTGAAACGCAACAACTCGCCAACGCAATCCGGGCTTTGTCGATGGATGCGGTTCAGGCCGCAAATTCTGGCCACCCCGGCATGCCAATGGGCATGGCCGATGTCGCGACGGTTTTATTCACAGAGTTTATGAAATTTGATCCCAAAGCCCCCAAATGGGCGGATCGGGATCGCTTCGTGCTGTCGGCTGGCCACGGCTCGATGCTCGCCTATTCGACGCTATTTTTGGCCGGCTATGCCCGCCCTACAATGGACGATATTCGCAATTTCCGTCAGCTGCACAGCCCGTGCGCCGGGCATCCAGAAAATATTGAACTCGAGGGCGTCGAATCAACAACGGGGCCGCTGGGTCAGGGCTTGGCCATGGCTGTTGGTATGGCAATGGCCGAACGACATCTGAATGCCGTTTATGGCGATGATCTGGTGGATCACCGGACTTGGGTCATCGCGGGCGATGGCTGCTTGATGGAAGGCATCAACCACGAAGCCATTGGCCTTGCCGGGCATCTTGGTCTTGGCAATCTGATTGTGCTTTGGGACGATAATCGCATCACCATTGACGGTAACACCGACCTGTCGACCAGCGAAGATGTGCCCGCGCGCTATCGTGCGACCGGCTGGCACACCGAATCGTGTGACGGTCATGACTTTGCAGACATTCGCCGCGCCATTTCCTCTGCGTTGGCTGATGGTCGCCCGTCGCTCATTGCGTGTCGCACGCTCATTGGGAAGGGGGCCCCAAATAAGCAGGGCACGTCTGGTGTGCACGGCTCGGCCTTGGGGGCAGATGAAGTAACGGCGACGCGCGCGGAACTGGGCTGGACGGCAGCACCTTTTGAAATCCCCTCGGATATTCTGGAAAGCTGGCGTGCGCTTTGCACACGCGGCTCTTCCGTTCATGCAGCATGGGCCGCGCGTCTTGCCGCAAGCGCACAGGCTGCAGAATTTACAGCGCAGATGTCGGGCGATATTCAGCCGACAGCCGCTTTGCAGGACTATCTCAAGGGCCTGGCGGAAACAAAGCCCAAGGTCGCGACCCGGAAATCCAGCGAAATGGCGCTGGAAGTCCTGACGGCTGCCATTCCTGCCATGGTCGGCGGTTCGGCGGATTTGACCGGATCAAACAATACCAAGACGAAGGCGACCACGCCCTTTGGTCGCGCCGACTATAGTGGGCGCTATGTCTATTACGGCATTCGTGAATTTGGCATGGCCGCCGCAATGAACGGCATGGCGCTGCACGGCGGCATCATTCCTTATGGCGGCACTTTCCTCGTCTTTTCGGATTATTGCCGCAACGCGATCCGCCTGTCCGCCATTCAGGAACAGCGGGTTGTTTATGTGATGACGCATGACAGCATCGGTCTTGGCGAAGATGGGCCGACGCACCAGCCTGTTGAACATGTCATGAGCCTGCGCACCATCCCCAATGTTGCCGTGTTCCGCCCAGCTGATGCGGTGGAAACGGCCGAATGCTGGGCCTTGGCGCTGGAACGGGCGCATGGCCCCTCGGTCCTTGCCTTGTCGCGCCAAAATCTGCCTGCAATTCGCTTTGACGTCTCCGAAAACCTGTGCGCCAAGGGCGGCTATCGTCTGAAGGGCGCGGAAAATGGCCGGCGGGTTGTGCTGATCGCCACAGGCTCGGAAGTTGAAATTGCGCTGGCCACCGCCACCGCCCTTGAGGCGCAAGGCATTGGCGCGGATGTCGTCTCCATGCCCTGCACCGAGTTATTCGATGCGCAGACTTCCGCCTATAAGGCCGATCTTCTGCCGCGCGATGCCCTGATCGTGTCGATTGAAGCGGGCGTGACGATGGGCTGGGAGCGCTATACGGGCCTAGATGGCCTCAATATTGGCATTGACCGCTTTGGCGCATCGGCACCGGCCGAGGCACTCTATGATTATTTCGGCCTGACGGCAGAGAAAATCCTTCCGAAAATTCTTGAAAAATTGTCCAATTAAAAGGAGTTAAAACCATGGCGAAAGTTGCCATTAACGGTTTCGGCCGCATCGGGCGCAACGTTGCGCGGGCCATCCTTGAGCGGCCGGATTGCGGCCTTGAACTGGTCTCAATCAACGATCTGGCGGATGCCAAGTCCAACGCCTTTTTGTTCAAGCGGGATTCAGTTCATGGCGCATTTCATGGAACGGTTGAGGTTGATGGCAATGACCTCATCATCAATGGCAAGCGCATTGCTGTCACGGCAGAGCGGGATCCGGCGAACCTGCCACATGCAGCGCAGGGCGTGGATATTGCCCTTGAATGCACAGGCTTCTTTGCGGACAAAGAAAGCGCATCCAAGCATCTAACAGCGGGCGCCAAGCGTGTGCTGATTTCGGCCCCGGCCAAGGGCGCTGACCTGACTGTCGTTTATGGGGTCAACCATGACAAGCTGACGGCCGATCATAAGGTCGTGTCCAACGCGTCTTGCACCACAAACTGCCTTGCGCCTTTTGCCAAGGTCTTGAACGACGCGATTGGTATTGAGCGCGGCCTGATGACGACCATCCACGCCTATACCAACGACCAAAAGATCCTCGATCAGATTCATTCCGACATGCGTCGTGCGCGGGCTGCCGGCATGTCGATGATCCCGACGACGACGGGCGCTGCCCGCGCCGTCGGTGAAGTGCTTCCTGAACTGAAGGGCAAGCTGGATGGCTCGGCTATTCGCGTGCCGACGCCGAATGTTTCAGTTGTCGATCTGACCTTCCAGCCAAAGCGCGACACGAGCGTTGAGGAAGTCAACGCGCTGTTGAAGGCAGCCGCCGAAGGCCCGATGAAGGGTGTGCTCGGTTACTCCGATGAGCCTTTGGTCTCCATCGATTATAACCACTGCCCGAACAGCTCGACCATCGACAGCCTCGAAACCGCCGTCATTGATGGCAAGCTGGTGCGGGTGCTGAGCTGGTATGACAATGAATGGGGCTTTTCCAACCGCATGCTCGACACAGCAGGCGTCATGGCAAAGCTGATCTGAACCGGGCAGGGGGCAATTTATGGGCCGGTTTAAGGCACTGGATGATATGGGCGATGTCACGGGGACACGCGTTCTGGTTCGTGAGGATCTGAACGTCCCCATGGCAGACGGCCAAGTCTCAGACGATATGCGTCTGCGTGCCGCCGCGCCCACCTTGCTTGAATTGGCAGACCGGGGGGCAAAGGTTCTCGTCCTCGCCCATTTTGGCCGACCCAAAGGGGAACGGCGCGACGACATGTCTCTGCAGCAGGTTGTGCCCGCTCTTTCGGCCGTGCTTGGTCGCCCGGTTGAATTTGTCGAGGATTGCGCGGGCGACGCCGCTGCTGCGCGCATTGCGACTTTTCCGGCCGGGACAATCGCTGTTCTTGAAAATACGCGTTTTCATGGCGGTGAAGAAAAGAATGCGGCAGAGCTTGTCACTGCCATGGCGGCACTGGGCGATGCCTATGTGAATGATGCTTTTTCTGCCGCCCATCGTGCCCATGCCTCGACCGAAGGCTTGGCCCATGTTCTTCCCGCTTATGCGGGTCGATCTATGGAGGCAGAGCTTGTGGCGCTTGAAAAGGCGCTGGGCGCGCCGGAAAAGCCGGTGGCGGCGGTCGTCGGCGGGGCCAAGGTCTCGACCAAGCTTGATGTGCTCAGGCATCTTGTCTCGCGCGTTGATCATCTGATCATTGGTGGTGGCATGGCCAATACCTTCCTCGCCGCACGCGGGGTGGATGTTGGCAAATCCTTATGTGAGCATGATCTGACCGACACAGCAGATGCCATTTTGGAGGCCGCAGACGCCGCCGGATGCACCGTCCATCTGCCCTATGATGTTGTTGTGGCAAAAGAATTTGCGGCCAACCCGGCGTCGCTGCGCACCTGCAATGTGCATGAAGTCGCCGCCGATGAGATGATCCTGGATGTTGGCCCCGCCGCTGTTGAGGCGCTGGCCGATGTACTGAAAACCTGTCGGACTTTGGTCTGGAACGGCCCAATGGGTGCTTTTGAAACCCAGCCATTTGATAAGGCAACTGTCGCGCTTGCCCGCACGGCGGCCGCTCTGACGCAAGAGGGGTCTTTGGTGTCGGTCGCAGGGGGCGGCGACACGGTGGCCGCGCTCAACCATGCCGGGGTTGCGGATGATTTTAGCTTTGTCTCAACGGCCGGCGGTGCCTTCCTCGAATGGATGGAAGGTCGCACGCTTCCCGGCGTTGCCGCATTAGAGGCACAATAGAGTTTCAAAGCCCCGGGGCCTTAGCCTTTGGGGTTTTTGTTTGAGTGGGGCTGCATTCGTATGCAGTTGAACAGACAGGAGTGAGGACGACAAGATGACCGACCCGAACATGATGACCAAAATCGCAAGCGGAAACGGATTTATCGCCGCGCTTGACCAGAGCGGTGGTTCAACCCCCAAGGCGCTCAAAGGCTATGGCATTGAGGAAGATGCCTATTCCAACGAGGCAGAAATGTTCGCGCTCATTCACCAGATGCGCAGCCGGATCATTACATCATCATCCTTCACGGGTGATAAGGTGATCGGGGCTATCCTGTTTGAAAAGACGATGGACGGTCAGGTCAATGGAAAGCCGACGCCTGCGGCGCTGTGGGATAAGGGCGTTGTTCCCTTCATCAAGATCGACAAGGGTCTGGAAGATGAAGCGAACGGCGTTCAGTTGATGAAGCCGATGCCCGAGTTGGATGGCCTTCTTGCGCGCTCTAAGGCGCTGGGTGTGTTCGGCACCAAAGAGCGGTCGGTGATTAACCTTGCCAATCAAGCCGGCATTGCAGCCGTGGTTGCGCAGCAGATTGAAATTGGCTTGCAAGTTCTGGCCGGCGGCCTCGTCCCGATGCTGGAGCCGGAAATCAACATTAAGAGCGCAGAACGGGCCGAGTGCGATGCCATTTTGCTTGATGAAATGATGAAGGGGCTGGATGCGATGCCGGGCTCTGACAAGGTGATGCTCAAGCTCAGCCTGCCTGTGACGCCCGGCCATTTTGACGCGCTGGTTGATCATCCGCGCGTCCTGCGCGTGGTGGCTCTGTCCGGTGGCTATAGTCGCCCGGAAGCCTGTGTTGAGCTGGCTAAGAACCGCGGCATTATCGCCAGCTTCAGCCGCGCCCTGCTCGAAGATCTGCGCCATCAGATGAGCGACAGGGAGTTTGACGCATCGCTGGGTGCTGCGATTGACGATATTTTCAAAGGCTCAACCCAGAAGGTTTCTGCCTAAGTCTATGAAAAGGGAAGGCGGCGGCCCAGTGCTGCCGCCCCCTTGATCCACGGCCTCGTTTTTGAAGGGTTACGCTTTTCGCCCGCACCGCCTATATCGGCGGCTATGGATGATCTTGACCTTCCCGACGTGCCGCAAGGCTTTGCTGAGCGTTTTGCCGCAGAAGCCCGCGAACCTGCCGAACTTTATCTTTTGTCTCCGCCACAGCTTGGGGCCGATTTTGCCGATCGGCTGAAGGCGGCGCTGGACGCGGGGCCAGTCGCTGCCTTTCAGCTGCGTCTCAAAGGGTTGGATGATCATGCGATTGCGCGGGCAGCGGAGCCTATTCAGGCCATTTGTGCAGAACGGGATGTGGCGTTCATTGTGAATGATAGTATCGCGCTGGCCAAGCGACTGGGTGCGGATGGCGTTCATCTAGGTCAGGGCGATGGCGACCCGCGCGAGGCTCGGGAGGTGTTGGGGTGGGACGCGCAAATCGGCGTCACCTGCCACAATAGCCGCCACCTTGCGATGGAAGCCGGGGAGGCCGGGGCCGATTATGTCGCCTTTGGCGCTTTCTATCTGACCAGCACCAAGGAGGTCAGCCATCAGGCAGACCCCGCCATTATGAGCTGGTGGAGCGTTGTATCCCCCATTCCCTGCGTCGCAATTGGTGGCATTACAGCGCAGAATGTCGCCCCCTTGGTCACAGCAGGCGCAGATTTCATCGCCGTTTCCGGCGCTGTCTGGAATGACCCGGCGGGGGAAGCCGCCGCCGTGCGTGCGCTGCTGGCGGCAATGGGGCGTTGAGTGCCCTTGCCCGTTCGCGTCGCATAGGCTAGGGGCAGCGCCGCTCTTTCTTATCCCTTTGGCCAATTCATATAGGTGTATCCCATGAAGATCAGCGGCGTGGACATCCGTCCCGGCAACATCCTTGAATTTGAAGGCGGCCTGTGGCGCGCCGTAAAGATTCAGCATACGCAGCCCGGCAAGGGCGGGGCCTATATGCAGGTTGAAATGAAAAACCTGATCGATGGGCGTAAGACGAACAATCGCTTCCGGTCTGACGAGAAGGTGGAGAAGGTTCGCCTCGACACCAAGGATTTCACCTATTTGTACACTGATGGCGATATGCTCGTCTTCATGGACAAGGATAGCTATGAGCAGATCACGCTCCCGCGTGAATTGCTCGGCGATGCGGCAGCCTTTTTGCAAGACGGCATGGATGTGGTTCTTGAACTGCATGAAGAGCGGCCAATTTCGGTTCAGTTGCCCGATCAGGTGGAAGCAACCATCTTAGAGGCTGATGCTGTGGTGAAGGGGCAGACCGCCTCTTCCTCCTACAAGCCTGCCTTGTTGGACAATGGTGTGCGCATCATGGTGCCGCCGCATATTGGCGCGGGCACCCGCGTGGTCGTCGATGTGTATTCGCAAGAATATGTAAAGCGCGCCGACTAATAAGTCTTGATCAACCGTCATTGCGAGGCGCGAAGCGTCGTGGCAATCCAGCGATACAAGCTTGTTTGGATTGCTTCGCCTTGCTCGCAATGACGTTTGGCTATGTTTTCTTTTTGAACGGAACAAATCAGTGCCAGCCCATTCCGGTATTATGACCGTCATCGAACGCGCCGCCCGCAAAGCAGGCGGGAAGTTGCGGCGCGATTTTAATGAGGTTCAGCACCTTCAGGTGAGCCGTAAAGGCCCTGCCGATTTTGTGTCCAAGGCGGATATCGCGGCAGAGCGGACAATTTATGAAGAATTGTCCAAGGCGCGGCCGGATTGGGGCTTTTTGTTTGAAGAAGCCGGTGAAATTGAAGGCGATCCGAATAAGCCCCGCTTCATTGTCGACCCGCTGGATGGCACCTCAAACTTCCTGCACGGCATTCCGCATTTTGCGATTTCGATTGCGGTGGAAGAACTCTTGACCGGCGGCCGCCGCGAAGTGACGACGGCTTTGGTCTATAACCCGATTACCGATGAGAGCTTTTGGGCGGAAAAGGGTAGGGGCGCCTGGTTGCAGGATCAGCGCCTGCGCGTATCGGCCCGCCGGGATCTCTCAGACGCGCTGATTGCGACGGGGATTCCCTTCATGGGTCATGGCGACATGGCGGAATGGGTGCGTATTTTTGGGGCCGTTGCTCCCAGCGTTGCGGGCATTCGGCGGTTTGGTGCTGCCTCGCTGGATCTCGCTTGGGTTGCAGCGGGTCGATTTGATGGCTTTTGGGAAAGCCATTTGCAGCCTTGGGATGTCGCCGCCGGTATGCTGTTGGTGCGCGAAGCCGGGGGGTTTGTAACGGATTTCCGCGGTGGAGATCGCTGCATGGAACGTAGCGAATTTCTGGCCGCCAATGATGGGCTCCATTCAAAGCTCCACAAGATTGTCGCGGGCGCATTGCGGTAAAGCGGGGTTGAAAACCCTCGGTTTTTCAGGATTTTCTGACGGCTTAGTGCGTTAGAGGAGCATTTATCCCCGAATACGGGCCAAATGCACCTCTTGGTGTGCTTGCGAAGGCGCAAAGCCTGTCCTAAAGCCGCCACGATTCCGGCGTCCTGCCGGTTCAAGGGGAAAGTCGTATCATGTCGTCGGTCGCTGCCGGTTATCTGCCGATTTTGCTTTTCTTGGCGATTGCGCTGCTCCTCTCGAGCGCCTTTGTGTTTCTGCCGATGCTCGTCTCGCGTTTGACGGGCACGCATAATCCGACGCCGGAAAAGCTGACCGAATATGAATGCGGTTTCCCCGCCTTTGAGGGGAGCCGCGCGCAATTTGACGTGCGCTTTTACCTTGTCGCAATTTTGTTCATCATCTTTGATCTTGAAGCAGCCTTTCTCTTCCCTTGGGCGGTCAGCCTTGAATGGACGGGTTGGGCTGGCTGGACCGGCATGATGATTTTCCTTGGCGAGCTGGTTCTCGGCCTTGTCTATGCGTGGAAGAAGGGAGCTCTCGAATGGGAGTAGATCTGACGGCACCGCCGCCTGCAGGAACGCTGCCGGACGCCAGTTTCTTTAATGGTCTGAATGATGAGCTGTCCAATAAGGGCTTTCTCGTCGTCTCTACAGAAGAGCTGTTCCAATGGGCGCGCACAGGTTCGCTCTGGTGGATGACCTTTGGTCTGGCCTGCTGTGCAGTGGAAATGATCCACGTCAACATGCCGCGCTATGATCTGGAACGCTTTGGCGCCGCACCGCGCGCCTCCCCGCGTCAGTCCGATGTGATGATTGTGGCGGGCACGCTGTGCAACAAAATGGCCCCGGCGCTGCGTCGCGTTTATGATCAGATGTCTGATCCGAAATATGTGATTTCCATGGGCAGCTGCGCCAATGGCGGCGGCTATTATCATTATAGCTACAGCGTCGTGCGCGGTTGTGATCGGATTGTGCCGGTGGATATTTATGTCCCGGGATGCCCGCCCACTGCCGAAGCTCTGCTGTACGGCATCATGCAATTGCAGCGGAAAATTCGCCGCTCCGGCACGGTGACACGATAATGCATTCTGCCCCCCGCTATGCCAGCAACGAAGGTGTTGCCGACGCGATTGCCAAGGCGCTTGGCAAGGATGTCATCGACATTGCTGAAGCTCACGGCGAAATTGCTGTTCACGTCGTGACGACGCGCCTTGTTGAGGTGATGACCGCCTTGCGTGATCAGTGCGCTTATCAGCAGTTGATGGAGATTGCTGGCGTCGATTGGCCCGACCATGATCCGCGCTTTGAAGTGGTCTATTGCCTGTTGTCGCTGACGAAAAATCATCGCATTCGCGTGCATGTGCGCACCAATGAAGAGGTGCCTGTGCCGTCTGTGACGGGCATCTGGCCCGTGGCAGGCTGGTTGGAGCGCGAAGTGTTCGACATGTATGGCGTGGTGTTCGAAGGCAATTCGGATTTGCGCCGCATCCTGACGGATTATGGCTTTTCCGGCCATCCGCAGCGCAAGGACTTTCCGCTCACCGGCTATACTGAGCTGCGCTATTCCGAAGAGCATAAGCGCGTGATGTATGAACCCGTCAGCCTGGCGCAGGATTTCCGCAAGTTCGATTTCATGTCGCCTTGGGAAGGCGCGGATTATGTCCTGCCCGGCGATGAGAAGGGAGAGCAGAAATGAGCCTTTCTCCGGATCTGGCGCCCACCACAACGGGCGAAGATATCCAGAATTACACGATTAACTTCGGCCCCCAGCATCCGGCCGCACACGGTGTTTTGCGCCTTGTGATGGAATTGGATGGGGAAATTGTGGAGCGGTTGGATCCGCATGTTGGCCTGCTGCATCGCGGCACCGAAAAGCTGATTGAATATAAGACCTATTTGCAGGCGCTGCCCTATTTCGATCGGCTCGATTATTGCTCCCCGCTGTGCATGGAGCACAGCTATGTGCTGGCGATTGAAAAGCTGCTCAATGTCGAGGTACCGTTGCGTGCCCAATATCTGCGTGTGCTGTTCGCGGAGCTGACCCGCATCTGCAACCACATGCTGAACCTTGGTTCGCATGTGATGGATGTGGGCGCAATGACGCCGAACCTGTGGCTGTTTGAAATCCGCGAAGATTGCCTCAATTTCTTTGAACGCGCTTCTGGCGCGCGGATGCACTCGGCCTGGTTCCGCCCCGGTGGCGTGCATCAGGATGTGCCGCTTAAGCTGCTGACCGATATTGCCGACTGGCTGGACACGCGCGTTCCCCGCCTGTTTGAGGATGCGATCAGCCTTGTGGCGGACAACCGCATTTTCAAGCAGCGCAATGTCGACATTGCAACCGTGTCTCAGGAAGATGCCATTCGCTGGGGCTTTTCCGGCCCGATGATCCGCGGTGCAGGCATCCCTTGGGATATCCGCAAGTCGCAGCCTTATGATGTGTATGACCGGGTTGAATTTGATGTGCCCGTCGGCACCAAGGGCGATTGCTATGATCGCTTCATGGTGCGGGTTGAGGAAGTGCGTCAGTCGATCCGGATTATGAAGCAATGCCTGCGCGATATGCCGGAAGGCCCCGTGCTGACCGAGGACCGCAAGGTTGCACCGCCCAAGCGCGGTGAGATGAAGCAGTCGATGGAAGCTCTGATCCATCACTTTAAGCTCTACACCGAAGGCTTTAAGGTTCCCGAAGGCAGCGTCTATGTGGCGACGGAAAGCCCGAAGGGGGAATTTGGCGTCTATCTGGTCTCTGATGGGACGAACAAGCCCTATCGCTGCAAGATCCGGCCGACGGCCTTTTCGCATCTTCAGGCGATGGACTTCATGTCGCGCGGCCACATGCTCGCGGACACGACGGCCATTTTGGGCGCACTCGACATTGTGTTTGGGGAGTGCGACCGGTGAGCAATCTCGATACCGCCAAGGCGATGATCGCGGCCTATAATGCGCAGGATGTCGACACCTATGTCTCGTACATGACGGACGATGCCTGCGAAGCCAATTATCGGGGTGACGTGGTGCGCGAAGGCAAGGAAGGCACGCGCAGCGGCCTTGCGGCTGCCTTTGCCAAATGGCCGCAGAACAAGGCCGATATCCGCGATGTTCAGGAAATTGGCGATTATGTGCTGTTCCGCGAACATGTCACGCGCGGCCCGGCGAGTGATGGGACCCCGCTGGTCGCGCCGTTTGACGTGATCGCTGTCTATAGTTTTGAAGGCGAGAAATGCTCTCGCGTGGAGTTCATCCGCTAATGGCTGACGCAGTTCACATTCCCGACGAAGCGGACGTCCGCGCCCGTTGGGGCAATTTTGCCTTTACGGCGGAAACAATGGAAAAAGCGCAGGCGATCATTGCGCGCTACCCCGCTGGTCGTCAGGCCTCGGCCGTGATGGGCCTGCTTGATCTTGCCCAGCGGCAGGTTGGGGCAGAAACCAATACACAAGGCTGGCTGCCCGTTCCCGTGATTGAATATGTCGCAGCCCTGCTCGATATGCCTTATATGCGCGCCTACGAAGTCGCGACCTTCTACACCATGTACAACATGGGGCCCGTGGGCAAATTCCACGTTCAGGTCTGCGGCACGACGCCCTGCATGTTGCGCGGGTCGGACGATGTTCTGGCCGCTTGCAAGTCCAAGGGTCTGGTTAAGGGTGGGACGACGCCGGATGGCTTGTTCACCCTGAATGAAGTCGAATGTCTTGGGGCCTGCGCCAATGCGCCAATGGTTCAGATTAACGACGATAACTTCGAAGACCTGACCTTTGACAGCATGATTGCGCTGCTCGATGCGCTGGCCGCGAGCAAACCCGTGAAAGTCGGCCCGCAAATTGACCGCCAGACGAGCTGCCCGGAAGGCGGCCCAACGTCGCTGAGGGATATGGTCTTAGAGAACCACGATTATCGGGGGGAATGGTGATGACGACTTATGTGATCCTCCCCGTCCACGGGGAGGGCGACCGCGAAGCGGTGGAGGGGCAGATCGCCTTTAATGCGCATTGCCATGGCCCCTCCGTCAGTCGCTGCGCGACTGCCACCTCCCCGCAAGCAGGGAGGATCTGACATGCTCGCTGATAAGGATCGCATTTTCACCAACCTCTATGGCTTCCAGCCTTGGACGCTGGACGCCGCCAAGAAGCGGGGATGCTGGGACAATACGAAAAAGCTGCTCCAGATCGGGGCGGATGAGATTATTGAGACCATCAAGGCGTCCGGCCTGCGGGGCCGGGGCGGTGCGGGCTTCCCCACGGGGATGAAGTGGAGCTTCATGCCCAAAACGCCCACGCCGGAACGCCCCAATTTCCTCGTGATCAATGCCGATGAGTCAGAGCCGGGGTCTTGCAAGGATCGTGAGATTATTCGCCATGATCCGCACCGCCTGTTGGAAGGTGCCTTGATCGCGGGTTTCGCGATGCGCGCGCGCGCCGCCTATATCTATATTCGCGGTGAGTTTATCTACGAAGCCAAGGTGCTTCAGGCTGCGGTGGACGAAGCCTATGCCGCCGGCCTGCTCGGCAAAAATGCCGCCAAGTCCGGCTATGATTTTGATGTGTTCGTGCATCGTGGGGCAGGGGCCTATATCTGCGGTGAAGAGACTGCGATGATCGAAAGCCTGGAAGGCAAAAAGGGCCAGCCGCGTTTAAAGCCGCCTTTCCCGGCGGGCGCGGGCCTTTATGGTTGCCCAACCACGGTCAATAATGTGGAATCCATTGCCGTCACGCCAACGATCCTGCGTCGTGGTGCGGATTGGTTCAAAGGTTTTGGCCGTGAGAATAATGCTGGAACCAAGCTGTTCCAGATTTCGGGCCATGTGAACACGCCGTGCACCGTGGAAGAAGCGATGAGCATTCCCTTCCGCGAGCTGATTGAAAAGCATGCAGGCGGCATTCGCGGCGGTTGGGACAATCTCCTTGCCGTTATTCCGGGCGGCTCGTCTGTGCCGCTCGTGCCCGCCAAGGACATCATGGACGCGCCAATGGATTTTGATGGTCTGCGTGCTCTTGGCTCTGGCCTTGGCACGGCGGCAGTCATTGTCATGGACAAATCGACCGATATTGTTCGTGCCATTTCGCGGCTCAGCTATTTCTATAAGCATGAAAGCTGCGGCCAGTGCACGCCCTGCCGCGAAGGCACAGGCTGGATGTGGCGCGTGATGGAGCGGTTGCGCGAAGGCAAGGCCGATGTGTCGGAAATCGACACCTTGTTCGAAGTGACCAAGCAGGTTGAAGGCCACACAATTTGTGCGCTGGGCGATGCAGCGGCTTGGCCTATTCAGGGCCTGATCCGTCATTTCCGTCCTGAAATTGAACGTCGCATTGCCGAACGCAATGGCGGCGAAATGCTGGAGGTGGCGGAATGAGGCAGATTATTCCGAATGTCTTCGCTGTTCGCGACGGTGTAAAGCTGCGCCCATTCAAGGTCCGGGGAAAGTATACGTGCCATGACCCTGAGACAGGCGAGCGCAGGGCGGAAACTCTGGGAGAGGTCAAGCTATACGTAGAAATGGGCTACTCTGTTCAAATGAAATCGAAAGATGGCTCAATTAATGAAATTGTGCCTGCCGATCAGATTGAGGCTAGCTACTAATGCCTAAAGTTACCGTAGACGGCACCGAACTCGAAGTTCCAGCAGGCGCGACTGTCCTGCAGGCCTGTGAGCTTGCGGGCAAGGAAATCCCCCGTTTCTGCTATCATGAGCGGCTCAGCATTGCGGGCAATTGCCGCATGTGTCTGGTCGAAGTATCGCCCGGCCCGCCCAAGCCGCAGGCGTCCTGTGCGCTCCCGGCGAGCGAAGGTCAGGTGATCCGCACCGATAGCCCGATGGTCAAAAAGGCGCGCGAAGGGGTGATGGAGTTTCTCCTGATCAACCACCCGCTTGATTGCCCGATCTGCGATCAGGGCGGCGAATGTGACTTGCAAGACCAGTCCGTGGCCTATGGCCGGGGCGGGTCGCGCTATGATGAGAATAAGCGCGCTGTTACCGAAAAATATATGGGCCCCATCGTCAAAACGACGATGACGCGCTGCATTCAGTGCACACGCTGCGTCCGTTTTGCCGAAGAAGTGGCGGGGGTTGAGGAAATCGGTGCGATTTATCGTGGCGAGAATATGCAAATCACCAGCTATCTTGAGCATGCGGTGACGAGCGAGCTTTCGGGCAATGTGGTTGACCTGTGCCCGGTCGGCGCACTGACATCTAAACCCTATGCCTTTATCGCGCGCCCTTGGGAGCTGAAGAAGACGGCAGCCATTGATGTGATGGACGCTGTTGGCACCAATATCCGCCTCGAAAGCCGTGGGCGGCAGGTGCTGCGCGCCCTTCCGCGCATCAATGAAGATGTGAATGAGGAATGGGCCAGCGACAAAACCCGCCATGCGGTGGATGGCCTGACCCAGCGTCGGCTGGATCGGCCCTATGTGCGCCAAAATGGCAAGCTGGTGGCCGTGGATTGGGCCGATGCGCTGAAGGCCGTTGCCGCTGCCGCGGACAAGGCCGGAAAATCGGTCGCTGCCATTGCGGGGGATATGGTCGATTGCGAAACCATGTTTGCCGCGCGCCAGCTTGTGAAGTCGCTGGGCGGCTCCATGTTCGAAGGCCGCCAGACTGGCCTTGCTTATGACACCTCCAGCCTCTCGGCGGTGAATTTCAACACCGGCATTGCCAATGTTGAGAATGCAGATGTCATTCTGCTCGTCGGGTCCGATACGCGGCGTGAAGCGCCGTTGGTAAACACTCGTATCCAAAAGGCAGTCCGGAAAAAGGGCGCAAAGGTGTTTGCCATCGGGCCAAAAACCGACCTGACCTATAAAGCGGAATTCCTTGGCGCAAATCTCGGCCTGCTTGGCAAGCTGCCCAAGCATGTCAGCGACGCCTTTAAGGCGGCACAACGCCCGGTTCTCATCGTTGGTGGCGGCGCATTGCGCTATGAAGGCGCGCATGGTGCGGCGCTGGCCTTTGCCAAGAAGTTTAAGCTCGTGCGGGATGGCTGGAATGGCTTTAACGTCCTGCATTTTGCCGCCGCACGCATGGGCGGCCTGATGCTCGGCTATGCCTATGATGGCGGGATCAAGGCTTTGGCCGCGAAGAAGCCGAAGCTGGCCTTTTTCCTGGGCGCGGATGAGGTGGATTACAGCCTCTTTGCCGATAGCTTTAAAGTCTATGTTGGCCATCATGGCGATGCTGGCGCGCATGCGGCGGATGTGATTTTGCCGGGCGCTGCCTATACCGAAAAGGCAGGCACTTACGTCAATCTGGAAGGCCGGGTGCAGCAGGCCGATCGTGCGGTCTTCGCACCGGGCGATGCGCGTGAGGATTGGTCAATCTTCCGGGCATTGTCTGATCTGACGGGTAAGGTTCTGCCGTTTGACAGCTTTGATGAACTCCGTGCCGCAATGGCCAAGGCAGTTCCAGAACTCGGTCGTGAAGGGCTTGCTGATTATGGTTGGGATGTCCCATCGCTGCCGGAAAAGGCAGTGGCCGACATTGCCGATTATCCGATCAAGGATTTCTACCTGACCAACGCGATTTGCCGCGCCTCTGAAACGATGCAGCGCTGCTCAAGCGAGCTCGTCAAAGGGGAAGAATGGCTGGAGGCCGCAGAATGACCTTTACCCAATGGTTCCAATCCTGGGGCGGTGAGGCATTTGGCTGGTTCTTGGCCACCACCGTCCTCATCCTGATGATCGCGCTGCCGCTGATGCTGGCCGTTGCCATGATCATTTATGCAGATCGTAAGATTTGGGCTGCTATGGCGCTGCGCCGTGGCCCGAACGTCGTCGGCCCGCTGGGCCTGCTTCAGTCTTTTGCCGATGGCCTGAAGGTCATGCTGCAAGAAACGATCATTCCGTCGGCGGCCAATCGCGGCCTGTTTTTGCTTGCACCAATCATCACCTTTACCGTGGCCCTGATCGTCTGGGCGGTTATCCCCTTTGGACCGGGCATGGTGCTGGCCGACATTAATGTGGGCCTGCTTTATCTGCTCGCGGCGTCCTCTCTGGGCGTTTATGGGGTGATTATTTCGGGTTGGGCCTCCAACTCCAAATATCCCTTTTACTCAGCCCTTCGGGCCGCCGCCCAAATGGTGTCCTATGAAGTGTCGATCGGTTTCGTGCTGATTTCGGTCGTTCTCTGGGCGGATTCCTTTAACCTGTCGACAATCGTCCTCGAACAAAAGGCGCATGTTTTTGGGCTTTTAAACGGCTTTGGGTTCAACCCGTTGCTCTTCCCAATGGCCATTGTCTTCCTGATTTCGGCTTTGGCGGAAACGGCGCGTGCGCCCTTTGATCTGACCGAGGCGGAATCGGAATTGGTGGCTGGCTATCAGACCGAATATTCGTCGATGAGCTTCGCGCTTTTCTGGCTGGGTGAATATGCCAATGTCATCCTGATGTGCGCGCTGAACGCGATCCTGTTCTGGGGCGGCTGGCTGCCTCCTATTGATTGGGCACCGCTCTATGCCGTGCCGGGGATCATCTGGTTTTTCGCGAAGATCCTGATCTTCTTCTTCATCTTTTCTTGGATCAAGGCGACTGTGCCGCGCTTCCGCTATGATCAGCTGATGCGTCTAGGTTGGAAAATCTTCCTGCCACTCTCTTTGATCTGGGTGTTCCTCGTTTCGGGTTATCTGATGCTGACAAGGTATGGCGCATGAGTGCGATTGCTCACTTCATCAAGACCTTCACGCTCTGGGAGTTTGTGAAGGCGCACTGGCTGACCTTGAAGTATTTCTTCAAGCCCAAGGCGACGATCAACTACCCCTATGAGCGCAATCCGCTCAGCCCGCGCTTCCGCGGGGAGCATGCGCTGCGCCGCTATCCCAATGGCGAAGAACGCTGCATCGCTTGCAAGCTGTGCGAGGCTGTGTGTCCGGCGCAGGCCATCACGATTGAGGCCGAACCACGCGATGACGGCAGCCGCCGCACTACGCGCTATGACATTGACATGACCAAGTGCATTTATTGCGGCTTTTGTCAGGAAGCCTGCCCGGTGGATGCCGTGGTCGAAGGCCCGAATTTTGAATATGCGACCGAAACCCGTGAGGAGCTTTTGTATGACAAGGCAAAGCTGCTTGCGAATGGAGATCGCTGGGAACGCGCAATCGCGGCGAATATCGCTGCCGATGCGCCCTATCGTTGATCGGTAAAAGGGGGAGACCATGATCCAGACGTTCGCCTTTTACCTGTTCGCAGCTGTCGTTATCCTGTCGGGCGCGCTGACTATTTTGTCGCGCAACCCGGTGCATAGCGTGCTGTGGCTGATCTTGGCCTTTTTCAATGCGGCGGGCCTGATGGTTCTGGTCGGGGCAGAATTTATCGCGATGCTGCTCGTCATTGTTTATGTGGGCGCAGTTGCGGTTCTGTTCCTCTTCGTCGTCATGATGCTCGATATTGATTTTGCAGAACTGCGCAGTGGCTTTGTTCGCTATGGCTTTTTTGGGCTACTCATCGCGCTTGTTTTGGCAGGCGAACTCATCATCGCGACGGGCGCTTGGAGCGCGGGCGCGATTGAACTCGCCAATCGGACAGCGCCGATTTCCGCCGATCTCAGCAATATCGAGGCGATGGGTGCGCTCATTTACTCCAAATATCTTTATGTGTTTGAAGCAGCAGGGCTGGTTCTGCTCGTCGCACTGATCGGCGCGATTGTGCTGACCCATCGGGAGCGCAGGGATGTGCGTCCGCAGAATATTTCGGAGCAGGTGAAGCGCCGTCCGCAAGATGCGGTCCGCAATATCAATCAGCCGATTGGGCAGGGGGTAGACCTATGATTGGTCTTCAGCATTATCTGGTCGTCTCGGCGATTTTGTTTGTGATGGGGGTGATGGGCATCTTCATCAACCGCAAGAACATCATCATCATCTTGATGGCGATTGAGCTCATCTTGCTGTCGGTGAATATCAACCTTGTCGCCTTCAGCGCCTATCTGGGTGATTTGGTGGGGCAGGTGTTCGCGATGTTCGTGCTGACGGTGGCGGCGGGTGAAGCAGCCATTGGGCTTGCCATTCTCGTCATTTATTTCCGCGGACGCGGATCAATCGCGGTTGATGATGTCAACCGGATGAAGGGTTAAGCGTCGTGGAGACCATTAAGCTTATCGTTTTCCTGCCGCTGCTGGCGGCCATCGTCGCAGGGCTTGGCAATCGGATGATTGGCAATGTCGCGGCGAAAATCGTGACGACAGCCGCGCTCTTCCTCTCCTGCGCGCTCAGCTGGCCGATCTTTATCTCATTCATGACGGGTGGGGCGGAAGCGCATGTTGTGCCTGTGCTCGACTTTATCCGGTCTGGCGATCTGGATGTCCAATGGTCGCTGCGCGTCGATACGCTGACGGCGGTCATGCTGGTTGTCGTTACCAGCGTCTCCAGCCTCGTGCATCTTTATAGCTGGGGCTATATGTCTGAAGACCCCAGCCAACCGCGCTTTTTCGCCTATTTGTCGCTGTTCACCTTTGCGATGCTCATGCTCGTGACGGCGGACAGCCTGGTGCAAATGTTCTTCGGTTGGGAAGGGGTGGGTCTCGCCTCTTATCTGCTGATCGGCTTTTGGTATCATAAGCCCAGCGCCAATGCCGCGGCCATCAAGGCATTTGTCGTCAACCGCGTGGGGGATTTTGGCTTTTCGCTTGGGATTTTCGCGGCCTTTCTGGTGTTTGGCACCGTCTCCATTCCCGAAATCCTCAGCCTGGCTCCATCCTATGCGGGGTCGACCATTGGGTTCCTTGGCTATCGCATTGATACGATCACGCTGATCTGCATCCTGCTGTTCATCGGTGCGATGGGCAAATCGGCGCAGCTTGGCCTGCACACATGGCTTCCTGACGCGATGGAGGGGCCGACGCCCGTCTCCGCGCTCATTCACGCCGCCACCATGGTGACAGCAGGCGTGTTCATGGTGTGCCGCCTGTCGCCTTTGTTTGAACTGTCAGAAACCGCGACCACTTTGGTCACCTATGTCGGGGCGGCCACTGCGCTGTTCGCGGCAACGGTGGGCACGACGCAGACCGACATTAAGCGCGTGATCGCCTATTCAACCTGTTCGCAGCTGGGCTATATGTTCTTTGCCGCAGGCGTTGGTGCCTATGGCGCGGCGATGTTCCATTTGTTCACGCACGCCTTCTTTAAGGCGCTGTTGTTCTTGGGCGCAGGCTCCGTGATCCATGCCATGCATCATGAACAGGATATGCGCTATTATGGTGGCCTGCGGAAGCATATCCCGCTGACCTTCTGGGCGATGATGGCGGGCACGCTTGCCATTACGGGTGTGGGTGCCATCGGCGTGTTTGGCTTTGCCGGATTTTATTCGAAGGACGCCATCATTGAGGCCGCTTTTGCCAGTGGCACACAGGCCGGCGGCGTTGCCTTTGCGGTCGCCGTGTTCGCCGCACTTCTCACTAGCTTCTATAGCTGGCGTCTGATGTTCTTGACCTTCTTTGGAAAGCCGCGCTGGTCGCAGTCAGAACATATTCAACATGCAGCCCATGACCATGACCATGACCATCATCATGGTCACGCCCATGATGAGGATGGCACGCTGGGCTATCACCCGCATGAAAGCCCATTGCCGATGCTCGTTCCGCTGATCGTGCTCACATTGGGCGCCATTTTTGCGGGTTATGTCTGGCACACGCCCTTCCTGGATGCGGAAAAGGGTGTGGCGTTTTGGCAAGGCAGCATCGCCTTTGACACGCATCTGATGCACGCCATGCATGAAGTGCCATTGCTGGTGAAGCTGTCGGCAACCATCGTGATGATCCTTGGCCTCGCCCTTGCTTGGTGGGCCTATATTAAGGACACGAGCGTCCCGGCCCGTTTCACGGCGACATTCCCCGCCATTTATCGGTTCCTGCTGAACAAATGGTATTGGGATGAGCTTTATAATCTGATCTTCGTAAAGCCGGCCTTTTGGTTCGGCCGCCTGTTCTGGAAAAAGGGCGATGAAGGCACGATTGACCGGTTCGGCCCGCATGGTGCGGCAGAAGTGGTGCTTCAGGGCAGCCGCCTCGCGGTCCGCTTTCAGACGGGCTATCTTTATTCCTATGCCTTCGTGATGCTCCTTGGGCTCGTGGGCCTTGCAACTTGGGCGATGACGCGATGAGCTATCCCATTCTCTCGATCATGATCCTGCTGCCCATCGCGGCGGCCATCTTGACGCTGTTCCTCACTGCGCAGGCCGCGCGTTGGGCGGCGCTTGGCACGACTTTGGGGCTGTTTGGTCTTGGTGTTGCGCTGTGGCACGGCTTTGACGTGGGCGGCCCGCAATGGCAGTTTGTTGAGAATGCCCCGATTTTCGGGCGCTTCTCTTGGGCTTTGGGCATTGATGGCATTGCCTTGATGCTGATCGTTCTCTCGGTCTTCCTGATGCCGATCTGCATCCTTGCCAGCTGGACATCGATTGAAAAGCGCGTGCCGGAATATATGGCGGCCTTCCTCTTGATGGAGGCGCTCATGATCGGCGTCTTTTCAGCGCAGGACATGTTTCTGTTCTACATCTTCTTCGAAGCGGGCCTGATCCCCATGTATCTCATCATCGGGATTTGGGGCGGGGCAGACCGGATCAAGGCGAGCTATAAGTTCTTCCTCTATACGCTCTTTGGCTCCTTGCTGATGCTGGTGGCGATGCTGTGGATGTCCCGCGAAGCAGGCACCACCGATATCCCATCGCTGATGCAATATAATTTCCCGGTTGAAGCGCAGACCTGGCTCTGGCTTGCCTTCTTCGCGTCCTTCGCGGTGAAGATGCCGATGTGGCCCGTCCACACATGGCTGCCCGATGCGCACGTTCAGGCGCCGACCGCAGGGTCGGTCATTCTGGCGGGCGTCCTGCTGAAAATGGGGGGCTATGGCTTTATCCGCTTCTCGCTCCCCATGTTCCCCGAAGCTTCGGCGCAGCTTGTCTGGCTGGTCTTTGGCATGTCGATGGTCGCTGTGGTCTACACCTCGCTCGTTGCTTTGGTGCAGCAGGATATGAAGAAGCTCATTGCCTATTCTTCGGTCGCGCACATGGCCTTTGTGACCATCGGTCTGTTCGCTTTTAATCGTCAGGGCATTGAAGGTGCGTTGATGGTCATGCTGGCCCACGGCCTTGTGTCTGGCGCCTTGTTTCTCTGCGTCGGTGTGATTTACGATCGCCTCCATACGCGGGAAATTGCCCGTTACGGCGGCCTCTCCAACAACATGCCTTATTATGCGCTGTTCTTCCTGTTCTTCACGATGGCGAGCATTGGCTTGCCGGGTCTGGCGAACTTTGTCGGAGAATTTTTGGCGCTGGTCGGTGCCTATGAGGCGAATAGCTGGGTTGCCGCCGTGGCGACCACGGGCATCATCTTGGGTGCGGCCTATATGCTCTACCTCTATCGTCGGGTGGCCTTTGGCGCGCCAGCAGGCGAAGATACAGCGGCCATGCGCGATATTTCAGCGCGCGAATGGCTGACCTTGGCCCCCATTGCGGCCGCGACCTTGTGGATGGGCGTCTATCCCGAAAGCTTCTTGGCCCCGATGCGCAATGACGTGACCAGCCTTTTGGTGCGGCTCGAAAGCGCAGCACCGGCCGGGGATGCGCATTTGAAAAAGGGCAGCCCAAAGGCTGATGCCCATCACGAAGCCGCGCATGGGGAGGCGCACTAATGTCTGTTATCGACTCTCTCATGCTCACCTTGCCGGAACTGGTGCTGACCGGGGCGGCTCTGACTTTGATGCTGGTGGCGGCATTTGCGGGTGACCGCGCGACCCGGCTCATCAATGCCGGGGCGATTGCCGCCCTGATTGGCGCGACGTTGGTTCTGGGGCGCGAAGGCGTCGGCTTTGACGGCCTATATACCGCGGACGCCTTTTCCAATTTCACCAAGCCGCTCATCTATTTGGCAGCTGGTGTCTCCATCTTGCTGTCGACTCGGTTTTTCGCGGCTGAAGAACGGCTTCGTGCGGAATATTCCGTCCTGATTCTGCTGGCGGCAATCGGCATGGGAATGATGGTGTCGGCCTCCAATTTGCTGACGCTCTATGTCGGTTTGGAAATGCAGAGCTTGGCGGCTTATGTGCTGGCAAGCTTCATGCGCAAGGATGCACGGTCCGCCGAAGCCGGGCTTAAATATTTTGTGCTGGGCGCGCTTGCCTCTGGCATCCTGCTCTATGGCATCTCGCTGCTCTACGGCTTTTCGGGGACCATCGACTATCATGGCGTTGCAAAAGGCTTGGCCGATGGCGTCAGTATGGGTGAGCTGTTCGGCATCGTCTTCGTGCTGGCAGGCCTGTCCTTCAAAATTGCCGCTGTACCGTTCCATATGTGGACGCCCGATGTCTATGAAGGCGCGCCGACGCCCGTCACCACCTATTTCGGCACTGCGCCGAAGGTCGCAGCTGTCGCGCTTTTGGTGCGCGTCAGCATTGAGGCGATGGGAAGTGCGGTTGCCAGCTGGCAGCAGATTCTGATTTTCACGTCTTTGGCCTCCATCATCTTGGGTGCGGTGGGCGCAATTGGGCAGGCGAATATCAAAAGGCTGCTGGCCTATTCATCGATCAACAATATTGGCTTTGTGCTCGTCGGCCTGGCCGCAGGCACAGAAGCAGGCGTTGCCGCCACGCTGACCTATATGGTCATTTATGTCTTGATGACGCTGGGCAGCTTTGCCTGCGTTCTCCAGATGCGGGCGGCCGATGGCGTCCATGTCGAGGATATTCAGAGCCTGTCGGGCCTCTCCCGTCGTCAACCGGCGCTGGCCGCTGCCTTTGCGATCTTCATGTTCTCGCTGGCCGGTATTCCGCCACTGCTTGGCTTTTGGGCAAAGTTCGTGGTGTTTGATGCTGCGGTCGCTGCCGGGCTGATGCCGCTTGCCGCCATCGGCATCGCCGCGTCGACCATTGGGGCGTTCTATTATCTGAAGATCGTCAAAATCATGTATTTTGATGAGCCAGCGGAAGCCTATCACCCCGTCACCAGCTATGTGGAAAGCGGCGTGATCGCTCTGACGGCTGTGGCGGTGTCGCCCATTGGCTATCTCGCCATTCCAATGCTGGGGACGGCAACCGCTGTCGCAGCAAAGGCGCTGTTCTGATCGATCTCTTCCGCTCGGTTAAGGAGACGGGATCGACCAATGCCGATCTCCTCAATCTCGCGACACAGGGCGCGCCAGATGGGCTGTGGCTGCGGGCGGATCGGCAAAATGCGGGCAAAGGCCGCATGGGCCGGGACTGGCAGTCACCAATTGGGAACTTTTATGGCAGCACTTTGGTGCGGCTGCGTCCCGAAGATCCTTTGCCCCCAACCCTGGCCTTTGTGGCGGCGCTTGCCGTTTATGATGCCCTTAATGAGGTCGCCCCACAGCTCGATCTGCGAATCAAATGGCCCAATGACATTTTATCCGGCGGGGCTAAGATTTCGGGCATTTTGCTGGAACGCCGCGACGATGCCGTGATCATCGGCATAGGGATTAACCTTGCCTTTCATCCGCAAGGGCTGGGCCGGCCCGTGACGAGCCTGTCCGCATTGGGCGTGACACCGCCCACGGCTGAGGCGTTTCAGCCCGTGCTTGCCCGCTGCCTTTCCCATAGGCTCGGTCTGTGGCGCGGGGGAGGGTTGCCGGACATATTGGCGGCTTGGCAGGCCAAGGCCCATGCCAAGGGGACGCCGCTGTCTGTGCATTTGCCAGATGGCCAGAGCTTTGCGGGTGTTTTCGATGGCCTTGACGTCCATGGGGCGTTGCAGCTGCGCTTGGCGGATGGCGCCGTCCGTGCCATTCATGCGGGCGATGTGTTTTTGATTTAAGGAAAAGGGTGGGGCAAATGCTGCTCGCAATTGATGCCGGCAATACGAACATTAAGTTCGCGCTGTTTGACGGTCTGGAAATCAAGGCCCGCTGGCGGATCGCAACCGATGCCCGCCGTACGGGCGATGAATACGCCGTCTGGCTGCTGCAATTGCTCGACCTAGAAGGCTTTGACCGCGCAGATGTTACGGACGTTATCATTTCCACGGTTGTGCCGCGCGCACTGCATAATCTTCAGGTGCTGTCCTCAAAATATTTCGGCTTAGAGGCGCTGGTCGCCGGGCGTGACCCTGTCTCTTGGGGGCTAGAGCTGGATGTGGATGAGCCGCAAAATGTGGGGTCTGATCGGGCCTGCAACGCCACCGCCGCGCATGCTGCGCATCCCGGTCATCTGATCGTCATCAGCTTTGGGACGGCAACAACATTTGATCATGTGACGCCCACAGGGGCGTATCGCGGCGGGATTATTGCGCCGGGCATTAATTTGTCGCTTGATGCACTTGTGGCGGCGGCGGCGAAACTGCCGCGCATTGCCATTGAGGCCCCGGCGGATGACAATGTGATTGGCCGCACGACCGAAGGTCAGATGCTGATTGGCGTTTATTGGGGCTATGTCGCGATGATTGAAGGGCTGATCACCCGGATGAAGCGGCAGATTGCAGAGACCGTCACAGTCGTTGCAACGGGCGGGCTTGCCGTCTTGTTTCAGCAGCATGCCCATCTTTTCGATGCCGTTGATGGCGATTTAACGCTTAGGGGACTTGCGCTTCTCTACGCGCGCCGCGATGGCAGGGTATGACTCACCCAAAAAATGAACTCCTCTTCCTCGCCCTAGGCGGGTCGGATGAGATTGGCATGAATGTTAATCTCTATGGCTGCCAGGGAAAATGGCTGATGGTCGATCTTGGCATCACCTTCAGCGGCAATGAATATCCCGGCGTAGAGATTGTCCTGCCGGATCTTGAATTTATTGAATCCCGCAAATCCGATTTGCTCGGCATCGTCCTAACCCATGGCCATGAAGACCATATCGGGGCCATCCCCTATCTGGCCGCAGACCTTGGCGTGCCGCTTTATGCGACCCCGTTCACCGCGGGTTTGATCCGAGGGAAGCTGGAAGAAGAAGGCCTGTCCCAAGAGGTGGAGCTGCGCATCTTGCCGATGGAGGGAAGCTGCACCATCGGCCCCTTTGGCTGTGAGCTGGTTCCACTCGCCCATTCCATTCCGGAAATGAGCGCCGTTGTTATCACCACGCCCTATGGCCGTATTTTCCACACGGGTGACTGGAAGCTGGATGAGACGCCGGTGATCGGCACGCCTTCGACTGAAGAACGGCTGAAAGAAATTGGCGATGGCGGCGTGCTGGCGCTTGTGTGTGATTCTACCAATGTCTTTAACTCGGAGCCAAGTGGTTCAGAAGGCAGCGTCTATCCCGATCTCTTGCGCCATGTTCAGGAGGCAAAGGGCCGGGTTGTTGTCACAAGCTTTGCCTCCAATGCCGCCCGATTGCAGACGCTGGCCAATGTCGCGCGCAAGGCAGGGCGTAAGCTGTGCGTGGCGGGACGTTCGCTTAACCGGATTTTGTCCGTTGCCCAAGCGACAGGCTATCTGAAGAACCTGCCCGACATGGTCGATATGAACACGCTTGACCAATATCGGCGCAATGAGGTTCTGGTCATTGCCACAGGCGGGCAGGGGGAAGCCCGCGCCGCGCTGGGCCGTATTGCGGAAGGATCGCACCCGATTAAGCTGACCGAGGGGGATACAGTTATCTTCTCATCGAAGCAGATTCCCGGTAATGAAGTGGCGATTGGCAAGGTCATGAACCAGCTGGCGCACCGCAATATTCATATGATCACTGAAAAGCAGGGGCATGTGCATGTGTCCGGCCACCCGGGTCGGCCAGAGCTGGCAGCACTCTATGGTTGGGTGCGGCCGCAAATTCTTCTGCCCGTGCATGGTGAGCGCCGACATATGGCGGAACAAGCCCGGTTCGGCCTGTCTCAGGGCATTCCGCAGGCCCTTGTGCAGTCCAATGGCGATGTTGTGCGCCTCGCCCCCAATGGCCCTGAAGTTATTGGCAAGGAACGCACCGGGCGTCTGATCTTAGATGGCGATGTCATTTTGCCTGCCGATGGCGCGACAATAACGGAACGGCGCAAGCTGGCGCTGCATGGCGTTATCTCTGTTGCCGTGGCCCTTGATAATGCCGGGCGTCTATTTGGCACACCATCCTGCCGGTTCATGGGCATTCCCGTTGAGGAAGATCGGGAGGAATTTTTGGAGGCGGCTTGTGCTGCAGCCGGAAAGGCGGCGGCCTCTAAAGAGCGTGATGAAGCCAAGCTACGTGAAGCGATCCGTTTGGCTGTGCGCCGGGCTGCGACCGAGTGGACGGGCAAGAAGCCCATTGTCGAAGTGCTTTTGATCAGGCAGGGATAAGCCTTATGAAATGGACATCAATTCTCGCCATCTACTTGCTGTTTTGGGTGATGAGCGCCTTTTTGGTAATGCCTTTCCATGTCCGCACATCCGAGGAAGAGGGCAAAGACCTTGTTCCTGGACAGGCGGAAAGTGCGCCGCATGAATTTCGCCCGGGTCGGATCGCTCTATGGACGACGGGCGTCTCAGCCCTGCTCTTCGGCCTTTATTATGCCAATTATGTGAACCAATGGATCACGCCTGAACTGCTGGACTTTACCCGCTGAAATCAGCTTTGATCAGTCGCGCAGGCGCTCAATCGCTTGAGCCAGAGCGACATAAAGCTTGCCGGCATCCGATGATACCAAGGCAACGCTCAGCGCGTCGGCATCGCGGGTTGAGATCATATTGCGCAACATGATCTCAAAGTCGCGGACATAGAGGTTCACCTGTTCGCGGAATTCATCATCATCGGCATACAGGCGGCGCACTTCGCGCGCTTCGCTGCCGCTGAGGAGGCGCACCGCTTGGCGCGTGAATAGGCCACGCTCACCGCGCACATAGGCTGCCCAAGACTTGTCCGACACTTCGGCAGACAGGATTTTAGTGACGCTGAGCGCGCTGCTGTCCATCGCTTCGATCAGGCGGGACATGCGGCGGGCAAATTGCGCGCTATCGCCGCGAACGGCCTCATCCTTGGCGTCGTCGATGCGGCTCTCCAGGCCAAGGGTTGCGGCGTTAATTGCGGCAATTTCCGCAGTGAGTTGTTGGGTGGCGGCGCGGGCAGCGGCAATGGCGTCTTCCGCGCGGCGGGCGATGAGTGCCATTTGCTCTTCCACCGGGCCAGACAGAGCGGCCTCCAGCGCCTCGCGGGCCTGTTCTGCAAGCTTGGCAGACGCTTCTGGAACAACATTGTCCAACGCCGTGCGGGCATGTTCTGCTGCCTGATTGGCCGTGTCTTTAATCCGCAGCAGGGCATCAATCAGCTGGGGTGCAGCAGTCCCGCTGAGCGACTTTGCTTGTTCTTCCGCGGCTTCAATTTCGCGGGTCAGGGCTTCTGCCGTTTCTCGGCATTCGTGCAGAGTGGCGCCTGCCTTTTCAACAAGTCGGTCAATCAGATCGCGCTGTTCGGTAACAAGCGTCTCTGCATCGCGAAGCCGGTCAAGGGCTGCCAGAGAGGCGGTTTCCAGCGCATTAATTTCGGGCAGCGTTTCGCGCGCCTTTTCCTTGCTCGCCTGTGCGGTGGCGACCAAGCGCTTATGGGCGAGCGGCAATGTCTCATCAATTTCCCGCACGGAGGCGTCGAGTGCGAGGAGCAGCGTTTCGGCCTGCGTGATGAGTGCCTCTGCGGCCTTGCCGCCCTTATCAAGCGTGCCGCCCAGTCGTTCGGCTTCGGCGCGCAACGCCTGTAGTGCTGTCGATGCCTGTTCTGCGCGGGCTTCTGAATGAGAGGTCAACCCGTCAAACTCAGTTTCCAGCGACGCAATGTCCGCGTGAATACGGGCAAGGACCGTCTGGCTCGCTTCATCCTGAGCGGAGAGGATCCGGCCAATATCCTCAAGTCGAGCGCCAATAATGGCAAGGCGTTCCGTCATCGCAGCGGCGGATTGCTCCCCAGACGATGTCATCGTCTGATGCCCCTGCTCAATCAGGGCGACCATTTCTTCGCCCTGTGCCTGCATATCTTTGCGCGCGGATGTCAGGGCGTCGGTCGCCCGGCCCAGCGTCGTATCCACGGCATTGATTGCCGTTGTGGAGGCTTCTTCGATGCGGGCCGCCGCAATGCGCGTCATATCGTCCAAATTGGCAACGCGCTCAGACAGACGTTGCGCGGCGCGCGACGCGATCTCATCGGCATTGCGTCCGCGCTCTGCCAGAATGGCCAATTGCGCGGACAGCTCATTGGCTGCCGACATGGAATTTTGCCCCGTGCTATCAAGTTGCTCGGCCAGACGATGAATTTCCGCATGAGCGCGCGGCATGTCGGCCAAGAGGCTGTTCATGTCGGACTTTGCACCCGACGTCCGCGTTTCCAGCGTGGCGGCGTGGCGATTAATGGCGTCGAGCTGGCCTTGCAGGGATGCAGAGACATCCGACAAACGGTCGGATGTTTCATGGCCGAGAGCGGCAAGGCTATGGCTTTGTTCGGCAAGGATGGCGCGATTGGCGTCCAGTCGGCGGGCCATATCGGCAAGCGTCAGGCCAAGGCGCATTTCTTCCTTGCGCAGTTGGTCAATCGTGACCGCGAATCGGGCGGATTCAGACCGGCTGGAGCGCAAGGCAAGCAGCCAGAATATTCCGAGCAAAGCCAAGGGTGCAGACAGGCGCGTGATAAAGTCAGTGGTCTCAGCAAGCGTCGGGACGTCGCCGTTCAGCGTCTGTGTAAAGTCCAGGCTAAATGCGATGACCCAGACCAGAGCCGCCAAGATGCTCAGAATTGCGAGGGCGCGATAAAAAAATCTGCCGAGAGTCAGCGACGTCTCGTCAAGCTCCTCTGGCACCATCTCTCTGTCGCGCATGGCTTTGGATCGGCTCTTAGGAGAGCCGTCGGCGTTCTGGTCGGGTCTAATGCCGACGATTTTTGATCCCCCAGTCATGGGATGATCTTAGCAGTTTCCCACCCTGAGGACAGCCCGAAAAGAGAGGGTAAGCGCAGCGGCTCGGTTTCAACGGGACGTGTCGGTTAGATTAAGGGGACTTTGCAAACTGATGCAAAAGCCTTATCCATTGGGATCAATAATCGGGGAGTAATCCTGTGCCCCTCGCGGCGCTCATTCTAGCAGAAATAGACGAAGAAACGGGGGCCGCGGGTCAGCCCCTGTTGCTCACGCTTGGCGCACAGACCTTGCTGGAACGCTTGGCGGATCAGGCGCGCCGGGTTGGCTGTCGTCATATCGTCCTGTGTGCAGGGCCGCTTCCGACGGCGCTTGTCCATGCGCTAGATCGCTTAAAGGCGCGCGGGTTGACGATCAGCCTCGCTCGATCTCCCGGGGAAGCCGCTGATTATCTGCACCCGGATGAGAATGTTTTGGTGTTTTCCGGGGCTGCAATCTTACGCGATGAGGATTTGTCGGCGCTGATCTATCGCGCTGTTCCGACGCTCTTGACCATTCCTGAGTCTTGGGCGCGCGACCGGTTTGAGCGCATTGATGCGGTCGATAATTGGGCCGGGGTCGCCATTTTGCCAGCCAGCCAGATCCGCCATACCGTGGCGATGCTGGGGGAATGGTCGTTTGCGCCAACCTTGATCCGCCGGGCCATTCAACAAGGCGTGAGCCGAGAGCCATTAGCTTTCGTCACTGAAGCGGATGTGCATGGCATCGCCCCGCGTGCGCCATTGGATCTTAAAGGAACGGCGGCGACGCTTGCGATGACGGTGGGGATCCGTGCGCACGGCATTGTAGAGCGCTTGACCATTCTTCCGGGGTTAAGGCGTCTCTCCGGTTGGCTTGCGTTAAAGCCTGTTTCGGCGACCTTGATTGCTCTCGCTTCGATTTTGACTGGGGCTGGCGCTTTCGCCGCTGCGGGATTTGACTTCGTTCCTTTGTCTATGGCGCTTCTTATCGTCAGCGCAGCCCTTGTCTTGCTCACCCAAATAATTGGGCAAATCGGGCATGCCGAGCCATCTTTTGTCAGCAAAACCCTCAGTTCGCGGGCGATTTGGCTTCCAATTCTCTTGCTGTTCCTATCCGGGCGCGGCGCCTTTGCCAGTTCCGCCAATTGGGCGGCCTCACTGCTGATGGCTTGGCTTGCCATTCAGATGCTGTTGCAGGTCCACGCGCGCGCTCAAGGGGCTGTAATGCCACATTGGCGATTGGGCAGCACGGGGGAGGCGCTTTTAATCGGAGGCAGCATCTTGGCCGGCTGGCCGAGCATTGGCGTGCTGGTGTGCCTCGCGCACCGGCTGGTGATCCAACTTTGGATCCAGCGTACACCGCCGATTAAAACGCCCTAGTTTTTCACAGGCACAAAAAAGGCGGCACTCCTTTTGAGAGGCCGCCCTTTCTTGTCGATTTTTAATCCAGCTTAACGCTTAGAAACCGGGACATAATCGCGCTGTGTCGGGCCGGTGTAAAGCTGGCGTGGACGGCCAATTTTCTGTTCCGGATCGGAAATCATTTCATTCCACTGCGCGACCCAGCCAACGGTGCGGGCAAGGGCGAAGAGCACGGTGAACATGTCGGTCGGGAAGCCGATGGCCGACAAAATGACGCCCGAATAGAAGTCCACATTCGGGAAGAGCTTCTTATCGATGAAATAGGGATCATTCAGCGCCATTTCTTCGAGCTGAAGGGCGACTTCAAACACCGGATCGTTGATCTTGAGCGCATCGAATACTTCGCGCAGTGTCTGCTGCATGACGGTCGCGCGCGGATCATAATTTTTATACACGCGGTGGCCAAAGCCCATCAGGCGGAACGGATCATTCTTGTCCTTAGCGCGGGCAATATATTCCGGAATGCGTTCCGGACGGCCAATTTCACGCAGCATATTGAGCGCGGCTTCATTCGCGCCACCATGCGCCGGGCCCCAGAGGCAGGCAATGCCAGCAGCAATACAAGCAAAGGGATTTGCGCCCGATGACCCGGCCAGACGGACGGTCGAGGTGGAGGCGTTCTGCTCATGATCGGCATGGAGGATGAAGATACGATCCATCGCGCGTTCAATCGCGGGGTCGAGATGATAATCTTCAGCCGGAACACCAAAGGTCATGCGCATGAAATTGGCCGTGTAGGACAAATCATTGCGCGGGTAGATAAAGGGCTGACCAATGGAGTATTTATACGCCATCGCCGCAATGGTCGGCATTTTTGCGATCAGACGGTGGGACGCGACCATGCGCTGATGCGGATCGGAAATGTCCGTCGAATCATGATAAAAGGCAGAGAGCGCGCCAACCACACCGCACATAATGGCCATAGGGTGCGCGTCGCGACGGAACCCGCGATAGAAATTGGACAATTGCTCATGCAGCATCGTGTGACGGCTGATCGTGCGGGTGAAGGTCGCCAGTTCTGCTTGCGAGGGGAGTTCTCCATTGAGCAGCAGATAAGAGACTTCCATGAAAGAGGATTGCTCGGCCAGCTGGCCAATCGGATAGCCGCGGTGGAGAAGGACACCTTCGTCGCCATCAATATAGGTCAGGCCCGATTCGCAGGCGGCCGTCGACATAAAGCCGGGGTCGAAGGTGAACGCACCCGTGCTGGCGTAGAGCTTGCGAATGTCGATAACATCCGGCCCAATCGTTCCCTGGCGCACCGCATAATTGCTGTCCGCGCCCCCAAGTGTAAGCTTTGCAATATTGTCCGACATCATCAGGCCCCTTATTTCGTCTCGTTTTGGCGTCTTACGCCAAGCAATCTTCTATCCGTGCCAAAGACTCCTCACGGCCGAGGAGCACCAGCACATCAAATATTCCGGGGGAGGTTCCCCGGCCCGTCAGCGCCGCCCGTAATGGCTGCGCCACCTTGCCGAGGCCAACACCGGCCTCCGTCGCAATAGCCTTCACACCCTCTTCCAAAAGGACCATATCCCAATTGGTCTGGCCCTTCAGCGCGTCATAGGCCTTGCCCAGAAGGACAATGCCCTCTTCGTTTAGCAGGCTTGCCGCTTTCTCGTCCATTGAAATTGGACGCTGATCGAACAAGAAAAGCGCCCCTTCGGCAATCTCTAACGTCGTTTTGGCACGAACCTTGAGGACGGGCATGGCCCGCACGAGCAAGATCATTTCCGCTTCGGTCAGGGCGCGGCCCAAATGGGCTTCAATGCGGGGCTGAACGATATGGCCAAGGCGCGCATCCTCTGCCTCGCGGATGTAATGGCCGTTTAGGTTTTCAAGCTTTTTAAAGTCAAAGCGCGCAGCCCCCCGGCCCACATCTTTGACATCAAACCAGGCAATGGCCTGGTCCCGGCTGATAATCTCATCATCGCCATGGCCCCAACCAAGTTTTAGCAGATAATTATTAATGGCTTCTGGCAAATAGCCCATCTCGTCGCGATAGGCATCCACGCCCAGCGCGCCGTGTCGTTTGGACAGCTTTGCCCCATCCGCCCCATGGATTAAGGGCACATGCGCATAAACTGGCTCTGGCCAGCCCATGCCGCGGATCAGCGCCAATTGGCGAAAGGCATTGTTCAAATGGTCATCGCCGCGGATGACATGCGTGACGCCCATATCATGATCATCAACAACGACGCTCAGCATATAGGTTGGCGTGCCGTCAGACCGCAGCAGGATCATATCATCCAGTTCTGCATTGGCGACGGTCACATCGCCTTGCACCATATCTGAAATCGTCACCGATCCATCCGTCGGGGCTTTGAGCCGGACGACAAAGGGCTTGTCCGTGGGGAGATCAGCCTCTGGCGTGTCGCGCCAAGGGCTGCGAATGCGGAACGGGCGCTTTTCGGCTTCGGCAGAGGCCCGCATTTCGGCCAGTTCGGCCTGTGTCAGAAAACAGCGATAGGCATGGCCACGGGCAATCAGCTCGTGAGCAACATCAGCATGCCGCGCCGCGCGGGCAAATTGGTAGACTTCTTCGCCATCCCAATCGAGATCAAGCCAGCGCAAGCCATCCAAAATCGCTTCAATCGCGGCCTCGGTTGATCGGGCGCGGTCGGTATCTTCAATGCGCAATAAGAACTTGCCGCCCATGCGCCGGGCATAGAGCCAATTGTAAAGCGCGGTCCGCGCCCCACCAATATGCAGATAGCCCGTGGGCGAGGGCGCAAAGCGAGTCACGACCATTTTATTTTCTTCGCTTGCACCCACGAACGGATTCTCCAACAAATAGGCCATGGCCAGAATAGACGGCGAGGCCCCTAGCACGGGATGGGACGCGCTTCAAACACGCGTGAACGGCCATGTCCGGTTGCTGCTCGACTGGCTGGAGCTGTGGTTGGAGCAGCAGCGCGATCAATTGCCGCTCTGGCTACCCGTTATGCTGGGTGTCGGCATCGCAAGCTGGTTCATTTTTCCAGTCACAGACATGTGGGTGGCCGTTCTCCTTGCTGGGGCATGTCTTGCGGCTTTGGGCCTTGCCCTGCGCCTGAGGCGCCGAATTGGGCTGGCCTTGATGCTTGCTGGATTGGCCTTGGCGCTGGGCTGTGCGCTGGCTTGGGTGCGATCCACCACAGTAGCTGCCCCAGTCCTTCAAAAGCCGATGGTCATCATGGTGCAGGGGGAGGTGCTGCGCGCCGAAAAAATTGTCGCGCGCGATATATGGCGCCTGACCATTGCAACGGATGGCGCAAGCGGACTGCCGCCCAAGGTGCGGATCAGCATTCCTATCGCCCAATTGCGCGACGCCCCGGCCAAGGGCGCGCGTGTCTCGGTTCGGGCAAGGCTCATGCCGCCCGCCCCGCCGCTTATCCCGGGAGGATATGATTTTGCCCGCCAGGCCTGGTTCTCGGGGATTGGGGCCGTTGGAAAGGCCCTTGATCCGCCGATATTTGATCCAGCCTCTGGCCTGCCGGGGCTGCGGGATAGGCTGACGCGCCATATTGCAGAGCAATTGCCCGACACAGAAGAAGGCGTTGGCGTGGCGCTTGTCACGGGGGATCAAGGGCTGGTGACGACACAGGATGCCGATGCCCTGCGCGCGAGCGGCCTTGCGCACCTGCTCTCCGTCTCAGGCCTGCATATCTCGGCGGTCGTCGCTGGCGTGTTTTTGCTGTCGTTGCGCGTTTTCGCGCTCAGCCGATATTTGGCCTTAACTTGGCCTTTGCTCCCCGTAGCCGCTGGCTTGGCCGCCCTTGCGGGGATGGGCTATACATGGCTGGCGGGCGCTGAAGTCCCGACAATACGGTCTTGCATTGCCGCGATTTTGGTGTTGATCGGCATGTCCATCGGCCGGGAGGCGATGACGCTTCGGCTGGTCGCAACGGGTGCGCTCATCGTCTTGCTGCTCTGGCCAGAGGCGCTGATGGGCCCCAGCTTTCAGCTCAGTTTTGCGGCCATCACCGCCATTGTGGCCTTTCATGAAAGCCGGGTTGCCAAGTCCGTTTTGGCCGTGCGGGAAGAAGGCTGGGTCGCACGATGGGGGCGCGCCCTTTTGGGCCTGCTGTTGACAGGTGTTGTTGTGGAAATCGCCTTGATGCCCATTGCGTTGTTCCATTTTCACAAGGCCGGGCTTTATGGCGCCTTGGCAAATCTGATCGCCATTCCGCTCACCACTTTTGTCATCATGCCGGCAGAGGCTCTGGCGCTGTTTTTGGATCCAATTGGGCTTGGCGCGCCCTTTTGGTGGATAACGGGGCAGGCGATTTCGCTGTTACTGATGCTTGCCCATCAGGTTGCGGAGCAACCGGGGGCAATGGCCTTGCTCCCGTCCATTCCCATCGGCGCATTTGCCGCCATGATTGCGGGGGCGCTTTGGCTGCTGCTGTGGCGCGGGCAGGTTCGATTTCTAGGGCTTGGGCCGTTTGTCGCCGGCGCGCTGTGGGCGGCGGTCGCGCCTGCACCCGATCTGCTGGTGACCAATGATGGTCGCCATGTGGCGATCCGCGATGATCAGGGGGCAATGGCGATATTGCGACCAAGGTCGGGCGATTTTGTCCGGCAGGCTCTGGCTGAGCGCGCAGCCTATGCGGGGGAGTTGGAGGATATGGACGGCGCGGCGCGCGCCGATTGCAGCGCCGATGCGTGTCTTGTTCGCCTCTCACGCGGTGGGCGGGATTGGCAGATTCTCATGCTCAGAAGTCGTCATAGAATAAAATGGCAAGATATTGTTATCGCTTGCAAAAAATCAGATATCATTATCAGTGATCGGCTGCTGCCACTGGCCTGCTTGCCCAAATGGATTCGGATTGATCCGGCATTTTTGGCCCAGACAGGCGGGCTGGCGATCACGCTGGCCCCCGTGCAGTTCCAAATGACCAAGCCCGCCCGAAGCGATCACCCTTGGATCGTTCCGGGTCAGACCCTACGTCAGTAGCGCCGCAATAGCCCGGCAAGCCGTCCTTGAATGCGCACCTGTGCGGGGGAATAACGCTGCGGCTCATAAGCGCGATTGGCGGGGTCGAGCCGCACCATCGTGCCTTCCTTGCGGAAATATTTGAGCGTCGCTTCGCTCTCATCGATCAGCGCGACAACGATTTCGCCCGCCTGTGCGACGTCTGATCGGCGGATCAGGGCGTAATCGCCATCCAAAATGCCAGCTTCGACCATCGAATCGCCCGAAACTTCGAGGGCAAAATGCTCGCCCGGGCCAAGTAGAGCTGCCGGCACGGACAGGGAGCTTTGCCCCTCCAGCGCTTCAATCGGCATGCCGGCCGCGATACGGCCATGGAGCGGAATATCGAGCACATCATTGGCGGGAGCCACAGGGGCCGCAGGACGCGGCGCGAGGTTCACGACATTGCTGGTCGTCACCGCTTTTGGTGCATCGCCGCGTTCTGGCATTTTCACTACATCCAGCGCGCGGGCGCGATTGGGAAGACGGCGGATAAAGCCGCGTTCTTCAAGGGCAGCGATCAAACGATGGACGCCCGACTTTGACTTAAGGTCAAGCGCGTCCTTCATTTCTTCAAAGGATGGGGAAACGCCAGTTTCCGCCAAATGATCATGGATGAAACAAACCAGTTCATGCTGCTTGCGCGTAAGCATTGCCGACCTCCAAGTTGGAACGAACGCGGAACGTGTAGGCAACATTCCGAGTCAAGTCAAGCGATCAGCAAGATCTCCACCACATCCCCGCTTGCCGCGGGGGCTGACCCTGCCGGGCGGACGATGAGGGCATTGGCGTGGGAGAGCGCGCTGAGGGCGGCGCTGTCATTGAGGCCAATGGGCGTCACCTGTCCGGCCTCATATATTGCGCGGACATGGTCGGTGCGTTTGGGAACGGCAGGCAGCGGGGCTTTGAGGGTCGCGGGGGTCGTCGGTGCAAAAGGCGCGCGCGCGCCGGACAGATGGGCAATGAGCGGCTTGGCAAAGAGAAAGGCCGTGACAAAGGCAGAGACGGGATTGCCCGGCAGGCCAAGCACAATGGCCGCGCCCAGCCTTCCCGCCATTAACGGCTTTCCGGGGCGCATCGCGATTTTCCAGAAATCAAGGCTGGCGCCTGCGGCCTCCAGAGCGGGTTTGACATGGTCATGATCCCCCACTGACGCCCCGCCGGTCGAGATAATGATATCCGCCGCCTGCGATAGGCGCGCAAAGGCCTTCGTCAGCGCTGCACGATCATCGGGGATAATCCCATAATCCGTCACATCGGCATCCTGACCCAGCAAGGCGTGCAGCATCAGGCCGTTTGACGCCGGGATTTGCCCCGCATTCAAAGGCGCGCCGGGCGGGACCAGCTCATCGCCTGTCGAGAGAATGGCAATGCGCACGCGCCGCCGCACGCTGGCCGAGGCATGCCCCGCCATGGCGAGCAGCGCGAGGCGGGCCGGGGTTAGCCGATCCCCAGCGGCAACCAATACCGCGCCGTCGCAGAAATCTTCCCCCGCCTGCCGCACATGTTTGCCGCGTTGCACCTGAAGCTCGGCCTGAAGCGCAATCTGATCGCCTGTGCGGGCGACATCTTCCTGCATGATGACGCTATCGGCCCCGTGGGGAAGGGGCGCGCCGGTGAAAATCCGCATGGCCTCGCCCGGCCCAATCTGCCCCGGCTCTGCCTGTCCTGCCGCCGATTCTCCTGTCACCACCCAAGGGCCGGGCAGATCCTCCTGCCGCACGGCATAGCCATCCATGGCAGAAAGCGCCCGGGCGGGCTGGGTGCGTTGCGCCAGATGGTCAAGGGCCGCCCATCGGCCCAAAGCGGCGGCGAGCGGCGTTGGCTCAATTGGAAGAAGCTGGCCGAGGGCAAGCGTGCGGCGCTGCGCCTCCTCCAGCGCAATCATGGCTCCGCCCGCCAATCGCCAGAACGTCCGCCCGATTTTGCCAGCAAGCGCACGCCCGTAATCACCATGGCCCGGTCCAGCGCCTTGGCCATGTCATAGAGGGTCAGCAGAGCAACAGACGCAGCGGTCAGCGCCTCGATCTCAACGCCCGTCGGCCCGGTTGTGCGCGCCATGGCCGTTACACAAATGCGATCTTCGCGTAAGTCAAAGTCAACCGAGACGGAACTCAGCGCAATGGGATGGCAGAGCGGAATAAGGTCGCTGGTCTTCTTGGCGGCCATAATCCCGGCGACGCGGGCCACGGCCAGAACATCGCCCTTTTTCGCGCGCCCTTCCTTGATGGCGGTGAGCGCCTCGGCAGACATCTGGATCCATCCTTCCGCCAAGGCCTCGCGGGCGCTATCGGCTTTGGCCGATATATCGACCATATGGGCAGACCCGGTGTCATCCAAATGGGTGAGCTTGCTCATGCGCCGGTCAGCAACGCGCGCGTCGCCGCCTCAACATCGGCCTGCCGCATCAGGCTTTCCCCGACCAGGAAGCAGCGCACGCCATGTTCGGCCATCGCCGTTAGATCCTCATGGCTGCCAAGGCCGCGTTCCGCGATGAAGGTGCAGCCGTCTGGTGCGCGCCCAACAAGTTCATATGTTCGTGCAAAATCAACCGTGAAGTCTTTGAGATTACGGTTATTTACACCAATCAGGCGGGATCGAAGTTTGAGCGCACGATCAAATTCCTCGGCATCATGCGTCTCGATGAGAACATCCATGCCAAGGCTCAACGCCGTTTCTTCAATTTCGGCGGCCAGCACATCATCGAGTGCGGCCATGATCACCAAAATGGCATCGGCCCCCAGCGCGCGGGCTTCCAAAACCTGCCAGGGGTCCACCATGAAGTCTTTGCGCAATATCGGCAGCGCACAGGCCGCACGTGCGGCGATCAGATAGTCTTCATGCCCCTGAAAATAGGGCGCATCTGTCAAGACGGACAGGCAAGCAGCCCCGCCCGCCTCATAGGCACGGGCATGGGCCGGCGGATCAAAATCCGCGCGGATCAGGCCCTTGGAGGGGCTGGCCTTCTTAATTTCGGCAATCAGGCCAAAGCCAGATGCTGCTTTGGCATCAAGGGCCGCCTTAAAGCCGCGGGGCGGGGTTTGGCGGGCGGCTTGCGCCTGTAGGTCGGCCAGTGACTGCGCGGCTTTGCGCGCGGCCACTTCGTCGCGCTTGGTCGCGCAAATTTCATCGAGCTTATTCATCAAAAGGCGATCCAGCAGTCGAGCAGCGCCTTGGCAAGCCCTTTATCCAATGCCTCGGCGGCTTCTTCCACCCCGCTGGCCAGACTATCGGCATGGCCTGCGACCATCAGGGCGGCGGCGGCATTGATCAAAACCGCATCGCGATAGGCCCCGGTTTCTCCCGCCAAAAGGCGCTGGAGCGCCGCGGCATTATAGGCCGGATCGCCGCCACGCAGCGCCTCTGGCGCATGGCGGGTCAGGCCAAGGTCTTCGGGCTGAACGCGTATGGGTTGTGCCCCAAGGGTCAGGCAGGTGCTCGGCCCGCAGACCGAAATTTCATCCAAGGGCTCATCACCCGCAACCAGCATGGCGGAGTCATAGTCCAACTCAGCCATGGCGGCCGCATAAATGGGCAGCAGGGTCGGCTGGGCAACGCCAATCAACTGCCGCCGGACACCCGCCGGGTTCGCCAACGGCCCGGTCAAGTTAAAGATCGTGCGGCGGCCCAAGGCTTTGCGAATAGGGGCCAGCGGGGCCAAGGCAGGGTGGTGTTTCTGGGCAAAGAGAAAGCAAATGCCAAGGTCCGCCAGCGTGGCTTCGGCCTGATCAGACGCCCGGTCGAGGTTGAGGCCCAACGCCTCCAGCGTATCCGCGGCGCCTGCTTTTGACGAGGCCGCCCGATTGCCGTGCTTGGCAACCGGAACATCACAGGCGGCAACAACAATGGCCACCGCCGTTGAAATATTGAGGGAATGCGCGCCATCGCCGCCGGTTCCGCAGACATCAATGGCGTTGTCCGGCGCCTTCACCCGGATCATCCGGGCCCGCATTGCGCGCACGGCGGCGGCAATTTCGGTGCTGCTTTCGCCGCGCACTGACATATCGGTTAGAAATTGGGCAATCTCATCAGCCGCCGCCGCCCCATCCAATATTTGGTCAAAGGCGGCCCGCGCCGCCTCTGCATCCAGCGGTGCGGTCGCATCGGGAAGGCGGCTCACGCCCGCTCCTTCACCGGCAAGCCGGCCAGCGCCATGAAATTGGCAAGCATGGCATGGCCATGTTCGGTTGCGATGCTTTCGGGGTGAAATTGAACGCTGTGGATCGGCAGGTCGCGGTGGCGAAAGCCCATCACATGGTCATCATCGCTCCGCGCGTTGATGACCAGACAGTCGGGAATATCCTCCACCACCAGCGAATGATAGCGCGTGGCGGTAAAGGGGGAGGGAAGGCCCGCGAACAGGCCGGACCCATCATGCGTCACGGGCGATGTTTTGCCGTGCATCAGGCCGCCGCGAACCACCTTGCCGCCAAAATGCTGGCCAATGGATTGGTGGCCCAGACACACACCGAGCAAAGGCTTGCCCGCATCGGCACAGGCCGCCACCAGATCGAGCGAAATGCCCGCTTCATTGGGGGTGCACGGGCCGGGCGACAGCAGAAAAGCCTTCGCGCCAGAAGAGATTGCCTCTGCCGCCGTCAGCGCATCATTGCGGACAACATCCACCTGCGCCCCCAATTCCATCAGATAATGGACAAGGTTCCAGGTGAAGCTGTCATAATTATCTATGACGAGGATTTTGTCGGCAGCCATGGGCTTGGCTCTAGGCGGATCAGGGCTATTTTGCCAATAATTTCGCCAGATCGTCCTTCCAGAATTTTGCCCATGTGTGGGTTCCATGGCCCTTGGTTTCGGCACTGGCCGGGATCAAGATGAACTGGGCCTTGGGCATCCGCTTGACGGCCTGTTCCGCCATGCCAAGCTCTGGCGGATTGATGAAGTCATCGCCAGAGTTGATCCAAAGCACGGGAACCGTGATTTTCTCGAGATTTGGATCGGGATTATAGCTGCGTGAGCTTTCGAGCTGATAAATGGTGTCATTGGCATCCGTCCCACCAGACCGTGCGGTGATCGCGGTGTCGAGCGCCTTTTCCGCCGCATCGCGGGTTGGGAAATTCACTTGCAGGGCAACCGGGTTGGCCCCGGCGATCAGGCCCAGATAATCGGCGGTGCGCAGGCCCTGAACGGGCGGGCTGGTGTAATTGCCACCATTCCAAATGGGGTCTGCCTTAATCGCGTCGACCGACATTTTGCGCCACCAGCGGTTGCGCCCGGCAATGGTCGTTGCATTGCAGGCAAAGGGGGCCAACCGCGCTGCGGCACCCGGATACGTCGTGCCCCAGACAAAGGCGTGCATACAGCCCATAGATGTGCCGAGAATGAGCTGAAGTTTCTTGATGCCCAGCGTCTCTGTCACCAGCCGATATTGGGCCCGCACCATGTCGTCATAATCATAGCGCGGAAAGGCCATGCGCAGGCCGTCCGAGGGTTTGGACGAGCCTCCATGGCCGATATTGTCGGGTAAAATGATGAAATAGCGCGTGATGTCGAGCGGCTGGCCGGGGCCATAAAGCGCATCGGCAAATTGCGGGCGGAAGAATTGTTTGCCCGTGCCCCCTGTGCCGTGGAGGATCATCACCGCATTATCAATCTCGCCCTTGGCATTGCGGTGTGGCGTACCGAGCGTCGTGTAATGGATTTTCAGTTCGGGCAGGGTTTCGCCGGTTCCAAAGCGGAAATCCTTGAAACGGGCCTCGGCTTCTTTCGCGCCATCAATCGGGGCAGCGAGGGAAGGGGCGGCAACAAGGGCCAGCGCCAAGAGAAGTTTCTTCATCTGCAACTCCATGAATAGATTAAATCTTATTGGCCAAAGCCCGCATCGGCGGCGACGCGCAGCGCCTCTTTTGCGGCTGCAATGAGCGCGCCCGATTTGGCTTCGCATTCGCGTTGCTCATAGGCCGGGTCGCTATCTGCCACGATGCCCGCGCCTGCCTGCACATGCATGACGCCATCTTTCACAATCGCGGTGCGCAGGACGATGCAGCTGTCCATATTCCCATCGGGGGAGAAATAACCAACGCCGCCCGCATAGGCACCGCGTGTTTCGGGTTCTAGCTCCGCAATAATCTCACAAGCACGCACCTTGGGCGCGCCTGATACGGTGCCAGCCGGGAAGCCCGCGAAGAGTGCATCAATGGCATCTTTGCCGGGCGCGAGCTTGCCCACCACATTGGACACAATGTGCATTACATGGCTGTAAAACTCGACCATATAGCTGTCGGTCACGGTCACGCTGCCGCCTTCGGCCACACGGCCGACATCATTGCGGCCGAGGTCGAGCAGCATCAAATGCTCTGCCCGTTCCTTGGGGTCGGCCAGCAAGGACGCCTTATTTTCAGCATCTTCCAGCGCCGTTTTGCCACGCGGACGCGTGCCAGCAATCGGCCGGATGGTCACTTCGCCATCGCGCACCCGCACCAAAATTTCTGGGCTTGATCCGGTGAGGGAAAAACCGGGGAAATCGAGGAGGTAGAGAAAGGGGGACGGGTTGATCCGGCGGAGCGCCCGGTAAAGATCAATGGAGGGCAGCGGAAAGGGCAGGGTGAAGCGCTGGGCCAGCACCACCTGAAAAATATCGCCCGCCGTGATATAGTCCTTCGCCTTCAACACCATCTCTGCATATTGCCCATTTTCGAGCACAGGCTGCGGCGTCAAAGCGGCGGCATCTGGCAGAGCACTAGACCGTGATGGGGCGGGTAGGGCGCGCGCAAGCCGCGCGGCGGCAGCTTCTATCCGGTCCACGGCGGCATCAATTTGCGCGGAGGCTTCCTTCTGCCCCGGCCAAACGGGGGCGACCAGAAACAGGCGATCGGCCAGCCGGTCAAATACCAGAATAAGGGTCGGGCGC
>JBEDGC010000023.1:0-10091 GCA_041174825.1 Pseudomonadota bacterium | reverse complement strand
AGGTGGCGCCGCCGACGGTGACCTCGACGGTGCTGCCGGCCTCGGCCGTGCCGCTCACCACAGGCGTGGGGTCGTTGGTGGTCAGCGCGGTCACAGTGGGCGTGGCCGGCGCGGTGGTGTCGATCGTTACATGGTATTCACTACTTGCGGCACTCAAGACACCAAGAGCATTGACAACTCGGGCCGTAAAGACGTGGGCGCTTCCATCTGCAAGCGCTGGGGTCTGGAAACTCCAGGTACCGTCTGCATTAGCTACGGCTTCACCAAGAACCAGAGCATCTGTATCGAAGATCCTTATGATCGCACCAGGCAGAGCAGATTGACCGCTAATCAGGAGCTTTTGATCGTTACTAACCTGACCATCCGACAGTGCTCCGGGATTTGGTCCAATATTGTCGTAAACCCGCGTAATCGAAGGTGTTGGCGGAGGTGTGGACGCGCTGATCGTCAGCACTGAGGCGGCACTAACGGCACTCTGATTGCCGGCGGCATCAATCGCGAAGGCAGTGAGTGCGTAAGATCCGGTCGAGAGTTCATACTGGGGAGTGAAGCTCCAAGCCCCATTGGCATTAGCCAAAGTTTTGCCAATCAAGGATCCAGCGTGATAGACCTCGACAGTTGCGCCGGGCTCGGCAGAGCCGGTAATGACCGGAAGCGAGTCTTCTGTAATAAGGTCATTAACTGATGGCGCCTCAGGTGCCGTCGTATCCGTTCCTGCACCAACGATAGTGACCGAGTACCCATCCGAGCGCTGGCTGGTGACACCCGCCAAAGTGGAAGATGCTGTCCAGCGATGGACCGACCCGACAGATAATGCCTCTGACAGCGCGTAAGTCCACTGGCCATTGCCATCGGCAATAACCGAGGAAATCATTACGCCATTGTCATATATGTTAACTAAGCTGCCAGCACTGGCACGCCCTCGCAGGGTTGGCGTCACATCAACGCAGTAACCACCATCGAGGACCTGACCGATTGCCCCAATATCGGCATCGAGGCTGAGGATTTCCGGAGCAGGCGGGATGTAATCCTGTGCCAGATATATATCGATAAGCAGCGGAACATTCGACTGCACGACCGCCCCATCATGGGACACCCGGGCGGTCACCTTCACATCAACTCCGGTTCGGCTGATGTCAAAGCTGGAAGCCTGGCCGGGAAGGCCGTTGGCGTCGAACGTTACCTTCGCTAACCCAGCTGACTTTTCGACGTCGGTTACAGAGTGCGTCCGGGATATTTCATAGCCATCCGCCCAAGTCCAAGTAATCGTGACTTCATCGCCCGATTGGACGGCAGCAAGCAGTTCAATGGCGACATTAACACGCTGATATGTATCAAATGTGGGCTGAATTAGTCCGCCGGGTACGATCTGACCATCTTTTGCGCCCCCTGAAATTTCAACAAAGAGTGAAGCCTGCACATTCACCGCACTCCATGCGGATGCGGAATGATTAGGGCCATTCTCAACTATCTTTGTTGCTTGATCCAGGAGCTCCACAGCGCGGTGGTGAAGATTTAGCTCACCATCAGAACTAACGACAATTGCATCTTGCAGGCGTTGGAGCGTAGCGCCCACCCCTCCAGTTAATGCGTCGGCTCCTGACAACGCAGCCAAAACCTTACCATAGCGCTCCGCAGCACTAACCCCGTTAATTTCGTTATACGAACTATCCAGAATAGTTGTGGCAACCGACGTGATCGCTTCAACGCCAAATAATTGCCCGACTGTTTGATTATAAATCAGTTGGTCGTTGCTGACTGCATTGGAAGGGCCAACCCCTGCCACGCGTGCTGCAAGTTCTGTCAGCGGCGTAACACTGACAGTATGGTTGCCTAGCGGCATGTAATCCATTGCCCGCAGTATTTGTGCGCCGAGGTCTTTCGGGGAGCCAGCTGCTTCATCAATGTATTCAGCAGCTGTATCGTTATCAGAAACAACCACCAGGATGGGGCCAGTGTAACCGAGGACCGTAATTTTATAGCTGCCATCGTTTTGGAGAATGGCTTGCCCCAAGCTCTCACCATTCTGACCGTATACATTAGCGGTTACATTGCCCGTGAAAGGTCCAGCCACAGGTATGATTAAAAGTTCAGTGCCGATCGTCAGGCTCTGTGCGCTGGACGCACCACTGGTGTTGCCGGCCGCATCTGTCGCGGTTGCAGTGATGCTGTAGGTGCCGTTATTCAGCGCGCTCGCCGGCGTGAAGCTCCAGTTGCCGCTGCCATCAGCCGTCGTCGTGCCCAGAAGGGTCGAGCCCTCATAGACCTTCACCGTCGAGTTCGCCTCAGCCGTGCCGGTGATTGTCGGTGTCGTGTCGCCGGTTGCAGCGAGCGCGGCAATACTAGGCACGCTGGGTGTACTCGTATCGACAATTAGCGAAAGCGTGCTAGACAACACACTTACATTACCGGCAGCATCTGTCGCTTTGGCGGTTATCGAATGCGTGCCAGAGGCCAGCGTCACATCAAGACTGAAATTACCCGCGGCGTCGGCCGTTGCTGTCCCCAACGAAGTCGCACCGTCAAACAATTCAACCCGGGCATTGGCTTCCGCCGACCCCGTGATCGTGAGCGCAGAAGTCTGGCTCGTCACATTATCGCTGTTGCTCGAGCCCGTGTCATCTGCCGCAGCAAGGTCAAGGCCAGTGGGAGCTGCAGGGGCAGTCCCGTCCACCGTGATCGACAGGCTTGCAGAAGCAGCGCTAACGTTTCCAGCAGCATCAGTCGCTTTGGCGGTTATCGAGTGCGTGCCAGAGGCCAGCGTCACATCTAGGCTAAAGGTACCAGACGCATCAGCCACAGCGGTCCCAAGGGAGTTTCCGCCGTCAAACAATTCAATCCGAGCATTGGCTTCAGCCTGCCCGGTGATCGTCAGGCCGCTGGTTGTCGCGGTAATGCGGTCTGTATTGCTGAACCCAGTGTCGTCCGCTTGGGCAAGTGTCAGGCCGGTAGGTGCCGCAGGAGGTGTCGTATCGCGAGCGGCACCTTTGCTGGCAAGTGCAGCGATCCCTCCACCGAGAACCGCTATGCCGCCAATAATCCCAAGGCCCGTACCGGACGCCTCTGGAGCACCAAAGACGCTCCAATATGTCGAACTGGTGTGACCTTGCTGCTGCGCCGACAGCATAAAGCCGCCTTCTCGCAATGCCTCAGGATTGCCAATGTAGGCAGCAACATCATCCCGATCGCCCGAGACGATCAGCACGTCACCAATCGGGAGATGCGGCGCGTGTTCTGCGGCTGCGAGCAGTTCTTTGACCGACAAGTGATAGGTTTCGCCGGAGAACTTGATGGTTACCCGAGCCTCTGCAGGCAGGCTTGCGAAGCCTTCATAAACTGCCTGCGTACCGTCCGCAAAAAGTACCTTCAGCGCGCCATCTTTAGATCGTACCAATGAAGCGACGCGGCCATGCTTATTGACCATCTGGCGCGATACCGAGACAGTGAGTTCGCCAGTCTTCTGATCAAACAAAATGGCATTCTTGCGGCGTGACATATAATAAAAACCTTAATTCTAATAGTTTATTTCAGCGTTCACCAAATGACTGATCGACAGTCTTGATGATCGGTTTGAGCAGGTATTTCAGGACAGTGTTGCGACCGGTCAGGATTTCGGTGGATGCCGTCATGCCTGGCTGGATTTGAATTTTTTCCCCACTACGCGGATGCATGGCGGCCGTATTCACGCGTATGTGAACGCGGTAAAAGACCTGCTCCCCAGTAGGCCTCTGTTCGGCCAGGGTATCGGGACTGATGTAGCTCACACGTCCGTGGGCTGATCCGAAGATCGAGGAATCATAGGCGTCGAACTTGACCGACGCCTCCTGTCCGAGGCGGACATAAGCAATATCAGATGGCGAGACCTTAGCTTCAACAATCAGCTCTTCACCGGTGGGCACGATCTGCAGCACTTCGTCCGAAGGGCGAAGCACCCCGCCGATCGTAGTCAGGCGCACATTTTTGACGATGCCATCTGCCGGCGCCTCAAGTTCTGTATCAGCTAGTGCCGCCAGGCGCTGGGTCAGTGTCTGCTCCGCCGTGACCAGTTCTTCCTCGACCTTGGCGTATTCGGTTTGCAGATCCTGAAGATACTTGTTCTGCCGATTGGCGATCTGTCCTTCGATATCAGCAACCGAGCGCTCGAGACGCAGCATTTCAGAGCGGCTGACATCCCCATAGGCCAGCAAGGGCTGGTTCATGGTCAGCTCTTGCCGGACAAGGCGCAACATTCGGTTGAGGGCTGCAATATCCTGCGTTTGAGCAGCACGCCGCTTGGCAAACAGCTGACGCTGGTTCGCCATGAAGTCGGGAAAATCCTTCACGTCATTGGAGAAATCGAGAGGCTTGTCGAACAGTTCAGCTTCAATCCGCGCCTTGACTGTTTTGAGCGAGGCGACCTTCGCTCGTCCTTCATCGACTGCGGCGGCCAGCCTTATCCGGTCAAGCGTGACCAGCACCTGGCCTTTTCTGACGCGATCGCCTTCCTTGACATTAATCGCGGCGATGACGCCGCCATCGGTGCTCTGGACGATCTGCACGCGCCCAGATGGAATGACCTGACCGTTCGCGCGGCTGACCTGGTCGATTTCTGCGACGCCAGCCCAGCCCACCAGGCCGGCAAAGCCGACGGCAGTCAGGAGGATGACCTTACGTGATGACGAGATGCGCAAATGTTCAAACACGGCCTGCCTCCTTGACGACGACATGCCTTGGGGCAACCTGACCATTAGGCGGGGCAGGACGCAATTTCTCAAGGACAGCCTGTGTCGGACCATCGATGGCGATTTGCCCTTGGGCCACCAGGATCAAGCGTTGGACTAGCCCCACCAACTGCATCTTGTGGGTTACAAAAATGAGTGTGCACTGCGGGCCGATAGCCTGAATGATCGCCTGAAGCACGCGCGCTTCGCTTTCCTGATCAAGGTTGGCCGTCGGCTCGTCCAGCAATAGAAGCTTAGGCTTGGTCAGCAGCAGCCGGGTCAATCCCACCTGCACGCGTTGGCCGCCGGAAAGACCATTGCCGCCTTCCGAGATTGGCAGATCCAGCCCCATGGGGTGGTTCTTGATCAACTCTGCAAGGCCTGTCTTGCCGGCAGCCTCAAGTAGAGCTTCGTCATCTGGAGTGGGCAACCCCAACGTCAGATTATCGCGCAGCGAACCCGTGATGAGGCGATAGTCCTGCGGGAAGTAGATCACCTGCCGGCGCAGGTCTTCTTCTGCGATCTGACGGATGTCGACACCATCGAGCAGGACATGGCCTTCCTGCGGAGCATAAAGGCCAGCCAGAAGCTTGAGCAGGGTGGATTTGCCAGAACCAACTGAACCGATGATCCCAATCCTCTCACCGGGCGCTATATTTACTGCTGGCAGATTCGTGCCCTGACGACCGCCTTGGTGGGCAAACTTGACGTTCTGAAGCCGAAGGTGGCCAGACACATCTGATTGCCTGATCATCTGCCGATCATCGGGTTGATCACTCGGCATCGTCAAAATGCCGTCGAGTGCAGCAAGCGACGAGCGGGCATAGCCCCACTGAATGATGAGGTTGGGTAGGGCGGCAACCAACGGGCCGTTGACCCGTCCGCTCAGGATCGAGCAGGCAATGACACCGCCCATGGTCATATTACCCTTGGCCACCTCAAAGGCGCCAAGGCACACTACGCCGACATAGGCCAGCTGCTGGATGAGCGAAAAACCCGAACCCGACAAAGTCGACCAGCGCTTTACCTTAAGATCGTGATGATGAACCTCATCAACAAGGCGGTTCCAGCTGGCGAGCATATGCCAACCGCCAAGGTTGGCCTTGATCGTCTCGGCCGCATCGAGCGCCTCAACCAGTTGCCCGTTCTTGCGGTTACCAGTCACCTGGGCGGCAGCCGTATCGGCCTTGATGAACCGGGCCATCAACCCGGCTAGGATCAGCGCCACCGGGAATGCCACCAGCGGAACAATGGCAACAATGCCGCCGATCCAGGCCATGACCACCATGAACAGCAGCGCGAACGGCAGGTCTGCCAGAACAAAAAGGCTCGCGGACGACAGCAGTGAGCGCACCTGATCTGTACCGCGCAATTGCGCGGCCATGGTCCCGATCGAACGCGGACGGGCGTCAAGCCGGACAGCCTGCATACGCGCGTAGAAATATTCTGACACTTCGCTGTCGATCACGCCCGCTTCCCGGTCGATCATCATCGCCCGGGTATTGCGGATCAGCATGTCCACCAGCAGCGCAAAGACCATTCCGCCCGTGAGCACGATCAGGGTGTCAAAACCGGCGCGCGGGATTACCCGGTCATAAACCTGCATCGAGTAGATCGAGGTGGCCAGAGCAATAAGGTTGATCACCACAGTCGCAATTGTGGCATCGACGATCATCGACTTGCGGCGCAGGATCGCCGACCAGAAGATATCAATGGCGCGCTGCGCACCGGCGTTCCGGGTAGCAGCGGGGAACGCAACATCCCACAGGGTAAGGCTGGAGGCCCATTCAGCCTCGGTGGGACCATTGGTCGTCAATACCCGCAGATGCGATTGATTAACCCAAGCTTCTGCAATGCCCCAGCCAAGTTCTTTATGCCAGATGAGCATAGGAAACTGATGCGCACGGGGTCTACCTTTACGCCGCGACAAGTTCCAACCGGCACCGTCGCACAGTTCCTGCAAAGCTTCAGGTTCATCGGTGCGCAGGCTCGCTGCGACATTGACAGCCCAGTCAGGACCCAAGGTCACATTTTTGCGGCGGGCAAAGGCCGCAACCAAGTCGATCATTGGTGCGGTCATGGCTCGGCTCCTTGTGCCGGGAGAGGCGCCCATTGACCTGAAAGCAGCAAAACCCTCGTCAACGAGGATTGCGCGGAAATGCGAGCTTCGAGCACATCTGTTTCAGCGGAAGTTGCTTCACGCACCGCATTCATCACGTCGAGCCAGGTTCTGCGGCCGCTGGTGAACTGGCGCATATAGGATTCCATCACGCGCTGCGCCGAGCCCGAGGCTGCCTGGCTGCCAGCAAGGCGTGCCGTTGCAGATTCGTACTCTCGCAGCAGCGCAAAAGTCTGGTCACGCAACTGCCGCTCGCCTGCGGCAATCTGCAGCTCGCTAGCCTGCACGCGCTCCCTTGCAGCATCTGCAGCGGCAAAACGTGAAAACCCCCCGTCAGACTGGGCCTTCAGCACCAGGCCAACGCGGTGCCCGAAGTTGTCGCTATAGCTGTATTGCCCACTCAACTGCGGGAGGATCGAGGCGCGCGCAATTCGTGCCTCGGCATCTACAGCCTGTGCGTCGAAGCGCAGCCGCTTCAGCGCGGGGCTATAGGCGAGCACTTGCGCGGTGATATCCTCGTCCGCAAAGACAGGCCAAGTTTGAGGGATTGAGGGCACATCGCCAATCGCCAGGAAAGGATCCCCCACCAACTCGCGCAAGCGGCTCGAGGCGGCGCCTTCCTGGGCCCGTGCCTGATAGATCTGCTGCTCTATCTGAAGAGCACGTGAGCGAGCTAGTTCCAGATCGGAAAGCGGACTGACCTCTTGAGCGTAGCGCCGCTCCATGGTGGCGACCATTTGGTTATGCTGCTCTAGGCTGCGACTGAGGATCGCACCCCGCTCACGCCATCGGTGCACTTCGTAATAGGCCTGCGCCGTCGACAAGGCGATCGACACGACCGCTTCGTCATACGCCGCCAGTGCAGCATTCTCACGCGCGCTGGCGCGGTTTATCGAGCCAGAAATCCGCCCTCCCGTCCAAAGCGGCTGATCAACGACGGCCTGCGCCTGCGTTGCGTTCCCAGGCTGATCGACCAGCAGGCCTTCGACAGAAAAACTTGGAAAGCGCTGCCATTTGGACGCACGAACATCAGCCCCCGCCGCACGAGCGGAAGCCAAAGCAGCAGCGATTGAGGGGTGCGTCTCGACGGCACGACCAATTAGCAGGGAAAGGCTTGAACCTTCACCCGCTTCAGAAACTTCTACGATCTTTACATTTTCAGCGAAGGCCGCAGCATGCGGCAATGCCAACCCAATTAAAGTGCTGAAAAATATGGATGATTTATGGATAGCCCCCCCCTGACGGCGGTCGCGAAAATTGATCTGAAACAGCGAACATCCAAAGCATCAAAGGAGGATTTAGGCAATCATTTTTAATGACAAGAAACAACCAAAGTGGCGTCAATTAAGTGTAATCACTTATATATGACTGTTCCCCGTCAGCACCTACGGCACAGATTTGAGGTTGTAATTTAAGGAGGGTTTGGGCTTCGTCGTAGTGACGAAGGAACGAAGATGAAGCCCAAACCCTCTAACGCAAAATCGCCGATGAAAGCCTCCGCTGAGCGGGTGGTGAAGGATATCCGGCGCGCAACCAGACGACATTTCACAGCCGAGGATAAAATCCGCATCGTACTGGATGGCCTGCGTGGCGATGACAGCATTGCTGAGCTGTGCCGCCGTGAAGGCATTGCCCAGAGCGTGTATTACAGCTGGTCGAAGGAGTTCATGGAAGCCGGCAAACGCCGTCTGGCGGGCGACACTGCCCGCGCTGCCACGACCGGCGAGGTGCAGGATTTGCGCCGCGAGGCCCGTGCATTGAAGGAATGCGTTGCCGACCTGACGCTGGAGAACCGTTTGCTCAAAAAAAGCATGATCGCGGATGGGGGCGACGAAGAATGAGATACCCCGCATCAGAAAAGCTCGAAATCATCCGGATCGTCGAGCAGTCGCATCAGCCCGCCAAGCGAACGCTGGACCAACTCGGCATCGCCCGGCGGACGTTCTATCGCTGGTATAACCAGTATCTCGAAGGCGGGCCGGAAGCCTTGAAAGATCGGCCGTCAGCGCCAAACCGGGTGTGGAATCGCATTGGCAATGATATCCAGCAGCAGGTCATCGATATGGCACTGGATGAAGATACGACCGCCCTCAGTCCCAGGGAGTTGGCTGTGCGGTTCACAGACGAGAAACGCTACTTCGTATCGGAAGCCACGGTTTATCGGTTGTTGAAGGCACATGACCTGATCACCAGTCCCGCCTACACGGTCATCAAAGCGGCGGAGGCGTTCCACACCAAGACCGTGCGACCGAACGAGATGTGGCAAACAGACTTCACCTACTTCAAAATCATCGGGTGGGGCTGGATGTACCTGTCGACGGTGCTCGACGATTACTCGCGCTACATCATGAGCTGGAAACTGTGCACGACCATGTGCGCCAGCGACGTCACCGACACACTGGACATGGCGCTGGCAGCATCAGGCCTCGATCATGCCCGCGTGTTGCACAGGCCACGCCTGCTCAGCGACAACGGGCCGAGTTATATCGCCAGTGAGCTGGCCGAATATCTGGGCGCGAAGAATATGGACCATGTACGTGGCGCACCGTTCCATCCGCAAACCCAGGGCAAGATCGAACGCTGGCACCAGACCTTGAAAAACAAGGTGCTGCTCGAAAATTACTTCTTGCCCGGCGACCTTGAGGCCCAGATCGAGGCCTTCATCGAGCACTACAATCACAGGCGCTACCACGAGAGCCTGAAAAACGTGACCCCAGCTGACGCCTACTTCGGCAGAGCTGCAGCCATCATCAAACAACGCGAAAGGATCAAACGACAGACCATCGAATATCGGCGCTTGCAACACCGCAAGCTTGCCGCCTAACATCAACCACCAGACGAGGCCCGCACTCCGCTAATCTACGCCGCGATCTGAGCCAAATGTTTTGACGACGGACAAATGCGTAAATCACCCCTCGCCGACTAGGGAGACTTGGACAGTGTGGCCCGTGTTTTCAGTTGATATGACTTGCCGCTGGGCGGCGAGCCGGGCCATACTGGGCTCCCCCGCCCTCAACACACGCATTGCAATTTATGCATATTATGCATAAAATCAGACGCCCCATCTGATTCAAGTAGCTGTAATTAAACAATTTCGTATTTTTGACCCCCGGTCGCTAATTCGCGGTTGCGTGAACTTTGGATCGGAGGCGGTTTCCCCCTCGAATCCTTTATAGTTTTACCCTCCCCCCCCGGGGGGCGCGGAAATTCCCGCCGGTCAGGCCGCCAACTCCGCGCCTGTCACCACTTCGCAGTCGGCCAATGGCCCCAAC
>JBEDGC010000022.1:0-21321 GCA_041174825.1 Pseudomonadota bacterium | reverse complement strand
CGCAGGATGATGGGCGGCATGATGGGCGACGGCCTCATGTTGGATCGGGCCGATGCCAATAAGGACGGGAAAGTGACCGAGGCCGAAGCGCTCACATCCGCGCTCACCCGTTTTGACCGGGCGGATAGCAATAAGGATGGCAAAATCACGCCAGATGAGCGGCGCGAACGCCGCGTTGAAATCCGCAAGGTGATGAAAGAGCATCGCGCTCATTAAGGCGCAGTTGGCCCGTCCCTATTTTGGGGCGGGCCCCGCTTGCTGACGATAAAGCTGTTCCGCGGCGCACATATAATCGCGCGCAATGGGCAATGCGTGACGATTACGGGCATATTGCAGCTGATAATTGACCAGCCCGCCATAGCGGAACGCGCCCGAGGCACCCGCCAGATAAAATTCCCACAGCCGGAAAAACCGGTCGTCATACAGGCGGATAATCTCGTCGCGCGCGGCCTGGGTCCGCTCCAGCCATATGTCGAGCGTTTGGGCATAATGGAGGCGCAGCACCTCAACATCCGTCAGGATCAGGCGGGTCTTTTCGCTGGCGGCAACCACTTCTGACAGGGACGGATTATAGCCGCCGGGGAAGAGATATTTGGCCGTAAACGGGTCGGTCGTGCCCGGCTGTCCCATGCGGCCAATTGTGTGGAGCAGCATCACCCCGTCTTCGCTGAGGAGCGATTTGGCCTTGGCAAAAAAGGTGCGGAAATGCCGCGGCCCCACATGTTCAAACATGCCGACAGAGACAATGCGGTCAAATTGACCCGTCACAGCGCGATAATCGAGCAGTTCAAACCGCACCCGATCCGCAACGCCGGCGGCCGCGGCGCGTGCGCGGGCGACCTTTAGCTGTTCTTCGGACAGGGTAATGCCCAGCACATCCACATTGGCCAGGCGATTGAGGTACAGCGCCAGGCCGCCCCAGCCACAACCAATATCGAGCACGCGCTGACCGGGGGCGAGGGCCAATTTGGCGGCGATATGCGCCTTTTTATCGGCCTGTGCCTGATCCAGGCTGTTGGCGGGGTCGGTGAAATAGGCGCAGCTATATTGGCGGTCTGCATCTAAGAAGAGATCGAACAGCCGATCCTCCAGATCATAATGATGCGCGACATTGCGGCGGGATTTGCGTTCCCAGTTGAACCGATCCAGCCGGGCCAGCGCCTCTGATCCCGCGCGGCGCAACAGGCCCTTGGGGGTCAGGCCTTCGCCCCCCTTTTCCCAAGAGGCGTTTTTGCGAAACAAGGTGAGGAAGGCGGCCATATCCCCCTCTTCAAACAAGATCCGCCCATCGAGCCAAGCCTCGCCAAAGCCAAGCCGCGGGTTGCGGATAATGTCCCGCGCCACCCGGCCATCGGCAAAACGCATCGTCACTTGCGGAAAATCCGGATGCGCCTTGCCAAAGCCATAGCTGCGCCCGGTCGCATCGATGAGCATCAGGCGGCCATGTCTTATGGTGCGGCGGAGCAGCTGGAGGAGGAACCACATTCCAGCATATGTCCAGCAGGCACGACGCATGTTCAACGGGCGAGCCGCCAACATGGTTTAGTCTGACGGCAGATTTGTCGTTGCGCCCGTCCTGCTCTAGGGCAGCGGCATGACATCTGCCCCCTATGACGCAATTATCCTTGGTGCAGGCGGCGCCGGCCTGATGTGCGCGGCGACCGCCGGGCAATTGGGCCAGCGCGTGCTGGTCATCGACCATGCGGCAGAACCGGGAAAGAAGATCCTGATTTCCGGCGGCGGCCGGTGTAACTTCACCAATGTGGACACAGCGGCGGACCGGTATCTGTCGGCCAATCCGCATTTCGCCAAATCGGCGCTGGGCCGCTATCGCCCGGCGGATTTTATCGCGCTGGTCGATCGCTATGGCATTGGCCGGCATGAAAAGACGCTGGGTCAGCTGTTCTGCAATGACACAGCGCGCGATATTGTTGCCATGCTGATGGCCGAATGCGCGGCCGGCGGTGTCGACTTTGCCTTCTCCACCGACATTGGAGAGATTGGCCATGCCGATGGTTTGTTTCATGTCGCGGGCAAAAGCGCCCGTGCGCTGGTGATCGCAACGGGTGGCCCCTCCATCCCCAAAATGGGGGCCAGCGGCATTGCCTATGATATTGCCCGGCGCTTTGGCCTGAAAGTGGTGGAGCCGCGCCCAGCGCTCGTCCCGCTGACATTGGGGGGCGACGATATTTTGTTTCGCGATTTGTCGGGCGTGTCGGCAGAGGTCACTGCCCGCGCGGGCAAGACGGCCTTTCGCGAAGCCGCGCTCTTCACCCATCGGGGCCTGTCTGGCCCGGCCATCCTCCAAATTTCGTCTTATTGGCGGCATGGGGATCCGGTGCGGATCAATTTTGCGCCCGATGCCGATGCCGATTGGCTGCGCCAGTTAAAGCGGGAGAAGCCCAAGGCCACGCTCAAAGGAGCGATGTCCACGCGCCTGCCGGATCGGCTCTCTCTGGCGCTGGCAGAGCGGCTCAGCGGGGCGGATACCAATTGGGGCCTGATCCCGCTGGTGGATATGAAGGATGCCCTGTTGCGGCAGGTGGAAGACCAGCTGGCCGGGTGGGATTTCCATCCCAATGGCACCGAAGGCTATGCCAAGGCCGAAGTCACCGCAGGCGGCATCAGCACAGCAGAGCTTTCGTCCCGCACGATGGAAGCCGCCAAGGTGAAGGGCCTCTACGCCATTGGCGAAGGGGTGGATGTGACCGGATGGCTGGGCGGCTATAATTTCCAATGGGCCTGGGCCAGCGGTGTTGCCGCAGGGCAAGCCATTGCCGGGCAATAAACCCGCCCCGGATTAGCCCAAGGCGGCTTGTTTTTCCTCGGCCAGCTGATCCAGCTCGGCGCGGGTTTTGCGTTCAGAGCTGGTTTTCAACTGCCCACAGGCGGCATCAATATCGCGGCCGCGCGGGGTGCGGATGGGGGCGGAAATGCCGCCTTCAAAAATGATATCGGAAAAGCGCCGCACCCGTTCTGGCAGAGACGTGTCATATGCTGCACCAGGCCAGGGGTTAAAGGGGATGAGGTTTACCTTGGCGGGCAAATCATATTTGCGGATCAGGCGGACAAGCTCATGCGCATCGGCATCGCTATCATTCTTGTCCTTCAACATCACATATTCAAAGGTGATCCGCCGGGCATTATTCGCGCCCGGATAATTGGCGCAGGCGGCCAACAGCTCCTCAATCCCATATTTGCGGTTGAGGGGGACGATTTCGTCGCGCACTTCCTTGGTCACGGCATGCAGCGAGACCGCCAAATTCACCCCAATTTCCGTGCCCGCGCGCGCCATCATCGGCACCACGCCCGATGTGGAGAGCGTGATCCGCCGTTTCGACAGCGCCAGCCCATCCCCATCCATCACGATTTTCAAGGCATCGCGCACATTTTCAAAATTATACAGCGGCTCACCCATGCCCATCATGACGATGTTGGTCAGCAACCGCCCCTCAGGCTGAGACGGCCATTCGCCCAGCGCATCGCGCGCCAGCATCACCTGCCCGACAATTTCAGAGGCTGTTAAATTGCGCACCAGCTTCATCGTGCCGGTATGGCAAAAACGGCAATTGAGCGTGCAGCCCACTTGGCTAGAGACACACAGCGTCCCGCGATCGGCATCGGGGATGAACACCATTTCATAATCTTGCGCATCGGGGGACCGCAGCAACCATTTGCGCGTGCCATCGATGGAGACTTGCGCCTCCACCACCTCTGGCCGACCGATCACAAACCGCTCTTCCAGCCAAGGGTGCTGGGCCTTGGCAATATCGGTCATTTCGGCAAAGCGGGTGGCCCCGCGATTATACACCCAATGCCAGATTTGCTTGGCGCGCAGCTTCGCCTGACGGGCATCGAGCCCGGCCTGTTCCAGCTCCGCCCGAATCTGGTCGCGCCACAGGCCAACAAGGTCAATACGCCCATCCGCGCGCAGCACAGGCGCACGCGAAACGGGAACGGGATCAATATGGCCAGGAATCTGCATAGGCGCGCCTATAAGCGGAAATGGGGCCAAAGGCTACAGGGGGGCGAGTGCTATCTTAGGGCACAGGCCGCCTGAAATATCTTTTCACCCACAGATCCAGCTACGATGCTCTCTGTCCGTTGCGTGGCGCTGTCCCACGAAACAGAAAAGTCCGGGATCATATCTTCAAAACGATCATATCTTAGAATGGATCGCGTATTTGCATCGCAATCATATTGATAGAGAAAATAACGCCGCCTCTCAGCGAGAACCGGTTTTCCGTCACTATCTCGTCTGTCAGGCGTAAAATATGTGTGCCAGATTTTGATGGAGGTCCCTGATTTTAGGAGAGAGTCTGCGTCGATATAGAATTTTCTTGTATAGGGTGGCTCACCTTCCCCATCTGTTGTTTTCTCTGCAGTGACATAGACCCACTTTTCAGCAGAGCTGGGCGTTGACGTCATAAGGGTGGTGAGCCCAGCCAAGACCGCAATCGACGCATTCATTCTCATTGCCCATGCCCTTAAATCATTAAGTTTGAAGGCGACTTATGTCGCGGCACAGAAACAACGCAAGGGGCGCTGCGGTGCCGACCCGATATTCTGTCCGCGCATCGCACCGCACCGTCTTCCACCGCTGTAGGTGGGCAACATCTTCAAAAAGGGGAAAAATGGTGCCCAGGGACGGAATCGAACCGCCGACACGCGGATTTTCAATCCGCTGCTCTACCGACTGAGCTACCTGGGCCAAAGGGCGCGGCGGGCGCGCTCTTTGAAGGCGGGCCTATAGCCATGGTTAGGCGTCGCTGTCCAGCCCCGTTTCGTGTTCATCCTCATCGGCGCGCGCGGGCACGCGATAGCCTTCGCCCAGCCAGTTGAGCAGATCCCGATCCTTACACCCGCGCGAACAAAAGGGCAGGTGCGCGGCGGCCGCTGGCTTGCGGCATAAGGGGCAGAGCGCGGGCTTCAGATCAGGCTGGAGAGACATGGACAAGGCCATAGCGGCTGATGGCTGAATCGCAAACCAACATCACATCTGCGCCGACGATCCGCCGGGTCTGTGCCAGCGCCTCTGGCCAGTGGCGCAGCAGATCAATGACGGGGGCCTGTGCGGTGATCGTGCGGGGGCCAATGCCCTGCGATTGGGCCGCTTGGCGCAGGAGCGCGCGGGCAATGCTTTCGTCGGAAAGCCGCCCCGGCGTTGTGCCGCACAGTTGTTCTGGCAGGGAGGGGCCGGTGCGCGGGCGGATGATCTGGCAAAAGCCATAGCCGTTGACCGATGTCCGCTCTTGCGGGCCGAGGGGCGCGCAGGCGTCTGCCAAGGCCTGATCCACCGCCTGCCGATCTGCGCGCGACGCCATGGAGACAAAGTCGATGCCAATTGGGCCCGTTATATCAAACAGGCGGAGGGCGCGGCCAATGGCGCGGGCGGCCGCGCGGTTGAGATCAAGCGGGGCGCGGGTGCCATCCACATCAATCACCGTCATGGCGCGGGTGCGCTCTATCGATAAATCCCCGCCGTCAAAGGCGATCAGGCCGGTGCGGGCCTGATCCAGCAATGTGTCAAAATCGACATCGTCCACGGCCGCTGCATCAATCCGCACAGGGGGGGCGCCGCTGGGCAGGCTGTCTGCCGCGGCGGGGCTGGCGCAGATGACGGCGTCTACGCGCGCCAACAGGCGTGTGATCTGATCCGGCGCTGGGGCGTCGTCGCCTGCGGGCCGGGCAAGCGCGCGTTTCCAGCGGCCCGGCTCTGGCACGCGGCTGCGCACGATGTCGACCATCAGGCGCGCCCCTTCGGCCATAGGCGGCACGGGGCGGAGCAGGGCTTCTTCGCCCGTCTCTAGCGCAATGAGGGCTTGTCCATTCCCCAGACGCGAGACAAGGCGTGCCGAAAGACGCGCCCCGGCGTCCGCACGCGGGCTGGCCTGGCAGAGGGGGATGAGGTGAAGCGCGACGACCTGAGTGCCCTCCAGCACGGCACAGCGGATATCGCCGGGGGCGGGATCCCAGACGAGCTGGCGGGTCATTTGGGCAGAACGCCCGCCGCGATCAAAAGGGCGCGGGTTTCAAACAGCGGCAGGCCCATGACGCCGGAATGCGACCCTGAGAGCGCCCGGACAAAGGCCTCGGCATAGCCTTGCACGGCATAGCCGCCCGCCTTGCCCAGCCCTTCGCCGCTTTCGACATAGGCTCTGATTTCCTCCGCGCTCAGCCGTTTGAAGGTCAGGGTGCTGGTGGAGAGGCGCTGGCGGGCAACGCCCTCAACATCGATGACGCACAGGGCGGAATGCACCCGATGCCGCCTGCCCGATAAAAGCTGAAGGAAGCTGCTTATATCCTCGGCGGTTTCGGCCTTGCCCAAGATGCGGCGGCCAACCGCCACCACAGTATCGGCGGCCAGAATGGCAGACTGGGGGTGGCGCGCGGCGACCAGCGCCGCCTTTTGCGCGGCAATACGCCGGGCATAAGCGATGGGCAGTTCGCCCTTATGGGGGGTTTCATCGCAATCGGCGGGATCGACCAGATCCGGCACAACGCCGATCCGCTTGAGCAGATCAAGCCGACGCGGCGAGGCAGAGGCCAGAATGAACGGAGCAGAAGTGAACGTCACGGGGCGCGGCCCGGCATCCATCACTTAAAGCGGTAGGTGATCCGCCCTTTGGTCAGATCATAGGGTGTCAATTCCACCAGCACATCATCGCCCACGAGCACGCGAATACGGTTCTTGCGCATTTTGCCGGCGGTGTGGCCCAGGATTTCGTGATCATTCTCAAGCTTCACGCGGAACATTGCGTTGGGCAACAGTTCAACAACTGTACCGCGCATCTCGAGAAGTTCTTCCTTAGCCATGCATTTCCTTGATCATATTTTCTTGGGTGGATGGCCGCGTCCTTAGACTGCAAACACCCAAAAGAAAACCCCGCCCGGACAGAGCCGGGCGGGGCAGAGACTTTTCAATCCAGATCGGATTACATTGCAGCGTGATACAGGGCCGCCAGAAGCAGCAGAGCCACAATGTTCGTGATCTTGATCATTGGGTTCACGGCCGGGCCAGCGGTGTCCTTATAAGGATCCCCCACTGTGTCGCCCGTCACAGCAGCCTTATGGGCTTCGCTGCCCTTGCCGCCATGATGGCCGTCTTCGATATATTTCTTCGCATTGTCCCAGGCACCGCCGCCCGATGTCATCGACAAGGCGACGAAAAGGCCGCTGACGATCACACCCAGAAGAAGCGCACCCAGCGCCGCAAAGCCATTTGCCTGACCCGCAATTGCTGTGATCAGGAAGTAAACGACAATCGGAGCCAGAACGGGCAGCAGCGACGGAATAATCATTTCCTTGATCGCAGCCTTGGTGACGAGATCCACCGTGCGGGCATAATTGGGGCGGCTTGTGCCCTTCATAATGCCCTTATCATTGGCGAACTGATCGCGCACATCCTTGACAACATCGCCGGCTGCACGGCCAACGGCTGTCATGCCCATTGCGCCGAACAAATAGGGGAGCAACGCCCCCAAGAGCAGGCCAACAATGACATAGGGATTTTCAAGGCTGAAATCGACCGTGAGATCCGGGAAGAAGGTGCGCAGATCATTGGTATAGGCGGCAAACAGCACAAGTGCTGCAAGACCCGCCGACCCAATGGCATAGCCCTTCGTCACGGCCTTGGTCGTGTTGCCAACGGCGTCCAGAGCGTCGGTTTTTTCACGAACCGAATCGTCCATACCAGCCATTTCGGCAATACCACCGGCATTGTCCGTCACAGGGCCATAAGCGTCGAGCGCGACGACCATACCGGCCACGGCCAGCATCGCTGTTGCCGCAAAGGCAATACCGATCAGACCCGCCAGCTGGTGCGCCACAATAATGCCGACGCAGATGACGATGGTTGGCAGAGCCGTTGCTTCAAGGCTGATCGCCAGACCCTGAATCACGTTCGTGCCATGGCCCGTTTCCGATGACTTGGCGATCGACCGCACCGGACGATAGTTCGTGCTGGTGTAATATTCGGTGATCCAGACAATCAGACCCGTCACAACCAGACCCAGAAGCGAGCAATAGAACAGCGTGCGGCCGGTAAACCCGCCCGTGCCATCCACATTCGCGCCGATCAGCGTGTTCATGCCGCCGAGCGCATAATCGGTCGCGAACCAAATGGCCGGGATCGACAAGAGTGCGGTGACAAGGAAGCCCTTATACATGGCACCCATGATGCTGTTGGAGCTGCCCAGACGGACGAAATAGGTGCCGATGATGGACGTCAGCACGCAGACGCCACCGATCAACAGCGGCAGGCTCATCAGCGGGAGGAGCATGTCCCCCGCGCCCTTCACCAGCAGCGCGATCAGAACCATCGTGGCCCCAACGGTCACAACATAGGTTTCGAACAAATCTGCAGCCATGCCCGCGCAATCGCCGACATTGTCGCCGACATTGTCCGCGATCACAGCTGGGTTGCGAGGATCATCCTCAGGGATGCCCGCTTCCACCTTACCGACAAGGTCGGCGCCCACATCTGCGGCCTTGGTGAAAATACCACCGCCCAAACGTGCGAAGATGGAAATCAGCGATGCGCCAAAGGCCAGAGCAACCAGCGCGTCGACAACCACGCGGTCATCCGGCGCGAGGCCCTGAATGTTGACGAGATAATAGAAGAACACAGCGATTGCGAGCAGTGCCAAACCGGCGACAAGCATGCCGGTGATTGCGCCTGCGCGGAACGCCATGGTCAGGCCAGCCTGAAGCCCGGTCTGCGCCGCGGCCGCCGTGCGGACGTTCGCGCGAACCGAAATATTCATGCCGATATAGCCAGCAACGCCGGACAAAATGGCCCCAATCAAGAACCCGACAGCAGAGGTCGTGCCCAGAAAGAAAAAGACCAAAGCGGCCACAACCACGCCAACCATGGCGATGGTGCGATATTGGCGGCCCAGATAGGCTTGTGCGCCTTCTTGGATCGCGCCTGCGATTTCTTGCATTTTTTCATTGCCCGCGGATGCGCTGAGCACCTGCCTGCTCGTGACGAAACCGTACACGATGGCAAGCAAACCAAATGCGATTGCCAATTGAATGATCATCAGGGTTTTCCCCCCTTCCCAAACGAGTTATCGACCGGTCGTGGCACTTTGCAGCGACCACCCCCCCGGCACGGCGCGTGATATGAAGCCTCCGAGTCGCGATGGCAAGCCTTGGCGCGCCTATCCCTGGTGAAGCCAACCCAGCTTGGCGGGCAGAGCAATCTCTATGCCCGCATCATAGAGGCGAAGGCCCGCCCCTTTTGTCAGTCGGCCAATCGCCGTTGCAGGCGGCAAATCTGGCGGCAAGCCCCCCGGTGCCGAAAAGAGCAGCGCATAATCATCGCCCGCTGTCGCCGCGCGCAAACGGGCGGCGCGATCTTCCCCGAACAGGCGGGCCTCGTCCGACAAAGGAAGGGCATCCAGATTGATTGCGACGCCTGTGCCACTCGCCAAGCCAAGCCGTTGCGCGTCAATCAGCAGCCCGTCGGACACATCCATCATGGCGTGCACATGCGGCGCAAATGCGCGTCCTTCGGCCAGAAGCGGATGGGGGCGCGTATAGGCCGCCCGCAATTTGTCCGGCCCCGCCAGCTTCCCTTGGGCAATGGCAAGGCCAAGGCCAGCGTCGCCAATCACGCCGACGACATAGAGCGTATCTCCCACACGCCCACCGCTGCGTGCAGGCACCGAGCCAGAGGCGCGCCCCAAAGCTGTCAGGCCAAATGCGCGCGGCGCGCCCTTTGGCATGGCGACGGTATCCCCCCCCAAAAGCGGCACATCCCAATGGGCAAGCGCAATGCCCAGCCCGTCGACAAATTGCGCATTCCACGCCGCATCTGTGGTCAGCCCCGCGCCTGTCAGTACGCCAAGGGGCAATGCGCCTTTGGCTGCAAGATCGGACAAGTTTACCGCAACCAATTTCCAGGCAATATCCTGCGGGCTGTCGGTGAGGAGAAAGTGCACGCCTTCGACAATCATGTCATGCGTCAGCACAAGATCCCCCAGCACAGCGGCATCATCGGCCAGTCCCCGCGCCGCAGGGTCCGTCGCAATGGCCTTTAATGCCGCGATAAAATCGGTTTCGAGTGCCATTCTTTCTCCCGGCCCTTGATTAGCCCAAGGCTTAACCGCAAAAGACCGGAAAAGGGAGGATGGAAATGACCATGCGCAAAGCAATCTTTATTACCGGGGGAGCATCCGGCATCGGGCGGGCTGTTGCCATTCATTTTGGGGCCAAGGGCTGGTTCGTCGGCTTGGCCGATATTGACCGCAAAGGCATGGAGCAGACGGCGACTATGCTGCCCGCCGGGCAATCCGCTCTTTATGATCTGGATGTGCGCGATGGCGATCAGTGGAAGGCCGCGCTGGCGTCCTTCTGGGTCGATGGCGGCAATCGCCTGGACGTGATGTTCAACAATGCCGGTATCGGCAAGGGCGGTCCCTTTGCCGATGTGTCGTCCGCCGATCATGACCTGATGCTGGATATTAACTTAAAAGGTGTCGTGCGCGGCGCAGAGGCCGCCTATCCTTATCTTGCAAAAACGCCCGGCTCTTGCCTGCTCAATACGTGTTCGGCGGCGGGCCTTTATGGGGCCGGCGGCCTTGCCGTTTATGCGGCGACCAAATTTGGTGTGCGTGGGCTGACCGAAGCACTCGACATTGAATGGGCACCTCAGGGCATCAAGGTGCGCAGTCTTATGCCGAGCTTCATCGACACGCCCATTCTCGATAGCATTTCGTCCGGGTCAAACCGGCCACCGCGCGAAACATTGATTGAGGCGGGCTTTGAGATTTCGCCTGTGGAACTCGTGGCCCAAGCCGCGTGGGATGCGGTGGAGAGCAAGAAGGTGCACACGTTGGTCGGCAAAACGGCGCGCCAATTGGCAACGCTCGCCCGCTTCTTGCCGGGCATGATCCGCAACCGCTCCAAACGGCTGCAGGACGCGCGCCTCTAAGGGATCAGCACAATCTTGCCGATATGCGCGCCCGCTTCCATGCGAGCATGGGCCGCGGCCGCTTCAGCCAATGGGAAGCTCTGGTCCATCACGGGCCGAAGCTTGCCAGAACTGACCAGCGGCCAGACCTTATGGAGTAGGTCTGCGGCAAGCTTTGCCTTAAAGTCGAGCGGACGGGCCCGCAGCGTTGATCCCGTTAGCGTCAGGCGGCGGACCATAAGGGCAGCAATATTGATTTCAGCGGTCATGCCGCGCTGCACCGCAATCGTCACATGCCGCCCATCTTCGGCCAAACAGGCCATGTTGCGCGGCACATAATCCCCGCCGACCATATCGAGAATAAGATTGACGCCCTTCCCGCCCGTCAAAGATGAAACGGCAGCTGCAAAATCATCGGCGGCATAGTTAATGGCATGGTCTGCGCCCAGCGCGCGTGCGGCGGCGCATTTGTCCTCAGACCCGCAGGTGACGATGACGGTGAGGCCGAAAAGCTTGCAGAGCGCAATCGCCATCGTGCCAATGCCGCTGGTGCCGCCATGGACCAAAATTGTTTCGCCCGCTTTGGCTTGGCCGCGATCAAAGACATTGCTCCACACGGTGAACAAGGTTTCGGGAAGGGCTGCGGCTTCGATCAGCGACAGGCCGTCGGGCACGGGGAGGCATTGGCCAATGGGGGCGGTGCAATATTGGGCATAGCCGCCACCTGCGACCAAGGCGCAAACAGGATCCCCAATGCGTGCGGCATCAACGCCATCGCCCACGCCCACAATTTCCCCTGCGACTTCAAGTCCCGGGATCGTCGGCGCGCCCGGCGGCGGCGGATACATGCCGCGGCGTTGCAATATGTCCGGGCGATTGACGCCGGCTGCCGCAACTTTGATCAAAACTTCCCCTGCGCCCGGCTGTGGGATGGGGCGCTCGACGGCGCACAACACCTCTGGCCCCCCTGCTTCGGCGGGGTCGATACAGATCATCTGGGGGGATTGGCTCATGTCATCATCTCCTAAGTCGCTTGTTTAGGGAGGCTTAGCTCATCCGGTCAATGCGTGCGGTATTTACGCAGCGACCAGCGCTTGACTCGCAAGCAAATTCGCCCGACCTTCAGCGCATGGATTTGGACGACCTTTTGGCGAAAAAGCCGGATGATCCGCTCGCGCAGCTTTTGCGGCAGGATCTTGATCCTTTGTCGGTGGAAGAGTTGCAGGCCCGTCAGGCCGCGCTTGAGGCAGAAATTGTCCGGATTCAGGGGAAATTGCGCAGCGCCGTTAACGTCAGGGCACATGCCGATGCCCTGTTTAAGTCGTGACTGTTTTTGCCTTGGGCTTGATCTCGGGGCGGGTGCACCCGACATTGTGGATATAAGGAGCTTTTAAATGCCGTCTTTCGCGCGTGAACTTGAAGCCACCCTCCACAATGCGTTGGGGGCTGCCGCCAGCCGCAAGCATGAATATGCCACATTGGAGCATCTTCTGCTGGCGCTGATTGATGATGATCACGCCTCTAAGGTGATGGTCGCGTGCGGCGTTGAGACGGGTGATTTGCGCGATGCGGTGGCGCATTATCTGGATACAGAACTGGAATCGCTGCGGCTGGAAGGAGACTCAGATCCCTCCCCCACCAGCGGGTTTCAACGCGTCGTTCAGCGCGCGATTTTGCACGTGCAATCTTCGGGCCGGGATGAAGTGACGGGGGCCAATGTCCTTGTCGCGCTCTTCTCGGAACGTGAAAGCTATGCCGTCTATTTCTTGCAGCAGCAGGATATGAGCCGCCTCGACGCTGTCAGCTATATCAGCCATGGCGTCGGCAAAGCGGGTGATGCGGGCGAAGCCAAGAAGGTCGAAGGCACCGAAGATCGCGAAGAGAAGAAGCAATCGGGCGAGGCCAAGGGGAAATCGGAATCCGCGCTGAAGCAGTTCTGCGTCGATCTCAATGAAAAGGCGAAGATCGGCAAGGTCGATCCGCTGATCGGGCGCGGGCCAGAAGTTGACCGGACTGTTCAGATTCTCTGCCGCCGGTCGAAGAATAATCCGCTTTATGTTGGCGAACCCGGCGTTGGTAAAACCGCAATTGCCGAAGGGCTGGCGCGCAAGATCATCGAAGGCGATGTGCCCGATGTCTTGAAAGATGCCGTGATCTATTCGCTGGATATGGGCGCGCTGCTGGCCGGCACCCGCTATCGCGGCGATTTTGAAGAGCGGCTGAAAGCTGTCGTCAATGAACTGGAAAAGCTGCCCCATGCGGTTCTCTTCATTGATGAAATCCACACGGTCATTGGCGCTGGGGCGACCTCCGGCGGGGCGATGGATGCGTCCAACTTGTTGAAACCCGCACTGTCGGGCGGCGCAATCCGGTGCATTGGTTCCACCACCTACAAGGAATTCCGCAACCATTTTGAAAAGGATCGCGCCCTGCTGCGTCGCTTCCAAAAGATTGATGTGAATGAGCCGTCGATTGAGGACACGATCAAGATTTTGGCAGGCCTGCGCTCCGCCTTTGAAGAGCATCACAAGGTCAAGTACACGCCCGATGCGATCAAATCGGCGGTTGAGCTGTCGGCGCGCTATATTAATGACCGCAAGCTGCCCGATAAGGCGATCGATGTGATTGATGAGGTTGGCGCGATGCAGATGCTCGTCGCCCCCAATCGCCGGAAAAAGACGATCACCTCCAAGGAAATTGAACAGGTGATTGCGACCATGGCGCGCATCCCGCCCAAATCCGTTTCAAGCGATGATAAGAAGACGCTGGAAACGCTGGAGGCCGATCTCAAGCGTGTTGTCTTTGGGCAGGATGTGGCGATTGAAGTCTTGTCCGGCGCGATCAAGCTCAGCCGTGCGGGTCTACGCGATGCTGAAAAGCCAATTGGCAATTATCTCTTTTCCGGCCCCACGGGCGTCGGCAAGACAGAGGTGGCGCGTCAATTGGCCAGCCTGCTAGGCATTCCGCTGCAACGCTTTGACATGTCCGAATATATGGAGCGCCATTCGGTCAGCCGCCTGATCGGCGCGCCGCCGGGCTATGTCGGCTATGATCAGGGCGGCCTTTTGACCGACGCCATTGATCAGCAGCCGCATTGCGTGCTCCTGCTTGATGAGATTGAAAAGGCGCATCCCGATCTGTTCAACATCTTGTTGCAGGTCATGGATAATGGCCGCCTGACCGATCATCACGGCAAGACGGTCGACTTCCGCAATGTCATCCTGATCATGACAACCAATGCAGGCGCATCTGACATGGCGCGCGACGGCATCGGCTTTGGCAATATCAGCCGCGAAGATGCGGGCGAGGAAGCGGTGAAGAAAATGTTCACGCCGGAATTCCGCAACCGCCTCGATGCGATTGTGCCCTTTGCCTATCTGCCGCCGCAGGTGGTGGCACGTGTGGTTGATAAGTTTATCTTGCAGCTTGAGCTGCAACTGGCTGACCGCGATGTCCACATCAAGCTCGACAGCGAGTCCAAGGAATGGCTGACCGAGCGGGGCTATGACAAGCTTTATGGCGCACGACCCATGGGTCGTTTGATCCAAGAAAAGATCAAACAACCGCTGGCGGAAGAGCTGCTGTTCGGCAAGCTGGTCAATGGCGGCGAAGTCAGTGTCCGGTTGAAAGACAATGCGCTGGCGTTTGAGATTGTCCCGGCCGCTCCCAAAAAGGGAAAGAAGGGTGGCAAGGCGGGTGCACGGGCCAAGGCCTGATCGACAGATGAGAGCCAAATAAAAAGGGGCGGCCTTGTGCCGCCCCTTTTCGTATTGGCTCCGTTTATTTGCCCGCTTCCGGCATTGCGGAGGAGTGGAGATGGTCAATCTTCCAATCCCCATCGACATAGCGATAGATGAAGGAATAACGGGCCTTTACATCATTTTTGGCCCCTGTGGCCGAATCGGTTAGTGTGACCGTCCATGTGCCCAGCCGTGCTGCTGAATTACAGTCAATTTTTACAGTGCCGCTGTTGATCGTGCCAACAGGGCTGCCCTTTAGAAAGCCCACAAAATAATCTTTGATCTCGTCATGATTGGTGCGCGGCTTATTGCTCACCGTGGCGAGCAAAACGGCATCTTTGGTGAAGAGATTGGTGACAATGGCCGGGTCTTTTGTCGCCCAGGCGGAATTGAACCGATTAAACTGCGCCTCCACTTGCGCGGGTGTCACTGCCGGGCATTTGGCCTTGCCATGGTCATGGGCTTGGGCGGCATTGGCTGTTCCGGCCATCAGCGCGAGCGCTGCTACTGAAAGGATTGCACGCATATATTTGTCTCCTGTTGCAACCCCTCCCCCAAATAGAAAGATGGGGCGTGCGCCGGATCAGGAAAAGCGGCCTATCGTTCATTCTGGCGCAGAGCGCTGTCATTTCGACGCATAAAAAAAGGCCCGGAGAAACTCCGGGCCTTTTCCTGAATGCATCAGGCAGTGTTTAGTCGCGCTGGCCCATGAAGCTCAGCAGGAACTGGAACATGTTGATGAAGTCCAGATAGAGCGACAGCGCGCCCATGATCACGGTCTTGCCGACCATGTCCGATCCGGCGACATAGGCATACATCGATTTGATCCGCTGCGTGTCATAGGCTGTCAGACCTGCGAACAGCAGCACGCCGATAAAGCTGATCACCAGATTCATCGTTCCCGATTGCAGGAAGATGTTGATGACAGACGCGACCAGCAAGCCCACCACGCCCATGATAAGGAAGGTGCCAAAGCCCGACAAATCCTTCTTGGTGGTGTAGCCCCACAGGCTGAGACCAATAAAGGCGGCTGCCGTTGCGAAGAAGGTCTGTGCGATGGATGCGCCCGTATAGACGAGGAAGATCGTCGACATGGACAGGCCCATGACGGCGGCAAAGCCCCAGAAGCACGCCTGCAACCCAAAGGTCGACAGCCGGTTCAGGCCAAAATTCATCACCAAAATAAAGGCGAGCGGGGACAGGATGATCGCCCACTTCATCAGGCCTGGGCCAAACATAATCGCTTGGGCCGCACCCGAAGAGGCGAACAATAGGGCAACAATGCCCGTCAGCATCACGCCGGATGCCATGTAATTGTAAACAGACAGCATGTAGGACCGCAGGCCCGCGTCGAACGCGGCCGTGCGCGCGCCAAGATCGGCGGTCGGCGACGCGCCTATTGTGCGGGGATCAGACCAATTGGCCATCGAAGGTTACTCCAAAATAACGTCGGCGGAACTGCCGAATACCTAAAATATCGTGTTTCCCTTACGAATTTCAAGCGAAACACGACATAAGCTGCGGGTGCAGACGATTTCCCCTTTGAACCGCAGACGCAATCTGTACACTCCGCTTCATAAAATGATGAAATAGGGGGAGTGCCATGGCAGCCAAGGCGTATCGGACATATGTTCTGATCCTGTTGATGATCATCTATGCCGTGAATTTTCTGGATCGGCAGGTCGTCACGATCATCGCCCCCTATCTTAAGGCGGATATGGGTGTTTCTGACGCCCAAATCGGGCTGCTCTTTGGCACTGCTTTTGCGCTTTTTTATGCGGTATTCGGCCTGCCGCTGGCCAAGCTTGCCGATGGGTGGAACCGGGTGCGCACCATTTCCATTGGCCTGTTCTTTTGGTCCAGCATGACGGCGGTATCGGGCTTTACCTCCAGCTTTGCACAGCTTGGCGCGGCACGCGTTGGCGTTGGCGTGGGAGAGGCAAGCGCCTCACCCGCCTCCTATTCCTTGTTGCAGGATTATTTTCCGAAATCGGTGCGGGCAACGGTCCTCGCGCTTTATTCGGCCGGCATTTATCTGGGCAGCGGGGCGGCGCTCATCTTTGGCGGGGCGGTCATCCAATATTGGGAGGCGCATTATACCCCCGCCACGGCTCCTCTGGGGCTGACAGGGTGGCAGGCGACCTATTTGGCCTTTGGTGTTCCCGGAATCTTACTCGCGATCCTCATGTGGCTTACCGTGCGCGAGCCGGTGCGCGGCGCGATTGATGGCCTGCCAACGCCGGGTGATCCCAACCCGATCAAATCTGTCATGGGTGAATTTGCGGCCATGCTCCCGCCTTGGAACTGGCGGGGATTTCAGCGGCTCGACGCCACGGGCCAGACGCTGCGCCGCAACGCGGTTCTTCTGGCGCTGGTGTGCCTTGCCGCTGTGGGGATCATCATGGGCACAGATGGCCTGCTTGCTCCCGCCAAGCGGGCGGCCGTTGGTCAGTTAGGTGATTTCGTCATTACCACCAACATGGTGCAGTGGGCGGCGCTTGCCATTGGGGTTTATTGCGTCGGCAGTTGGGTTCAAACCATCCGCCTGCGCGATCCGGCCAGCTATGCGCTGATGGCCAATCCGGGCTTCATTGGCCTGACTATCGCAGGCGGTCTCATGTCCTATATCAGCTATGGGCTGTCCCCCTTCTTGTTCCTTTATGCCAAACAGCAATTTGGGGTGGGGGCCGAAAGCGGGCTCACACTGGGCCTGATCACCGCCATTGGTGGCGGCTTGGGCGCAACCTTTGGCGGCATATTTGGGGATTGGCTGCGGCGCTATCATGCAGGAGGGCGCATGATCGTCATGCTCATCGCCGCAATTGGCTCCGCCGCCACGATTTACGCCAGCTATGCAGTCACAAGCCTGAACGCTTTTTATACCTTTGCCGCGCTCAACATGTTCATCCACATTATGTGGCTCGGGCCGTGTGCGGCGTCCGTGCAAGATTTGGTGTTGCCCCGCATGCGCGGCACGGCGACGGCCGTTTTCTTTCTGGGCACAACCATCCTTGGCCTTGGCCTTGGCCCCTATTTGACCGGGCTAATCAGCGATGTAACGGGGAATCTCCGTATCGCGTTGATGAGCACAATGCTTGTGATTCCGCTGATTCTCGTAGCCATCGTCACCGCCCTGCGCACTGTTCCCGGGCTAGAGCGGAGTTTGCTCGATCGCGCCCGTGCCGCCGGGGAATCTGTCTAGCAGTCCCCGGATTAGCGGCTCGCCAGCACGCCGCACAAAATCCGCTTACCGCTCTTGCCCGACGGGTCGGTCATTTCATCATCGGGATCGGCGTGAACGACGACAGACGCACCATCGGCATCTAAGAGTGCCGAAAGCGCACTGGCGCTCAGCCAGCTTTTCAGGCGCCCTTTGCCCGCCATATCTGCGATCAGATTGGGGGCATCTCCCAAATGGGTGCCTTTGGGGTTCTTGCGGCCATGTTCATGCGCCGTTGGGTTCCAATGTGGGCCCGCGGTTGCAAAATCAGGCGCATCACACCGGCCAACCGCATGCACATGCAGGCCATGCGCGCCCGGCGTGATCCCACTGGCGGTCACGTCCAGCCAAAGTCCGTCTTGTGTCTCAGAGATGATTGCCCGGCCCGATAGCTTGCCAGCCGCATCAAAAAGTGTCGCTTCGGCGCGGGCGCGGTTTTTGCCACCCGATCGATCCGCAACGCACCCAGCGGTCAACATCGATAAGGCGGCAAGGGGCAGCAGAACAAGGCGCATGGGTCACTCCGTCAATCACGTGGGTTAATGCGCTTTGATCACCCAGATTTCACCTTCGTTCAAGACCGTCTATGGTTTACGCAGATCAACACCCGGTTGGGGTCGACAGAAAAGGATAAGCGATGGCCATTCTTGTCACGGGCGTGGCCGGATTTATCGGATCGCAGCTGGCGCGCCAGTTGCTCGCCCGGGGGGATCATGTTGTCGGCATTGATAATCTTAATGACTATTACAGCCCAGATTTAAAGCGCGATCGACTGTCCGATATCGCTCATCCCAACCTCAGCTTCCATCAGGTCGACTTTGCCGATCATGTGGCGCTGGATGCAGCTCTGCACGGCGTTGAGATTGATCGAATCGTGCATTTAGGCGCCCAGCCCGGGGTGCGCTATTCGATCCTCAATCCGCGCGCTTATGTTCAGTCCAATCTGGCTGGGCATCTCAACATGCTCGAAATCGCGCGCCAGCGCGGCGTGCAGCAGATGCTCTATGCCTCATCCTCATCCGTTTATGGCGCCAACAAGACGCTGCCCTTTCGGGTGTCGGACCGGGTGGACCATCCCATATCCCTTTATGCCGCAACCAAAAAAGCCGATGAGTTGATGAGCGAGACCTACGCCCATCTCTATCGTGTTCCACTTACGGGCCTGCGATTCTTTACGGTCTATGGCCGCTGGGGTCGGCCCGATATGGCCGTTTGGATGTTTGCCGAACGGATCCTCAAAGGTTTGCCGATCCCCGTCTATCATCAGGGAAATATGCGGCGTGACTTCACCCATGTGGATGATATTGTCGCGGGTCTCTTGGCTGCCCTTGATCAGCCCGTTGTTGATGATGGCCAGGAAAAACCGGGCGGCAGCCTTGCCCCGCACCGTCTTTATAACATCGGCAATCACCGGTCCGAGCCGCTGATGCGCCTCATTGCCCTGATAGAGGAGGCGTGCGGCCGCCCGGCGCAGATCGATTTTCAGCCGCTGCAACCCGGCGATGTGCTCGAAACCTATGCCGATATAGAAGACATCCGCCGCGATCTTGGCTTTCATCCCACCACCCCCATTGATGTGGGCATTCCTGATTTTGTCACTTGGCTGCGGGATTATCAGGGCCTGTAACGCATCAGGGTTACGGCCGCCCGACCGAGCTATAGACAAAACCGCGGGCCCGGGCCTCTTCCGGCTTATACACATTGCGTAGGTCGACCAGCACCGGTTGTGTCATCAGGCCCGCCAGCCGTTCTAAATCAAGCGCGCGAAACGCATCCCATTCCGTAACAATGGCCAGCGCATCGGCCCCTTCTGCCACGGAATAGGGATCAGCGCGGAATGTCACATGCGGCATCATCGGTTTGGCCGCCTCCATGCCTTCGGGGTCATAAGCAACCACGCGAATGCCCGCATCTTCAAGCGCCTGCACAATGGCAATGGACGGCGCATCGCGCATATCATCGGTATTGGGCTTGAACGTAACCCCAAGCAGGCCAACCGTCTTGCCACGCACAGGGCCGCTTCCCAAGGCTTCAATAATCTTGCGGCCCATGGCACGTTTGCGGCTTTCATTGACCTGCACAACGGACTCGACGATCCGGCAGGGCACATCATAATCCTCCGCCGTCTTCAGCAGCGCGAGCGTATCTTTGGGAAAGCAGGATCCCCCATAGCCCGGCCCGGCGTGGAGAAACTTCCCGCCAATCCGGTTGTCAAGGCCGATGCCGCGCGCAACATCCTGCACATTGGCCCCAACCGCTTCGCACAGATCTGCCATTTCGTTGATGAAGGTGATTTTGGTCGCGAGAAAGGCGTTGGCGGCATATTTGATCAGCTCTGCCGTCCGGCGCTCGGTAAAGACCAAGGGCGCTTGGTTCAGATAAAGCGGGCGATACACCTGCTGCATAACGGCGCGGGCACGGTCATCGGATGTGCCAATGACAATGCGGTCAGGGCGCTTGAAGTCATGGATCGCCGCCCCTTCGCGTAAGAATTCCGGGTTGGAAACAACGGCCACGTCAGCGTCGGGTGCGACCTCGCGCAAGATGCGTTCCACCTCATCCCCCGTGCCAACCGGAACTGTCGATTTGGTGACAACAACCAGCGGCCCGGTCATCGCATGGGCAATGTCGTGTGCTGCCTGATACACATAGGTCAGATCAGCATGGCCATCCCCCCGGCGAGAGGGCGTGCCAACCGCGATGAAGGCTGCCTCTGCCCCCGCAACCGCAGCTTTAAGGTCAGTCGTAAAGGACAGCCGACCTGCACGCACATTGGCGGCAACCAATTCTGCTAGGCCGGGCTCATAAATGGGCATCACCCCGCTGAGCAGCGCATCGATCTTCTTCTGGTCAAGATCAACGCAAACGACATCATGTCCAAAATCAGCCAAACATGCCCCGGATACCAGCCCTACATAGCCAGCCCCAATCATCGTAATCTTCATGCCGCGCCCCGGTCATTCAAATCGGGCGGGGTTGCGAAGGAAGCGAGTGTCGCCCCTTTTTGCCCTGCCCATGAAAAAGGGGGCCAGTCGTCAGACCAGCCCCCTCATCTCTGTCACGCAAGCGTGTCAGTTTGCTTACTGGCCAGAACCCGGACCGTAGGTGATTTCCACCCGACGGTTTTGGAGTTCCCGCACGCCATCGGCGGTTTCAACGCGCGGGGCGCTTTCACCAAAGGCTTGCGTGGCGATGACGCCGGCAGGAACGCCCTTGCCTTCAAGATAGGTGCGGACTGACGCGTTGCGGCGCTCGGAAAGACCCATATTGTACTTCGGCGTACCCGATTTATCGGCGTGGCCGGCCAGCATGACCTGTGCCTGGCCGCAATCGGCATAGGCCGTGACCGCATTATCGAGGATCGACGAGGCTTCCGCCGTAACGTCCGACTTATCCCATTCGAAGAAGACAATGTACGGACCCGGTGCGCACACCTTTGCCAC
>JBEDGC010000021.1:0-52376 GCA_041174825.1 Pseudomonadota bacterium | reverse complement strand
CACCGCCGCCACCGGAACGGCCACCGCCGAAACGATCGCCACCGCCGCCGCCGAAGCCGCCATCAAATTCACCGAAATTTTCGCGCTTATCAAAGCCGCGACCGCCGCGCTCTCCGCGCCGCCCTCGATCAAAACCCATCCGTCAAATAACTTTCTTCGTAATCGTGTTCGCCCAGGTGTTACTCGTTCCGATCGCTGGACGAACGCGACGGAAATTGAACGTAAAATATACTACGCCCTCGCCAAACTATAACCGAGAATGCATTGTTCCGATAGCTTTTTCGCACAGACCAATTTTTAAGCTGTTCACAGGCGCTTGCGGCCTAGGGCGCGCCTGTGCAAAGGGGTTAGGCTATGCGTGTCTGATCGCGGACTGGGTGCGGAGTCGCGCCACCCTCCACAGGCCGCCGACATGGCATGATTTGGAGTAAGTAAATGGCCGTCTATCTGCATGAAGAAGATCTTCCCGCCAATGTGTTGGCACAAGGTCCAATTGCAATTGATACGGAAACGATGGGCCTTCATCCCGGCCGAGATAGACTGTGCCTCGTGCAGATTAGTGACGGCGGTGGAGATGAGCATTTGGTGCGATTCGCAGCTGGCTCCGATTATGCAGCACCGAACCTAAAGGCGGTTCTGACCGATCCGTCACGCCTCAAACTTTATCATTTTGCCCGCTTCGATCTTGCCTCCATCATGGCTTATCTCAATGTGATGGCCGAACCCGTTTATTGCACCAAAATTGTATCCCGCCTGATCCGCACCTATACCGATCGCCATGGCCTGAAGGATTTGGTGCGGGAAACATTAGGGGTGGAACTCTCTAAGCAGCAGCAATCGTCCGATTGGGGTGCCCCGACACTCACCGATGCGCAAAAGGAATATGCGGCATCGGACGTGCGCTACCTCCATCGCCTGAGAGACGCGCTTGACCCCCGGCTTGAGCGCGAAGGTCGAACCACTTTGGCGCAGGCCTGCTTTGAATTTTTGCCACACCGCGCGCGGCTTGATCTAGCGGGCTGGCCAGAGGTTGATCTCTTCGCCCATGTCTGATGCCGCCCTTCTAGAGCGGTCGGCGCGAAAGCGCTGGGCACAGCCGGATGGCAGTCACGACAGGCTCGTGCACGTGCTGCGCCTTGCCTTGCCCGTCATCATCGGCATTTTGGCGCTGATCTTCGTGATGGCGCCCGTGACCAGCCCCAATGGGGACGTCAGTTTCATGCTCGGCAAAGATAGCGTGTCTATGGCGACAGAGCGTCTTAGGATTACGACAGCGACCTATCGGGGTGAAGATAGCAAGGGACGCCCCTTTGAAATCAAAGCCGGGTCTGCGGTGCAGCGCACCTCGCAAGAGCCGATTGTTCGCCTAAAAGACCTGATCGCGCGACTAGAAATGGCAGAAGGACCAGCCACCATTGCCGCCCATGCCGGCCGATATAATATGAGCCGGGAAATTGTGCAGGTGGATGGTCCGCTCCGCTTTGAAACGGCAGATGGCTATCGGATTGAAGCCAATGATGTGGCGGTCAGCCTCAAATCCCGAAAGCTCGCCAGTGGTGGTGCCGTCTCAGGAAAACTGCCCCTCGGCACCTTTAGCGCCGGGACAATAAAGGCTGATCTCAATGCCCGCACGGTGACATTGGACGGTCGCTCCCGCTTGCATATCGTTCAAGGTCAGGCCAGATAGCGGCTATGCGCAAACTTCCTCTGCTCCTCGGCTTGGCCGCCCTTCTTGCCGTTCCCGCAGTGGGACAGGCGCTGCGTGGGCATAATGTTAAATCACCCGTGGATGTTGAGGCAGACCGCATCGAAGTGCAGGACCGCGCCGACCGCGCCGTGTTTTCTGGCAATGTTATTGTGCGTCAGGACGATTTGAACCTCACCGCCGCACGGCTGACCGTCGCTTATGCCCGCGAAAGCGGTAATGTGGACATTGACCGCATTGATGCATCCGGCGGTGTTTTCATCCGCAGCGCCAGCGAAACCGCGCGCGGCGACTTTGCCGTTTATGACCTCAACCGCCGCATCATTACGGTGCTGGGCAATGTCGAACTGAACCAAGGCGCCAATCGGGTGCGCGGCGGGCGACTGGTCATTGACCTAGACAGCGGCCGCGCAATTATGGATGGTCAGACAACAGGGTCGTCAGGCGGCCAATCGAGGGTCAGCGGTCGATTTACCGTATCGGATCGAAAGAACTAACCAATTGGCTTAGTTCTTCGACGAAATGGCGCAGGTTTCAGGTACGCCGGTATTGTGTTCCCTGCCCTACATGCAATAATCCTGCCAAATGGGTCAGATGCCGTAAACGGCCTCCGCCCCTTATGATCCGCAGCACAACAGGGACAAAGATGACACAAGCCGCACTTCTCGACGCTGCGCCAGCGCGCATGGCTGACACCGGCAATGGGCTTTCGGTCGTGTCCATCGCCAAATCCTATGATTCGCGTGTTGTTCTGAGCGATGTGTCGCTATCGGTTGGTCGGGGAGAAGTCGTTGGCCTGTTGGGGCCCAATGGCGCGGGCAAGACGACATGCTTTTATTCCATCATGGGCCTCGTCAAACCTGATGGGGGTCGAATTGAGCTGGATGGCCAAAACATCACCTCCCTGCCCATGTATCGCCGGGCGATATTGGGTCTGGGCTACCTTCCCCAAGAAACCTCCATCTTCAGAGGGTTAACGGTTGAGCAGAATATCTTGGCCGTGCTCGAACTGGCCGAGCCAGATAAGGAGGCCCGCGCCGGGCGGCTGGAACAGCTGCTCGATGAATTCGGATTAACCCGCCTTCGCGCCTCGTCCGCCATGGCGCTATCGGGCGGGGAGCGCCGCCGTTGCGAAATCGCGCGCGCTTTGGCCGCTGACCCATCCATCATGCTGCTGGATGAGCCCTTTGCCGGCATCGACCCGATCTCGATCTCGGACATTCGGGGCTTGGTCAAACAGCTGAAGAATCGCCAGATTGGCGTGCTCATCACGGACCACAATGTCCGCGAGACGCTGGACATCGTGGATCGTGCCTGCATCATTTACGATGGCCGGGTGCTTTTTTCCGGCAGCCCACAAGATCTGGTCGCGGATGAGAATGTGCGCCGCCTCTATCTGGGCGAGAGCTTTAGCCTATAGCCATGGCGCTCGGCCCGCGCCTCGACTTGCGGCAAAGCCAGTCGCTGGTGATGACGCCGCAGCTGCAACAGGCGATTAAGCTTCTGGCGCTCTCAAACCTTGAGATTGAAGCCTTTATTGCCGAAGAAATGGATCGCAATCCTCTGCTGGAGGCGGAGCGTGACGACATGCCCGAAGGCGGCACGGATGCGGTTGGTGATGACTATGTACAGGATAGTGAGGCGTTTTCGGACGAGCTTCCAACAGCAGATCAGCTTGTCATCACCGATGCGGGGCCAGAAGCAGAGGGGCCTTTGGATGCCGATTATGCGCAGGAAACATTCCATCATGACAGCGCCGCTGATGGAGGACCCGGCCTAGATGGCACACTGGGACTAAATGGCAGGGCATCAGGCAGCTTCGACGAAGACAGCCCTGATTTTGACAGCTTCGCGATGGCTGACGTCTCGCTACAGGATCATTTGTTGGCGCAGGCACGATCAGCGCTGTCCGGGGCAGATTTGATGATTGCAGCCCATATCATCGGGCATATTGATGAAGCGGGTTATGTCACCACCGCGCTGACGGACATTGCCGACCAACTTGGCGTAGAATTGACAGAGGCGGCCCAAGTCTTGCGGGTTATTCAGAGATTTGACCCGACCGGTGTCGGCGCACAGTCTTTGGCCGAGTGTATCGCCCTGCAAGCCCGCGAGGCAGATCGTTATGACCCGGCCATGGCGCGGTTGATCGACAATCTGGATCTGCTCGCTTTGGGCCGCTTGCCGCAGTTGAAACGCATGTGTGGCGTCGATGATGAGGATATGGCGGATATGATCCGCGAATTGCGCAGCTATGACCCCAAACCCGGCCTGCGCTTTGGCGGAGAGCCGATACAAAGCGTGACGCCCGATATTTTTGTGGTGGAGCGCGCGGATGGCTGGGCCGTGGAGATTAACTCGGCCAGTCTGCCCCGGCTGCTGCTCAACCGAAGCTATTATGCAGAACTGGTTGGCAGCGGATACGAAGATAAAAAGGCCAAGGCCTGGCTCAATGAGTGCCTGACCTCTGCGAATTGGCTTATCAAAACGCTGGATCAGCGTCAGCGCACCATTTTGAAAGTCGCAACCGAATTGGTCCGCCAGCAAGAAGCCTTTTTCCGCCAGGGCGTGGCGCATCTCAAGCCACTGACACTACGGCAAATTTCAGATGTGATCGGCATGCATGAATCAACCGTCAGCCGGGTAACCTCCAACAAATATCTCTCTTGCGCACGCGGCATGTTTGAACTCAAATATTTCTTCACCAGCGGCATTGCCTCTGCCGATGGCGGCGAGGCCATTTCGGCTGAAGCCGTGAAAACGGCCATTCGCGCGCTGATTCTAGCCGAAGAGCCCAAGGCCATCTTGTCGGACGATACGTTGGTCGATCTTCTCAAAGAACAGGGCTTTGACCTCGCCCGCCGCACTGTGGCCAAATATCGCGAAGCCATGGGAATCGGCTCCTCCGTCCAGCGCCGCCGCCAGAAAGCGATTGGCGGCTAACCGCGTGGAAAAGGCGGCCGATAGTTTTGCCCGACCGCCTTTGCCCTTATTTTTTCTCCTGGCCTTTGGGAGCCGGCAAATGCGCAGTCGCCGCCTGCGCCTTTTGCATGATGCCCGGCATCGCCTGCATCATCTTGGGGATGAAGGACTGAAGCGTCTTCATCATTTCAGGATCGGCTGTCGCCGTGATCCAGCGTTCTGAAAATGCAATACCGGTTGGAGATTTGAGGAAAGTTTCAAGCTCTGCCAGCTGCGCCACCGAATAGTCCCGCGCATAAATCCGCGCCAACGCCGCCCTGACATCCGGTTCGGTTTGCTCGATCAGCGGCACCATCTCCCGCACCATGACATCCATGGTAATCTTCATCCGCTCTCGAAAATGAGGATCGTCCTGTTCGGCCATTTCCGCCATAGTTTTATTGCCGACATCGCGCTTGGCCTTTGCATCGGCCGGAGGGACAAAATCAGATGCCTTCATCCCAAACATAGATTGGGTGACCTGATCCATGACTTGGTTCAGGGTGGCATCCATCATCCGCCGATAGGTTCCACTCGGCCACAGCCGATCAACCACCCGCGTCGCTGCCGCCAGTCGCGCCGAATCGGCAGCCGCGTCAGCAGAAGCGGCCACGGGCTGAGAAAAGGCGGGAATAGAAAGGGTTAAGGCCGCCGCCAACCCCAAACTTGTCACTATTGATTTGAACATTTTTGCTCTCCTTCAAGAGAGCTTAAACTTAACCAATTCTGTTCAACCAAACCAGTGCAACACTGCCCGCTAGAATCCGATACCAAGCAAAGGGGCCAAAGCCATAGCGGGTAACGATGGCGAGAAAGCCCTTGATCACGACCAATGCGACAAGGAAGGAGACCACAAAGCCAATCGCGATATTGGTCACATCCTGCGCGGCAAGGGCGGCCCCTTCCTTATATAGAGCAAGGGCAGAGGCCCCCATCATAGTGGGGACAGCCACAAAGAAACTGAATTCAGCCGCCGTCTTGCGCTCCACACCCATGGCGCGTGCGCCCATGATGGTCGCGCCAGACCGGCTGACACCGGGGATCATTGACAGACATTGGATCAGGCCGATGGTGAGCGCAGTCTGCCAGCGCATCACCTCAACCGTGTCGGTGTGGCTGTCCTTGGCAAAACGTTCGATCACCAAGATCGCAACCCCACCCAGAATCAGCGCCCAAGCGACAATTTCGGGTGTTTCGAGCATGGCCTTAATCGCGGAATAGGCCAGCGCGCCGATCAGCGCGGAGGGCAAAAAGCCGAGCAATATGTTGCGCGTAAAAACCACTGGCCCTTGCTGCCAAGACAAAAGCCCGACCGCGACATCCCAAAAGCGCCGCCAATAAAGCACGATGACAGCCAGAATCGCGCCTAGCTGAATAATCACATCAAAGGCACCGCCCGATCCGTCCTGAAAGCCCAGCAATTCCCCTGCGAGAACCAGATGCCCGGTGGAGGAGACGGGAATAAACTCCGTCAGCCCCTCCACAATGCCGAGCAGAATGACGGTCAGAAGATCGCTCATGCAGACGTTCCAAAGCGGCCATGGCGACGATAAATCAGCAGCCAATCCTGCGCGACGGCATCCAGCGGCGTTGCGTCCACGCCGAGCGCGGTCAGACCCTTGGCCTTATTGCCCACGACATTGTCCGATTGCAGCATCAGCCATTGATCGCGCGTGATGGGTGCCCCCGGCAGCCAACCCGTCAGCGTGGCCATCGCGCCTGCAATAACGTCTGGCACCTCCACAAAGAAGGGCGTCCGGCCGATATGGCCTGCAATCCACTGCTGAAGCTCCAGCATGGAGAGGATTTGCGGGCCGCCCAGCTCAAATATTTTGCCCGCGTGCGTCTTCGCCTGTGCAAGGGCCTGGGCCACGGCATGGCCCACATCGCCCGCAAATACGGGCTGGAACCGGGTGCCGCCGCCAATCACCGGAAGCATGGGCAGAGCGCGAATCATCGCAGCAAAGCGATTGATAAAGGCGTCTTCGCGGCCAAAGACGATGGAGGGCCGCAGGATTGTCGCCTTTGGGAAGCCCGCCCGCACGGCGGCTTCGCCCTCCCCCTTGGTGCGGCCATAGGCGGAGCGGCTGTCCACATCGGCACCAATGGCGGACATGTGAACAAACGCCTGAACGCCCGCAGCGGTCGCGGCCCGTGCAAGATTGCCCGCGCCCTCCACATGAATGCGCTGCATATCGGCAAAGCTGCCCACCAGATTGACGACGGCATCCGCACCCACAACCGCCGGGCCAAGCGTTTCTGGTCGGGTAATATCGGCGGCGACATAGGTGATTTGGCCCAGATTTGCCTGCGCCTTGAGGTAATAAGCGTTTTTCGGGCTGCGTTCCGCCACACGGACACGCGCGCCTGCCTTGAGCAGAGCTTGCACGACATAGCGACCCAAAAAGCCACCACCGCCAAAAACCGTCACCAGAGAGTCTCTCATCGTTCCCATATTCCCATTTATCGGTCGCCCGCCCAATGCCCGCGCTCAGCGCTGTTGACAAGCACCAAAGCCCTGCCTAATCGCGCCTCTTCGTTCCGCAGAGATCCAAAGTTCGGATCCGCGCCGTGCCCAGGTGGTGGAATTGGTAGACGCGCTGGCTTCAGGTGCCAGTGGCCGCAAGGCCGTGGAGGTTCGAGTCCTCTCCTGGGCACCATTTTTGCTAAATATAGCCAAGCTGGCAATTGCCTTGCCCCCAAGCGATGCCGCGCGTGTGCGCTAACGGTGGCCGTGCCTTTTCCTATGGCCAGAAGCAACTTTTTAATTGTTACTTTATAAACACTTACTGAATAAGTATTGTCGACTCACAGATTCATATTTTATGTCCTTTGCATCCGTGTTTTAGGAGCGTTTTGTGGACATAAGCGATGATGATAAAGCACTGATTATAAATCATTTAGAGCGTGGAGAGCCCCTTCCTGATCGATTTCGCTTCACATTGTTTCGCGAACCGCGCGAGGCGGAACTGATTTGGCCGGGCAAGACCCATGAGGTCACCAACGTCATCCTGCCTTTTCAAAGCATTGAACAAATTGATGAACCCCGCGCGGAAACAGGTGCGCAAGTGGCCGACCTGTTCCAGATGGACAGCGGGGGGCGGCAAGCGGGTGGATGGTCCAACAAGCTGATCTGGGGCGATAACAAGCTGGTGCTTTCCAGCCTGAAAGGTGGCCGCCTGCGTCGAGAAATTGAGGCGGCTGGCGGATTAAAGCTGGTGTATATCGACCCGCCCTTCGATGTGGGGGCGGATTTCAGTTTTGAGGTAGAGGTTGGTGGGGAGGCTTTAACTAAAGAAGCCTCAGTTATTGAAGAAATTGCCTATCGCGACACTTGGGGGCGACGGGGTGAGCGTTATCCAGAGATGATTTTCGAACGTTTACGCCTAATAATTGATCTCCTTGCAGACGGTGGAAGCATTTTTGTTCATATTGATTGGCGGGTAAATTCGATGGTCCGCATCATTCTGGACGAATTACTACAGCCAAATAACCATCTAAATGAGATTATCTGGGCTTATCGTCGATGGTCATCTGATAGCGGCATGTTTCAGCGAATGCATGATACCATCTATTGGTACCGAAAGGGAAACTCACACACTTGGAACAAACAATGGGAGCCATACTCATATAAGACAGTGCAACGCGACATGAGCGTTGACGGAAAGACACAGCTAGAGGTCAACCCTCTTGGTGTATCAATGACAGACGTTTGGCCAGTGTCTTATTTGCACTCTCAGGCTCTAGAGCGCACAGACTATGCGACACAGAAGCCCGAAAAGCTTTTGGAGCGGATTATTGCCGCCAGTTCCAACCCTGGCGACCTTGTCGCCGATTTCTTTTGTGGCTCTGGCACCACGCTGGCCGTTGCCGAAAAGCTGGGCCGCAAATGGATTGGCGCGGATTTGGGCCGCTTTGCTATCCATACCAGCCGAAAGCGCCTGATCGGGGTGCAGCGCGAGCTTAAGGCGGCTGGCAAGCCTTGGCGCAGCTTTGAAATCCTAAACCTTGGCAAATATGAGCGGCAATGGTTTGCTGGCATCGATCCAACATTGCCAGCCGACAAACGCGCACTGGCGGCAGCTGCAAAAGAAGCATCCTATGTCGCGCTGATATTGGAAGCCTATCGCGCCCAGCGGGTCGAACAGTCGCCGCCTTTTCATGGGCATAAGGATGGCGCTTTTGTTGTCGTCGGGCCGCTGGATGCGCCCGTGACCGAATTCAGCGTGGCCGAGGCAGTGGACGCGGCCCGCCGTATGGGCGCAGGCCGCATCGATATGTTGGGCTTTGAATTTGAAATGGGGCTGGCCCCGCGCGCCTTGGATGAAGCCAGGGCCAAAGGCGTTGCCGTGGCGCTGCGTTACATCCCCAAAGATGTGTTTGACCGGCGCGCAATCGACAAAGGCCAAGTCAATTTTCATGACCTTGCCTATGTCGAGGCCAAGGCGCTGCTGCTGGATAAACGGGTGCGGCGCGTGGCAGTGAACCTGTCCAACTTTGCCGTCGCCTATCGGCAAGACGGGCTGGATAATTTGATTGAAGGCATGCGGCCGGGAACCAAAGTCACCGTTGAAAATGGTCAGGTCGTGAAGATCAGCAAAGCCAGAGACGGCACCGTGACCCGCGATGTGTTAACCAAGGAATGGACGGACTGGATTGATTATTGGGCGGTCGACTTTGATTATGCCAGCCGTCCGGAAACAATCTATGAAACCGTGACGCAAGGCGATGGGACGGTGAAGCACGTTCCACAATGGACCGGCCGCTTCATCTTTGAAAATGAGTGGCAAAGCTTTCGCACCCGCCGCAACCGGGCGCTGGAGCTGACCAGCGCGGCGCATGATTATGCAACGCCCGGCCGCAAGCAGATCGCGATCAAGGTCATCGACATTTTCGGCAATGATACGACCAAGGTGATCGGGGTGGACGTGTAATGCCCTTGAACCCCAACTTCCCCGCCGATCCCTATGCGATCCTTTCGCCCGATGTGCGCTGGTATCCCGGCGACGAATTGCTGGGGAACATCGGCAATGCATCGTTGATCCCGCCATTGGTGGACAAGGTGCGGCGTGCGGTCGCCGCATGGCGGCTCTCAGACTATGCGGGAGCAAGCGCAACAACACGCGCGCTGTTGCGCTGGTGGTTTGCGCATGAGCATGTCATCTATGACGGCGATGAGCCGTTTCTCTGGCAATGGTATTTTGCGCAGCGCGAAGCCGTGGAAAGCGCCATCTGGCTGTATGAAGTCGCAAAAGCACGCGACCCCCTAAGCCTGATTGCCTATGACAGCACAGGCGCTGTTTCATCTGGCATGTTCGATGAGAGTTGGACGCGCTATGTGCTGAAACTGGCCACGGGCGCAGGCAAGACGAAGGTTGCAAGCCTGCTGATCGCATGGAGCTATTTCCACAAGCTGTATGAGGCCGATTCAACGCTATCGACAAACACGCTTTTGATTGCGCCCAACATAATCGTGCTTGACCGGCTGCGGGTCGATTTTGATGGCGGCCGCATTTTCCATGCTGATCCGGTCTTGCCGCCCAACGGATATGATGGACGCGACTGGACAGCTGATTTTCAGCTAACTGTGCACGTGCAAGACGACATCGGCCATGTTGCACCGCAAGGCAATTTGTTCCTGACAAATATTCACCGCGTCGACGAGGGCGGGCGGGCGACGCCCGAATGGGATTTGCGCGAGCAATTCCTAGGCGCAAAGCCCGTCGCCAAGACGACTGATACCAAAACGGATCTGGGCGCGATCGTTCGGTCCGTGCCAGACCTGATCGTCGTCAATGACGAAGCGCACCATGTTCGCGCGGAAACGGCATGGTTCAGGCAAATGGGCGAACTGGACGCTGGATTGCGCCGTCGCGGAACGGGGTTGTCGGCGCAATTTGACCTGACAGCGACGCCTAAGCACAATGATGGCGCGATATTCGTGCAGACGGTGTCTGATTATCCGCTTGTTGAAGCCATCGCCCAAGGTGTCGTTAAAACGCCAGTGCTGCCAGACGCTGCCAGCCGTGCCCGCCTAACTGTCCGCCAAAGCGACGACTTTGTCGAAATGTATCAAGATCATTTAGACCTAGGCGTTCTGGAATGGCGGCGCAGCTATGAAGAGCTGCAAAAGGCGGGTAAGAAATCCGTGCTTTTCGTCATGACGGACGATACGTCCAATTGCGACCGCGTCGCCGAATGGCTGGAAGCACGCTATCCGGAATTGAAAGACAAGGTGCTGGTGATCCACACCAACGCACGCGGCGAAATTGCGGAAGGTGCAAGCGGAAAGGCCGCGAAAGCCGAGCTGGATGAACTGCGCAAGCAAAGCCGGGAAATCGATAGCTGGGACAGCCCCTATTTGGCCGTTGTCTCTGTTATGGTGCTGCGAGAGGGCTGGGACGTCCGCAATGTGACGACAATTGTCGGGTTACGGCCCTTTCAGGCACAATCGAATATCCTCCCCGAACAAACAATCGGGCGCGGCCTGCGCCGGATGTTTGTTGGGCATGACGTTAAAGAGCAGGTCAGTGTTCTGGGCACCGAACGATTTTTGGAGTTTGTCGAGACGATCAAGAATGAAGGCGTCGAGCTGGAGCGTCGTCCAATGGGCGAAGGCGCAAAGCCCGCCGGGCCTATGGTTGTCGAAATCGACCGCAACAAGGATATCGAAGCGTTAGACATAGAGCTGCCTAAGCTAAAGCCGCGTATCGAACGCCAATTTTACCGCTTTGAGGAAATCGACCACGCCAGCCTGCCAATGCCGCGCGCGCCGCTTCGCGTTTTCAGCGAAGCTGAACAGCGCGAAATAGTTTTCCGGGACATTCACACCGACGAAATTAGCCATACGACGCAACTTGACGCGGGCATGGTCGCCGACTGGCGCAATGTCGTCGGCTGGTTTGCGAAATCGATCAAAAACGATTTGCGCCTGGTAGGCGGATATGGCGTCTTATTTGGTAAGCTTGCGCGTTTCATCGAAGACGGTTTGTTTGACTCTAAGGTGTCGCTCGACGATCCTAATGTGCTGCGCAACCTGAGCGAAACAAATGTGACGCGAGCGCTGTTCGATACAATGAAAGGCGCAATCAACCGCCTGACAATTCACGATAGCGGCGATGCACATGTGGTCGACCGGATCAAGTTGTCCGCAACACGTCCGCAAGTTACAAAGCGACGTGACAGCATTGCAGCGACAAAATCGCTTATGAACAAGGTGTCTGGCGACAATCCCTTTGAATTGGCCTTTGCGACCTTCCTAGAGGCAGCGGACGACGTTCAGTCCTTTTACAAGAATACCGAAGCGACGGGCTTCACCGTTGAATATCAATCGGCTGGCGGCGGCATTGTCCGCGATTATAGACCTGACTTTGTTGTTCGGGATAAGTACGGGGCAATCTGGATTGTCGAAACAAAGGGCCGCGAGGATTTGGACGATCCACGCAAATGGGAGCGTTTAAAACTATGGTGCGCTGACGCTTCCAATCAAGACGCGCCAATCCGATACCGCGCGATGTTTATCAGAGAGGAAGCTTGGGGCAGTCGATTGAACCCCGTTCGCACGCTTGCAGAGGCAGCTCAGGCTTTCGACGTCGACTGAAAAAGCCCAGCCTCCAAAGCATCAATGGCAAACTCTGGAAGCCATTTTGGAGGGAGAAGAGATCAAACTCTTCTTCTTTTACGCGGAAAAGCCGCTGGGCAGAGGCGAGGATTTTCCCGAGCGAGAGCCGATCATCCGCAAATATTTTGGCGAGAAGCCCGTCTATTACCCCCAGCGCCCCCGCAAAGGGCCGGAGGATTTGGGGTTTGAACTGTGATGGCCCCTTGCTTGCGACAGCCTAAGCCAATGGCAATCAAAAAAACGGCCGCCCTGTTTCTAGGACGGCCGACTTTTTCTTAACGGTTAAGTCTGCGAATTACTCTGCAGCCACCCCTGCTGTTGCAAACATATCGGCTTCTGCGACCACTTCGGCGGCGGCGTCATTGGCGGCGTTGGCGGATTTGCGGCGGTCGAAGCTTTCCCAGACTTGGCCCCAATCGCCGCGGGTGCTGGCTTTGCTATATTCGGTCGCGCGGGTTTCAAAGAAGTTGGCGTGCTCCACACCGTTCAGCAAGGGCGCGAGCCATGGCAGGGGGTGTTCTTCCACCATATAAATGGGCTGGAAGCCAAGCTGACCCAAGCGCCAATCGGCGATGTAGCGGATGTAACGTTTGATTTCCTTAGCGGTCATGCCGGGCACGGGGCCCATTTCGAACGCCAAGTCGATGAAGTTATCTTCCAGACGGACGACCTTCTGGCAGCAATCGATAATGTCTTCCTTCACCGTCTTGGTGAGGCAGCCACGCTCCGCGCAGAAGGCGTGGAACAGCTTGGTAATGCCTTCGCAATGCAGGCTTTCATCGCGGACCGACCAAGAGACGATCTGCCCCATGCCCTTCATCTTGTTGAAGCGCGGGAAGTTCATCAGCATCGCGAAGGAGGCGAACAATTGTAGCCCTTCGGTAAAGCCGCCGAACATGGCGAGCGTGCGGGCAATGTCTTCATCGCTGTCGACGCCGAATTGGTGGATATAATCCACCTTGGCCGCCATTTCTTCATATTCGAGGAAGGCCGAATATTCAGATTCAGGCATGCCGATGGTGTCGAGCAAATGCGAATAGGCCGCGACATGGACGGTTTCCATGTTGGAAAACGCGGTCAGCATCATCTTGACTTCGGTCGGCTTGAACACGCGGCCATAATGTTCGTGGTAGCAATTCTGCACCTCGACATCGGCTTGCGTGAAGAAGCGGAAAATCTGAGTCAAAAGATTGCGCTCATGATCCGACAGCTTCTGCGCCCAATCGCGGCAATCTTCGCCCAAGGGCACTTCTTCGGGCAGCCAATGGATCTGCTGCTGGCGTTTCCAGAAGTCATAGGCCCAAGGATATTCAAAGGGCTTGTAGCTGTTGCGGGCTTCTAACAGAGACATGTGCGTCTTCCTTAATTCAAATCATGAGCAGCGATAAATGCGGGCTTATTGGCAGGCCAAACACTCATCATAATCGGTTGAGGTCGCCAGCTCGAACTTGGGCGCGTCGGGCGTATTGTCCGCCTCCACACCGCCGGCAAAGCCCGCCCGCTGGATCGATTTCGACCGCAGATAATAAAGCGACTTCACGCCCAATTCCCATGCGCGGAAGTGGAGCATCAACAGATCCCATTTCTCAACATCGGCTGGGATGAACAGGTTCAGCGAGGTCGCCTGATCAATATAGGGTGTGCGGTCGGCTGCGAGTTCGATCAACCAACGCTGGTCGATTTCAAAGCTGGTCTTGTACACATCCTTTTCTTCCTGTGTCAGGAAGTCGAGATGCTGAACCGAGCCACCCTGTTCCAAAATCGAATTCCAGACCGCGTCTGAATTTTTCGATTTTTCGATCAGCAGCTTTTCCAAATAGGGATTGCGGATCGAAAAGCTGCCGGACAGCGTTTTATGCGTGTAGATATTGGCCGGGATCGGCTCAATACAGGCGCTCGTGCCGCCGCAGATGATCGAGATCGACGCCGTCGGCGCAATCGCCGTCTTGCAGCTAAAGCGTTCCATCACGCCGCGTTCTTCGGCATCCGGGCAGGCGCCCCGTTCGGTCGCCAGCAACATCGACGCCTCATTCACCTTGGCGGCGATATGCTTGAACACCTTGAGGTTCCAAGATTTGGCCATCGCCCCTTCAAAGGGAATGTTGCGCGCCTGAAGGAAGCTGTGAAAGCCCATGACGCCAAGGCCGACCGAGCGTTCGCGCGTTGCCGAATATTTGGCGCGGGCCATTTCCGGCGGGGCGCGGTCGATATAATCGGTCAGCACATTGTCGAGGAAGCGCATGACGTCTTCAACAAACTGCTTGTCGCCATTCCACTCATCCCATGTTTCCATGTTGAGCGAGGACAAGCAGCAGACGGCCGTGCGGTCATTGCCCAGATGATCCCGGCCCGTGGGCAAAGTGATTTCTGAGCAGAGATTGGATGTGGAAACTTTCAGACCCAGTTCGCGGTGATGCTTTGGCATCGCCTTGTTCACATGATCCGAATAGATGATGTAGGGCTCACCCGTTGCAAGGCGGGTTTCCACCAGCTTTTGGAATAGCGAGCGCGCATCCACCGTTGCGCGGACAGAGCCATCCTTGGGGCTCTTCAAATCCCATTCCGCGCCATTGCGCACCGCTTCCATGAACGCATCGGGGATGAGCACGCCATGATGCAGGTTCAGCGCCTTACGGTTGAAATCGCCCGAAGGTTTGCGAATCTCCAGAAATTCTTCAATTTCCGGGTGTGAAATATCGAGATAGCAGGCCGCCGACCCACGACGCAGCGACCCTTGCGAAATCGCCAGTGTGAGCGAATCCATCACGCGGACAAAGGGAATAATGCCCGATGTCTTACCGTTGAGGCCCACAGGCTCCCCAATGCCACGCACCGACCCCCAATAGGTGCCGATGCCGCCGCCCCGCGAGGCGAGCCAGACATTCTCATTCCAGGTGTTGACGATGCCTTCCAGGCTATCATCGACCGAATTCAGATAGCAGCTGATCGGCAAACCGCGCCCCGTGCCGCCATTGGACAAGATGGGCGTTGCGGGCATGAACCAGAGCTTTGAGATGTAATCATAGATGCGCTGCGCATGCTCTTGATCATCGGCATAGGCGGAGGCGACGCGGACAAACAGATCCTGATAGCTCTCGCCGGGCAGCAAATAGCGATCGCGCAGCGTCTCTTTGCCGAATTCGGTCAACAACGCATCGCGCGACGCATCAATGGTCAACGGGTAGGCCACGTCAACCGCACGCGAATCCTTAGCCGCGCCCGCAGCTTTCTTCGTCGCAGCCTTAGTCATTTCAACAGCGTCGCTGGCAACATCTTCTCCACCGCTCGTTGCTTGCGTATCCCGAAAATCCATTCCTTGCCCCCAAAATCGCTTTCGCGATGTTCTATTCTTGTTCGACTCGGAGTCGAAACTCCATCCTATCAATTTTTTCGATCCCGTTGCGGAAAATCGAGACAGTCCCCGATATCCACAAGGCCCCAAAACGCGCCTCGCTTGCGTGATCCGTTACGCTTACAAAACACTATAAATTGGGTGCCCCCTCGGCATCGCCACAACCCATAGTGCCTTATCCGCTGAGAGACGCAAGAGGTTAATTATCTCTGAATGACTCGATTCATCGCTAATTTGAGTCAGTTCGTAGCAGCGCCTGAACGCCCCCGGGGAGCGACGCGCGGCAATTCCGGGCTTCCTAAAAAAGCAAGCTGTTCGGATGGACTAAACCAGAAAATTAATGCCGCGGCCAAGCCAATTTGGCTCTAATACTTTTCCACAAGCCAAAGGGCATCGACCTCGGGGTTTGACACCCCAAAAGCCGATGCCGTTCCGAAGCTAAGCAGAAGGTTTGCGCGCGGGGCTTTTCCGAGCAGGCGCTTTCTTGCGGGCTTTGGGCTTTGCCTTGCCCTTGGCGGGGCCTTTCGCCGCCCGATCGTCAATCAGCTGCGCCGCCTCTTCCAGCGTTAGGGCCTCAGGCGCCATCGTCTTGGGCAAGGTGGCGTTGGTCGTGCCGTCGGTCACATAGGCGCCATAGCGCCCCTCCATCAGCTTTAGCTCAGCCCCTGTGCGGGGATGCGCGCCAAATTCCTTCAACGGCGCACGCGAAGCACCGCCTCTGGCACGACCGCCCCCGCTGGCGGCTTCTGCCAATTTCACAACGGCGGCATTCATGCCGGTTTCAAACACATCGCGGGTGCTCGTGAGCCGTGCATATTTGCCGTCATGCGCCAGATAGGGGCCGTAGCGCCCAATGCTCGCGGTAATCGGCTTGCCGCTTTCTGGATGATCGCCAATGGTGCGCGGCAGGCTCAACAGCTTCACCGCCCAATCAAGGCCAAAATCCTCAGACGGCACATCTTTGGGGATAGAAGCTCGTTTTGCCTCTTTGCCCTCGCCCATTTCCACATAGGGGCCAAAGCGGCCAGACTTGCGGTGCACATCCTCGCCTGTTTCGGGGTGTTGCCCCAAAACTTCTGGCCCGGTTGATCCTGCATCGCCATCGCTGCCGGGTTGACCAAATTTGCGGGTGAACTTGCACTCTGGATAATTGGAGCAAGCCACAAAGGCCCCAAAGCGCCCGCCCCGCAGGGCAAGCTTCCCCGCTTCACAGGCCGGGCACTGACGGGGATCGCCCCCATCTTCGCGCTCTGGAAACAAAAATGGGGCCAAAAACGCATCGAGCGCCAAGGTGACGTCCGATGGCTTTTGGTCCATCACTTCGGTCGTCTTTGGCTTAAAGTCGCGCCAAAAGGCCTCCAGCACCGCCTGCCACTGAGCCCGGCCGCCGGATACATCGTCCAGCTCTTCTTCCAGCCCAGCGGTGAAGTCGTAACTCACATAACGCTCAAAAAAGCGTTCGAGAAAGGCCGTCAGCAACCGCCCGCTTTCGCTTGGGATAAACCGGTTTTTCTCCAGCGTCACATAATCGCGGTCCTTCAAAACCTGAAGGATCGACGCATAGGTCGATGGGCGGCCAATGCCGAGCTCTTCCATCTTTTTGACAAGGCTTGCTTCGGAATAGCGCGGCGGCGGCTGCGTGAAATGCTGTTCTGCCTCCACCTTGGTCTTGGCCGGAGCATCGCCTTGGGAGAGGCGCGGCAGGCGCTTGGCATCCTCATCCTCAGCGTCATCCAAGCCTTCTTCATAGAGCGCAAGATAGCCGGGGAAGAGCACAACCTGCCCGGTGGCGCGCAGGCCAGTCTGGCCGGTCGCGTCGCTCATCTCCACAGTCGTCCGCTCCAAACGGGCAGACGCCATTTGGCTCGCCAATGCGCGCTTAAAGATCAAATCATAAAGCCGCGCATGATCCCCACTTGCGGCCCGGTCCTTGCCAAAGTCCGTGGGGCGAATGGCCTCATGCGCTTCCTGCGCGTTCTTGGCCTTGGTTTGATATTGGCGCGGCTTATCGGGGACATAGCCTGCATCATATCGATCCGCGATGGCGCGGCGCGCCGCACTAATGGCCGATCCATCCATCTGCACGCCATCGGTCCGCATATAGGTGATCGCGCCATCTTCATAAAGCGACTGGGCAAGGCGCATCGTGTGCGTTGCCGAAAAGCCCAGCTTGCGCGCAGCTTCCTGCTGAAGCGTCGATGTTGTGAAGGGCGGCGGTGGATTGCGGGTCAGCGGCTTTGTTTCCACCGACATCACCGTAAAGCGACCTGCCTCGACCGCGGCCTTCGCCGCCTCGGCATCGCCGGCATTGCCAATGGTCAGCCGTTCAATCTTTTCCCCCTTGTGGCGCACAAGACGGGCCGTGAAAGACACGCCATCCTGCTCCATCTGGGCCGTGACCGACCAATATTCTTGCGCCCGGAACAGCTCAATCTCGCGTTCCCGATCCACGATCAGCCGCAAAGCGACCGATTGCACCCGTCCGGCCGATTTCGCCCCGGGCAATTTGCGCCACAACACGGGCGACAGCGTGAAGCCCACCAGATAGTCGAGTGCCCGGCGCGCGCGATAGGCATCAATCAGGTCGTGATCGAGCTCCCGCGGTTTCGCCATTGCGTCGGTGACAGCCGCCTTGGTGATTGCGTTGAAGGTGACGCGTTGCACATGTTTGGGCAGCGCCTTTTTCTTCGCCAGCACTTCTTGAACATGCCAGCTAATCGCCTCGCCCTCACGGTCAGGGTCGGTCGCGAGGATCAGCGTGTCGGCAGATTTCGCTTCATCGGCAATCGCCTTGAGCTGCTTGCTCTTGTCGGCATAGGCCTCCCAGGTCATCTCAAAGCCATTGTCTGGATCAACCGAGCCATCCTTGGCCGGCAAATCCCGAATATGCCCAAAGCTGGCCAGCACCCGGTGACCGGGGCCGAGATATTTCTCAATCGTTTTTGCCTTGGCGGGCGATTCTACAACAACCAGCTTCATAACTTGTCCGGACTTTCCTCACATGTGTACGCGCGAGGGTGCTTTCGCTTTCACGTCGCGGTCAAGCGCCTATTTAGGAAAGGCTAACCTCTTGCAGCAGGCTCTATCTTCGCTAAGCACCAAATTGAAAATTCTCTTGGGGGAGGAAAAGGGCTGTGAATCTGCGTCAATGGGCTGCTGCGGCTGCCATGATTTTTGCTTCTACATCATCGGCTTACGCGCAAACACCGGCCGCTGTTGATACGGGCGACACAGCCTGGATCCTCACCGCATCCGCCCTTGTTTTGATGATGACCATTCCCGGTCTTGGCCTTTTTTATGGCGGCTTGGTGCGGATGCGCAATGTTTTGTCCGTCATCATGCACAGCTTTGTGATTCTATGCGCGGTCTCTCTCCTTTGGGCGGTTATTGGCTATAGCCTCGTCTTTGGAGACGGCTCGGCCTATCTGGGCGGCACCGCAAATGCGATGCTCGCCAATCTGGCCGATGTGCGGGCTGGCCTAACTATCCCCGAATCAACTTTTGCGCTGTTTCAGATGACCTTTGCGATCATCACCCCAGCATTGGTGATCGGCGCCTTTGTAGAACGGGTGCGCTTTGGCTGGGTTGTTGCTTTTTCAACATTATGGACATTGCTTGTCTATATTCCGGTCGCCCGCTGGGTCTGGGGCGGAGGCTGGCTGGCAACTCAGTTCGGCACATTGGATTTTGCAGGCGGCATTGTGGTCCATACGACAGCGGGCGTTGCCGCTCTGATCGTCGCCATGCTGCTGGGCGCGCGGCGCGGCTTTAACAAGAGCCTACTTGCCCCGCACAGCCCGGCGCTCACCATGGTGGGCGCTGGCCTGCTCTGGGTGGGCTGGTTTGGCTTTAATGGCGGCTCTGCCCTTGCCGCAGGCGCTGCGGCAACCTCGGCCATTATGAACACGCATCTGGCCGCATCAACCGCCGCGCTCATATGGATCGGCATCGAGCGCATCCGCATCGGCAAGGCGACGTCCATCGGCATTGTAACAGGCGCGATTGCGGGCCTAGCGACCGTCACGCCTGCGGCGGGCTATATTGGCCCTATGGGCGCCATTCTGCTCGGCGCACTGGGTGGGGCGGTGTGTTTTTACATGGTGCAGGTCGTCAAATCTCAATGGAAGATTGACGATTCGCTCGACGTGTTTGCTGTCCATGGCGTTGGCGGCATTTTAGGCTCCATACTCATGCCCTTGGCCTTTACCGAGGCGCTGGGGGGCGCAGGCTTTGCAGACGGTATGGATCTCTCAACCCAGCTGACGGGTCAGGCCATTGGCGTGGGCGTGGTCGCCCTATGGACGGCTGTGGTGACATTGGTGCTGGCGCGCGCCGTTGCTCTGGTCTTGCCGATGCGCGTCGATGAAGAGGCGGAGCATGAAGGGCTTGATCTCCACAGCCATGGCGAACGTGGCTGGGAACTCGACTAAGCGGCGCAATTGGGGCGGCGCGCGACCCCGTCGCGCGCCAGCCGCTTAATCGCCGGTGAGAATACGATCCACGAGTTGCTTGACCGTCGGCACGAACCCGTTTGAGTAAAAGGGATCGCGCTTGAAGTTATAGACATTGTGGCCCGCGAACATCAGGTTCTGATCCACATCGCCGCCATGCGCGATCGACTGCAACGTCTTTTGGATGCAGAAGCTGCGTGGATCGGCGAGATAACCTGTCGTGAAGTCGTCATGGTCCTTCCATGAGGAGAACCCACAATGCGACAGGCAGCCCATGCAATCGGCCTGATCCTTCTGGATCGCCTTACGCTCTTCCGGCGTGACAAAGATCAGCGTGTCTGCAGGTGTCCGCAGCGCCTCTGTAAAGCCTGCGCCAAACCATTCGCGCGCGCGCATTAGGTCATTGACCGACACCCAGAAATTCTTGCCGCGCACCCCAACATCAAGCTGGTGCGTCTGTTCACCCCCCTGTTCGCGGGAAAAGGCGACCTGACGTTCACTGCGCGCTTCTAAATTGCCCAAGAACGGGTTGCGCACCGCGCTCGAATAAAAGCCGGTGGGGGAAAATTTGTGGAGCAGGACATCGCCTTCGTCCAGCTTGGTGAGACGGTCTTTCCATTCCTGCGGAATGGGGCTTTCCTGCGTCAGCAGCGGGCGCGTGCCATATTGAAAGGCGATCTGACCCAATTCAGGATTGTCGATCCAGTTGTCCCAATCCCGCAAAAACCAAACGCCGCCCGCCATCACAATTGGCGTGGACTCAGGGATGCCACAGTCCCGCATCACCTCACGCAACGCTTTGACGCGCGGATAGGGATCTTCAGGCTTTAAGGGGTCTTCTGCGTTGGACAGGCCATTATGCCCCCCGGCCAGCCAGGGGTCTTCATAAACCACAGCGCCCAGCAAATCTGGAACCTTGGAATAAGCCCGCTTCCAAAGCGCGCGAAAGGCGCGGCCAGAACTCACAATCGGCAAATAAGAAACGCCATATTGTTGGGCAATTTCCGACAATTTATAAGGCATGCCAGCGCCACAGGTCACCCCGTGGATCATGCCTTTGGTCTGGCTCAAAACGCCGTGCAGCACCTCCTGCGCGCCGCCCATTTCCCACAACACATTGATGTTAATAGCCCCCCGGCCACCGGACATCTCGTGCGCGCGCCGCACCTGATCGACACCCCCCTCAATGGAAAAGCGGATCAGCTCTGCATGCCGTTCCCGGCGTGTCTTTCCATTATAGATTTGCGGGACAATATTGTCTTCAGAATCAAGGACATCGGCGTTGACGGCGGAGACCGTGCCAATACCCCCGGCGGCGGCCCAGGCGCCTGCGCTGGCATGGTTGGTTGCCGATACGCCTTTTCCGCCTTCAACAAGCGGCCAGACTTCGCGGCCATGATAGACTATCGGCTTCAAACCCTTGAACATTTTGCCCCTGCACGTCTTTTCGAACGGCTTCGTATAAGCCGTTCATGGCAAAATGCGCGGTTTTTCTTTCGCTCATCCACAGGTGGGTTATCTTCGCTGCTATCGGCAGAACATTTTACACGAGCCGCGTGTTCCCTAGACCCTTAAAGATCGGCAACGACGGCCTTTAAAAGCGCGCCCAAAGCGCGAGTTGCCGCTGGTTCATTCAGGGCAGGCGCATGGCCAACCCCCGACACAGTTGTCAGCTTTGCCCCCGGCAGGCGACGGGTCATATCCCGTGCTGTTGCTTCAGACAGCAAATCTGACAGGCCCCCACGCAAAATCGAAACCGGAGCATCGCCTAAGGCCTCATAAGCAGGCCAGAGATCAATGGGGTCGGCTGCGAGCTTCATCGGCTCAGAGATTTGCATGTCATAATCAAGGACAATGCGCCCCTTTTGCGTGAGGCGGCAGACGCGCTTTGCATAGGCAATCCAATCCTCCAAATCATAAGCGGGGTAGATCATCTGCTGCATCTCACCCAGATCGCGCGCCGCATGCACCCATGTCGGCCATGTGTGCGTGCGGCCAACGGAACTGCGGATCCGCTCCAGCCCTTTTGGGTCAAGCACGGGTCCAATATCGTTGAGCAAAGCACCCACAATGCGACCGGGCTTTATCCCGGCCATCAACATGGTGATGATACCGCCCAAAGATGTGCCGATGGACACAAATTTTTTGATCTTTAACTCGGTGAGCAGAAGCTCAATATCCTGCACATAAGTGAGCGGGACATAGGTCATCGGGTCTTTGGCATAGGCCGACTCGCCCCGACCGCGCAGATCAACGCAGATGACGCGCCAATCGCCCGAAAGGCGCTGGGCCACATGCTCAAAATCACGCACATTGCGCGTCAGGCCGGGGATGCAAAGGATGGGCGGCCGCTGTTTATCGCCCGGATAGTCGCGATAATGCAGCCGAAGGCCATCATTCGACCACCAATAGCCATCGGTATATTGCGCTTTTGCACCCATCGCCCCCATATCGCGATATGTCTCAGATCCCGCAAGCTCCGCGTTATAAACCTGACCGCGCCATTGAAGAGGTGGCGACGTTCCTTGCCGACCCGGTGCAGGCCGCCGATTTTCCAGACACGATCTTGCGGTTCCGCAATGACAAAGCAGCAGCGGACCTTGGTCTAGACTCGCTCGATGATGCCCAATGGGTCGCGCATTTTGGCCGATTCACGCCCCTGCCCGACAGCCTGCCGCAGCCGCTGGCGCTGCGCTATCACGGGCATCAGTTTCGCTCCTATAATCCTGACATTGGCGATGGCCGTGGCTTTTTGTTCGCCCAATTGCGCGACACACAGGGCCGGCTCATGGATTTGGGCACTAAGGGGTCGGGGCAGACGCCCTATAGTCGATTTGGCGATGGCCGCCTGACCCTAAAAGGCGCGGTGCGAGAAATTCTGGCAACCGAAATGCTCGAAGCGCTGGGCGTTGAAACCAGCCGCACCTTTTCCGTCATCGAAACGGGCGAAGCCCTGCATCGCGGTGATGAGCCGAGCCCCACGCGCTCTGCCGTGCTGGTGCGCCTATCGCATGGCCATATTCGCATTGGCAGCTTTCAACGTCTCGCCAATCTTGGCCTGACGGAGGAGTTACGACGCCTGACCGCCTATGCACTGCGCCATTATTATGGCGAAGACGATGGCCCGGATGCCGCCGTTCGGCTGGTGCAGCATGTCGTTCGCAAAACGGCGCATCTGGCCGCAAGCTATATGGCGGCGGGCTTTGTCCATGGCGTGCTGAACAGCGATAACATCAACGTGTCGGGCGAAAGCTTTGATTATGGCCCTTGGCGCTGGACGCCGACATTCGATCCAAATTTCACCGCTGCCTATTTTGACGAACAGGGTCTTTATGCCTTTGGTAGGCAGGCAGAGGCCATTCATTGGGATGTTGTTCAGCTTGCCAATAGTGTTCTGGACATTGCGGATCGCGAGGCGCTGGTCGCGGCTATTGATGGCTTTGCCCCGACCTATCGTCAGGCGCTGATCGCCCGCGTCTTGTGGCGGCTGGGCGTTGAGCCGTTAACTGAGGAGCGGGATATTCGCGTCGTTACCGCGCTGGAAACGGCGCTTTATGAGTCGCACGTCGAGATTGACCGTTTCTATTTTGATTGGGCGGGCGGCAGGCTGCGCCGGCCAGACGCACCGGGGCTTTATGACACACAGGCATTTGCCCAACTGGCCGAGGCATTGGCAAGCTACACGCCGCGACAGGAGTTTGCTCATGCCTATTGGGCAGGCCACGCCCCCTGTTCGATGCACATCGAGGAGGTGGAGGCCATTTGGGCCCCCATTGCCGAACGGGATGACTGGTCTGCCCTTTATGCAAAGGTGGACGCCATTCGCGCTATGGGAGACGCGCTGCGGGGATGATAGAGACATAGGACTATGACCGAAGAGCTTATCTCGATGAATCCCGCAACGGGCGCGGAACTCTGGCGCGGCCCGATCAGCTCGGTGGCGGCTGATGTCGCGGCGGCGCATGCCGCCTGGCCCCAATGGGCGGCGCGGCCACTGACAGAGCGGATTGCGCTGGTCGAACGCTTTGCAGAGGTTGTGCGCAGCCGACATGAGGCCTTTGCGACCCTGATTGCGCAGGAAACGGGCAAACCCATTTGGGAAACGCGCACCGAAGTAGATGCCGTCATCAACAAGGTCGCGATTTCGATCAACGCCTATACCGAGCGCACGCCAGATCGGGACATTGCAACCGCCGCCGGAGCGCGCACGCGCGTTCGGCATAAGCCGCATGGAGTTATGGCGGTGCTGGGCCCCTATAACTTCCCCGCCCATCTACCCAATGGCCATATCATCCCCGCGCTCATCGCCGGGAACACCATTGCCTTCAAACCCTCCGAAAAAACGCCCGCAAGCGGCGCGATGCTGGTCGACTGCCTTCACGAAGCGGGCATCCCCAAGGATGTGGTGCGCCTTGTCATCGGGGGCGTGGACGAAGGCCGAGAACTTGTCGCCCACGGCCATGTTGAGGGCATTCTCTTCACAGGATCGGCGCGCACGGGCATCGCGCTCAACCGCCAATTTGCCGACCAACCGGGCAAGATGCTCGCGCTGGAAATGGGCGGCAACAACCCCATCATCGCGTGGGATGTAGAGGATGTGGATGCGGCCGCCGCCCTGATCGTCCAATCGGCTTATTTGAGCGCCGGGCAACGCTGCACCGCCGCCAGCCGTCTGATCATACGGGAGGGTGCAGAACGCCCGCTGATCGACGCGATTGGTGGCCTGATCGACCGGATCATCATTGATGACCCCTTTGCCGACCCTGCGCCGTTCATGGGACCTGTGATCGACATGGCAACAGCGCATGGCCTGTTGCAAAGCTTTGCCGATCTGGAGGCCAAAGGCGGGCAGGTCATCCGGCCGCTCACCCAGATTCGGGCGGGCCTGCCCTTCCTTACCCCCGCGCTCATTGACATGACCGGCGCGACAGACCGGCCAGATGAAGAGTTGTTTGGCCCCGTGCTGCAAATTGTCCGCGTGCCAGATTTTGACGCCGCCATTGTAGTGGCCAATGCCACGCGCTTCGGCCTTGCTGCGGCGCTGATTGGCGGGACACAGGCCCAATTTGACCAATTTTGGGCGCAGAGTCGCGCAGGTGTTCTCAACTGGAACAGGCCGACCAATGGTGCCCCCTCTGCCGCGCCCTTTGGTGGGCTGGGCCTGTCTGGCAATCATCGACCCAGCGCCTTTTATGCGGCGGACTATTGCGCTTACCCCGTCGTTTCGGTCGAAGGCGACACGCTTGAAGGCCGCATCATGACGGGCCTGACGCCCACCGCCTGAAGTTTCCCTAAACAGGCCCCAATAATCTCTGCTTTGCACGTTGCAGAACAGAAGCGCAGGAGAAATAGATGATAATGGGCCATGTTCTTCTTGTGGGCGCCGGGCCGGGCGATCCAGATTTGCTGACCGTGAAGGCCGCACGCGCCTTGGCGCAAGCGGATGTTATTGTGCATGACGGCTTGGTTGATCCTGAGATTTTGGCGCTCGGCAACCCCGATGCGCGCTATATTTCCGTTGCCAAGCAGCGCAGCCGCCATAGCGTTCCGCAAGACCGGATTAATGCGCTTCTTGTGGAGGAAGCCCGCGCTGGAAAGCGCGTCGTCCGCCTCAAATGCGGCGATCCCTTCATTTTCGGTCGGGGCGGGGAAGAAGCCGAGGAATGCCGCGCGGCGGGTGTCTCGGTCGACGTCATCCCCGGCATATCGGCCGCTGTTGGCTGTGCTGCACAAGCCATGCTGCCGCTCACCCATCGCGATGCCTCCAGCGCGGTCAGCTTTGTTGCGGGCCAGTGCAAGGGCCTGAGCGATCAGGATTGGTCGGGCCTTGCGGGCAAGGGCCGCACGCTTGTCATCTATATGGGTGTCGCCACGGCCTATGATATTGCCGAAAAGCTGATCGCAGACGGGGTATCGCCCGATATGCCCGTTGCCGTTCTGGAACGCGGAACGCGCAAGGGCGCGCGCGCCCTGCGGACATTGCTGACCGATTTGGGGGATATGATTGCCCGTGACGGCGTGCAAAGCCCGGCGATCATCATCGTTGGAGAGGTTGTCTTGCGCTCGGATGCCGAAGACCGGCTGCGGGCGCTCGCAAAACAAGTGGAAGAAGCACAAGCATGAAATTGTTGACGGGAAATGATCTCGCCTCGGGCGCGGTCACATGGTGGACAGGCAAGGACTGGTCTTTGCATGTTGAGGATGCAGCCGATGTCGGCGCACATGGCGAAGCCATTTTGACCGCAGAAGAAGGCGCCCGCCGCGTCAACGCCCCTTATTTGATCGACGCTGTGGCGACGCCCGAAGGCCCGCGCCCGGCCCATATTAAAGACCGCGTCCGCGCGCTCGGCCCCACCGTGCGCCCTGATCTGACATTGAAACCGGCCGATCCGAACGCCGGAAGCTGGGTGATCTAATGTATAAATATGACCAATATGATCAGGCGATTGTGGATGCCCGCGTCGCCGAATTTGGCGATCAGGTGCGCCGCCGCTTGGCCGGTGACATGACCGAAGATCAGTTCAAGCCGCTTCGGCTGATGAACGGCCTCTATCTGCAATTACACGCCTATATGCTGCGCGTCGCCATTCCCTATGGCACGCTCGACAGCCGCCAGATGCGGATGCTCGCACACATCGCGCGCAAATATGACCGCGACTATGGCCATTTCACCACGCGCCAGAACATCCAGTATAACTGGATCAAGCTGGAAGATGCACCGGCCATTTTGGCGGACCTTGCCACGGTTGAAATGCACGCCATCCAAACCTCGGGCAATTGCATCCGCAATATCTCGTCCGATCAATATGCGGGTGCGGCAGCGGATGAAGTCGCCGATCCACGGCCTTGGGCAGAGCTGCTGCGCCAATGGTCAACCTTCCACCCGGAATTCAGCTATCTGCCCCGCAAATTCAAAATCGCGGTGATTGCGTCGGACGAAGACCGGGCCGCGATGAAGCTGCACGATATTGGCATTCAGCTGGTGGAGCGGAATGGCAAGCTGGGCGCTGCTTTCTATGTGGGCGGGGGCATGGGCCGCACGCCGATGGTTGCGCCGCTGATCAAAGACTTTGTGCCGATTGAGGATTATCTCAGCTACACCGAAGCCTGTCTGCGCGTGTACAACCGCTATGGCCGCCGGGATAACATCTACAAGGCGCGCATCAAGATCCTCATCCATGAATTGGGTGCCGCGGAATATGCCCGTCAGGTTGAGGAAGAATTTGCCCATGTAAAGACGCTGGGCATTGACCCCCCAGCAGCTGAGCTGGAGCGGATTTCCGCCTTCTTCGCCCCGCCCGCCTTTGACGCAGGCGCACCCGACATGCTTGACCGCAGCGACCCGGATTTTGCCGTCTGGCTTGACCAGAATGTGAAGGCGCACAAACAGCCGGGCTATGCCATTGTGAACATCAGCCTAAAGCCCGTTGGCGGCATTCCGGGCGATGCTTCCTCCGCGCAGATTGACGTGATGGCCGACCTTGCCGAGCGCTACAGCTTTGATGAGCTGCGCGTGACGCATGCACAGAACATCGTCTTGCCGCATGTCGCCAAGCGCGATCTTTATGCCGTCTGGCAGGCGCTGAGCGAGGCGGACTTGGCTGCCGCCAATCTGGATTTGATCAGCGATATCATCGCCTGCCCGGGGCTGGATTATTGCAGCCTTGCCAATGCGCGCTCCATTCCGGTTGCACAGAAAATCGCGCAGCGTTTTGCTGATCTCGATCGGCAGCGGACGCTGGGTGAATTGAAGCTCAAAATCTCAGGCTGCATCAATGCCTGTGGCCATCACCATGCCGGCCATATCGGCATTTTGGGTGTCGACCGAAAGGGCACGGAAAATTACCAGCTGCTGCTCGGCGGGTCGGGCGCTGAGGATACCAGCCTTGGCAAAATCACCGGCCCCGGCTTTGATGAAGATGGCGTTGTCGACGCCATTGAGCGCGTGACCGACAAATATTTGGAACTGCGCGACACGGGGGAACGCTTCCTCGACACCTATCGCCGGGTCGGATTTGATCCGTTTAAGGAGGCAATTTATGGCTGAGCTGCGCTTTCGGGAGGATGCGGCGCTGGAACAGCCCGCCGTGACGCTTGATTCGTTTCTAACCCAGTCGAACGCAACGGCGGTGCGCCTGGAATCCGATGAAGATGCGCGCCTTTTGATCCCCCATTTGGATCGACTGGCGCTGGTCGAAGTGGCCTTCCCCAAATTCCGCGATGGGCGGGGTTATTCCTCTGCCCGTATCCTGCGCGAAGCAGGCTATACGGGCGAATTGCGGGCTGCAGGGGATGTGTTGGTCGATCAGATCGCCTTCATGCGCCGCTGTGGTTTTGACAGCTTTGCGCCCGATGTGCCGCTGGATGCGGACGCCGTTGAGGCAAGCCTCAATTTTTATGGCCATGTTTATCAAGGCGCGGCCGATGCGGGCGTCCCGGTCTGGAAGTTGCGGCATGGCTGACACGCGGGTCCGCGCTGTCGACAGGATCGACACGTCCCCGCGTTATTCCGAGGCGGATGCTATTCGTCTCAACAACATGTTCCGTGGCCGCGACACATTTGAGGTTCTGGAAACCGTCTTGCCAGAACAGATGCTGGGCGATGTCGCCACCGTGTCTAGCTTTGGGGCAGAGGCCGTTGTGTTGCTGCACCTCTTGTCGCGCATCGACCCCAGCCTGCCCGTACTCTTCCTCGATACCGGCAAGCATTTTCCCGAAACGCTTGCCTATCGTGATCAGGTGACCGAGCTATTGGGCCTGACCGACGTCCGCACGCTGACGCCCGATGCCGCGGATGTGGCCGCGCGCGACGAAACCGGTCTGCGCTGGTCCTATGACCCCGATGGCTGCTGCGCGATCCGCAAAGTGGCACCCCTGCAAACGGCGCTCGCGCCCTTTGACGCTCAGATTTCCGGGCGAAAGGCGTTCCAATCCTCCACCCGCTCGGCGCTTCCCCGCTTTGAGATTGAAGATGGGCGGCTCAAAATGAATCCGCTCGCCGATTGGGATAAGGCGCGGATTGAAAGCTATTTTGCCGCGCATAATCTGCCCCGCCATCCGCTGGAGGCGCAAGGTTATCCCTCCATCGGGTGTTCGCCCTGCACCAGCCGGGTGAAGCCGGGCGAAGACCCGCGCGCCGGCCGCTGGCGTGGCTGGGACAAGACTGAATGCGGCATCCACACAGCGGTCACGCCGCTGGAGGATGCAGGCGCAAACGACCCGGCGTTTTAACGCCGTTAGTGTGTCAAAAGCCGCCAAGCGAGTTGTGCTGCAACATAGAGGATCAACAGCCCCGTCGCGCGCCTAACGAGCGTGGGGGAGAGCAAACGGATCCCCGCGATGCTGCCCATCTGCCCGCCAACCACCACGGCAAGGGCCAGCGGCCAATAGCCCACCACCTCTGGCAACGTGCCCGAGCTGCCCAGTTTCACCAATTGACCCGCCAACCCGGTAATAGAGTTGATCAGGATAAACAGGCTGGCCGTTGCCGCGATTTGTTTGGCCGCCGCCCAGCGCGTCATGTGCAGATAGGGAGCAAGGAAGATGCCCCCCCCAATGCCGACCAACCCGGCCAGATAGCCCACGCCCGCGCCGGTCAACATATCGGCAAAGCCCGTTTTGCGATTCTGTTGGGCAGGCGCGTTTTCTGAGGGCCGGTCCTGCTGCACCAGCAAGGCAAGGCCCGCCACAAATAGGCTGGTCGCCAGCAGCGCGAGAAAGGCCGTTTCCGTGATCGGCGTTAATCCGCCAAGCCCAGCAAAGGGTGCCGAGACAAGCACCAGCGGCAAAGCCCGCCGCCGAGGCAGCAGCCCGGCCCGATGGAACCGCCAAGTGCCGCCAATGACGACGATAATGTTACAGGTGAGCGCGATCGCCGGGAGGGTGCGATAATCAACACCGGCCAGCGCCAACAGCGCATTATAGGTTGATCCGCCGCCAAAACCGACGCTCGCATAGAGCAGAGCCGTGCCGAAAAAGGCGGGGATCAGCCAGAACGGCATGTCAGGCGCCTCTTAGAACGCGCCGTGGCAGTGCTTATATTTCTGGCCAGACCCACAGGGGCAGGGCGCATTGCGGCTAACCTTGCCCTCCCATTCTGCTGGATCGCCAAACTCCTCTGAAGGGTCCGGCTGACCCATCAGCAAGGGCGGAATCCGGGTCGAAACAAGGCCTAGCGCGGCAGAATCGAGATCAGCGCTATTATCCTCACCGGTCAGCGGGTCGAGATGGCTTGTGACAAAATTGGGCATTTGCGGCAGTTCGGGGGATGCCTGAAACTGGAATTGCGCGTGCGCCAGAATCTTGGTCACATCCTCCCGGATCACAACCAGCATCCGTTCAAACAGGGCAAAGGCTTCCCGCTTATACTCGTTAATCGGCGTCTTCTGCGCATAAGCGCGCAAGTGGATGACGGCGCGCAACGCATCCAGCGTCGACAAATGGTCCTTCCAATGCTGGTCGAGCGATTGGAGTAGAACGCTTTTTTCAACTTCATGCCAGGTTTGCGTATCCAGCTCTGCCTGTTTGGCCGCCATCAGGGCATCCGCCTGTGCGCGGATGCGGTCTTCGATCATTTCCGGCTCAATTTCCGATTCCGTGATCCAATCATCCAGCGGAATTTCAAAGCCGAAAACCTCTTGCACCCTGGTCTTCAAGCCAGCCACATCCCATTGTTCGGGGTAGCTATTGGGTGGGCAGGCATCGCCAACAATGGCGTTGATCGTTTCATGCCGCATATCAATGGTGACATCGTCCACGGCGTCGGCATCCATAATGTCGCCGCGCTGTTCATAAATGACCTTGCGCTGGTCGTTCATGACATCGTCATATTCAACCACCTGTTTGCGAATGTCATAATTGCGCGCTTCGACCTTTTTCTGCGCCGTCTCAATCGCCTTCGACAACCAGCGCGATCCAATGGCTTCCCCATCGGCCAAATTGCTGTTCATCATCTTGGCAAAGAGAGTGTCTGGTCCAAAAATGCGCAACAGATCATCATCGAGGCAGAGGTAGAATTTGGTGTGGCCCGGATCCCCCTGACGGCCAGAGCGGCCGCGCAGCTGGTTATCGATACGACGGCTTTCATGCCGCTCCGTCCCGATGACAAACAGGCCGCCAGCTTCAAACACGCGCTGCTTTTCGGCTTCAATTTCCGCGCGGATACGGGCGATTTCCTTATCCTTTTTCGGCCCGTCTTCCATCGTCTTCAGCTCATCCTCAACCCGGAAATCCAGATTGCCGCCCAGCTGAATATCGGTGCCGCGCCCGGCCATATTCGTCGCAATCGTCACAGCGCCCAGCCGCCCCGCCTGCGCCACAATATGGGCTTCTTGTTCATGATACCGGGCGTTCAGAACATTATGATCGACGCCTTCCTTGTTCAAAAACTCTGACAACAACTCCGATTTTTCGATCGAGACGGTACCGACAAGAACCGGCTGACCCGCGCTTGCACGCTGCTTGATCAGCTTGGCAATGGCGCCAAATTTGTCATGCGTGTTTTTGTAAAATTCATCTTCTTCATCAATGCGCTGTACCGGCACATTGGTTGGAATGGTGACGACATTCATGCGGTAAATGTCGAAAAACTCTTGCGCCTCAGTCGCTGCTGTCCCTGTCATGCCGCCCAATTTGGGATACATGCGGAAATAATTTTGAAAGGTGATGGAGGCGAGCGTTTGGTTCTCCGCCTCAATCTTCACGCCTTCCTTCGCCTCGACAGCCTGATGCAGACCATCGGACCAGCGGCGACCATCCATCATGCGGCCCGTAAACTCGTCAATGATGACGACCTTATTGTCCTTCACGATATAATCTGTGTCCGCCTTGAACATCACATTCGCGCGCAGCGCCTGATTAAGATGATGGACGACCTGCGTATTCTCAAAATCATAAAGATTAGCGCCTTCCAAAAGGCCGGCACTTTCCAACAGCCGCTCCGCCTTTTCTGTGCCATCTTCGGTCAGGACGATGGAGCGTTGCTTTTCGTCCTTCTCATAATCGCCGTCATCCAGCTGCTTCACAATGGCATCGACCCGGATGTACAATTCTGACTTATCATCGGTTGGGCCTGAGATGATGAGCGGCGTGCGCGCCTCATCGATCAGGATGGAATCGACTTCATCGACAATCGCGTAGTTGAACGGACGCTGCACCATTTGGGCGCGGTCATATTTCATATTGTCGCGTAGGTAATCAAAGCCGAATTCGTTATTCGTGCCATAGGTGATGTCCGACGCATAAGCCTGACGCCGCTGATCATCCGTTAAGTTAGGGACAATCACGCCCACGGTCAGCCCGAGGAAGCGATAGACTTGGCCCATCCATTCGGCATCACGCTTGGCCAGATAATCATTCACCGTGATGACATGCACACCCTTGCCGGGTAGCGCATTTAGATAGGTTGCGGCCGTCGCGACGAGGGTCTTGCCCTCCCCCGTGCGCATTTCGGCAATTTCACCGCGGTGGAGCGCGATACCGCCAACCAACTGCACATCATAATGGCGCTGACCCAGCGTGCGCTTGGCGGCTTCGCGTACGGTCGCAAAGGCCTCGGGCAAAAGCGCATCGAGCGTCTCCCCCGCTTCAATCCGCTGGCGGAACAAGACTGTTTGGTTCTGCAAATCGGCATCGCTCATCGCCTGCATATCAGGCTCCAGCGCATTCACCTTGTCGACAATCTTCAACAATGTGCGGACATAACGGTCGTTGGACGACCCAAAAATCGATTTGGCGAGTTTGCCGAACATGGGCATTTCCTTAATTAAAACAGCGCGTCAGCAGCAATGGCGACGCAGAAAATTGACGATGAGAAAAGGAGGCGGCGCGCAAATCAGGCGCGCGGGCGGTCTGTCAGTTCAACGCCAATAAGGGGCGGAAGAAATCCGGCAAGAACGCTCGGCAACAGCTTCTGTGATGGCACAAAGCCCGGCTGAGCGAGAAAGGTCGCATGCGCCAACAGCTTGTGCGTCGATGCCGCGGCCGTCGGATCTTGGGTCTGCGCAACAGCCCCAACAGCCACAGGCTGCGCCATAGCAACACGGCTCGCCTCAGCGGGCGAAAACCCCGCCACAAGGGCCACAAGATAGAGAAAAAGCCGCATCAATAGTATCCGTAGGTCCGGATATAGGGATGAATGGCCGGGCCGTCCATCCCGCGCTCGGCGGATTATCTTTAACCCTGTGAATACTCTGCCACTCTTTCCCACGGTTGAACCAAGCGGTCGCAATGTCTAGGGGCATTTCATGACCAGCGACACCTCCCCCCTCGCCCGCCCGTTTCCGGAATTGCCCGCTATTGATGGCGTATCGCCGCATGTGGCGCGGGCGCGCTATAAGGCTTGGGATCGGGCGGATCTGACGTTGATCACATTGAATGCGGGAACGGCGGTTGCAGGCGTGACCACGCAGAGCAAATGCCCGTCGCCCGAAGTGGAATGGTGCCGAGCCAATTTGCCGGGAGGACGGGCGCGCGCGCTTGTTGTCAGCGCGGGCAATGCCAATGCCTTTACCGGGCATAAGGGCCGGGCCGCGGTGGACGCCATCACAACCAAAGTCGCCAGCCATCTGGGCTGTGCAGCGGAAGAGGTGTTTGTGTCGGCAACGGGGGTTATTGGCGTGCCACTGCCGATTGATAAGGCGCAAGCGGGCCTTGAATTGGCATTCTCGGCAGACCCCTGTGGCTGGGCCGATATCGCGGCCGCCATTTCCACGACCGACACCTTCCCAAAAGGTGCCATGACGCAGGCTGTGATTGGGGGCCGCACGATCACGCTGGTTGGCGTGATCAAAGGCTCCGGCATGATCGCGCCCGATATGGCAACGATGCTCGGCTATATCTTTACCGATGCAGCGATTGCGCCCGGCTTGCTGCAAGAGATGCTGTCTGCCGCCAATAAGGCCAGCTTTTCCTGCATTACCGTCGATAGCGACACCTCCACATCCGACACGGTTCTGGCCTTTGCAACCGGCAAGGCGGGCCATGCGCCGCTGACCAAAATGGACGATGCAGGGGCAGATGCCTTTCAGGCAGCCCTTGCCGATCTGTGCCGTCAACTCGCCCATCTCGTCGTCCGCGATGGAGAGGGGGCGAGCAAGTTTATTGAGATCAGCGTCGACGGCGCGGTTTCAGACGCGAGCGCCCATCGCATTGCGATGAGCATTGCCAATTCCCCCCTCGTCAAAACAGCCATTGCTGGCGAAGACGCCAATTGGGGCCGGGTTGTGATGGCCGTTGGCAAAGCGGGCGAACCGGCGGAGCGTGATCTTCTCGCCATCCGCTTTGGCGCGACCCAAGTTGCCGAAGCCGGGCTTCCTGTGGAGGGCTATGACGAAACGCCTGTTGCCGCGCATCTGAAGGGCGAGGATATCAACATTGGGGTTTCGCTGGGTCTGGGCAATGGCCGCGCCACGGTTTGGACGTGCGACCTGACCCATGGCTATATCAGCATCAACGCCGATTATCGTAGCTAGAGCCTGTCCCAGCCCGCCCTTTGCCCTTCATCTTCGTGTCTTGGGCCAAGCTCATTCTGCGAGATAGGCGGCAAGCCCCACAGTTGCGGCAGCCCCGATCAGGGCAAGATAGGGCAATAGGCCCGCCTTGGCCTGCACGGCGGGTCGCGCAAAGGGGTCGTCGGCGATGCCTGCGGCCGCAGGGAACTGCCCCTTATCCTGAATATAATGGCGGAATGCAAAAACAGGGATAATCAACAGAACAGCGAGCAGACCGTTGCGCAATGTCCCTTCACCCCAAACATTTGCGCCAGCGCCCATCCAAACCAAATTGACAAAGCCAAAGACAGCACCCGTCGCCAGCAGCCAAGTTGGGCAGCGATAGGGTCGGTTCCAATCGGACCGGTCAATCCGGTGGATCCACCCCGATTGCAGATTGAGGAAGTTAAAAACAAAATAGCAGACGTTTGAAATCATCAGCACCGCGAAATAATCGGACGCGAGCAGCAGCACGAGATTAAACACCAAATCCGTCCACATAGCAGCCGTTGGCGCGCCATGTGCGTTTACGCGGGAGAGGTAACGCGGAAACCAACCGTCGACCGATGCCTGATACAGGGTCCGCGATGAGCCCATCATTGATGTCATCACGATGAGCAACAAAGCGAGCACCAGCATGACAATGAGCAGATTGCCGATGACAGCGCCCCCGCCAAGTATCGTGGCAAGCGCATTGGCAACGCCCGATCCGTCGTAGATCGAGGGGTCGAGCATGCCCTCTAGCCCAAGCGAGGCTTGGAACACCAAAGGCACAAGCGTGAAAATGGCCATACACAACAGGCCAGACGCAAAGATCGCTCGGGCTGTATCTTTTGCCGGATCCTTAAACTCACGGGTGTAGCAGACCGCTGTTTCAAACCCATAGGTTGACCAGCCCGCCCCAAACATAGCCCCGGCCAAGAGCGTAAGCCCGGCGGCATCCCATGTTCCAAAACCGATATTCCCGGCGGCATCGCGCAATATGGGCAAGATCGGGAATAGGTTTTCGCGCGGCAAATCGCCGGTGATGAGGGGGACGAGGCCAACAAGCAGCAGCGGCAACATGCAAGCAATGCCCAGAATCTTTTGGAAATTCGCGGCCCGCGCCGCGCCATGATGCTGCAGCGCAAAGGTCAAAAGCAAAAATCCGGTGGCGATGATCGACACAAGATTGATCCGAAGGTGGAGCCCCTCGCGGATAAAATCGAGGGCCAAGAGATCAAATTGCCACTGCCGGATTGCAGAGTCCGCCGGAAACAGGCTGGCCATCACATAACCGGCGCCAAGGCTGGTCCCCAACGCCAATACGGGTGACCAAGCGAGCCAATTGCACCACACCGAAATCGGCGCAATGAACTTACCATAAGGCAACCATCCGGCCGCACCATAGACCGAGGCGCCGCCCGATTTATTGGGATAAAGCCCGGCAATTTCGGCATAAACGAAGGATTGCATGAACCCCATGAGGATGGAGGCGATCCAGATCACCCAGCTTGGCTGGCCGATCATCGTGGCGATGCCGCCCATGGTCAGCAAAACGCCCGCTGGCACCCCGCTCGATGCCCAAAAAGCATCCTTCCAATCCAGCTGACGATGCAGCTGCATTTGGCTTCCCGCCTGCCCCGCGCCTGCTGTTGCCGCCGTGCTTGCCACCCTTATTCTCCCCCCGAAAGCAGCGAGCCGACCTCTGACTACTATTCAGAGGCCGGCCCTATGCTTGGTCAGCGTTCAGCCTATCATTTGCCGAAATTATAGCGGACGGTCAGGCCCCAAGTGCGCGGCTTGGCATAGACGCCCAGAGTATCGCCCCAATAGAGCGACCCATCGAACGCATAGACGCGATAGGCCCGGTTGAAGAGATTGTTCACAAACAAGGCGACATCCACCTTCTCATCGGCCGTGGTGAAACCAAGACGCCCATTTGCAACGCCATAGCCGCCTTCCCGTTCAACGGGGGCGCACATCACGGTAAAGCACATTTTGCTTTGGAAGATCGCATCCGCCTGAACCGATGCTGTGCCACCTGCCAGCGCAAATTCGTAACGTGCCATGGCGCTGCCCGACAATTTGGGGGCCTGAGGCAGGTCGTGCGTCACAACCGTCACCCCATCTGGCAAGAGGACGTCCTTGACTTCGCTGTCCTGATAGGCGCCGGACAGTTGCAGCGTCAGGCCGGGGGTTGGCCGCGTCGTAAAGTCGGCTTCAATCCCTTTGACCTTGGCAGGAAGATTGCGGACGACCTGCGTAAATCCAACCTGCACAAACGCCTGATAATTCTTATAGTCATAATAAAATGCGGCGAGGTTGAATGTCGTGCCCGGTGCAAGCGTCGTTTTCAGGCCAACTTCATAATCGTTCAGTGTCTCTGGCCGATATGCCAAATTATTCAATGTATCGACCAATTGAGACGGGAATGGCGTCCCCGTTGAGAAGGTGAACCCGCCAGATTTAGAGCCGCGATTATAGCTGATATAGGCCAAGACCTGATCGCTGGGCTTATAGTCAATTTGGGCCCGCGCGGTCACGCCGCTGAAATTGGGCGATGCCGCCTCCGGCGTGATTGTTACGCCAGAGGTGCCCGCGCCATAAGTCCAAGAGGCCGGGCTGTTGGTGCCCGTGAGGTCGGTATAGGAAACGCCTTTTGGCCCAAAGCGCAGCGACAGCGCATAAAGTGGTAAGACATGGGTCGCGGCATAATCCCCAACCTTATTGTCGTGCCAATAGCGCAGGCCACCAATCAGCTTTACCTGATCGTTGAGCTTATACTCATTCTGCGCGAAAAAGGCGTAAGACTCTGTCTTCTGGGTGAAATTCACGCTGGGATCATAGCCGCCAAAGGGCGTCGCATATTTGGCCTTATAGGCCCCGTCGATGATCATGCCAAAGGCCCCAACGGTCAGGAAATTGCTGTCCGATGTTTTAGACAGGCGCACTTCCTGCGAATATTGGTTCACCTTTGCATCTTGGAAAAACACCGTCCCCGATGCGTAGCAGGTCAGCGTCGCATTGGGTGCTGGGCAGGGCGCAGTCGCAGGCGGCGTGACGTTTTCAACATAGGGAATTTCCGGCGGGCCATTGCCGCTTTCAATGTAGAATTTGTCGACATGCTGATAATCGGAGATCGCTGTTAGATCCAAACCGCCGAGTTCGGCATCGATACGCAGCGTGCTGCCAAACAGCTTGCGATCGACATAGGCGTCCCCCGTGCCGGCCGTCTTCCAAGGGCTGCCGCCCTGGGATGCGGCAATTTCCGGATTAAAATAGCCATTGCCGGCCGTTCCCGTCACGCCCCAATAGGCGCAGCTTGCGGTCGGCGCGAGAAACTCCCCTTGGAACTGGGCATTGGGGCAGGTGGGCGCGTAATTATAAACGCCGGCCTGACGCTCCTTATCCGCCTGCGAATAGCGCAGCGTCAGCTTGGCCTTGAACGCGGAGCTGGGCTGATAGGCGAAAATGCCGCGCAGGGCCCAGTGATTATTCGCCCCGCGGTCTTTCTCGCCGGGCGTGATATTCTCCATATAGCCATCGTCGCGATTGAAAATCCCCGACACGCGGGCGGTCAAATTCTCGCTCAGCGCGCCTGACACAGCCCCTTCAACCACAGTCTGATTGAAACGCCCATAAGTCAGCCGGACATAGCCGTCCAAATCCTCGGTCGGCTGGCTCGATATGAACTGCACGGCCCCGCCTGTGGCGTTGCGCCCGAACAGCGTTCCTTGCGGACCGCGCAAGGCCTCCACCCGCGCCAGATCAAAGATCGGGAAGCTCGCCGTTGTGATGGAGCTGGCGTAAGAATCATCCTGATAGACCGCAACGGGGGGTTCTTGCTGATCGCCATAATCATTTTGCGACACGCCGCGCATGTTGAACACGACCTGCGACGATGAATAGGCATTATACTTCAGATTCGGGATAGCCGAAACAACGTCCGTCGCGCTGGTGATGTTGCGGTTATTGAGATCATCCTTGCTCAATACCGAAATCGCGATGCCGACATCTTGGAGCTTTTGTTCACGCTTTTGCGCGGTGACGACGATTTCGCTCTGATCCACTGAGTCTGCTGTTGCAGCTGTATCGGCAGCCGATACCTGCCCTGCCGCCAGCGCGAGCGTCAGAGCCGAGCTCGATCGGAGAAAAAGTCCCAGCGTCGTGACGTTGAAAAAATTGGTCATCCTATAATCCCCCCTATTGGCGCAACGGGCGGCTTGTTCCATGCCGCGGCCGTCGCCATTTTCCCGTTAGGCGGAGATGATTAAACATATTAAATTAGGGTGCAAGATCACAACGCACGCCAGAACGCCCAGGGGCTCTGGCCCAGAAACGTGGACGAAAATCGGCTAAGCTGCGATGATTTAACCCAGAATCCAGAGATTCAGGGCATGGGGCCCTGATCTATTCGAATGGATTCTCTAATCAGATTTATTAGATGGCCTTATCGTATCGGGCCGGGGGCTTTGCCGCGACGACGCGTTCGCCCAAAATGCGGCCCCTCCCGCCAACGGGAGGGGCGCTATCCCCTTAGATTTCGGATTCAATCCAGCCCTTGAGCGCGGATTTCGGCGCTGCACCCACCTTGGTTGCGGCAGGCTGGCCATCCTTGAACAGGATCATCGTCGGAATGCCGCGCACGCCATATTTGGCCGGAGCATCGGGATTGTCATCAATGTTGATCTTCGTGATCGTGACCTTGCCGGCCAGTTCGTCAGAGATTTCCTCAAGGCTCGGGCCGATCATTTTGCACGGGCCGCACCATTCCGCCCAGAAATCGACAAGAACGGGGCCGCTGGCATTCAAAACGTCATCGGCAAAGCTGGTATCGGTGATTGCCTTGGTGGGCATGAGTCGAATCTCCTTGTTTCTATTTGCAATTTAGGGGGCGGAAGCACCAATCTCAACCGGGCGGGTGCGAAGAAAATCTATGCCCCGGCACAGCCCGGCCTCCAATCGGCCAAATCATCTGCGGAGAGCGAAATCATCTTTGGCCCGGCCGTATACAGTAAGGCCGCACGCACGGATCGTCCGGGGAAAATCCCCTCGAGCAAAGCGACATAGGCCGCCATCTGCGCCATGTGATAGACAGGCACGAAAGCGACATCACGCGGCACAAAGCGGCCCGTTTTGAAATCAACAACGGTCACCTCGGTCTCTGTAATGAGCAGCCGATCCACCGCCCCGGAAATCACATCCCCATTCACAACCCCCGCCAGCGGCGCTTCCGCCAAAGCATCTCCAGCAAAAACATGCGCAAAGTCGGGATGGTCGATAATGGCGAGCGCCGTTGCGATCAGGCCCTCCACATCGTCCGCCTGTTGCGCCGTCAGCCATTGTGCAGCGGCGGCCCGCCGATCCTCCCGGCGGACAGACGGCAAACGTTCAAACAGGCCGTGCAGCAGGGTCCCCCGTCGCGCGGCATCCCGCATGGCCGGGTCAGGCGGCGGACTGCTCGCTTTATCCTCCACTCCAAGAGCAGAAGGCGCCAGCGGACGCGACGGGCGGGCCTCTGCAGCCACCGGGTTTATGGCCCATTCCGGCAAAGCGGCGGACCATATGTCTGGCGCATCGCTGGCTTTGTCTTTGCTTCGGCTGGGCTTTGCTTTCTGGGCGAAGACCAGCCCGCCCCCCCGCGCCTCCACATTGGGCAGCGAGGACAGCGCCGATCTGACCCGGGCATACCAGCAGTCAACGCCGACATCGCCGGCCTTCACCTGCTTGCTCTTGAGGGCACCGCCCACGAACAGATATTCCTCCGCCCGCGTCATCGCGACATAAAGCAAGCGCCAATGCTCATTGCGTTCCCGCCGGTCCTGCAGCTCGGCGGAGCGTTGCAGTGAGCCGGTCAGCGCATCTTTCTTAGGTCGTGGCACGGGCAGCTTTAGGCCATCGTCCGTTATCCAATCGAGATCACGGCTGCGTTTATTGTCGGGATCTGCGGTCGCATCGGCCAGCACCACAATCGGGGCCTGCAAGCCTTTTGATCCATGTACCGTCATCACCCGAACCGCATTTTCGGGCTTAGAGGGGTCGCGCTTAATCTCGACATCGCCCCGCGAAAACCAATCGAGGAAGAGTTGAAGAGAGGGCGTGCGCGTCATTTCAAACTGGAAGGCTGCATTGAGCAGTTCTTCAATCGGGTCGCGCGCTTCTTCGCCCAGTCGCGCAATCAGCTTTTCCCGACCCTGTATCGGGCCAGACAATATGGCTTCCAAAAAGCCATAAGGCGTCACCCGATCTGCCATGTCGAGCAGCTGATAGAGCAGGGCCAGCGCCTCGCGGTCTAAGGTTTCACGCAGATGCGCCCATAGGCCCCGGCGACGCCCGGCGGCATGGGTCAGCAGATCGTCCTGCGACCAACCGATCAAAGGGGAGACAAGCAGGCTCGCCAGCGTCAGATCATCGCTGGGTTGCAGCACGAAGCGGACACAGGCCATCAAATCCTGCACCGCAATTGGGGCGGCCAGCCGCAACCGATCCACCCCTGCCACGGGCACTTGCTCTTCATACAGACGAGAGACGATCAGGCGCGCCAAATCCGATCGACTGCGCAGCAGGATCATCACATCGCCCGGGTCCGCCGGACGACCTTGCGTGTCGAGATACAGCCCGCCTGTTGTCCAATGGCGCACCTTTTTCGCAAGGGCGCTGGCCCAATTGAGCTCGGAAGCCGAGAACCAATCTTCTTCGGCGTCCCCATCGGCATCGGTATCGATATCCCCCTCGGCATCGGCATCGCTGTGGATGAAGGGGAAAAGCTCGACATGGCCAGAGCCTTGCCGCGCGCTCTTATGCAGGTCCGGCTTGACCGATAGGCCCATGGTTTCATGGCCGAGGCCGGCAATAACGGCGTCCACCGCATCCAATATGGGTTGGCTGGATCGAAAGGATTGGCTGATCGTCAGCGGCTGAAATTCAAGGTCTGCGGCTTCGACCTGATCCCTGAAAAATTCTCCAGCGCCTTCAAATTGCTCTGGGTCGGTGCCCTGAAAGCCAAAAATCGCTTGCTTGAAATCGCCAACTGCAAAGACGGTGCGGGTTCGATCTGCCTTGGCCCCCGCGCCTGCAAAAAATTCCTCCGTCAGCGCTTTTACAATATCCCATTGGGCAGCGTTCGTATCTTGCGCCTCATCCACCAAAATATGGTCGACCGACTGATCAAGCTTATAGCGGATCCAATCGCCAATGCCCGGCTGCTGGAGCAGGCGGACGGTCGCGCGGATCATATCATTGAAATCCACCGCCCCTGCCGCGCGTTTGGCATCGGCATAAGCCCGCGCATAATCTTGGCCCAGCGAGAGTGCGGCGGACAGACGCCGCGCTGTCTCATCAAGGCGCAGCAATTCACGCAATTGCAAGAAATGCGCATGGATCGGGCGGACAAGATCAAGATAGTCAGACTGCTTGGGAATCCAGGCCGGGTTTTCGCGCACGACCCCTTCGTCATTTGACCAAGCCCCGAGCAACGCGTCGAGTGTCTTCATCCGCTCGGCGACATCTCGCGCACGCCAATCTGTGATCTTTTGCCCAAGGCCTTGCAGGCGGGCGCCAGGCGCTGAAACAAACATGTTTTGGATTGCCTGAAGCGCGTCCAGATCAAAGCCATCATCCGCGCAGTCCGCGCGTGCCTTGGCCTGCACATCAAAATCCCCAAGCCCCAGCCAACGGCGCACACGCGCCTCTGCTCCCGGGCCAAGATCCTCCATCACATCGGGCGCATAGGCACAGCGCTTCAGGAGGTTCCGGGTCGCCTCTTCGCCAAGTGTCTGGGCCAAGAACTGCATGCGATCCAGCACGCCCGCGCGTCCTTCCTGCTCGGCCTGGGCGACAAGATCGGCAAGGGCCTCATTCTGCAATTGCCCCTCTTCGCGTCCTTCAATGGGACGAAAGCCAACGGGGAGACTGGCTTCGGTGGGGAAGGCCGCCAACAAGGTCTGGGCAAAGCTATGGATCGTCTGAATGCGAAGGCCGCCGCCGCGCGCGTCGAGAACTTTGGCAAAAAGCTGCCGCGCGCTGGCGATCTGATCATCATCCAGATGGCGTTCGCACAGATTGAACAAATCCTTGCGCAAATCTGTCAGGGGTAATGTCACCCAAGCCCCCAGCCGCTCATGAACACGGTCGGCCATTTCCGCTGCACCCGCCTTCGTAAAGGTGAGGCATAGGATCGATTCTGGGTCAGCCCCATTCAACAACAGGCGCAGCACGCGTGCGGTTAAAACCTGCGTCTTGCCAGCTCCCGCCGATGCCGACAGCCAGACCTGTGCATCCGGCCGCGAGGCTATGGCCTGATTGCCCTCCATGCGGGGCAGAAGGGTAAAGTCCCGGCGCTTAGGCATCGCGGCCCTGCCATTCTTCCAGCCGCATCAGATGATCATAATCGCTGCGGGCATAATCGGGATTCAGCTTGGCGGTAAAGGGCTCTCGGCCCGACAGCCATTTGGCAGCTGCCTCCTTAAACTTGAGGACCATCGTCTCGACGAAAACATGAGGCGGTGTCTTATTGCCGCTTTTTCCTGCGGGGGTCGAGATTTTGCCGGGCTTGCCCCCGTCCCGTTGGAAGGACCAATATTCAAAGACATCTGCATCGCCCTGCACACCCTCAAATCCACCCTGTTCGGCAATGAACGCCAACAGCCCCAATTGCAGCGCAAATCCTTCCGCCACCTGACGATCTGTTGGTGCCTTTCCCGTCTTATAGTCGATGATGCCAAGGCCCGTTTCCGTCCGGTCGATCCGATCTGCTCGACCATGCACCAAAATGCCGTCGCACATGGCCTCGCCCGATATTTCGCTCGCAAGGGGTGTTCGGCCTTTGGCCTGCTGCTCTGCCACCTGCTGCTCAATCCATTCTGAGGCTTCAATCAGGCGCGGCAACCAGAGCGTGCGGACGACCGGATGCACCCCCGCCCCATCGAGCGCATGGCGCATCCGCTCCACCAAATGCGCAGGTGCATAGCGATCCTGCTTTGCCCAACTATCGAGCACAGCATGGATCAGCGTGCCCTTCCAAGCCGGGCCCGGTTCTGCATCAACAGGATCGAGCGGCGAGAGCTTCAGGATGGTCTTGGCATAAAAGGCATAAGGGTCGGCCGCGAGGCGATCGACATCGGTGACGGAAATCTTCTTTGGCCGAAGATCAGCCGCAGGCACAGGCTCTGGCCGGGACGCGCGATTTGGCAGGCCTTTACCCGCATCCAGCGCACGGGCGAGCAGGTCATAGCGCAGCGGCGGCTCAGTCAGGCCACCAGCCATGGTTTCCAGCCGCAGCCAGAAACGCGACGCATTGGTCGGCCCGCTTATGTCGCGCTTGGCCCGGGTCAGCAAAATGCGCGGCGCACCCAAGGCCCCGGCCAGATCATGGGCGGACAGGCCAATGCGCCGTTCCAAACTCGGCAAGCCCAAGGCCCGGCGCACGGGGGGCGCAAGCCAGGGATCGGGCGAGGGCAGCGCAGGCCAGACGCCTTCATTCAAGCCGCCTAGAATCATCAAATCGGCAGATTGCAGCCGCGCCTCCAGCACACCCCAGATGAACACGCGCGGATGACCACCCCGTGCTGGACGGCTGGTCACGCCATCAATCAACTGGCGGATGAGCAAGGGCAGGCTGGCAATATGGACCTTGGCAGGCCCGTCGCCCGACGCGCCTTCCAGCCCGGTGAACAAATCGGCGAGCGCGCGGCCGTCTTCCCCCGACCAGACGGCGTCTCCTGCCAATGCCTCAAGAGCGGTGCGCAAAGCGGCTAATAAGTGAGCCAAATCCGCCTTGCCCGTAAAGGCGCTTTCAATCGGCTCCAGCAAGGGGCGCATCTTCTCCCACGCCTCCAGAGCGGTCGCGCGGATCGTCGCTGTACGAGCCTCCCCGTCGCGCAGAAAAGCTGTGACACCGGACAGGCCGGGCGCGGGGCGCGGCCCCCGCAGCGCCCGATCCAGCGCGCGCGCATCATCCAGCCAATCCAGACGATCCCGTCCGCCCGCCACCAGCGGATGCTTCAAGAGCGCCAAGAGCGGCACCGGCGAGAATTGCTCCACCGCCGCAGCCACAAGCGTCAACAGCAACATGCCCGGCGGCGTGGTAGACAAGGGCCGACCTGCTGAATCATCCGCCTCAATGCCCCAGCGGCGCAAATGGGCAGAGACGCGGCGGGCCAGCATCCGGTCTGGCGTCACCAGCGCAACCGTGCCGCCTGATCCAAGGGCGTGCCTGATGGTCAGTGCAATGGCCTGCGCTTCATCGGCAGGTGTCGCCACCTCAATTGCATGAACGCCCGACAGCTGCTTTTCAGATGCTTTGAGGTCCACCCATTTATCGGTGAAGCGGGCCGGAGCCAGCGCGTTGGAAATGGCGCGAGATCGCGCCGGGGCCGCATCCGTATCGCTGCCATAGCGCCAGTGCCGCACCTCCGCCCGCGCAACGCCCATGCGGTCGAGAATTTGGCGGAGGTGAAATTGCGGGTGCGTTTCAATTGGGGGCTGGCCGCCCTCCCCGCCAATCGCGTCCCATTCGGCATCGGGCATATGGTGGTCAACGCCCGCCAGCACGACCTGCCCCTTGGGCATAAACGCAACGGTCTTCAGCAAAGCTGTCACCGCTGGGGCCCCCGTGCTGACGCCGGCTGCAATCACAAAACCCGGCGGCGGCGCTGTGCGCCAACGATCGGCCACCCGGTGGAGCAGGCGATTGCGCCGATCCGCCAGATCAATCACGCCGCGCTTTTCCAATTCGGCAGGCCATAAGCTCAAAACCAGCGTCAAAAGCTCCAGCGCCTGTTCCCAATGCTCTGACAGACCTTCGGCAAGCTCAACCGATCGCAACTCCGTGACCGTCTTTTCCTCGATCAAAAGCTGATCGAGGACATGGCCCAAATCAGCGGCCAGCCGCATCGCCTCTGCCGCATCCATGCCGCGCTGATCCTGCAAGAGGCGCGCAAAGATGAGTTGGCGGCGCAGCGGATCAATGGCGGGAGGCAAGGGCGCCCCTTCCAGCGGATCGAGCGCAGGGCCCGTCCGGTCATCCAATTCCGGATCCCCAATCGGCACCAGCCGGGGCATGAGCAGCCCAGCCTCTGCCCGGCGAACAAAGGCAAGGGCAATAGCCTGCCCCGCCCGGTTATTGGGCACAAGGATGATCCCGCGCGCCAGCGCCAGCGGATCACCGCCATGCTGCGCCAAAATGCCGGAAACAAGGGCGTCTGCAAAGGCCCTATGGGGCGGAATGGTATAGACGGCCGGATCGCGCCGATCAGCCATGGGCGAGAACCGCCTCTGTCGCCGCAATGGCAGGTGGCGTGCCGACATCAAACCAGAGGCCGTCATGCACGGCCCCGAAACACCGGCCCGCCTCTATGGCGCGCGACCAAAAGATATTGGTCGAAAATGGCCCGTCGGGCGCATCGGTCAACAGCCGTTTCGACATCATCTGAATGCCCGTGAACACATAAGGCGCGCTGTCATCTGATCCCCGCCGCGCCAATCGCCCCGCCGGGTCGATGCGAAAATCACCCGCGCCATTGTGATTATGGGCCTTTTCTCGCGGGATCAGCAGCAGCAGCGCATCCATCTGCGCATCATCCCAAAGACCCGCCATCAGCTGAAAGGTCTCTGCGCTGCCATCCGTCCAGATATTGTCGCTGTTGATGCACAGAAACGGATCGGCATCGATAAGGTGCTTGGCATGCATCAGCCCGCCGCCCGTTTCGAGCAGCAGCGCCCGCTCATCAGAAACCGCGATTTCAAGGCCCGATACGCGGGCCTTCACATGCGCCTCAACCGCATCGGCAAGATAATGAACGTTGACCACCGCCTTTTCGACGCCGGCCGCCTCCAGCCGATCAAGGCAATGATCGAGCAACGGCTTACCCGCGACCGGGATCAAGGGCTTGGGCAGCGTGTCGGTCAACGGGCGCATGCGCGTGCCAAGGCCTGCGGCCATCACCATCGCGGTGCGCGGTGGGGTGGCCAGCCGTGTCATGTTCTGGGGATCGCCCAATAGGCCGCCCGCTTATCGACAGGCACATGGGCGTCAAACCAAGCACGAACCGGGGCGAGCGCAGGGTGCGCCAAATTGCGTTCCAATAGCCCCCACATGCGGGGTTGAAACTGCGTATAATGCGGCTTTCCATCGCGCTTCCACAGGCGGATGAACACACCCAAAATGCGCGTGTTGCGCTGCGCGCCCAGCGCCCAATAGGCCTGTTCAAAGTCAGCACCCTTGCCCGTTTCTGCCTGATAACGGGCCAGTTCGCGCGCCTCGACCTCTGGCGACACATCCCGCCGCGCATCTTCCAGCATCGACACCAAATCATAGGCCGGGTGGCCGACAAGTGCGTCTTGGAAATCCAACAGACCAAAGCCTTCAAGGCCTGTCTTGCCGTCGAGCAGCATGATGTTTTCGGCGTGATAATCGCGCAATTCGGTGACGCTCTGGCCCTGCGCGTTCACAGGTTCCAAAACCGCGCGCCATGCCGCCAAGAAGCTGTCCCGATCCACCTCAAGCCCAACTTCGGGGCAATACCAATCGGTGAACAGGCCAATCTCATCCAGCCATTGATCCAGCCCATGCGGCTTGAGCCCGGCGGGCGGTGCATGGCGATGCAGCTCAATCAGCACATCCACGACGCCGCGATATATCTCTGCCTCTAGCGATAGATCAGCATCCACCGTTTCGCGCATCCGCACCGATCCAAAATCTTCGATCAGCAACAGGCCTTGATCCAGATCTCGCGCCAAGATGGCCGGAGCCATCAACCCAATGCGCGCCAAATATTCGGCAACATGAATAAAGGGCCGGGGGTCTTCATGCGGCGGCGGCGCGTCCATTAGGACGGCGTGCCGACCTTCATCGACAATGCGGAAATAGCGCCGGAAGGATGCGTCGCCCGCCAGCGGCAGAATATCCGCCTTGCCCCAGCCTGCGGCTTCCAGAAACGCACGGGCACCCGGCGGTGGTGTCATGATAAGGGCCATCTGTCCTTCCATGACGGCGGCACCTTGGCTGTCAAGCCGCGTGTGCCATCTGGGGACACCGATATGTGGAGAGCAAGCGTGTCTGGCCAGAGCCAATCAAGCCGTTCGGGCCATTCAATCAGCAAGGCCCCGTCAAACAGCGCATCCTCCAGCCCAAGTTCTTCGGCTTCTGCTGGATCGTCCAACCGATACAGATCGACATGCCAAACGGGCAGGCGCACCTGCGGCGGGGCATAGGGAATAACGAGTGCAAAGCTGGGGCTGGGCGCTTCATCCATCAGGCCAAGCTCGGCCAATAGCCCGCGCGCGAGGCTGGTCTTGCCCGCCCCCAAATCACCCGACAGCGCAATCACATCGCCCGCGCGCAAGACGCCCCCAAGCGCGCGGCCAGCAGCATCGGTCGCCTGTGCATCGGGAAGAAGAAGGTGCGTATCAATCATCTGCGGGGAAGCTCTATCTCCACTGTCGTGCCCGCCCCGACCTCTGAGATCAAGCGCAGAGTGCCCCCATGGCTTTCAATCAGTTGTTTGGCGAGTGGAAGGCCTATGCCCAAAGACCCATCTTTGTCTGACCTCATATCCGGCCCCGCCCGGCTGAAGCGATCAAGGGCGCGCACCTGTTCCGCCGGGTTCATGCCCGGCCCATTATCCGAGATGATGATGCCGACGCTGCTGGCCTGACCATAAGCATGGAGGAGAACACGCCCGCCCGCTGGCGTATAGGCCACGGCATTTTGGAGCACATGGTCTAGTGCACGCCGCAACCGATTTGCATCCCCAAGGACGGACCCGATTGCCGGATCAATATCAGCGACAAGCGTCACCTGCTTCGCTGCAGCCTCCTCTTCTAAGGCTTCAATCGCCGTCGTGAGCAGACGCACCACATCTACGGATGCTCGGTCCAGACGAACCGCGTCGGCAGCCGACTGTGTTAGATCAAGCACATCATCCACAAGCGCGCCAAGCCGAATGGCCGAAGCGAGAATGGCGGATACATAATCGCGCACCTGCACATTTATCTCGCCCGCAAGACCATCAAGCAACATTTCGGAAAAGCCCTGAATGGAGGTTAAAGGCGTCCGCAGCTCATAGCTCATATGCGCGACAAAGGCGGTCTTCAGGCGGTCCGCCTCTTCCAGCGTTTCTGCCCGATCGCGCAATATCTTTTCTATTTGCTGGCTGGCCGTAATATCCAACATGGTGAACAGCGCCGCCCCATCGGGCAGCGGGACGGCCGCATATTCAAAGCAGCGGCCATCTTTCAGGGTCAGGCGCGCGCCCGTTCTGCGGCGGCCAATTGTGGCGGTGCGCACACTGTCTTCCAGACCAACCGCATCTTCGGCCACAGCGAGCAACGGCGCCACGGCCTGCGCCAAAGCGTCTGCGCGCGGGTGGCCGATCAGAAAAGCCTCTTCAAACCCCCAAATCTCCCGAAAGCGCATATTCCAGTTGCTCAGGCGACCACTGGCCTCAAAGACACCAATGGCTTCGAACAAATTGTCCATCGTTGCGCGCCGGACCCGCAACAGGGTGTCCCGGGCGCTGGCCAGCTTTGTCTGCTCTGTTCGATCTTCAAAGATGAGCAATAAGCCCCCATCGGGCAGAGGTTGTGCCAATAGGCGAATATGTTGCCCCGCGGGCAAGACCCAATTGTCTTCAATCGCACCACGGGGGCGCTGAAACCAGGCCCGAAGTTCTGCCTTCCATTTCGGAAAATCGCGTGTTTCTGGAAGATGCCGTGTCTCGCGCATGCGATCCAGCAAACGATCAAAATCGGGTTTTTCCGCAACCCATTCCGGCTTGATGGCAAACATCTGGCGGAACGGCAGGTTACAGAACACCAAGCTATGGTCTGCATCAAACTGGGCGACGGCGGCGGACAATCGATCCAGCGTATCCCGCTGTGTTTCGGCAAAGCGACGGAATTCGGCCCGGGTCCGCTTTGCATCCTCCGCGTCAACGGCATCGCTCGCAGCGCCCTCTCCTGCCCGATCAATCTGCGCAAGAGCCTGCGGCGCGCGACGGTAAACGGCAAACCCTCGCGCAAGCGCCAAGCCACATCCGACAAGCCACAGCGCCGAGATGAGGCCAACCACTAGGCTGGCCAAAGGCGTCAATGTGACCATCCTTAAAAAACAAAGAGGCCCGGCATCATGCCGGACCTCTTAAGTGCCTTGGCGGCGGATGAATACCGCCGGGTCAGCAGACTAGATTAGTAACGATAATGTTCTGGCTTGAACGGCCCTTCTGGCGTGACGCCAATATAGGCCGCCTGACGGTCATTCAGCTTGGTCAGCTTCACACCCAGCTTTTCAAGGTGAAGTGCGGCCACCTTTTCATCCAGATGCTTGGGCAGAACATAAACCTTGTTTTCATATTGGCTGTTCTTGGTGAACAGCTCAATCTGCGCCAGCACCTGATTGGTGAAGGACGAGGACATGACGAAGGACGGATGGCCCGTCGCGCAGCCCAAATTGACCAGACGGCCCTTGGCAAGGATCATGATCTTCTTGCCATCGGGGAATTCAACAAGGTCGGTGCCCGGCTTCACTTCGTCCCACTTATAGTTGGAGAGTGCGGCAATCTGGATCTCGCTGTCGAAATGTCCAATGTTGCAGACGATGGACATCGGCTTCATCGCCTTCATATGTTCGGCGGTGATCACGTCTTCATTGCCCGTTGCCGTGACAAAGATATCGGCACGCTCAACGGCGTCTTCCATCGTCACGACTTCATAGCCTTCCATCGCCGCCTGAAGCGCGCAAATGGGGTCAATTTCAGTCACGAGCACACGCGCACCACCCTGACGCAGCGACGCGGCCGAGCCCTTGCCCACATCGCCAAAGCCGGCAACGCAGGCAACCTTGCCCGCAAGCATGACGTCGGTTGCGCGGCGGATGGCATCGACCAGCGATTCCTTACACCCATAAAGATTGTCGAACTTCGACTTGGTGACGCTGTCATTCACATTGATCGCCGGGAAAGGCAGCTTGCCGTCCTTGGCAATCTGATACAGCCGGTGCACGCCCGTGGTCGTTTCTTCCGACACGCCCTTAATATGGGCAACCGACATGGTGAGATAGCCCGGCTTGCGCTTCAAAAAGTCCTTCAAGGCACGCACAAACTCAATTTCTTCGGCGTTGCTCGGCTCAAACAGGGGTTCGCCCGCTTCCACACGCGCGCCCCAGAGCGCAAACATGGTCGCGTCGCCGCCATCATCGAGGATCAAATTGGTTGTTTCATCGCCCCAATCGAAAATGCGACCGACATAATCCCAATATTCCGCCAGGCTCTCCCCCTTAACGGCAAAAACAGGGATGCCCGCTGCTGCAATGGCAGCTGCTGCGTGATCCTGCGTCGAATAGATGTTGCACGTGGCCCAGCGGATTTCCGCGCCCAGTTCAACCAGCGTTTCGATGAGAACCGCAGTCTGAATCGTCATGTGGAGGGAGCCTGTAATACGGGCGCCCTTGAGCGGCTTTGACGCGCCATATTCGGCACGAAGGGCCATCAGGCCCGGCATTTCGGTTTCAGCGATCTGGATTTCCTTGCGGCCAAAATCGGCAAGGCTCAGGTCGGCGACAACATAATCATGGGCCACGGGAGTTCTCCGGCAATTATATGGAATGACCGGCCCCTAACCGCTGCCGCACGGAATGGCAATGCAAATATAAAGATTTCTTTATATGATCTGCCCGGACGGATCCATTCAGGCCGTTCCGCTCGCGCTGGACAAGAGCCGGGGGTCAATTCCGCTCGCGTGAAAAGCGCGCGTCCAGCGTTCTTGGGCGGGCACGTCATAAATCAGGCTATGGTCTGCGGGCGCGACATGCCAGCCGGGACGCTTCATCTCGCCATCAAGCTGGCCCTTGCCCCAACCGGCATAGCCAAGCGCCACAACCCAACGAGCGGGACCCCGTCCTGCCGCAATGGCTTTCAACACATCTTGCGTGCTCGTCAGCCCCCAAAGGTCCGCCGTCTGCACAGTCCCCTCACCCGCCCAATCGGTAGAATGAAGCACAAAGCCGCGTGCAGGCTCGACAGGGCCACCGAAATGCACGGGGACATCGGGCGCGACGCCGACACCGAGACCAAGCTGAGTCAAAAGCTTGTGTAGCCCGATGCCCTCCATGACATGCCCAAGGCCAATGCCCAGTGCGCCCTCTTCATCATGAGAACATAGGGCAATCACCGCATGCTCAAATCGCGGATCGCCAATGCCGGGCATGGCAAGCAGCAATTGGCCGGATAGGAATCGGACGTCGTTCATGGCCGCGCTTTAGCGGAACTGGGCGGCGGCGTGAACCGCACGCGCTTATTCCTTATCTTTCTGTAACTCTTGATGCGCGCTCTCTGCCGCCCGCTCCACCTTGTCCGCGCCCTTGGTTGCAGCCTGCTTGGCTTTTTCAGCCGCCAGTTTGGCCTCACGCTCGGCGCGCTCTGCTGCACGATCAATATCGGCACCAATTTGATTGAGCTTCATCTCTACGGCACCTTCATTTTGCTCCACTGCAATATCTGCATTGTCTGTGGTCGTCTCTTCCGCTTGCCGGTTGCAGCCCATCAGGGCCAGTGAGGCCGATAAACCGAGAATAAATGGACGCATGATCATCATCTCCTTCACCACGCCGGGCCATGTTCTGCCCGCGCAGACAAACAGGCCATGCCATCTCTTGTTCCCGTCAAAATGCGAAAACAGAAAAGGAAAGGCCCACCATCCTGGGAAGGATGGTGGGCCGAAAGGGTTGACCGAAGCCAACCCCGTCCATTTCGACACCGGGAACAGGAACCCAATATCGAGCAAGGCGTGAACTCAACCACCCAGCCACGGGGGGGAGGGG
>JBEDGC010000020.1:0-58460 GCA_041174825.1 Pseudomonadota bacterium | reverse complement strand
CTCAATCACATCAACGGACGCCGGTATGGTCTTCGGAACCAAGTCATATTCCTGCTGTCGATCAGGGCAGGGCTTCGGGCAAAGGAGATTGCTGCTTTGCGATGGTCAATGATCGTTGGGGCTGACGGTGAGGTCGGTGAATACATCCATCTGACCAATGATGCGTCGAAGGGGATGTCTGGTCGGATCATTCCAATTAATAGGCAGCTGAGAGCAACGATCATCGAGTTGTTTAATGCCGGAGATATTGACCCCAATGCTCACGTTATCCGGACTGAAAGGTCAGCACATACGTCAGCCCAAGCAATCGTGAATCTTTTTCAGCGTTGGTATCGAGATCTGGGGTTGATCGGTTGCTCATCGCACAGCGGACGGCGGACTTTCATCACTAACGCTGCTCGGAAGATCTCGACTGTCGGCGGTTCGCTGAGGGATGTTCAGCATCTGGCGGGGCATTCCTCGCTTCAGACTACTCAGCGGTACATCGAGGGTGACAGCGAAGCTAGGAAACGGGTTGTGGATTTGGTTTAAGAAGAATTAAAATATCTCACCGCAAGTGGCTATGTCCGATTTCATCACATCATCATCGGTGAAACTTCCCGTCCTTGCTTTTGCTTCAAGAATTTTTTGGGCGTACAACTCAATCATCAATTTTACCTGTCCCTGTACGTATTTCTCATTGAATGAATTCTGGTTTTTAAGGAATTCAATGGCAATGCTTGACTTCGCTTTGAGGCTCTTCGCTGCGTCTGGCATTTTTCCGGCAGAATAATATTCACCAAGCACCAAAAAGAGGCTTAGGCACCTTAATCCCAAAAATTCTTCGTCCGAGTTATTGCCCGAGCTATTATTCTGTTGAAGAAATTCGGTAATAGACTTCATCTCAGGCGGAGCAGCTTGAATTGCCGATGGGCTTGTTAAAACTAATATAATCGCTGCCCAAAATCGCATAGATAATTCCTATTTTGCTTGGAGACCCTGCCGAACGAAAAGGGCTGGGACTACCGTGATAACAGTTTCGCTTTTTGCGTTTGGAACTCTTCTTCGTTCAGAACGCCATCGGCCCTCAATTTTACTAGTTTTGCTAGCTCATCCGCAATAGATAGCTGAGGCAGATTTGTAACAACAACGCTAGTTGGTGCGGGAATGATTTCTTTCGGAATAGTCTCTTCGGCGAAGGGCGGTCGGAATGCCCTTTCCATCTTCAACTTTAGGACTTTACCAGATCGGATGACTTCAATTTCATAAGACGCTGTCTTTGCAGCTTTTGCGGTCGCATCGAGAAAATCATCGTTTGATTTGAACTTCTTCCCCGCAATTTTCACGAGCCTATCGCCGATTGCTATCTGGCTTTTGGCGGCAGCTGTGTTTGGAAGAATTTGGGTGATATCTAAACCTCCCTCTTTGCCATTCAAGGTTATTGCTCCGTCGATCCCAATCATCACGTGATTAGGAAACGAAGTCCCGACTGGCAGTCTGCCTCCGGCAGCAGACATAAAGCCCATTGCACTGTTGTGGAATTCAGGTCCGGCGAAATCCGTCCTACGCATCTGACCAAAGGCCATTTGCAGTTCCATCCATCCGGACGCTTGAACACGAGAGATTCCGCCTACTTTTGCGAGATTGAAACGGAAAAACCGCCGTGGCGGCGTTGAATAACTGTTCCCCATTGCTAATTGTCCGAGCAGCGTTTGGCCAAAATTCATTGGCGCTTCACAGACAACTTCGGTTGGTGAGGATGAAATGACGGTCCACTTAGCATCTATGCATTTGCTTGTAAGAGAGCCAACTACCGATTCTGGTACATCAGGGAATAACGTCTCAGTTGCACCTGATGGAGTTACAGCGAAGAATTCGTCAGCTAGCGCCGGCATAGGCATTGCAGATAGCCCAACGGCCAAAATCATTTTACCAAAATAACTCATTTTGAATGCCCTCAGATTATCAACAAGGGTTTAGTTGATAACGTAACTTTGGCAATTGCTGTCTGAGTTGCAGCGGCCACGAGAGATGTCCAAGGACCTATGTATGCTGCCTTACCCAAACGGATAGACCTTCCCGTTTTCATCCCATTCCCCAAGATTCGACCCTGTGGATAATTTGTAACAAAACTAAGCTATAAATGATCCGTTAGCAGCTTTTACGTGACGGAAAATTACTCTCGTCAGAGGAGAGTTGAAGTGAGCTTGGATCAAAAAGAGCCGCCTGAGGGCGAGATGGAATTGATCGGCGCTAGGCTGAAAAAAGCCCGTGAGGGCGCTAATTTTTCCCTCCAAGACATCTCAGATCGCACGAGAATCTCATTGCGCTTTTTGGCAGCGATTGAGAATGACGACTTTGCGGCACTGCCCGGACGTGTTTACGTTATCGGTTTCACCAAAGCCTTTGCCGGTGCAGTAGGTCTCGACGAGGAAAGCCTGTTAGCGGCACTTCGAGAAAAGATGCAGTTAGCTAAGGTGAATTAACCAGCGATTTTTTACCCGAACGGATAAACCTTCCCGTTTCCATCACCGACTGTCTGATTGCCCTTCGATATCCGAGCAGCCAAGGCTGATGATACGGTCTGCCCGTAAAACTTCTCCAACATCTCAACTGACGTTCCCATCTGCTTTGCCAGAAGGAACGGGGAAGTGTCGTTGGACAGCCGCATCGTGGCATAGAAGTGCCTGAGTGAGTAAAGCGTCCGAGACCCGCCGTTGCGTTCAACTGGCACACCAGCAAATTTGAGCAGCGCATTGAACCCAGTCTTCATCGACTGGATTGGTGTTCCGTCCTGGTGGCAGAACAGCACCTCATCAGTTGGCGGATTTTCTCCAAGCTCTTCGATACGCCGATCATATAGGCGTTCGACATACTTCTGGGCGCCAGCTTGGAATACAACTTCACGGGCTCCGGTCTTGCCTCTGACCTCAGCGATCAGACGAGTGTCATCCTCAGTCTTGACGGTACGCAGATCACCCCAGCGGAGCCCCCGAAGCTCACCGACCCGAAGTCCTGTATTGGCAAGTATCAGGATGTAGAGCTGTGCAAGGTTGCGCTGTCGGCTGGTTGCCTTGGTCTGACCTTCGGTTACCCATTTCCGTGCTGCCTTGTAGATCTTCTGCCACTCTTCCAGTGTGAAGGTAGGTCGCCGTTCAAGTGTAGCTTTGGGTGGATCGGTATCAGGGACTGCAGAGATGTAGCCTTTGGATACGGCGTATTTGAACACAGGTAGGATCGAAGTCCGTTCCCGTCGCAATGTTCCGTTTGATGGCTTGGTGCGGTTGTAGTTCTTCTTCCGCCATTCCCAGTAATCCGCAAACTGGACAGGTCCGATATCGTTCATTCGCATCGGACCGAAGAAGGTGAGGGCATAGACCCGAATACGTTCAATGGTGGCGTCCCAAGATCCACCCTTGCGAGTATGTCCCATCGTAGCAACGTGCTTTTCCCATTCGGCAAAGACCTGTTTGAAGGTCTTGGACTTGATGCTGCCGCCCGTTTTGACGTGGATGTACAGCTCTTCATAGTAGTTGAGAGCAAAGCGTTCGGCTTCACGTTGATCAGATGTCTTGGTCGTGATTCGCTTGTAGCCAGTCGAGTTTGGAACACGGACACGAGCCTGCCAGACAGGATCTTTGAGGTTATCCCGTTTGTAGAGAATGACCCGCCCGTCACCCCGCAGATCAATCCGAATATCACCGTCTGTAGCCATAAACCGCATTCCTTCGACTCTCTCAGCCTAATCAGGAAGTTGGCGAATGAACATAGAAATTTGTGCACGATTTGTGCATAGCAAAAATGCGCTATTTAAGCCGCAATTTGCACAGAGATGCGTTTAAATATTGTTATATATCAATGGTTTGAATGGCGCACCCAAGAGGATTCGAACCTCTGGCCTCTGCCTTCGGAGGGCAGCGCTCTATCCAGCTGAGCTACGGGTGCGTTGGAAGGGCGTTAGCAAAGCCGACGCGCCCCTGCCACCCCTAATGGTGGGATTATTTCTTCTGGGGCTTTGAAAGCTCAACCGGTTGAAAAGGGCCAAGCCCGCAACTCACCCCTTCAGAAAGACGGCCACCGAAATCTTGCAACACGGAAATAATGTCCACCGAGCACAGCTGGCTGAGCGAAGTTCGATAGCTGAACCGTTGTTCAAAGCCGAGCGAGGGGCATTTTTGCGGCAAGGTATTGCGATACCATTGTCGGGTTCCGACGCGAAAATCGATGATTTGATCACTGCGTACACGGGACTCACGGATTTGGCTGATTGTTATGCAGCGGACGGCTTTTCCCGTAGGGCGCGCCTCTGGAATGCTTGGCTGTTTGGCCAGAGCCGGCGACGTGACCAGCACCGCGCCGAGCGTCAGGGCAAAGAGGTTGGCTGATATGCGTCTCATAAATTGCCTCCTGATTTGGTTTTGGCTGATTTGGTTTTCGATGCCAATTTAGCAGGGATTTCTGTCTTTTTCCTGAACGCGCACAAATCGCTCACGGGGCAGTGCCAGCATTCAGGGGTGCGGGCTTTGCAGATATAGCGGCCATGCAGGATCAACCAATGATGCGCGCCAATCCGAAACGGGGCGGGCGTATGCTTATCGAGCTGCTTTTCAACCGCCAGAGGCGTCTTACCCTTGGCCAGCCCGGTGCGGTTGCCGACCCGGAAAATATGGGTGTCGACGGCGAACGTCTCTGCCCCAAAGGCAGTGTTCATCACAACATTGGCGGTTTTGCGCCCGACACCGGGTAGGCTTTCCAATATGTCCCGGTCGGCGGGGACTTGCCCGCCATGATCCCGAACCAAGATTTCAGACAAGGCAATGACATTTTTGGCCTTTGCATTGAACAGGCCAATGGTTTTGATGTGCTCTTTCAAGCCTTCTTCACCAAGCGCGACCATTTGCGCTGGGGTCTTCACCTCTTCAAACAAGCGGCGCGTTGCCTTGTTCACACCGACATCGGTTGACTGGGCCGACATGACGACGGCCACGAGCAACTGATAGTCATTGCCATAGGCCAATTCGGTTTCGGGCGCGGGATTTGCCTCTGCCAAGCGGCTATAAAATTCAAATATATCGGCCTTTTTCATAGCCCGTTAAAGACCCAGAACCTGATCCATCGTATATCGGCCCGCAGGTTGGCGCGTCAGCCATGTCGCAGCCTTCAGCGCGCCGCGCGCAAAGATCGTGCGGTTCTCGGCACGATGGGTGAGCTCAATGCGCTCATCATCTGCGGCCAGAATGACGCTGTGATCCCCAGCAACGCTTCCGCCGCGCAGGGAGGCAAAGCCAATCGCCCCTTTGGCGCGTGCGCCAGTGTGTCCATCGCGGCCCCGTTCACTGTGATCAGCGAGGCGGATATTGCGGCCCTGTGCCGCTGCTTCGCCCAATAAAAGGGCGGTTCCAGACGGGGCATCCACCTTCATCCGGTGGTGCATTTCGACAATTTCAATGTCCCAATCCTGCCCCAATCGCGTCGCTGCCTCGCGCACAAGGCGCGCGAGCAGGGTAACGCCGAGCGAGGTGTTTCCGGTTTGCAGCACAGCGACATGATTGGCGGCGTCATCAATGGCGCGGTGGTGATCCTCCGTCAGGCCTGTTGTGCCAATGAGGATGGGCGTGCCCGCCGCAACCGCGGCAGCAAGATTGGTGAGCAAGGCTTCGGGCGCGGAAAAGTCGATCAGGACATCCGCTTCACGGGCTAGCGGGGCAGGGTCTTCCCCGGCATCAATTCCACCAGCAATGGAAAGGCCAGCGGCGTCTGCTTCGGCAAGGATCGCCTGACCCATGCGCCCTAGCTTTCCTATTATAGCGATGCCCGTCATAAAATTACCCTTGTGCGTTGTTGAACAGCCATAGAGCCAAAGCCTAGGAGCCGACAAGCGCCGATGGGTGACTTGCCGTGTCGCGCCTTTGTCCGCATAGGCGCTGGCATGCAGGATATTCGCAATATTGTCATTCTTACGGGCGCGGGCATCAGCGCGGAAAGTGGCATCGACACCTTCCGCAGTGAAGGCGGCCTGTGGGAGCAGCATCGCATTGAGGATGTTGCCACGCCGGAGGCTTTTGCCCGCCATCCAGACCTTGTTCTAAACTTTTACGACATGCGGCGGGAGAATATCCAAAAAGCCGAGCCCAATGCCGCGCATGTGGCGCTGGCGAAGCTGGACCGGGACTGGTCGGGCAATCTCCTCATCATAACGCAAAATGTCGATGACCTGCATGAACGGGCCGGAGCGACGCGCTTGATCCATATGCATGGGGAGCATTTGTCTGCTTGGTGCATGGCCTGCGATGCACGCACGCCTTGGCGTGATGCTCTGAAGCATCGGCCGCCCTGTCCGTCCTGTGGGGCGGCAGCTCTTCGTCCGGACATCGTCTGGTTTGGCGAAATGCCCTATCGCATGGATGAGATTGAGGCAGCGCTGCGGCAATGCGATTTGTTTGTGTCGATCGGCACATCAGGCGCGGTCTATCCCGCCGCAGGCTATGTGCGAACCGCCCGGCATTATGGCGCTCATACTTTGGAGCTGAACCTGGACCCGTCTCAGGGGAGCGTCATGTTTCATGAAACCCGTCTCGGTCGCGCAACGGAGCTTGTTCCTGCTTGGGTGGAGGGGCTTGTTGCATGATTGACGTGCTTCTCCTCTCTTTCGGTTTGGCCGCCGATGCCTTTGCGGTGGCCATTGCGGCGGGTGTTGCGGCGCGCAGTGCGCCACCGCCTGTTCTGCGGCTGGCTGTGGCTTTTGGCGTTGCTCAGGGTGTCATGCCGCTCTTGGGCTATGGGCTGAGTGTCATCGCGGGGGATTGGTTCACGCGCTTTGATCATTGGATCGCCTTTGGCCTGCTGGGCTTTCTGGGCGTACGGATGGTGCGGGCTGGACTAGATGGGTCTGAAGATGAAGCCGCGTTCGAAACGCGCTCTATGGCCGGCCTCATGGTTGCCGCCCTTGCAACCAGCATTGACGCTGCTGCCGCCGGTTTAACTCTGCCGGCGCTTGCCGCCCCTATTTGGCTGTCCTGCCTCTCTATTGCAGGCATTACAGCCTTGCTCAGCGGGGCCGGGGCCGCCTTTGGCGCGCGGCTTGGCTTGTCTTTTGGCACGAAGGCGGAAATCGCGGGTGGTCTTGTCCTTATTCTCATTGGATGCCGGATCCTTTTCACCCATCTGACCGGCTAGAGTTTGGCGTTACTCAACCCAATCCAGCCCTATGTCGCGATACAGCCCTCGATCTTCATCCCATTTGGGATCGACCTTCACATGCAAATAGAGATGCACGCGACAGCCCAGAAATTTTGAGATTTCGGCGCGCGCAGCCGAGCCGATTTCCTTCAGGCGAGAGCCGCCCTTGCCCAGGATGATGGCCCTTTGGCTCGGGCGCTCCACCTTAATCTGCTGATGGATTTCCACGGAGCCATCTTCGCGCTCCTGATATTTTTCCGTCTCAATGGCGGTGGCATAGGGCAGTTCGGCATGAAGTTGGAGGTAGAGCTGCTCCCGCGTGATTTCGGAAGTGCTCACTCGGTCAGTGGCGTCGCTCACCTGATCTGCCGGGAAGTGCCAAGGGCCTTCGGGCAAATGGCTCGCAATCACATCTTTGAGATGCGCCAGCCCATCGCCCGTCTCTGCACTGACCATGAGGACTTCGGCAAAATCGAGAACATTGGTCAGCCGGTCGGCGTGAATGAGGAGCTTGTCCTTGGCGGCAATATCGACCTTGTTCAGGATCAACATTTTCGGCTCGGGACGGTTCTTCAGCCCTTCGACAATCCGTTCCACCTTGGGACCAAGGCCTGCTTTGGAATCAATGACCAAAAGGATAACATCGGCATCCTGCGCGCCGCCCCAGGCCGCCTGAACCATCGCGCGATCAAGGCGGCGATGCGGTTCAAAAATACCCGGTGTATCGACCAACATCATTTGCGTGTCGCCGTGGAGTGCAATCCCCATTAGGCGCGTCCGCGTGGTCTGCGCCTTGGGGCTGACAATCGCGACTTTTTGGCCGACGAGCGCATTCACAAGCGTTGATTTGCCCGCATTGGGCGCGCCTACAACGGCGACAAGCCCGCATTTTTGCGTCATTTTTTGGTAAGCCTTTCAAGAAGTACGGACGCTGCAAGCGTTTCCGCTTCCTGCTTTGATTTGCCCTGAGCGACAGCTTCGCCCGCCGTGCCCAGCGAAACTTTCACGGAGAATTTGGGCGCATGATGTGGGCCAGAGCGTTCTACAATATCATAAACGGGCGGCCGGCGGTTATGCGCGGCGGCCCATTCCTGCAATTCAGATTTGGGATGACGACGGGGCGAGCGTTGGACATCCAACAGACCTTCCCAATTGTCCTGAATGAAGCTGCGCGCAGCCTCAAGTCCATGTTCAAGAAAAACAGCGCCAATTAAGGCCTCGACCACATCTCCCAATACATTGTCGCTGTCATGCGCGCCGTCATCCCGCGCTTGTTTGCCAAGGCGCAAGCGAGCGGGAATGCCGATGGCGCGGCCAATCTCGGCGCAAGCTTCTCCCGAAACCAGATTATTGAATCGGTGGGATAGCTTACCTTCATCATCCTTGGGAAAACGCGCGTAAATCCAATCTGCAACGACAAGGCCCAGCACCCGATCGCCTAAAAATTCGAGCCGTTCATAAGTTTCACTGCCATGGCTGCCATGCGTCAGGGCACGCGCATATAGAGCTTCATCCTTTGGGGTGACGCCAAAAACCTCTTTAATCCAGCTCGACAAGGCCATTAGAACCCATCCCCAAGTCGGGACCATCTGGCCGCGGTTACCCAAGTCCAGGGGAGGAGCCAATTGGCCGACCCATCGGTGGAAAAGAAGTTGAACTCTGCTCGCCCAACGAGATTGACCTGCGGCACATAGCCAATCCCGCCGCCCAATTCAGCTGGAAAGCGGCTGTCGAGGCTGTTGTCGCGATTATCGCCCATCATGAACACATGGCCCGCCGGAACCGTGTAAACGTCTGTCCAGTCTGCGGGACCATCTATTAAATCCAGGACATAATAGCTGCGGCCATTGGGCAGAGTTTCCTGATAACGCGGGTAATGGCAACTGCGGATGCCATTTGGGTCTTGCCGTTCAAACTCGGCTGCGAAGCATTGGCTATTCGGGGAGACGGGCAAAACCATATCGGCCACGCGGACTTTGGGAACGGCGCGCCCATTCAGAAAAACCTGCCCATTGCGCATTTGGATGCGATCTCCGGGCAGGCCAATGACGCGCTTGATATAATCCACGCGAGCCGCTGGCGGGGCCTTAAACACGGCGACATCGCCCGGTTCGGGTGCACTGGCAAATACACGCCCGGGGATCAAGGGCAGGGAAAAGGGCAGCGAATTGCGCGAATATCCATAGGGCCATTTCGACACGACGAGATAATCCCCGACCAAAAGGCGCGGCAGCATCGATTCCGATGGAATGTTGAACGGCGCGATAATGAAGCTGCGCAAGATGAAAACAAACAGGGCAAGCTTGGCAAGAAAGGTCAGAAAGTCCCGTGTTTCAGACGCGCTGGAGGATTTGGCCGTACTGCCATCTTCCCGGTTCGCTTTGTTCTGTGTATCGCTCATCTTTCCGCTCTGCGTTGGTGACGGGCAACCGTCAAGCAGGCGACTTTGTAAACCGGAGATCCCATGGCAAACGTTCGCATGCCGCTTTCCTTCCTTAACGATGTAAAGGCCGACCGGTTGGTCGATCTGTTTGGCGTGGATAAGGATCGTCTGGCAGCGCTGACGATTGAGTTCCCGGGGCTTTATTTCGATTTTTCGAAAACGCATCTGACGCCAGATTTGATTGCCCACTTCTCCGCCGCCATGCGCCAAATGGGGCTGGAGCAAAGGCGGGAAGATCTATTTGCCGGGCATATTGCCAACCCAACAGAAAACCGTGCCGCCGAGCATTGTGCCGAACGTGGGGAGGGGGCTGCCGAGTCCGTTGGCCTTGCAAAGCAGCTTCATCGCCGCATGCGTGCACTCATCGAGGCGATTGAGGCGGGTGCTTTGGGCGAGATCCGTCACATTCTGCATATTGGCATTGGCGGTTCCGCCCTTGGCCCGGATTTGCTCGTGGATGCTTTGGGGCGCGATGCGGGGCGGTATGATGTCGCTATCGTTTCAAATGTCGATGGAAGTGCATTGAAGGAAGCGATTGCAGGCTTTGATCCCCATAAGACGCTGTTGGTCATAGCCTCCAAAACATTCTCCACCACAGAGACGTTGCTCAATGCGGAAAGCGCGCTCCACTGGATGACGCAGGCGGGTGTTGAGGATGCCATTGGTCAGGTCATCGCACTGACGGCGAACCCGCAAGCGGCCTTTGACTGGGGCGTTGATGAAACCCGGATTTTGCCTTTTTCTGAAAGCGTTGGTGGGCGTTACTCGCTTTGGTCGAGCATTGGATTTCCAGCCGCGTTGGCGCTGGGCTGGGCGGCGTTTGAAGAATTGCTGGAAGGGGCCGCAGAGATGGATCGGCATTTCCGGCTCACACCGCTGGATCGCAATGCGCCTGTGCTCGCGGCGTTTGTGGATCAATATTATTCGCTGGCGCGCAAGGCCCAGACACGCGCTGTTTTTGCCTATGATGAGCGGCTTCGCCTTTTGCCATCCTATCTTCAGCAGTTAGAAATGGAATCCAATGGCAAGAGCGTAACCTTGGACGGAACGCAGCTCGACGCGCAAAGTGCGGCCATCACATGGGGTGGCGTTGGCACCGATGCGCAGCATGCCGTGTTCCAGTTGCTGCATCAGGGAACCCGCTTAGTGCCCGTCGAATTTCTGGCCGCTATTGAGCCGGGACATGATTTTGATGAGGCGCATCATCGCCAATTGCTCGGCAATTGCTTTGCCCAAGGGGCAGCGCTCATGGCGGGCAAGACACATGAGGATAGCGCCCGCGCTTATGCTGGGGATCGGCCGTCGACGACCATCTTGCTCGATGAGGTTGATCCGAGATCCTTGGGTGCGCTGATTGCCTTTTATGAGCATCGAACATTTGCCAATGCTGTCTTGCTTGGCATTAACCCCTTTGACCAATTTGGCGTGGAGTTGGGCAAGGAAATGGCCAAATCTATTGAGGCGGGCGGACTGCGTTTCGACCCCTCAACACAGGCCCTGATTGATCGGGCCATGTCCTAACCCCCTGCATATTCTCTAACGGGCAGATAAGATGACTTTTGATTTTGACCTTTTCATCATTGGGGCAGGCTCCGGCGGCGTTCGTGCGGCGCGTGTGGCGGCCCAACATGGCGCAAAAGTTGCTGTTGCCGAGGAATATCGGGTTGGCGGAACCTGCGTCATCCGGGGGTGTGTGCCCAAGAAGATGCTCGTTTATGGCGCTCACTTTGCCGAGGATCTTCATGAGGCGGCGCGCTTTGGTTGGGACATAGAGGGCGCATCGTTCAATTGGCCCCGGTTGCGGGATATTGTGCAGGATGATGTCACGCGATTGGAAGGGCTCTATACCCAGACACTCAATTCAAACCACGCCGCCATTTTTGCCGAACGCGCGGCCATTGCTGGACCCAACACTGTGCGCTTGGCCAGTGGGCAAGAGGTGACGGCAAAGGTCATTTTGATCGCTGTTGGTGCTTGGCCGGCATTGCCCAATATTCCCGGTGCGGAACTGGGGATCAGCTCAAATGAGATTTTCCATCTGGAAACTCTGCCCAAGCGGGCCGTGATTGTGGGGGCTGGCTATATCGCTAATGAATTTGCGGGCATTCTTCAGGCCTTTGGTGTCGCGGTGACGCTGGTGACGCGCGGCGACAGGATGCTGCGGGGCTATGATAATGAGCTTGTCGAGCGGTTGGTGACTATGAGCCGCGCCAAAGGCATTGATGTGCGGTTCAACTTTCCTTTGACCGGCGTTTCCAAACAGACAGATGGCAGCTTATGGGTGGACGGCGGCAGCGAAGGGGGCATTGAAACGGATATGGTGCTTTGGGCTATAGGCCGCACGCCGAAAACATCCGGGCTGGGGTTAGAAGCGGCCGGTGTCGACATGGATGCGCAGGGCGCGATCAGCGTCAATGACTATAACCAAAGTTCTGTTCCCAGCATCTATGCCGTTGGTGATGTCACCAACCGCGTTCAGCTCACCCCCATTGCCATTCGGGAAGGCCATGCCTTTGCCGATAGCGTCTTTGGCAATAAGCCGCGCACCATCGACTATAGCGCCATCCCAATGGCCGTGTTCTCAAGCCCCCCAATTGCGGCCGTTGGCCTGACGGAAGAGGAAGCGCGGGCGGAGTTTGGCGATGCAGTCAAAATTTACCGAAGCGATTTCCGCCCGATGAAGAATGTTGTCTCCGGCCGCATGGAGCGGGGCCTCTACAAGATGGTGACCGCTGGAGTTGAGGAGCGGGTTGTTGGCCTTCACCTGATCGGGCCGGATTCTTCCGAAGTCCTTCAGGCAGCGGCTATTGCGGTTAAAGCGGGCCTTACCAAGCAAGATTTTGACGATACGATTGCCCTGCACCCCAGCATGGCCGAAGAATTGGTGCTCATGAAGTGAGCAGTCAATTCACGAATTAGGCGAGGCGATAGGGCACCACATCGCGCCGATCAGGATCGACTAATATATCGCGGTCAGAGGGCGGGAAGGCGCGTTGATCACAATCGGGCCGTGCGCATAGGCGGCAGGAAATGCCGATCCGAGTGGCGGCTTTATCGGACGTCAGGTCCAGCCCATCGGCATAGACAAATTCGCGCGCATGATCGATTTCGCACCCGAGTGCGACGGCATAACGACGCGGAACGCGGTCATAGCTGCCAGACGGTTTGACGAGCCCCTTCGCCATAGAGACGTAGCGCACGCCATCGGGCGTTTCGGCGAGCTGAACGAGAATGCGGTCGGGAATGGCTACCGCCTCATGCACGATCCATAAGGGGCAGGCGCCGCCAAAGCGGGCAAATTGAAGGCGTGTCGCCGAATGCCGCTTGGTGATGTTGCCCGCCATATCGACCCGGCAGAAAAAGAGGGGAATCCCGCGTGCGCCCGGGCGCTGCAACGTTGAGAGACGGTGGCACGCTTGTTCAAAGCTGACGCCAAAGCTTTGGCGCAAACGATCAATATCATGCCGAACCATGCGCGCCGCGGTTCGGAATGCTTCATAAGGCATAAGCAGGGCGCCTGCGGCATAATTAGCCAGCCCAACCGACAAAAGCTGACGCGCGGCGGCCGTTCTGAGGCCTGCTTGCTCCACAATGGCGCTTATCTCCTCCCGCAGCGCGAGAGCGGTTAATTGGTGAGCCAATTGGAATCGCTGACTGTCGGCCGGCAGGCCCTGATCAATGAGAAGATGGCCCATTTGGGCATCAAACTCCCTGAGGCCAAGGCCCGGAGCATAAACCAAGGATACGGACAGAGCATTTCGAAGATAAAGCTCCAGCGCGACCTGAGGCGGGGAGGGCTGGGTTCCCCGCAGCGTGTCGCCCAGACGTTCCGCCGCGCGATCAAGGCTGTCGACATAATTTCCGGCATTGTGAAACCAGTCTCGGACCTCTTCCCAAGGTAGGCGACTGCCCCCTGCATTGTCCGCGCCCAGCGCCTCGTCAATGATCTGGAGCCTTTGTCCAGCGTTGCGATAGGCCGCGTGCAGTTTCACAAATTGTTCGGCAAGGGCGGGCTGTTGTTCGGCAATACGGGCCAGCTGATCGGCAGAAAGCGGCGTAGTAAAAAGGGGGTCGGCGGCCGCTTCACGCAAGGCTGCGAAGCGACGTGTGGCGGCATCTTCTTCAAATTCTTGCCAGTCGAGCGGAAAGTCTCGCGCCAATATCTCGAGCAGGGCGGGGGTGAGCGGTCGGTCATCATTCTCGAGTTGGGAGAGATAGGAAACGGAAATGCTGAGCCTTTTCGCCATATCGGCCTGACGCAAAGCGCGCGTCGCTCGAAGGGCGCGCAGGCGGCTGCCCGCAAAAATCCGGCGACGCGAGGTAGAGGGACGAGGGGCGATGTCATCTGTCATGGGGCTGTTTTGCGACAGTCCTCCATATTTTGCAAACCTTGGCTTTACAACTTCGCAAATTCACATTGGACATTGCGCGCCCTGACGCGCAAAGGAGAGGCTTCATATAGCAGGGAAACGCCATGTCATCGAACATTGCCGAGCTCGAAAAGCGCCGCGCGGCCGCCCATATGGGCGGAGGCCAGAAGCGCATTGATGCACAACATTCCAAGGGTCGTCTCACCGCGCGGGAGCGCCTGACCATCTTGCTGGACGAGGGCTCATTTGAAGAGCTCGATATGTATGTGGAGCATAATTGCGTCGACTTTGGGATGGAGGAAACCAAAATCCCCGGCGACGGCGTGGTCACAGGGTCTGGCACGATTAATGGCCGCATTGTCTATGTTTATAGCCAAGACTTCACCGTGTTTGGCGGCTCTTTGTCAGAGCGGCACGCGCAGAAAATCTGCAAGGTTATGGATATCGCGCTCAAAGTTGGTGCGCCTGTCATCGGGTTGAATGACTCTGGCGGCGCGCGCATTCAGGAAGGTGTGGCGTCGCTTGGCGGCTATGCCGAAGTGTTTCAGCGCAACGTCCTTGCCTCTGGCGTCGTCCCGCAGCTCAGCCTGATCATGGGGCCATGCGCCGGTGGGGCTGTCTATTCACCGGCTATGACCGACTTCATCTTCATGGTGAAGGATTCCAGCTACATGTTCGTAACCGGCCCGGATGTGGTGAAGACGGTCACGAATGAAGTTGTGACGCAGGAGGAATTGGGCGGCGCTGTGACGCACACGGCCAAATCGGGCGTTGCGGACCTTGCGCTCGAAAATGATATTGAGGCGCTTCTCGCCGCGCGGGATTTCATCGATTATTTGCCTGAGAATAATCAGGCTGGTGTGCCAGAACGGCCAACCAACGACCCTTGGGATCGTGTTGAGGAAAGCCTCGACATGCTGATCCCGGCGTCTGCCGCGACGCCCTATGATATGCATGAGCTGATCCGGAAGACCGTCGACGAAGGTGATTTCTTTGAGGTGCAGCCCAATCATGCGGGTAATATCATTATCGGTTTTGGTCGGATTGAAGGGCGCACCGTCGGCATCGTTGCTAACCAGCCAATGGTTTTGGCCGGCTGCCTTGATATCAACGCATCGAAAAAGGCTGGCCGTTTCGTCCGTTTCTGCGATGCGTTTGAGATCCCGATTGTGACATTTGTGGATGTTCCGGGCTTTCTGCCGGGCGTCAGCCAAGAGCATAATGGGATTATCAAGCACGGCGCAAAACTGCTCTTCGCTTATGCCGAAGCGACTGTTCCCAAAATCACGATCATTACGCGCAAAGCCTATGGTGGGGCCTATGATGTGATGGCCTCAAAGCATTTACGCGGCGATTTGAACTATGCCTGGCCGACCGCTGAGATCGCCGTGATGGGGGCAAAGGGCGCGGTTGAGATTATCTTCCGCTCCGACATTGGCGACCCTGATAAGATCGCCGAACGCACTAAGGAATATGAAGACCGCTTCGCCAATCCCTTTGTGGCGGCAAGCAAGGGCTTTATCGACGAAGTGATCATGCCGCATTCAACACGCCGCCGGATTGCCTTGGGCCTTCGCAAGCTGCGCAACAAGCAGCTCGAAAATCCCTGGAAGAAGCACGATAATATTCCGTTGTGAGGAGCGGTGCAATGAATGCCCCGTGTCGATAAGGATCTGATTTGATTAAATTTTTCCGTCATTGCGAGCGAAGCGAAGCAATCCAGAGCGTGGTGGAGAGGTCGTCAGGATCGCCACTCTTCGCTCGCGATGACGGGGAGTTAGCGAGGTGAGACGGCCCGCTGTGTATATTGTGGCCAGTCGACGAAATGGCACATTGTACACAGGAGTAACGTCCAATCTGGTGCAGCGCGTATGGCAGCATCGCGAAGGTCAGGTAGATGGCTTTACCAAGCGCTATGGTTGCAAAATGTTGGTTTGGTTTGAAATGGCGGCGACGATGACTGAAGCAATTGTGCGAGAGAAGCAGATAAAAGCGGGTTCGCGTCGCAAAAAGCTGGAATTGATTGAAGCCGGAAATCCCGGTTGGAGTGATCTTTATGATGACATTGCACATGACTGAGCCCGCGCTGGATTGCTTCGCTATGCTCGCAATGACGAAGGGGGAATAAGCCATGAAACTCGGCCGTCTCAACCATATTGGCGTGGCAACGCCCTCTATAGAGGCCAGCATCGTCTTTTGGCGCGATGTGATGGGCGCGACGCATATTCATGCGCCCTTTGATCTGCCGGATCAGGGGGTGAAGGTCTGCTTTGTCGATACGCCTGCTGAAGGGCCGCAGAATGGGACGCAGATTGAACTGATTGAGCCGCTGCCCGGAAATGAGAGCATTGCAGGCTTTCTGGCGAAAAACCCGCAAGGTGGTCAGCATCATATGTGCTTTGAAGTGCCGGATATTCATGCGGCAAAGGCCGAGTTTGAAGCGATGGGAAAGCGTGTATTGGGCGCGCCCCGTATCGGTGCGCATGGTACTCTTATTTTCTTCGTCCATCCCAAAGACATGGGCGGCGTTCTGACGGAAATTATGGAAACGCCCAAAGAGGCGCATTGAGAGGATAAAGTCATGGAATTTGAAACAATTACGCTTGATATTAGCGATCAGATTGCAACGATTACGCTCAATCGTCCAGATCGGCTCAACGCCTGTTCGCTCGACATGGCGGATGATATTGCCGACGCGCTCGATCAATTGGGCGATGCACGCTGCCTCATCATCACTGGTGCAGGGCGCGCCTTTTGCTCCGGCGCTGATCTTCAGGCGCGGGGGGATCGTCCGGTGACAGGTGGGCAGGGCAGCTATGCCGCTCTGACACGTCGATACAACCCGACCATGATGAAGATTGCACGCTTGAACATCCCCGTCATCACGGCGGTCAACGGGCCTGCCGCTGGTGTTGGGTGCTCCATCGCGCTCGCGGGTGATTTCGTGATTTCGGGCAAGAGCGGCTATTTTCTGCAAGCCTTCGTCAATATCGGACTGGTTCCGGATGGGGGGGCAAGCTGGATGCTGCCGCGTCTCGTGGGCAAAGCCCGTGCGACCGAAATGATGATGCTCGGAGAGAAGATTTCCGGCGATCAAGCGGCTGACTGGGGCCTGATTTATAAGTGCGTGGCAGATGACGAATTACAGGCGACGGCCCGCGCATTGGCCACGCGCTTCGCCAATGGCCCGACGCTCGCTTATGGCATTATGCGGCAGAACATCCTGACTGCGCTGGAGCAGAATTATTCCTTTGCGCTCAATGCTGAGGCCGAAGGCCAAAAACTTGCGGGAAGCTCTCAAGATGCGGTCGAAGGCGGCATGGCCTTCCTTCAGAAGCGTAAACCCGAATTTAAAGGCCGTTAAGGTCAAAAGGCATTAATCATGGCGAAAATCGAAGATTGGCAGGCCGCGGCTGCAAAAGAGGTCAAGGGCAAAGACCTGACTTGGCACACGCCAGAAGGCATTGACGTCAAGCCGCTCTACACGGCGGATGACGTAGCCGTTGACCCTGGCCTGCCTGGATTTGCGCCATTCACGCGCGGTGTTCGGGCCTCCATGTATACCGGCCGGCCTTGGACAATCCGCCAATATGCGGGCTTTTCCACGGCGGAAGAGTCCAATGCCTTTTACCGTCGCAATTTGGCGGCTGGGCAAAAGGGCCTGTCTGTCGCGTTCGATCTGGCCACGCACCGGGGCTATGACTCTGATCACCCGCGCGTTGTGGGGGATGTTGGCAAAGCGGGCGTCGCGATTGATTCCGTTGAGGATATGAAAATCCTGTTCGACGGCATTCCGCTGGATCAAATGTCGGTGTCGATGACGATGAACGGGGCCGTCATCCCCATTCTCGCCTTCTTCATCGTCGCCGGGGAAGAACAGGGCGTGCCGGTCGAGCAATTGGATGGCACGATCCAGAACGACATCCTCAAAGAGTTTATGGTGCGGAATACCTATATTTATCCGCCCGAACCCTCGATGCGTATTATTTCAGATATCTTCTCATATACCAGCCGTAAGATGCCTAAATTCAATAGTATTTCGATTTCAGGCTATCACATGCAAGAAGCCGGGGCGACGCAGGTTCAGGAACTGGCCTTCACCATTGCCGATGGCATGGACTATGTGAAATATGGGGTCGCGTCGGGTCTGGATATCGACAAATTTGCCGGGCGTTTGAGCTTCTTCTTCGCAATTGGCATGAACTTCTTCATGGAAGTGGCCAAATTGCGGGCGGCGCGTGTTTTGTGGCACCGGGTCATGACCAAATTGGGCGCACAGGATGAACGATCCAAGATGTTGCGCACCCATTGCCAGACATCCGGCGTCTCGCTGACCGAGCAAGACCCTTATAATAATGTTGTCCGTACAACCGTGGAAGCGATGGCGGCCATGTTGGGCGGCACCCAGTCACTTCATACCAATGCCTTGGATGAAGCCATTGCTTTGCCAACGGATTTCTCCGCACGCATCGCCCGCAATACCCAGATCATCCTTCAGGAAGAAACGGGGATGTGCAATGTCGTCGATCCCTTGGGCGGCAGCTATTATATCGAAGCGCTGACCAAGGAATTGGTCGACAAGGCGTGGGAAATTATTGAACGCGTGGAGTCCGAAGGGGGCATGGCGAAGGCTGTGGCGGCTGGCTGGCCCAAGGCAATGATCGAAGAAGCCGCGGCGGCACGCCAGGCGCGTGTTGACCGGGGTGAAGATGTCATCGTCGGCGTCAATAAATACCGCCTTGCCAATGAAGACGCGATCGACATTCTGGAAGTCGATAACGCCGCTGTGCGAGAGGCGCAGATCGCTCGTATTAAGCAGGTCAAGGCGCGCCGCAATGAAGCAGCCTGTCAGTCCGCCCTTTCGGCGCTGACGGCGGGGGCCGGAACCCAAGCCAATTTGCTGGAGCTTGCGGTGGATGCGGCACGGGCACGGGCGACCTTGGGTGAGATTTCGGCCGCTATGGAAGCCGTGTTCGGGCGCTATGGCACCACGCCAACGCCTGTGAAGGGCATTTATGGCAGCGCCTATGAATTTGATAAGCGCTGGGCACAGGTGGTCGATGGGGTCGCCGCGGTTGAGCGCCGCCTTGGCCGTAAGCCGAAGATGCTCGTCGCCAAAATGGGGCAGGATGGGCATGATCGCGGGGCCAATGTCATTGCCTCTGCCTTTGCCGATATCGGCTTTGACATTGTGTCCGGTCCGTTATTCCAGACGCCGGAGGAAACCGTTGTGCTGGCGTTGCAGGCTGATGTGGATGTGGTGGGCGCATCGTCGCTTGCCGCCGGGCATAAGACGCTGATCCCAGAGCTTATTGGCCTCCTTCGCAAGGAAGGCCGCAGCGACATTAAGGTGATCGCAGGCGGTGTCATTCCGGCGCAGGATTATGAGTTTCTAAAGGCTGCGGGCGTGCAGGGCATTTATGGCCCGGGTTCAAATGTGGTCGAATGCGCCGCCGATGTGCTGCGTCTGCTCGGCCATAACATGCCACCGGCAGACGAAGCCTGATGACCGGAGTGCTGGATATTGACCGTCACCCTGAACTTGTTTCAGGGTCCAGCGCGCCGTTACGCAGAACGTGCGGGCGGAAGGCCGAGGCCTATCGCAAGATCATGCCAATCGGGGTTGAGGCTTTCAATCAAGTTGATCTTCCATTGCCGGTGCCAGCGCTTCAATTGCTTTTCGCGGGCGATGGCAGGCAGCATTTCGTCAAATCGCTCGAAATAGACGAGGCGATCGACGCCATATCTCTCCGTAAAGCCCGGCTTGACGGCGGCACGATGCGTCCAGAGCCGTCCGATCAGATTGGACGTGACACCGATGTACATGGTTCCACGCGGCTGGCTTGCAAGGATGTAGACGCAGGGTTGGCGCTCGTCTCTCATGATGCGGAGCCTATTGAGCTATGGACCCTGAAACAAGTTCAGGGTGACGGTTCGTTTTTATCAAAGTTTTCACCCTCTAATTCCGACCTGAAAAAGGCGTTTGTCTGATGTTTAAGAAAATCCTCATTGCAAACCGGGGCGAAATTGCCTGCCGCGTCATCCGCACGGCCAAGCGCATGGGCATTGCCACCGTTGCCGTTTATTCGGATGCAGATGCCCGCGCGCCCTTTGTGCAGATGGCGGATGAGGCCGTGCATATTGGCCCGTCACCCGCTGCCCAATCCTATCTGATTGCCGATAAGATCATCGCGGCCTGCAAAGCGACAGGCGCAGAAGCAGTGCACCCCGGCTATGGCTTCCTGTCAGAACGCACGAGCTTTGCCGAGGCGTTGGCCGCTGAAAACATCGCCTTCATTGGCCCGCCGGTAAATGCCATTGCCGCAATGGGCGACAAGATTGAATCCAAGAAGATCGCAAAGGCCGCGGGCGTCAATGTCGTGCCTGGCTTTGTGGGTGAAATTGACGATACAGAACATGCCGTGCGCATCTCGAACGAGATTGGCTATCCGGTGATGATGAAGGCCTCTGCCGGGGGCGGGGGCAAGGGTATGCGCCTTGCCTATGACGAGAAGGATGTCCGCGAGGGCTTCGAAGCCGTGAAGCGGGAAGGCCTTAACAGCTTTGGCGATGACCGCGTCTTCATTGAAAAGTTCATCCTTAATCCGCGCCATATTGAAATTCAGATCTTGGGCGATCAGCACGGAAACATTCTTTATCTGAATGAGCGTGAATGCTCGATCCAGCGACGCCACCAAAAGGTGGTTGAAGAAGCGCCGTCCCCCTTTGTCACGCCGGAAATGCGCAAGGCCATGGGCGAGCAGTGCGTCGCTTTGTCGAGAGCTGTTGGCTATTATAGCGCGGGCACGGTTGAACTCATCGTCTCGGGCGCAGACCCGACGGGCCAGAGCTTTTACTTCCTAGAAATGAACACGCGTCTTCAGGTCGAACATCCTGTGACCGAAGCGATTACGGGCGTTGATCTGGTGGAGCACATGATCCGCGTTGCAGCTGGCGAAAAGCTGAGCATGACGCAGGATGACATTAAGATTGACGGTTGGGCGATTGAAAATCGCGTCTATGCCGAAGACCCATATCGCGGCTTTCTGCCCTCAACCGGGCGGATTGTGCTCTATAGTCCGCCTGTTCCCGGTTGGACGGGGGATGCCATTCGCGGCGTCAATGGCGTGCGCGTTGATGATGGCGTGATGGATGGCGGCGAAGTCTCCATGTTCTATGATCCCATGATCGCAAAGCTCATCACTTGGGGCGAAACCCGCGATGCGGCGGCCGATAAGCAGGTGGCGGCACTCGACCTGTTTGAGCTGGAAGGCCTTGGGCACAATATCGACTTTCTCTCCGCGATTATGCAGCATCCCCGCTTCCGGTCGGGTGAATTGACCACGGGCTTTATTGCGGAAGAATATCCCGATGGCTTTGCAGGGACACCTGCATCGGCTGAATTGCTCCGCACGCTGGCCGGTATTGCAGGCTTCATGGCCTGCGCCAATGCCGATCGTGCCCGGCAGATTAGCGGCCAATTGGGTGATCCGCTTGATCCGCCGTCTGACTGGCAAGTGACCATTGGGTCAGCAAGTCATTTGGTCGAGGTGAGCGAGGAAGCGCTTTTGGTCGATGGTGAACCGCTCGACATCGCACTTGAGTTTACGCCGGGCGATAAGCTGATCATCGCGGAAATTGAGGGCCAGGAACTGGCTGTCAAAGTCGCCAAAACGCGGACAGGCTTCCGCCTGACAACGCGCGGCGCATCGCATCAAGCCCTATGTCTGCCAGCTCAAATCGCGCCGCTTGCCGCGCACATGATTGAGAAAACACCGCCGGATATGTCGCGCTTCTTGCTCTGCCCGATGCCGGGCCTTGTGACGGCGATCCATGTCGGTGTCGGAGAAAAGGTTGAGGCCGGTCAGCCGCTCGCGATTGTGGAAGCGATGAAGATGGAAAACATCTTGCGCGCGGAAAAATCGGGCGTGGTGAAGTCAGTAAACGCGGTTGCCGGGGACAGTCTGGCTGTCGATGCTGTCATCCTTGAAATGGAATAGGCAAGAGCGGGACAGCGCCGGACATCTCACCTAAAAGGCGAGCGCAATCTCCCGATGGTCGAGCACCATATGGGCGGAGCGTTCGGCCATGGTGAGGAACATGGCGTCGCCCCGGTCGGTCTGCTGCACGACCATAGAGGCGGTGACGCCCATCATCATGCCGCCAAAGGCCGCCAGCCGATAGGCATCCCATTGCCCGGCAAGGTCATTGGCAGCGACGCCATGTTGGCCGAGGGCCGCCTGATAGCGGGCAAGAAGCGGCGCTTCGGTCTCGCGGCGCATATCAGGGTCAAGCGCGGTTCCCAGATAATAGGCAATGTCACCTGCACCCTGTCCAACGCCGACAGTCTGCCAATCGACAATCACGAGGGGCTTGGCGTCGCCTGAGGGGCCGTAGAGCATATTATCCGGGCGATAATCATTATGGGTGAGGCAGCGCGGCCCTTGACGTGCTTCGGTCCATTTATGGATGTTGCCGAGATAGGCATCCCCAACCGTCCGCATCTCTGGAGAAACACGGGCGCCATAGCGATCCCGAAAGGCGGGCCAGAACATGGCAAAAAGCGCTTCACCATCTAGGGGCGGCGGCACGGCCTTTGTGCCGCTCAGCCAATCGAGTTGATCGAGCATCTCGTCGCCCCACCAGCCGGCGTGGATCGAGGCGGCAGCATCCATCGCCAATTCCGCTTCATAGAGGCTAGGAACCGCCAATTGATTGCCCTGAACATGATGTGGCAGATCGTGCATCAGCAGAGTGAAATCATGGCTCTCTTCATCAAAGGCGATGTAGAGGTGGTCTGGCACCGCCATTGGCCGTTTTCCGGCGAAGAGCTGATAAAATCGGCTTTCGCGAATATAGGTCATATGGGTTTTGCCGGTCGCACGGCTGAGCGGGTCATTGGAAGGCAATTTGGCAACCAGTGTCGGCGGCGCGCCATCCGCATCGCCCGCATAATCTAATGACAGCCGATACGTCGCCCCGACTTGCCCCGTGCCAATGGGGCGCGATGTCACGCCTTGCACGACCACATTATGGCCATGCCGCTGCAAGCACGCCGTCACCCACTCGGGCGTTAGCTCCGCCAGCGTCAGAACCGGGTCAGTCATTGAACAAGCTCGTGAGGCCAAGCGGCGCATAGGCGCCGAGCATCAGTTGCTCCAATATGCCGGTGCCATGCTGCACTTGCCCATCTATCGTCAGGGCGACTTGGGATATGGCCTGAATATGAAGATGGTCGGCCCGACCCGTCTGAAGCGCGGTGAGAACAATATCCTCCCGCTCGACGACCAAGGGGCCTTTCCAGCCGCCATGGGTCCATTCTGGATGGCCATAGCCAATGCCCCGCATCAGGAAGGCGGTGCCGGTGGTAAAGCGCGCCTCCAGTGCCCGGCCATCGGGGAGCTGTGCCGTCAAAATGGCGTCGCTGGCATGTCGCCAGCCGGGCTTGAGCGATACGCCCATGTGGCAGTCATCGCTTTCCAGCATGTCTTGCGCATGGGCGCCATCCGGGCACCACACGGCGCGGGTGTTCCAAGGGCGGCCGTGCTGATCGTCATTCACATGGAAAAAGAGGCTGCCATCTTTAAAATTGACGGGGCTCCACAGCCAATAAAATTGCGGCACCATCTGCGGCACCGTGGGTTGCGGGTCGCTTGCGCCAATCGGGCGGATACCCCAGCTGCGGTCACGCGTACCCTGCGCGCCCGAGACATCTCGGCGGACACCATCCACCTCAATCCAGCCCTGCCAATGCCCATTTTGCGTGAGCCGAGTATAGTCCATGAAGGTGCGCGGCCCAATGCGGCGGGTGAAGCGCGGCTCTTCCAGTGGAAAGGCGCGTCCAACAAAGGTCAGATCGGCGGATATTCCATCCTGTTGATCAACAATGACGCGCAAGGACTTAAGCGGCTCAACTATCTCAATGCGGATCGGGCCAACGGCCAAATCCATCCGCTCCATCCCCAACAGGCGCGAGGCGTGGACGCAGTGCTGCGTGTCGCCCCGAATGCACGAGAAATGCGCATCAGCGACGTTGAGGTGGGGATAAACGCCAAAGGCTATGGCGAAGAAATCACTGCCATCTTGCTGATAGCCATTGAAGAAATAGCGGTCATAAAAATTCCGGTCCGTGCCGGAATAGGCAATCGGCTCTGGCGTTTGGTGAATGGGATAGTCATCGGCCTTGGTCAGCATTCACCGTCTCCTTTGGTCTTAATCTCATCATTATGCTGGCCCAATGTGGGGGCAAAGCCAATGGGCCGATCCGGATCAGCTGAATAGCGCACGGGTGGCCGCATCTGTCGGATCATGCCCTCTGTTGGGTGTTCTGCCAGTTGGAAAAAGCCGGTTGCCTTAAGGTGCGGATTTTCAAACACCTCGTTCAAATCGGCGATAGGCATGGCTGGAAAATCATGCTGGGCAAGGAGGTCAAGCCAGTCTGCGCTGCTTTTGCTCGGCGTTAACTCCCCGATGCGCGCATAAATTGGGCTCATATTCTGGAAGCGCCCCTTTGCTGTGTCAAAAGGCGGCTGTTCCAGAAATTCAGGATTTCCGAGTAAGTTGAAAAGCTCAACAATCTTGGCGTCGGTATAGGGCACAATCACGATATGGCCGTCGGCTGTTGGAAATGGTTGCCGCTCGGGATCAAGCTGACGCGGATAGCCCGGCGGTCCGAGTGGGGGTTCAAACACCGAATCTTGCAAATGTTCGGTCAGCATGAAGCTGGCGAAACAATCGAGCATCGGCACTTCGACATGCTGACCTTCGCCGGTCCTCAGCTTGTGAACAAGCGCGGCGAGCATGGCTTGCGCGCCATAGGTTCCCGAAACCTTGTCGGCGATGAGCGATGGCAAATAGCGTGGTTTGGGATTGCCATCGACCTTGGAGAGGAGGGAGGTGGTTCCCGTCGCCGCTTGAATGACATCGTCATAGGCCGGCAAATCCTTCCACGGGCCATCCTGACTAAAGCCGGTGAAATGCGCGTAGATAATATCAGGATTAATGGCTTTGACGGCGTCATAGCCAAAACCTAATTTGGTGATCGCCTTGGCCCGGACATTGTGGACGAAGATATCTGCGGTTGTGAGAAGCTCCCGCAAGACTGCCGCGTCTTCGGGTGTTTTAAGGTTCAGGACGACAGATTTCTTGCCCCGGTTCACCGTTAAATGGGTGCCGCCCATGAAGGGCGTCGTTTTGAACTGCCCCATATAACGTGGGGTATCGCCCTGTGCGCTTTCAATCTTGATGACGTCTGCGCCCAAATCGGCCAGCATTTGCGTCGCATAGGGGCCGAAAATCACCGTTGTTAGATCGATGATCCGAATGCCGTCGAGCATTTTTGGCGGGATGCCCTGTGGCATTCTTTCATCCTCATCCTGTCTGCGGGGTGACCCCATGCGTGTCACGGCTATGCTTCACCATGGTTGACATGGCCGTCAAGCCAAATGCCTGAATAATCGCGTGATGGCCACATCAAAGGCGGAAGCGCAATTTGCGCATCTTGGATGATTTTAATCCCAGAAAGGTCGAGTTTCATATCCCTCTCGCTGCACCTTAAGAAGAATAAATACAGCTAGAAATTATTGCCTTGTAAGGTAGGAAATTATACTTAAGTGGTATCATCATGCGTTTTCTGGCTATTACATCAATCAATAATCTTAGAATTCACTTGCCATCGGGCAGGGTGATTTTAAGGGTTCGGCAGACGTGTGGGGTATCCTTGATTGGCTTGCGGACCGCTTTTCAGATTGGTTGCAATTCCGCTGGAGGCTTTTTGCCTAGGGCGGGAGAGTTGCGTCCGTGACTAAAGCGGCAACCCAACGAGACGTCGAGGATCAGGCGCATTTTCCATATGAGAAGTTGTTTGGCATCTACGCCCTCACAATCTTCTCTATAGTGTGCTTATTTATTGGTTATTTCGTGTGGGATGGCATCGATTATTTTAATCGCCAGATTGCCCGAAATGAGCAGAAATTCATCACTCTCGAACTCGAAAACCAATCAAGGCTAACGACAGAATTCCTTTGGACAGCGCTTGCCTGGGACGAAGCGGTGGTCAATCTTGAGCAGAAATATGATCCCAATTGGGCAGCGGTTAACATCGGTAGTTATCTGTTCGATATTCAGAAATTCAGCTATAGTTTTAGTTTCAGCCCGACAGATGCACTCCTCTTCGCAGCACAAGAGGGGCAGCCGGTAGCGCCCGCTGCTTTAAGTGGAGTTGCCCGTTTTGCTCAACCCTTGGTCAATAATCTTCGACTGAAAGAGGCGGCACTACCCAGCACCGCCGACGCAAAGACTCTGCCATCATCGCTTATGCCTGCCGTTTATCAGCAGGATTATATCCGCGTGAACGGGGTGCCATATCTGGCCACCGCCATTTTGATCAACGGCGAACAGAAATCGCGGCCACCGGCATCGGGGCGGCACGCAGTGGTCGTAGCGCTCAAGAAAATTGACAACGACTACCTTCAAAATCTCCGAAATATGGGAGAGCTTGATGCGTTAGTCATTGGGGAAAATTGTGCCTCTCCTGCGCCCGGTCGCTCATGTGTTGAAGTCAAAGACTTCGCATCTCGTGCGGTCTTTTCTCTCTCTTGGGATGCCGGGGTAAGTCATCAATCGCTATTGGTTCGATCGACACTTCCTATCGCCGCGGGCTTAGCTCTCCTCATCCTCCTCTCTGGATGGTTCCTCCGATGGGGATGGACGCTTAATCGAAAACACATCGCCAATCGCGAAAAGATAACCTTCCTAGCATTTCATGACTCGCTGACCGGCTTGCCAAATCGGGCGCTGGCCTTTGACCGACTAAAGCAAATGACGGCCGCGCTTAAGCGCGACACAAAATGGATCGCCGTCCATGCCCTTGATTTAGATATGTTTAAGAACGTCAACGACACTTATGGCCATGCCGTTGGTGACGAATTATTGCGCGTCACGGCCGATCGGTTAAGGATGCTGTGCCGCGAAACGGATACCATTTCGCGTTTGGGCGGCGATGAGTTCTTGGTGTTTCAAACCATCGAGTTTCCAGCGCAGGCCGCCACCTTGGCAGATCGCATTATTCGGGAACTGTCCAAATCTATCGAATTGCAGAACGGCACTGTCCGGATAAGCTGTTCGATTGGTACGGTCACAACCAATGATGCCAATGTCGATATCGAAACATTGATGCGGCAGGCCGATGCAGCGCTCTATGTCACCAAATCAGCTGGGGGAGGCGGGGTTACCTTCTTCGATGAGAATATAGACCTCGTGATGCGCCGCGATCGATTGATGAAGGATAAGCTGGCTTCGGCAATTTCCAAAGGCGACATTAGTGTTTTCTATCAAAAGATCATTCACCAAACCGGCGAATGGGTTGGCGTAGAGGCCTTAGCGCGTTGGGAAAACCCGATTGGCCTTGATATCATGCCGAGTGAATTTCTCCGCATTGCGGATGAAAGCAATCAGTCGGTAGATCTGGGGCGTCTGATCCTGCAGAAAATTGCCGATGACTCCAAAAGTTTGTCGGGGCTGAGAATTTGCATCAATGTCTCGCTGAGCCAGCTCAGATCGCCGCTTTTTGAGGAATGTTTGCTCGATTGCATTCAACATCGTTTTTCAAAAGATTGCACGTATGAGCTGGAGATATCAGAAGCGGTATGGTTGCCCGACGCTCAAGATCTTGCAGCCATTGTCGATCGGTTACGTGACGCTGGTTACACATTTGCCCTGGATGATTTCGGCATTGGCTATTTGCGGCTTAGCCAAATCAAGCAGTTCAGGTTTGATCGGTTGAAGATTGACCAGAATCTCATCAGCGAAATTACAATAAACGCGCGGGTGAGATCAGCCGTAGAGGCGGTGGTGCATCTCAGTAAATCGCTTGGCGCGGAAGTTGTAGCGGAGGGCGTGGAAAGCCAAGCTGTTATGAATGTGCTGCGGGATATCGGCGTGCCACTCTTGCAGGGCTATCTCATTGGCCGCCCCATGCCTTTGGACAAAATTGAAGTTCTATCGGCTACGCACTGACGGGGGACGGAGCGACTTCGGCACTGTTTAAAGCGTCCATGCCCATCTTGCTCATGTTTCAGGCGCGACGTCATGTTGCGCGACACCCTCATCACGAAATGCAGCTAGAAAATAAATCTTAAATTAGGCAGCGCTAGAAAAGTAGATCTGCCTTACATTAGACGAGTGCGCGCTTAGCGGGCCACAAAGATCATCAAACGTATTGGTTTAGCGTGATTTATCATTTTGTTTCGGCCAACCTTTGAGTGCGCTCCATCGGCGGCGGACATCAATTAGCCTGTCATTATAACTGACAATTATAGTTTATAAATCATTGACAAGCGTCATGCGGTGACAGAAAGCGCTCAACTATATAGCCCGGATTCGTTCCCGGGCTGTCTGTCGTTTGAACATATGAGCAAGCATCAAATTTGGATCGCTTGGTCATTCAAGGCGGTTTGTTGGGGGGATTAGAATGTCAGTTGTTTCAGGTTTCCGGGCGCGCGTTGTTGCGGGTCTTACGCGGCTCAAGCTTATTGTCGCGATAACTGCGACGGCCTTTTTTGGCCTGAGTGCGTCGGCCGCAATGGCGGCTGTGTCTGCGACCTTTACCACGGGTGCGATTGCTGAATATTCAGGCGTGAATGCCAACCAGAATGACAATGTGAAGTCATTCTCACAGCTGGGCATTACTAAAATCGTCATGTCGCAAACCGGCTCTGGGTGGGGTGGAACGCAGGGAAATGACTTGAACGTTAACATCACCATTCATTTCTCTGACACCACCACGTATAGTTTCGCCGGTGCGCTGAACTGGCAGTTGAATGACGGTGGCAATGCCATTCCCGTCTCCTATTTTGGTGTCACAGCGCCGACCACGATTGCCGATGCTGATGACCGCTACGTCCGCTCAAACGGAACGCTCAACAAGATATATATCCTCGTTTTGCCATCCAAGGTTGCCCCAAGCAACTTCGCCGGCCTTGTCGCCGCTGATCAGACCGACGGCAGCGCAAACTTGAATGAGCAAGCGATCTTCGCCGCGCTCAATATCGAGTTTCCAGTCGACAACACGGCTCCGGTCATCACAGGCCCGAGCGGTGGCGCTGGTGCTGCGGCGTCTGCTGTTTCTGTCAATGAGAACCAAACCGGCGCGACACAGCTCTCGGCTAATGAGCCGGTGACTTGGGCGATTACGGGTGGTGCAGATCAGAGCAAGTTCCAGATCGCAGCTGACGGCACAATCACATTCCAGGCCGCTCCGGACTTTGAAGTTCCAACCGACGGCGGCACTGACAACACCTATATCCTGACCGTCACGGCAACGGACGCCAGCGGCAATGTCGCGACGCAGACAGTGACTGTCACGGTCTTGAACCTCGATGACACAGCACCGGTCATTACCGGGCCGACCGGTGGCGCTGGTGCCGCGGCGTCTGCAGTTTCTGTCAATGAGAACCAAACCGGCGCGACGCAGCTTACGGCCAATGAGCCGGTGACATGGGCGATCACGGGTGGAACAGACCAGAGCAAGTTTCAGATCGCAGCTGACGGCACAATCACATTCCGGGCCGCTCCGGACTTTGAAGTTCCAACGGACAGCGATACCAACAACACCTATGTCCTGATCGTCACGGCAACGGATGCCAGCGGTAATGTTGCAACGCAGACAGTGACTGTCACCGTTCTAGACATTGTTGATGCGGCGCCCCTGATTACTGGCCCGACGGGGGGCGCGGGCGCTGCGGCGTCTGCGGTTTCTGTCAATGAGAACCAAACGGGCGCGACACAATTGTCGGCGAGCGAACCAGTCACTTGGGCGATCACGGGAGGAACAGATCAGAGCAAGTTCCAGATCGCACCTGATGGGACAATCACGTTCTTGGCAGCGCCGGACTTTGAAGTTCCAACCGACGGTGGCACCAATAACACCTATATCCTGACCGTTACGGCAACAAATGCCAGCAACAATGTCGCAACGCAGACTGTCACAGTCACGGTGCTGAACCTTGATGATACGGCGCCCGTCATTTCGGGTCCAAGCGGTGCTCCCGGTGATCCGGCAGCTGCCATTACCGTCAACGAAGGCCAAACAGCCGTCACAAAGCTAACGGCAAGTGAAGGCGTTACTTGGTCGATTGTAAGCGGCAATGATGGTGGGAAGTTCCAGATCGCACCTGATGGGACGATTACATTCATCGCCGCGCCGGATTATGAAAACCCGACAGATGGTGGCACAAACAACACCTATATTCTGACGGTGACGGCAACGGACCAATTCGGAAACGTTTCCACCCAAACGGTGACAGTGAACGTTGCAAATCTGGATGATTCCCCGCCGGTCATTACTGGTCCGAGTGGGGGCGCAGGTGCTGCGGCATCCGGTATCTCAGTCAACGAAAATCAGACAGCCGTCACACGCGTGACCGCGAACGAAGCCGTAAGCTGGACAATTACCGGTGGCCCAGATGCCGCTAAGTTCCAGGTCGCAGCCGATGGCACGATCACCTTTTTGGCTGCTCCAGACTATGAACGCCCGACTGACGCGGACGCCAACAATAGCTACGTCCTTGTCATCACGGCGACTGACAGTGCTGGAAATATATCATCGCAGACCATAACCGTCACAGTCGTTGATCTGGATGATACAGCTCCAGTCATCACCGGCCCAAGTGGTGGGGCAGGTGCTGCTGCATCGGCCATCACAATTAATGAAGGTCAGACGGCGGTGACCACCTTCGTCGCCAGTGAACGGGTCACTTGGTCGATTGTCTCGGGTGATGACGCGGCTGGCCTGTCCATTGATCCGGCCACAGGGGCGATTTCGTTCCGCGCGGCACAGGATTTCGAAAATCCAACCGATGCGGATCGTAACAATACGCATATTGTGCGCATCCGCGCTGTCGATGCGGCAGGTAATGCCAGCATTCAGACACTGACAATAACCATCGCCAATGTTGATGAAATCTCGCGCAAGATTGCTGAAATTAGCGGCCGTCTGCGCGGTGGTCTCCGCAACTACGCCATGCACAGCCTTGGCGACATGCTCAGCTTCAACGAAGGGCTGATGCAGTCCGCTGACGACAATGATGGCAATTGCGGCAATAGCCAGCAGAAGAAGGCACTTTCTGGCGCCGTCAATGCGAATGAGACCAACCAGCAGGCCAATGTCTCTTACGCCAAGAATGTAGCCCAATGTGGACGTCCATATCGCGTCTTGGTGAATGCCGGACTTGCAGTCTCAAGCTTCGCTGGAGACTGGAACACGCGCGCCTTGGGGTCCGTCCGCGTTGAAAGTAAGTTTGGTTCGAACATCGTCCTTGGTTTGGGGATCATGTCCAGCACGTCGAATGACAAGCTGGCGAGCTTTGGTGACAGCAAGATCTCTGACACCTCGCTTCAGATGAACGTCTATGGCCGCGCGCGGCTGGCAGAAAAACTGCGGGGCGGTGCATTCTGGGGCATTGGTAAGTCTTGGTATGATTTTGAACTGCGTGATGACGGCCTCGACCTAGAAGGTAAGATGTCCGGCAATCGCCATGTCTATGGCGCAATGCTGAGTGGCGATGTGGTGATCAACGGCGTGACTCTCACGACCGATGCGATCCTGTCACGCGCAGTGGAGCGTCTGGGTCGTGCAACGCTGGCTGCTGCCTATCTGGGTGAAAAGCGTTCTGGCATCGCCTTTGCTGTGGGAAGCGTAGACACCACGCGTCTTAGCATCCCCGTCACGGGTCAATTCGTGCTCTCCGATACACAGGCGAGCGATGGGCGGGTAACGAAGCTTATGCTCAGCCCTGGCCTGCTGTGTGAAGATAGCTCCGTCGACGCTTCTTCCATGGATTGCGGCTATCAATTGGGTGCAAAGCTCAACTCTCGCCTCAGCGCCCGCGGAGCCGCCTATCTTGACTATAAGTTCGAGTCTGTATCCGGCTTGCGTCGCAACTTGATCGGCATCGGCTATGCCCATCAGTTCGGCTCTCAGAACCCCGTGGAAGTTGCCTTTGATGTCAATCATGGCGTTTCTGAAATGGCCGGCTCTGACAATCGGGCCATGGTTCGACTGCGGTTGGTGCGGTAATCTTCCCTCGCGGAATTACCCTCCACGCATTGCCCTAGAAGAGGCGGTCGGGAAACCGGCCGCCTTTTTTAGTGTGATGAGAGAGCGTTTCTTATAGCGCTGTGGTGCCTGATAAGGCCCGCGTTACCGGCGCGAAGGCAAAGCGAGATCTGGACCTTTTCTTGCCCCCTCAAGCCGGGCAGACAGCTGTTCCGAGTGGAGCACACGCGATTATTGGTTTGAATGTTGATGACGACGGGTAAGATTAAGCGCGCTTAAGAGACACTGGCCAACCGGTTGGATTGAGCATCGTCAAATCATCAATGACGTCGGCAACACTATTCTGCCAAAATCGGTTGGGAACGGCCGACGGCTTTGATGTTGCTGGCAAGGCAGTTCGCCTGAAAATTGAGCGATGTGGTAACCGTGATGGTTCTTGCGATGAGCTGCGTACATTGGGCTCCCGATGTTCGAGAGTTTCCGCTGAACTCAATATCCATACTGGGCAGATATATTGCGCCTTCAATAATGAGCGCCGCACCGTTTTGAACGGCGACTGTGCCACTCAACGTCCGCCGAGCGACGAATGCAAGCCCGGCAGTTGTGCCGGTGGTTGGCGCCGTCAATGTTAGGACCACACCATTCCCAACCGTGAAACTTGGCGCTGAATTCAGAATTATCGTGACACCAGACGTCCCGGTCAAACCCGAATTATTTTTGAATTCAAACAAGCCGTCGACAAAATATACCCCGGGGTTGAGGGTTACGGTTCGATTGACCGGAATAACAAGTCCATTGCAAAACCGCCCGGGATTGAGCGCGGCTGTCGGGCTTACCAACTCGCCTCTATTATTTGTTTGGGTGGAGCATGTTGTCGGGGCAGCCGGTAACGTAACACTGCCATAAGGGTCCGCCAAAGCACTGCCAAAGGTCACCAACGGTCTGCCGGTAATCTGTGCGGATGCTGATAAGCTTGTGCCACCAGCGAGATAAACTGGGCCAGTTATGTTGGTATTATTCAGCATGACAAGGGCGCTGGCGCTTGTCGAATTGGCAACGATTTCGCAATTGAGATTTGCAACCGATGCGTTGTTGTTGATTCTAATCGCGCCACTCAAAGTTGGTGAAAGTGCGAGCACGCACCCGGTGCTTTGCCGTCCGGGAATAGCAACAGCACGTGTCCGAATGGTGATTGGACTGTCTGCAAATAGCTTTGCCAGATAAAGCGGGTAGGGCTTAGAAATGATGACTTCGCGCGCAGACTGAGTTGAGATGTTCGTTCCGTTTGCCGGCGGCGTGTTGAGTGTCACGACTGTCCCATCGGTGCCATTTTCAAAGCCATTTGCGCCCGCGACGGCGCGCGCAGCAGCAAGGCTTTGCGCCGCCGTTAACCCAGTGGATCCAGCCGCGATAACGGCAGCGTCTGCGGCTGATTGCATCCGCTTTTGTTGAACAAACAAGGTCGTCATTTCGATACCAAGTGCGGTGAAACCAACCAACACGGGTAGGGCGATGGCGACTTGTATGGCGATGGCGCCATTGGTGTTGCGTAACAGTCCTAAGAAGCTTGGGCTCGAGTTTTTCATTTGGCGCGGACCACCATTAAAAATTGGTGAGTGCGGACGTCAGGCCGATCATCGCCGGACCAGCGAGAATGACAACAAATGCGGGGAAGATGAGAAGCAAGGTCATGAGGGTGATTTTTGAGGGGAGCTTATTTGCCTGTTCTTCCATCAACAAAATTTCGGTTCTCCGCATCAATGTAATGGCATTTTGCATCGCTTCGGAAATGGGGGATCCATACTGAATTGATTGTCGCAGAATATTGACAATCGAGTGCATGCTTGGCGTATCGATCCTCTCTGCCATATTCTTAAAAGCGAGGTCTTGGCTGCCGAGGACCCGCAAATCCGCCAAAGTGAGTTTTAACTCTTTGTTCAATTCTGGCTGACGCTCCTCAAGTGCATCGGCAACGCGCTCAAACGCAGTCGTCAAGCCGAGACCTGCATCTAAGAAGATAAGAATAAGTTCCAGCGCGTAAGGAATTTTCCGAGTAACAGCCGTGCGGCGGCTATGAGACAAGGATGCGGCTAATCGGCGAAACCCAATCACGGCACCCAAGACACCGACCAGTGCAGCAACCGCAAGCAGGATGCTTCCTGAAACTGCTGTTCGTATTGTCGCGGTCAAGAGGCCAAAAACAAGCCCAGTTAGCACAACAGCAATGAAGATGCGTGTCAGGCCACAAACAATCTTCGTCATATGAGGCGGAATACCCCGCTCAGCCATCAATTGGTCCAGAACGTGGCAGTGTTCGGCGGGAATGTCTGCCTGCATGACATCCCCAAATTTATCAGTCCATTTCCAGCCCATTTTCTTTGAAGAGACGGGCAGGGGGGTCGGGGTCTTTATCTTGCCAACCCTGGTGACGATGGCGCGCCGATGTCCTGTTGCCGCAAAATAGATCAGTAAGCTGCCAAAAAGGGCCAGTTGGACGATTAGGGCAAGCTGCAGGGTCTGGAGTGTCAACATCGCAATCTTAACCCACGTTGAGCCGGTTGATCATGTTGCGGATAACAAAAACCCCCAACGCAAAGCTCGCGAGCGCATAGGTAATCAGCCCATAGCCATTCCGACCGTCAACAAGCGGCAACAAATAACCAGGGGCGATCACCTGAATGCCAACGAACAGAAGAACGGGCAGCGATGTGATGATGTTTGCAGTCATCCGGGCTTCTGCCGAAACAGAACGTGCCTTTAATCCAGACAAGATGCGTTCCCGGATAATCATGGACAGACTATCCAGAGTGTCGGTGAGGTTCCCGCCTGACGTATTCTGAACGGACAGCGACACGCCAAAAAACTCAAAATCATTTTGCTTCAGGCGATTGTTGACCAACAGAAAGGCGTCGCCCAAAGGCACGCCCACGTCCAACCATTCGGCGACTTCGGTGAAGACGGCTGATGCGGGGAATGACGCTTCTTCCCCAACGCGGGACACCGCCGAACTGAGCGGAAGACCGGCCCGCAGCATGCGGACGAGCATATCAACAGCATCTGGAAGCACCTCGACGAATTTGTCGGTTTCGCGGTTCTGCGCCTCCCGATCTAATATTCGTGGCAAGATTATCATGACTACCGGCGCCACAATTATGGCCGCAATTCCGGGAAGGCTCAGTATGAAATAAAACGTAAGGCCCGTCGCCAGCCCGCCAACAAGGCCTATTAAGATGAGAGTCTTTTCAGACGTTCTGCGTGGCCACATTGGCGGCGCAAGCAACATATCGCCAGCCATTTGCCAATATCGATCCAAGCTCTCAAAAGACGCAATGACCGACGTCTTTCTGTAAATGTCTTTATGCGCAGCAAAGGTCGCGTCGCGTCTGCGGCTGACCCGCCGAGTATGGATGCGATAGAGCAGTTCCGTCGCCAGAATGATGGCAAGACCCAAGCTGCCAAGGATAATCGCTGTCAGCGTGGTGCCACTAATCATGAGGCTAATCCCTCAGAATCGGCATGCAGGGCCTCTAAAAATGCCTCTCCTTCACCAAAAAACGAGAGCCGGTCGAAAAAGGGAGGGCTGCTGGTGCTGGAGACGAACTGAGAGACAATCTTCCCGTCCTTCTCTCCTAGATATTTAAATTTTGAGAGGCTTTCGACGATTATCTCACCATTCTCAATTCCCTTCAGATAGGCGATGTTGGTGATGCGGCGAATGCCATCACGCATACGTTCCACCTGAACAATCATATCCACAGCGCTGTTAATTTGTGACCTAATTGCGCTCACGGGTAGCGCTGTTTCCGCCATTTGAACCATATTCTCGATACGGCGAATGGCATCCTCTGTCGTGTTGGCGTGAATAGTGGTCATAGAGCCGTTATGACCAGTGTTCATGGCCTGCATCATATCGAAGGCCTCAGCGCCGCGCACCTCACCGATGATGATCCGGTCGGGGCGCATACGCAGCGCGTTTTTGACCAAGTCGCGCGCGCCAATTTCGCCGCGCCCTTCGATATTTGCCTGCCGCGTTTCAAGGGGAAGAACGTGGTTCTTCTTCAACTGAAGCTCGGCGACATCTTCGATCGTAACCACGCGTTCACCGTCGCCAATAGACTGCGACATTGCATTTAGCAGGGTCGTCTTGCCCGCGCCCGTGCCGCCTGAAATGATGATGTTTAATCGGCATCTTGCTGCAATGTTAAGAAGTTTTGCCATGTTTTGCGTCATTGCGCCATTGCGGACCAACGCCGGCAGTTCAGCAACATCACGGTAAAATTTTCGGATCGAAAAATAGGGGCCGTTTACTGCAAGCGGCGGCAGGATGATGTTAACCCGGCTCCCGTCTGCCAAGCGCGCATCGAGCATCGGATTGGATTCATCAATGCGGCGGCCAATTGTCGAGGCAATACGTTGCGCAATAAACAAGGTATGTTGCTTGTCTCGGAAGCGGATATTCGTCCGCTCCAAAAGGCCGAGGCGTTCGATATAGACCTCATCAGGGCCGTTAACCATGATATCATTGATCGTGTTATCACGCAGCAGAAACTCAAGGGGGCCAAGTCCAGTGATGTCATCCACAACGGCCTGCGTCATCAACGCTTGATCTTGGCGGTTCAGGGCCAGTTGCTGCTCATTGGCAATCGTCGACAAAAGGCGTTCAATCCGCCGGACCAAATCGCCTTCGGGCAGGTGCGCAACAGTTGACGGCTCGATGCGGGACAAAAGCTCGGCTCGAATATCCGCGAAGGGAACATCCTCGCCGGTCGCGGTTTTCTGCGACAAATCCATGTTAGAGTTTCAGCCAGGTCTTTACCCGGCTTGCCAGACCGGGCTTTTGCCCTGTCGCTCCGCCGGAAAGAACCGAGATTAAAGGCGCAAGCCCCGCGTCCAATTCCTTAAACAAGGAGTCATCCCTTAAACCATAAACAGAATTGGCCTCCGCGTCGCGGGAATAGGGGATAACTATATCAGGCTCTGCACCGGCCAGCTCTGTGATTTGGTCCAATGGCAAAGATTTGGGCGCGTTGTACTGATTGAGAACATGCAACAGGGTCCGGCCTTCGCCCATCTCTCCAAACCAGGCCCGCCAGCGCGCGACGTCGCGTGCGGATGACATTCGGCCATCGCTGACAAGTACGAATGTGCAGGGCATGCTGATGACATTGCGCATCGACATAACGCCCATCGGTGGAACTTCAGCCATGATGTAGCGGTATCTCTGGCCAAGTTTGCCGAACAAGGTCAGCAAAGCCTCCTCTTCAAGCCGGACTGGCCGGTCAAGGGGATCCAAGGTTGTCATCATATCAAGCGTTGGCGTGACATGGGTCAGAGTTCTTTCGAGAAACAGCTCATCAATGCTGTCGGCATTATCCAGCGCTTCATACACAGCCCCATTGGGCGGGAGATCAAGCTGGAGCGCCATGTCGGAATAACGCAGGTTAAGATCCATCAAAAACACAGGCCGCGGCGGCGAGCGAGAGAGGAGCGCGGCGGTTCTTAGCGCCAAGGTGGTCACACCACAGCCGCCCCTGACACCAAGAAAGAAGAGAAGCTTTGCCGCGCGCGGGTTAGTGGTATTGGCTTTGCCAAAGCCCGCATCTCGAATTGTCTGAGTTAAAAGGTCGCGCACAAGGGGCGTGAAAAAATATTCAGCAGCACCCGCCTGCTTGAGCGTTCGATAGAGGCGAATGTCATTGTTGCGCCCAAGAACGATGATGGCTGTTGCCGGCGACACCAGCTCAGATAATTCTCGAAAGGCCAGAAGAGGGTCATCCTCATCAACCAAATCAACAATCAGCAATCTGCAATCGGCAATGCGGGCAACATCCTTAATGGCGGCCCGAATGCCTTGCGAGCTAAAGCTGCTTTCAATTTCAGGGAAAGCAGCAAGAGCCTGACGGATGGTGTCCAGCGCCTCCGCGTCCCGGCAGAAGACCGCCGCGCGTGTCATGATTGAGGTTGCCACCACTAGCGCATTCCGCCCGGGGTCTGATTTGTCCCTGGTGGAACAGGGCCTGCAGCAGTCGCGGCGTCGTGACGCCGTTGCACTGTATCTGCATCAGCGGGCGCCAAGGGCCGCCCTGAACATAAATCCTCAACGTCTTCAATCATCGCTGCAAGATTGGCGCTGTTGTAACTGCCGAGGGTAATTTCCTTTGGGAGCTTTGGCGCACAGTCCGGCTCTGGGGTTGCTGCTGTTGCCGTGTTTGTTGAGACTGGGGAAGGGGGAGGCGGAACCACCACTTCGGCTTGGGCCATTGCCATAGTCGCTGTCACCGAGCCACACAGGACCAGCGCCGAGACCAGCAAAGGCTTGCTTCGCGTCTGTGTCATTTTTTCGGCTCCGGCTGTTGCGCGCTTGTTGTGTTAGCCTTTGTCGGCTTTTTCAGCAGCTTACGGACATCTTCTTTGGTTAGTTTGCCGAGGAGCAGCTGTTCAAGTTCGCTCGCGGGTTCAACCCCGTCAGTTGGCAGCCGCACATCTTTTTCATGATCAACCGGACGCACAATATAGGGCGTCACCATGATCACCAATTCTGTCTCGTCACGCTGAAAGCTTTTGGAGCGGAACAGCGCGCCGATGATCGGGAGTTCCCCCAGCCCAGGAAGGCTGTTCATTGCCCCAGCAGAGTTCTTCTTGAACAGGCCGGCAATCGCAAAGCTCTGGCCGCTGGCAAGGTCGACCGTTGTGTCAATCCGCCGAACGGAGACAGATGGGATGCTGATGTTATTAACCTTCACCGCGCCAATTGTTGAAAGCTCACTGACTTCTGAATTGACTTTGATCGTCATGCGATTGTCATCGAGGACAGTCGGGGTGAAGTCGACTTTGACGCCATAAGGCTTCCATTCGACGGTGATTTGGGGATTGTCTCCATTGCCTGTCGACATGGGGACAGGGAATTCCCCACCGGCGAGGAAATTTGCACGGCTGCCAGAACTCGTTGTGAGATTTGGTTCGGCAAGGATCGTCACCAAGCCTTCAGCCTTCAGGGCATCAATAACAGTGGCAATGTCTGTTGTTCCGGCGCTGTTGCGATAGCTCAGACCGACAGAGCTGTCGCCGGCGGCGCTGCGGTTAAAGGTGCGCGTTACACTTGTCCCCGATATTGTATCGGAGATTGGCGCACGCCCCGTTAGCAGGCCGATTTGCATGTTGCCAGAAAGGGCGGCAGCCCCCCAATTCAGCCCGAAGGCAGAGCTGACGCGCTTGGACACTTCCGCAATGCGGATCCGCAGATTAACCTGCACGCTTCCTGTCAAGCGAACTCGGAAATCCAGTCGATCTGTGTCTGCTAGAAATGCACGAATTGCAGAGCGAACGGCATCCGCCTCTGCCGGACTGGCCACTTGACCCGTCACAACAAGGCCATTGGGCCGATCAGCAATGTCTATTTGACCATAAGGGGCAGCCGCTTGTGCGGCCGCCAAAATTTGCTGAATTGGGCGCTCAACAGTGACGCGAAAGGATTGCTCCCCGCCGCTTGCGTCAGAGACAGTGACTGTCGTTGTTCCAGATTTTTTGCCGTAAATGATCAACCGACCCGGTGTTGATGCATCCACATCCGCAATATCTGGCGCGGCGACGAAGACCTTCTTAGCCGGGCGGTTCAGAAACACGGTGTTGGCCTGCTTAACAGCAATCGTGATCCGTGCATCCGCCGACCGCTTGATATATTGTGCATGGCTGGGCGTCGCCAAACCACAAACCAGCGACAGGCCCAAGGCCAGGCTGGCTAAGGTCGATACGCGCGGAGTGTTCATCAACAGCCTCGGCATTAATTTGATCCTCTCACGATCACGACCGATGGCTCTGTAAGCGGGGGCTGGCCATTAGGGCCGGTGCCAGATCCCGGCACTGTGGATGGGGTTTGTGGAGCCGACACAGCGTTGGGCTGTACAAATTGGCCCAGTCTCGCCCTGCCGGTGAAGGCTTGTCCGCGACTGTCGCCCGCATCAACATCATAGGGGCGGCGCAGAAGAAGGGCAATTTTGCCAAGGGCAAGGCTTGCCAAAACGCGCTCTGCCTGATCGGGGCGAAGTTCTAGCGTGACAGTCGCGTCTTTGAGGATAGACGCATCCATCTTACCCGTTTCGGGTTTATCCGGCTCGGTCGCGCCGCCGATGGCAAGAATGCGCACATTATCAAGCAGCTTGACGACGTTTGTATTGATCGGTGCTGCAGATGGAAGTGTTGGCATGGAGATGGGGCCGCTTGACTGCCCGCTGTCCGGCGTCAGAAGGATGTCAACCCGATCATTCGGCAAAACACGACCAGAACCTAATTGCGCGGCGTCTACGCTGATCGTGACGGCTCGAAATCCTGGGTTCAACTTTCCAGCAAGGGACGCGCTTCCGATTTTGGGGTATAAGGACGTCTCGCGGATGGGTTCTCCCTCGGCAACCGCTTCATTCAGAATTGATCCAACGATATCCAATTCTGAATGTTGACCGCGAAGTAGGGTGCCTGCCGGGGTTGGAGTTCTGGCTGCGACCCAGCGCAGATCCGCATTTGTCAGAATATGACCTGCAGGAAGTGATCTTGTTACGACGAGGACCTGCGGCACTTCGTCTACAATATTGGCACTACTTTCCTTATTCTCAAGCGTGATTATAAATAATCCCGCTGTAAAGATTAAGCTCAACCCGATAATAATCAATAATAGGCGTAAATTAGAATTTTTCATTTCGATAAACTATTTACCGCCCACTCTAGAACGCTATTTAGCATTAATTGTTCGGCTGAAACATTGTGCCGCCCAGTAATAGGGCGGCACAATCTTCAATAATTAATCGATAGCATTCTTTGCTTCGTTAACCTTATTACCCACGGTCGAACCCACCGCGGTAAACGCTGTAACCGAAACTACGGCAATGAGGCCCGCAATAATGGCATATTCGATGGCGGTGGCGCCACGTTTGTTAGACGCAAGCTTCTTGAAAAAAGACATGAAGAACTCCGGAATGAATATTTGAAAGAATAGGCATAAAAACTGCCAAAGGTTTCTAATCATAAAAGTTAGATATTTTCCCGCGCAATCACCGCCATATTGGCGTGAATATAGCTATGTTACTTGCCAGACTCCCGACCACCCTTGCACTTTCCAACCCAAAACTCTGATTTTGCGAGCGTTTCACAGCGGATCCAAATTGATTTTACCGTCAAATTGGTGGCGATGCTTTTGGGCTTAGGCCTGAAGATTTCCTGAATTGGCGATAACTTGCACAGATTAATGCGCCTTGAAGCATGCTAGGGCGAAATATCTGTTCGCGCCATGCACGCGGATGACCGCAAAGTTATGGAGCCTAGGCTACCATTTGCGAAGAGAAAGTCATGCGCCAGATTGGACTCAACTTTGACGCCGCACGAGGGATTAGTGATCGTAAAAGATGAGGCATCGGTGTTGATATCCGCAGATTGCACTCTGGCATATGTTTTAATGTCGTTCGCGTTGAGGCAGCTTGCCTGACGGACCGCACCGCAGCGAGCCGCCATCAGCGTCGCACGATCCAGCGTGACTTGTTTGTAGAACAACCAGCCCATATCCATGATGCCAAAAAGCAGGGCGAGATAAACGGGCAGGGCAAAGGCCAGTTCGATTGCAGCGACGCCCCTTTGCCCCAATTTTAAGATGGTTTCGCGCTGCAAAAGCCTCCCCAACGGATGAAGGGGAACAGGCATCATTGCAGCTGCACAGTCGCCGACGCTGTCACGGTGGTGGGCAGCGTCGATACTGCGGGAAAGATTGATGTTCGGTTCACCGATGCAGAGACGGTGGCATAGCGGCGCGTGATGATGTTGTCGGCGCATGTTGTGCCACACACAGCCGTGGTGATCCGATTGGCGACGGGGCATCCGCAAAATGTAACGGCCGTTGGGGAGGCTGTAATCGTCTGACTGCCAGAGGAGCTTGTGACGGCGCCCGAAATATCTGTTAAATTCCACCCATTATGCGCGGCATAGTTTGCGCCACTCGACGCGGCCTGCGTGGCAATTAAATAGGCGCGGGCGGCAAAGCCAAATTCCACGCTCGCCGTGAGCAGCAGCGCGAGAAGGGGTGCTGCAACCGCAAATTCAATTGCAACGGCCCCACGCCGATCTGCGCAGTTGCGGGTCAGGCGGCCAAGCCAGTTTGGCGATGGCGCTTCAGGGGGGGCTGTGGTGGTCATGGTCGCCTTTTGGATTTGCTTATACGGTCGATAAAAACAAGTGGAATTTGTACTTAAATTTCCGGATCATCTTCCGTTAGGAAAGACCTGAGAAAAGATGAGTTGCTTTCTTAAGCCAATAAAAATTCGAATTTACGGATAATCCTTCATTTCGCGTCACATTGGTCTTGGCTGCGATTGCCTCAATAGCCTAGTCATGTTTTAATTGTAAAAATAAGGTCGTTTTGGAGATTGTTATGCGGGGCAGTGATCAGGGCCGAGTGAAAACGTTGCTGAAGATTGGGGCAGCACTGTCGTCGCAAAACAATATCGACCTTCTGCTGGAAATGATTTTGCTTTCGGCAAAGCAACTGACCGATGCGGATGGGGGCACGCTCTACCTTGTTACAGAGGACGGATGCTTAAACTATGAGATGCTTCATACCACGTCCCTCGGCTTTGCGATGGGCGGTTCGACAGGGGAGCCCATTCAGTTTCCGCCCCTATCGCTGAAAAGCAACTCGGACCTTGTGTCTGTGCGCTGCGCGTTAGAGCAGCGGTCCATCAATATTCCAGACGTCTATGCCAATCAGGAATTTGATTTTGGCGGATCAAGCAAGTTCGACAGCAGCACGGGCTATTCGACGAGATCCTTGCTCTGTGTGCCGTTGGTCAATCATCTTTCAGAAACGGTGGGCGTCATCCAATTGATCAATTCGGTTGACCCGGCAACGGGGGCGGTCGGTGACTTTTCCACAGAGAGCCAAGAATTGGCTGAATCATTGGCTTCTCAAGCTGCAATTGCGCTGAGCAACCGTCAGCTGATCAATCAGATGGCAGACCTGTTTGAAGCGCTGATCGCCATGATTAACACCGCCATTGATGAAAAATCACCCTATACGGGCGGCCATTGCAATCGTGTTCCCGACTTGGCCCTGATGCTTGCTGAGGCGGTCGATAAGACCAGCCAAGGCCCATTGTCAGAGTTTAGCATGTCTGAAGAAGATCGATACGAGCTTAGGATTGCGAGCCTTTTGCATGATTGCGGCAAGGTCACGACACCTGTGCATGTCGTAGACAAGGGAACCAAGCTTGAGACGATCTTTGACAGGATCGCATTGATCGACACGCGATTTGAAGTTTTGCGGCGTGATCGAGAAATTGCCTATTTAAAGGGAGAAATGTCGGAGGCCGACTATCACGCCGCGCGCCATGAGATTGACGATGCCCGAGACTTTCTGCGGCATTGCAATGTGGGCGGGGAGCGCATGCGCGATGAAGATATTGCGCGTGTCAAAGCAATTGCCGCCTGGGAATTGATAGGACCGGATGGACATATCACACCCTTTTTGAGCGATGATGAAGTTGAAAATCTGACCATCGTTGCCGGCACCCTGACCTTTGCAGAGCGTCAGATCATCAATAATCATATCGTCTCGACAATTAAAATGCTCGAAGCCCTGCCGTGGCCGAAGCATCTGCGACGGGTCCCTGAATTTGCAGGGGGGCATCATGAGCGGATGGATGGCAAAGGGTATCCCAAAGGGCTCAAGAGAGATGAGATGTCGATTCAAGCCCGCATCATGGGGATTGCCGATATTTTTGAAGCGCTAACAGCTGCAGATCGACCTTATAAGTCGGCGAAACCGCTGTCAGAAGCCCTTAAGATTATGGGTTTCTTTAAGCTTGAGCAGCATATCGACCCCGACTTGTTTGATGTCTTTATTCGCGAGAAAGTTTACCTGGATTATGCCCAGCGATTTCTGTCGCCCGATCAAATTGACGCGATAGATGAAGACAAAATCCCTGGATATGCGTCAGCCATTGAGCGCCAATAGACTGGCCAACATGGCGCTTATCGTCTGAAGGCGGCAGCCCCTGCGACAAGATAGGTGTCGATGTTGAAATTATAGGTCATCCCCGCCTGTTGCGCGGGCCGGGCGGGATCATTGCCAAAGAAAAGAAGTTGGCCAACGCCCCCACAGGACGCTGTGCAAATGGAGGCTGATCCATTTAGACGCGTGACGTTGATATCAAGTTGCGTTGGTATGCCCGCTGCAATTGTTCCGTTAGACCCGAATTTCATATCGAAATACCCATAGCCCTCGCTGCGCGCGAGATAGAGGGTCATTTGCCCGGATATCTTGGCATTTGTTAAATCCGCCGTCAGGCTTCCGCCTGTGACAGACCAGCCGAGCTGGGCATCTGCCCGGGTTTCAGTCGGGATTGTCGCCCCAATTAAACTAAACGCATAAATGCCGGCACTTGGCAAAGTGCGAGCAGGTTCACCAATAATCCAATGGAAGCCCTGCGATGCCGTGAGGCTAATGGGTGTCGGGGAGGCCACGGTACCGCTCCACCCGCCGATGAGCGCGGTGCCATCCGCCCAGCGCCCCCAAGCAATCGTGCCATTATCGCTGCCCCCTTCTTGGAATCGCGCGGTATATCCGCGGATCACATAGCCCGGGAAATTGGGGAATAACGGCGCTTTGATCATGTCAATCTGACCGGCAGTCGATGACACGTTGACGTTCTTTATGATATTCTGGACATTTTGTTCCCGCGTCGCAGGATTATATTCTGCAGACATCAAGGTGTAATTGGCGGCGGTTGCGGACAGGGCAATATTGTTGCCGGCGCCCGGGCCGCTCAAAATAACTTCTGGGGTTGTCAGAGTGTCAATCTGCTGCGGGGGCGGGGCTGGGATGTTGGCAATTTTATCCGACGGAACCGTGCTGACCTGGCTCGTCCCGACTGCGGGCGCATCTACAGGCACATCAACCGGCTCAACGTCTGTCGTCGATTTTCCAGAACCCTCGCTTGTAACGGGTTCTGCTAGAAAATTAGGCTGCGTCGGCAAGAGAAGAAGGCCATTTTGCTGCCCCGCAATGTAGAAAGATTGTGTCTTCAACACCTCTGATTGACCGGCGTCATTTGTGATCACAATAAGGCCTTCATAGACCGACCCATAAAGGCCCGGCTTTGCCGCAACGCCAGCCTCATCAAAGCATTGGTCAATGCAATCAATAAGGTCATACCCGGTGCCGCGAATGCCGATGGTCGCAACGCGCGTGTTCACCTGAACAGCCTTTGGATTAGCTTTGGCTAATGCCCCAGATAGGAAGCGCGCACCGCCCTTGACGATACTTGAGACGTTGGATGCCCCAGATGCGGGGGCTTCGGGTCGATAACTATACGCGTCCAGCCTATATTCCGAGTTGTCCCGGATAGAGACCATGCTGCCATCACGCAGCCATAATTGGGCTCTCGATTTCAGTGCGGTCCGGATTGTATCTCCAGGGCGGATCTCAACGCCCATTCTTCCTTGAAGTGTTGCCCCAGCCCTGATGACTTGGACCGCGCCTGTTGCCAAAACAAGTCGCCCGGCAGGCTGCCCAGCTTGCGCAAAAGCAAGGGTAGGGGCCAAGGCCAAAAGGCCCGCCGTTGAAAATGCAGCTGTCCGAAAAGACCAGATCATTGCCATTCCCGCCTTAGAACAATCGCCATCTGCTTCTGAGCGAAACGGTAGAGCGGGATGGAGGAGCTATCTTTCGCATATTGGCCCTCAAACCGCATGGTAAGTCCCTTGCTGAGTTCGAATTGAGCCGCGATTTCGGCAGATTTGTACCAGTCGCGTCTTACGGTGCCGAACAAAAGATCTGGCCCGATATAGCGCCATCGCGCAAGGCCCGCCGCGGATAGGAGTGTCAATTTGGGGGCGATTATTGCGGTCACGGCGAGCCGTCCACCAACAATATTTCGGGAGAAATCGTCGCGCCCCTGATGATTGCGCTCTTGGGCGAGGTACCCCGTTACCGAAACGACCGGTGAGCCGGGTGCCTTGAGCTTTTGATCGAGACCCGCCGACACCGTGTAGAGCACACCATTACGATTTTTGTTAAGCCCCTTATAGCGCAGACGCTGAAACCCGCCATCGAGGGTAATGACCGTAAGCTTTCCGAGAGATTTACGAACATTGGCCATCGCCCCATAATTTTCACGATAGCTCAAACCATTTAACAGGCTATGTCCGTAAGTAGCTGATATTGTGGCGCTAAGTTTATCTGAAACAGGCCCAATGCCGGCACTGGCATTGAAATTGGCCATGTCGAACGCGGGCACGTTACTAAATGCGCGATAATATCCCGAAACAGATCCAATGGCTCGAAAGCCCTTGGCAACTGGTATACTCGCAAAACTCCCGGCGGATAGAAAAGCCAGCCCAGACGATTGGCGAATGCCACTGTCAGCTAATGTGACTGTTCCAAATCCGGGAAGGTCAATTGCGGAGCCGCTAATCCCACTATTTGCGTTGCTCGTCGCGCCGCCCGCAACCTCAACAAAAGCGCCAAAAGCGCTTTTTTCTGTTTTGTTGGGGTTCTCCATTGCGGATAGAAATTTGTTGATTGTTGCCTGAACCGAGCTTGGCGGTCCTGCCGCCAGCACGACTTTAAACTCTTGTCGTGCACGAACATAATCGCCCAGCTTGAAATAGGCGCGACCAAGTTCGAGCCGGGCGAGATTATTGGAGGGGTCTGCCAAAAGGAAACGTTCCAGCGCCATGACCCCAAGAAACGTATGGCCTGCATCAACTGCAGCTATCCCAAAATAATAATCATAGAGAGGCTCACCGATTTGGTCGGTTGCAGGCAATCCAAGATTATAGGCTTCTGCTGCTCGGCGCTGTTCGATTAAGAGCTTCATTTGCTCGGGCAAAGAGGTCGCTGCCTGCCCGAGAGCAGGAAAGGCGAACGCCAGGACCAAGCCCAAAACCAATCTCATTTTCATCAGCCCCGCCCTTTTGCTGCGGTTACTGGCTGATTGCGATAATCTCGGTCACTGCCAAAGTGCCCAGATCCTGCCATTTGCCAGAAGCGCCCCCTGGCATGAGAGAGGCCACCTGCGCGAAGCTTTGCGGCACAAATTGGCGACGATCTGCCTCCAATGTACGCTCCACTCCAAAATCAAGCTTGTCTCGGGTCTCTGACTGAAGCCGTGTTACGAAGGATTTTGAGGCCCAAATGGATCCGTAGCTCGCCATATCGCACAGGCGCGCCGCAGTGTTGATCGTGTCTCCAAGGGCGGTAAATTCGATATTGTCGCCTAACTGAATAGCCCCAAGCCATTCTTGGCCATCATGAACCCCAATATTCATATAAAGTTCGTTGGCCCAATGGCGCTCAATCTGCCATTCCTTGCTCACACGGCGTATCGCGGCTTTAACTTCCAATGCGCAGGCTGCTGCATCGGCTAGATAATGGCTCTCAGAATGCGGGAAGAAATAAGCGACCATGCCGTCCCCGGCATGCTTTGAAATCTGGCCGTGATATTTGCGCACGATCGGCCCAATTGTTCCCCAAATCTGATTTATCAGCGCAAAATAATCTTGCGGAAGCAATTCGGCGCATATCTTCACGCTGTTTTGAAGATCTGCAACCAGAACGCCCAGTGGCGTGAGAAGGGGCGCCTGACGGCTCGCCAATTGGCGAATGAGGTCACCGCGATTGCTGAGGCCCCGGCGCAAGATATCCGCAGACGCTTCAGCAGGGACATGGGCGCAAAGCGTACCTTCCCGGAAAAAGATGCAAACTGCTTGCCAATGGCTCTCTGTACCGGCGCTATCGACCCGCGAATAGTTGATCGTGGTTGATCCGTAGGATTGCTCAGCGGGCGCGGCTTGGAAAAGGTCCAAGATCTGATCGGCACGGTCGTCATCCGCTAAGCGGAGGCTGTGCGCGACCTGCATTCTCGAAAGGGAAGGCTTCGCGATGCTTGCATGCAAAGTGACCAATTCCCGGTCAACGCCAGACGGAACCGACGACAGCAGCAAGAATATATTCCGCATCTCGCTCGAAGGATGAAGAGATGTGAAGCCAAATAATTGGGTCCGAGCCGCTTCGTTGAACCAAACCAATTCGTGATTGTTGTTCAGCATGTACGCCAAAATACAATCATCATCGAGGTTCAAGCCGGAACCAGCCCCTTCAGACGTGGCAAACGCAGATCCGCCTCTCGACCCAGCAAAACTTTTCGCTGTCGACGCAGATGAATGCGCATGTTTCTCGCTCTCGCGTTTCACCACTTTAATCCTTTGGTGTTAATTAACCCCTGAGCCTTACATGTAAATAATACGCTTAGATAGTGTTTATTTAAACCAGAATGGGAGCGGTTCTTCTCCGCTAATTTTCGCGTGTGGGTTAAAGACGCATTTGGCTTTCTTCGAGCGGAGAGAGCGAAACGCGGCGCGAAAATGCTCTTCGGTGAAGGGCAGAAGAATGCCACTAATATGTTACGGATACGCGGCCCAAGACCTTTTTTCGGTGTTTCGGAATGGTTTTGAGCCTTGAGGCATTTCTGCGTGTCGCGCAGGTTTTTTTGGGGAGCTCTTGATGGGCGTGGGTTCAGGACGGGTTTGCATGTCGACGTCAAGTCGGAGCTTCTCCGGGCGTAAATTAAAAAATATTATAGCTATATTGGCAGTATTTGCTCCCGTCTCGTCAGCTTTGGCGGCTTCCGCGCCTGCAGATGACTGGCGCCGCTGGGTTCCCTCGAGCTTTGAGCGTCAAGGCAAGTCAGCCGACATTGCTGTCGCTCCCTCGCAAAAATGGTTGTCGGAGTATAAAAGTGCCGAGCTTGATGAGTTGGTTGCGATTGCACTCGCGGGTAACAACCAATTAAATGCGGCTGTCGCTCGCGTAACTCAGGCTGAGGCCCGGCTTCGTGCGGCCAACGGCGGCCGAGCGCCCACGATAGACGCCATTGCGCGTGCAACATACCGCGCGCCTGAATTTGGGGTTGGCACAGCACCGACCAGAAGCGACTATTCGAGCCGCCAGATTTACCAGGCCGGCCTCCGTGTGGCCTACGAAGTCGATCTTTGGGGGCGCGGCGCCTATCGGCAAGAGGCGGCTGTTCAGCAGTTGAAATCAAGCCGATTTGCCCGCGAGGCATTAGCGCAATCACTCATATCCGATGTAGCTACCGCCTATTTTTCGGTTCTGGCACTTCGAGAGCGAGTTGGCCTCGCCAAGCAAAACTATGAAACGGCTCAAGAGATTGAGCTTGTCATAGAGCGTCGGGCCGAGCGCGGCGATTTGTCAATTATTGATCGTGAGCAGCAATCACTTGCGACTGCAGATGCAGGGGCGCAATTATTTCAGCTGCGCGAGCAGCTGGCAACAGCAGAAGGAAATCTTGCCTTTCTCCTAGGTCGGCCACTCGGGATGCTCCAAATTGCTGCACCCGCTCTTTTAGATGTCCACGTGCCGGATATTGCGCCTGGACTGCCAGCGGCAATGGTTTGTCGTCGGCCCGACATCCGGCGCGTTGAGGCCGATCTATTGGCAGCGCGGGCGGATTTAGGGTTGGCGCGAAAAGGGCTTCTTCCCAGCATATCTCTGACTGCCGAAGGCGGATATGGCACATCTAATCTGAGCCGAGCCCTCTCGCCGCAATCGCTCTTTACCGATATTGTAGGACAACTTGTCCAATCTGTTTTCGATGGTGGGCGTAAAAAGGCGGCAATATCAGAGCAGACTGGTCGTCAGAAAGAACTGCTTGAAGCCTATCGGGGAACGATACTCGCAGCACTTCGAGACACGGAGGAAGCGCTAGCGGGTGTTCAACTCACACAATCAAGATTGGCTTTGTTTTCAAGTGCTTCGGTAAGATCGTCAAGGCTGGTGTCGATGACGCAGCGCGTTTTTGATCGGGGTGCTCTAGATTATGCCAGCCTCCTCGAAAGTCAGCGCACGCAGTTCCGAACGGCGGATCTTGCCGTCATTGCTAGGCTCGACCGACTAAAAGCATCTGTCGATCTTTTTAAGGCGCTTGGCGGGGGCCAGAGCAGTGAAAAAGATGATTGCGTGTCAGAAGCGCTAGCAGCCTCAGGCGTTCCAGAGGCGCAATCTAATACGCAACCGGCCTCTCAAAAACCGGCTCCGCCGCTGCAGGCAGTGCCTGCGGCTAAGAAAAAAACTTCGCGTTGGTAAAGGCAGAACAATAATCATGTCCGATATTATTTTGCGGTTTGCCCGACGCCTCAGGCTCGTTCCAGAACTCGCCGAGGCTCGCTTTTCTGCCTCTTTTCCAATGTTATTGGCCTCGAGTGCGGTCATCAACCTGCTTGCGCTGGCCTTGCCCATTGTCATGCTCATCTTGATGGATCGCATTATCCCGAACAAGTCGATGGATACGCTTGCTTTGATGATCGGAGGGGCGCTGATCGCAGTCGGTGTAGAAATCATCTTGCGTATCGTTCGCAGTCAAATTTCGGCTTGGTCGGCAGCTAAATTCGAGCATGCAACATCTGAATCGGTTGCCGAGCGATTGCTTATGCTTCCCATGACGGAGTTTGAGCGCACCGGAAATGGTCGATATCTTGACTATTTCAAGAATGTCTCCGCGTTGCGGCAGCATTTTTCGGGGCAGTCGTTCATGCAATGGATCGACTTGCCATTTTCGATCCTATATCTCTTGATCATTCTGGTTGTATCTTGGCCGATCGCGTTGCTGATGGCTCTCGGCTACGGCCTTTTTGGCTATCATTCTTTGCGGTCAGCCAAACTCCAGCAGGCGCCTTATGATGAGCGCGTGCAGGCGGATCAGCGTCGCAGCAATTTCTTGATCGAAACGCTGTCCAACATTCACACTCTCAAAGCTATGGCCATGGAGGCGCTCATGATGCGCCGTTATGATCGCCTGCAAGAAGCCAGTGCAACTGCGATATCCCGCCTCAGCTATGTTATTGATGAACAGTCGGCGCGCGCAAACTTATTTGGCCCCCTCATGTCTGCCATTGTTGCCGCCGTTGCGGCAATATTCGTGATCAATGGCGATATGACCAGCGGCGAAATGTCGGTTTGCATATTCCTTAGCCTACGTTCGCTTGGCCCGCTTCAACGAATTGGGCCGTTGTGGGCGCGCCATCAATCAGATGAGCTTCTTGCGCAAGATTTGGGATCGCTGCTTGCGCGCGACGGCTTGCCTGTTTCACCCAAGGCTACTGCTCCCGGCGCTCGGGACGGCCTAGCGATACGCTTTGAAAATGTCGATTTTGCTTACCCCGCTGCAAAACAGTCTCTTTTGGACAAGGTGAATTTTGAGATTTCGCCAGGCCAAACTGTTTTCATCAAGGGTACTAATGGGAGCGGAAGATCAACTCTGCTTGGCCTTATGGCTGGCTTTTACACCCCTGACGTCGGAAAAATTACAATCTTCGGAGATGACGTACGCTCCATGGATCGGAGCAATTTGAGCCGATTGGTTGGGTATCTCCCGCAACGTGCTGTCATGTATGATGGCACGCTGCTTCAAAACGCGACAATGTTTCGAGACGAAATTGCGGACGAAGCGATCGCGACGGCGCGCCAACTTGGGTATGAGGACTTTATTCTTGCGCTGCCTCAGGGCTGGGAAACGCGGGTAGGGGACTCTGCAGCAGAGAGCTTACCGCCGGGTTTACGCCAGCGGATCGGCATTATTCGCGGACTTGCGCCAAATCCAGACATTCTTCTTTTCGACGATGCCACTGCCTCAATGGACAATGAAGGCGAAGCTAAAATGCTTGCCTATCTTGACGCAGTTAAAGGAAAAAAGACGGTTATTCTGGTAACAAACCGCCCTTCAATTCAGCGCATTTCTGACATTACGCTTGATGTCCTTAAGAATAGTGAGGCGGAACTTTCTGTCCCCTCCTTGATGACGCCGTCAGCATCGCTCCAAGCTGAAGTCGAGCGGAAGTTAGAGAACCTATCGGGCAAGGATTTATTGGTCGGAGAGGCTTTCTGGAACCGTTTAGACCAAGCAGTTGCCTCAGCGTTTAAGACGCCAAATGATCTTTCCGCATTAGTTGCACCTCTTCTTCAAAGACTAGGATGGCGGGGTCCCGTTCGGGAAGTGATCGAGGCACTGCCATATTTTGCGAATGAGTTAGATATCACTGGCTTGAACAACGCGATGACCAAGCTTGGTTATTCTGTGTCCGAAACAAGTGGGGCGTTGGCATCAATTGATCAGCGCGCTTATCCTTGTCTTATTCTGCCGCACAATGATCACGCACAGCTGCTATTGGATGTTCGCCCCGGCGGATATCAACTTCAAGCAGCGCTCGGGCAGGGCCCTGCATCATCAGGGGAACTCGGCGAAGGAAGAGCATTCTTCTATACTCGCGCCTTAGAGAATGACATTCCTCAAGAAAAATGGACGCTGGCCACGATCATTCGAATGCGTCCGGTTATAATTCAGGCGGCTTTGCTGTCCTTCTTGATCGGCGCTCTATCTCTAGCAAGTTCGCTCTTCACGATGGCGGTCTACAACATCATTTTGCCAAGTGGGTCGCTCACGACGCTGGGCTACCTATTTTCGGGAATGTTGATCGCCCTTGCTCTTGTGATCGTTCTTCAAAGGCACAGGGCAGAAATGCTTTCGTTTATTGCTGGCCGCGTGGAATATCTTTTTGGCACGGCGGCTATGGATAGGATTCTCCAGTTGTCTCCATCCTACACTGAGCGATCAGCAGTTGGCGCTCAAATCGCCCGACTTGGCAGCTTTGAAGCAATTCGAGATATTTTCACCAGCCCAATTGGATCAAGTCTTCTTGAACTTCCTGCTACGTTGCTTGTTGCCATTGTCTTGTGCATCATAAATCCGGTCGCTCTCCCGATCATTTTGGTGGTGATGGGCGTATATTTGCTCAGTTACTTTTTCTTGCAGCCTGTCACGAAAGAACGCGTCGCTGCACTCGGCCGCATATCCACATTGCGGAATGAGTTTTTGGTGGAAATGGTAACAAAGATGCGCGGAATTCGTGAAAGCCGGGCTGAACAGGCTTGGCTTGCACGTTACCGTCTTATCTCAGCAGATTCCGCGGTGGCGGCATTTCGAGTTGAACAGACGGCTGGCCTGCTCTCCAACCTCGCTTACGCGGTCATGATGGTTGCGGGCCTTTTGCTGATTGCGTTCACCGTTCCATTAGCGTTCGAGTCAAAGATTGGCGCAGGTTCACTCATCGCTTCCCTTTTGCTTGTGTGGCGCGTGCTGGGCCCGATGCAGGTCGTATTTACAAATCTCTCCCGAATTGAGCGCGTTCGCAGTGCCGCTCAGCAGTTTGACACTCTCATGTTGCTAAAGGGAGAGAGGCTTGCCCCAGAAGCTCGGGCCGGTGCCAGATCGCTGCAAGGAAAGATTGAGTTCTCGCGCGTTTCCTTCCGTTATTCCATGCAAGCAGACCCCGCATTAATTGGTGTTTCCGTCAATGTTGAACCAGGTGGAAGCGTTGCGATCACGGGACAAAATGGTGGCGGCAAGTCAACTTTCTTGAAGTTGCTGCTCGGAATGTATGCCCCACAGGCTGGCACGATCCGCATCGATGGTGTCGATATTCGGCAAATAGATCCCGTCAATTTGAGGCGTTTGGTGGGTTATGTGCCTCAAGACATGCAATTCTTCCGGGCGACCATTGCTCAAAATTTGAGGTTCGCACAGCCCGACGCAACGGACGATGAGCTTAAAGATGCATTGGAACTTGCTGGCGCTTGGACGCAGATATCCCAATTGCCGCGCGGCTTAGACTATCGCATCGGCGATGGCGCTTCAGAGCAAATCCCGGCCAGCTTGCGCCAAAAAATGGCTTTAGCACGCGCCTATCTGACGCGTGCTCCGATCTTGCTGTTCGATGAACCCGGCGCGGGCCTAGATGGAGAGAGTGACGCTTGTTTCGCAGCCACTTTGCAGGCTTTGAAAGGCAAGCGAACTGTTATCTTTATAAGCCATCGCCCTAGTCACATGAAAATCGCTGACACGGTTTTGCTTTTCCAAGGCGGCTATCTGATGGGCGCAGCAAACCCTGACGAACTTTTCCGAACCGCCGCCTGAACCTGATCCGAGTGGAGTTAAAGATGAACCTGTTTTCCCGCAACACCGATGATAGTGAAGTCATCCTCTCGCGCCTGGACAATTATCTTGCCCGCGACATTTTGCTGAAAGAGGCCGATAGCCCGCGTTACGTGCGGCTGACGATACGCTTGGCCGTAATTGCCTTTGCGCTCTTTCTTCTTTGGGCAGCCATTGCGCGCGTTGATATTGTTGCAAAAGCACCCGGCATGATCATGCCCCAATCGGCGGTTCAAGTCATTCAGCATCTGGATGGCGGTCGGATTTCGAGAATAGCAGTTCAAGACGGTCAGGCTGTTCGCAAGGGGGCCGTCCTCATCGAACTCGACAGCGGCGAAGCTCAGGCAGATCTTCAAACAGCACGTGCTCGTTACTGGGCCCTTTTTGCGCGAACTGAGCGCCTAAATGCGTTTATCTCCGGGCGTGCACCCAATTACGCCTCAATCCCTGAGGCTTATCGCAGCTTTGCGCAGGATGAGCAGATGATCCTGACCGTGGATCGCACTGCGCGGGCAGATCAGGCTCGAGTTCTAGAGGCTCAATTGCGGCAAGTAAGCTCTGAGGCTGCCGTTTTGTCGGAACTGGTATCCATTCGAGGCGATCTTGCGAAAGATCAGTTGATCAGCCGGACATCTTTTCTCGATACGAAGCGAACCCTAGTTCAGTTGCGCGGCCAACAGGCGTCACTTCGGAGCCAGATTGCTGCCCTGACATCCGAGCGGGATCGAAGCGCTGCAGATCAGATCGGCCCGGCTCAGTCGGAACTCGCACAAGTCGGCGAGCAGGTTAAGAAGTTGGAAGGGCGCATGGCGCGTAGCAGGATCACGTCGCCCATGGATGGTATCGTTCAGGGCTTGTCGTATCGCACGGTGGGCGGAGTCATTGCTCCGGGCGCTCAGGTTCTTAACATTGTTCCTGCGCAAGATACTGTTGAAGCCGAAGTCCGTGTCGCCGCGAGCGACGTCGGTCACGTGCGTATTGGGCAGTCAGTTCGCGTTAAGGTCTCGGCGTTTGACTTCCTTCGCTACGGTGCGATTGATGGAAAGGTCGTCATGTTGTCCGCAAACAGCACGGTAACTGACAAGGGTGAGGTGTTTTACAAGACCCTAATCTCATTAGATCGTGCAGAACTTGCTAAGGCGAACGGGGCCGGGAAGATCCAATCCGGCATGACCCTTGAAGCGGATATCATTACGGACCGCCAGTCTGTGCTGAGCTATCTGCTGCGTCCTATTTACGCAGCCTTTTCTGGCGGGTTTGGTGAGCGTTGACCGCAATGGGGCGGCCTGAGTTTAATCTTTCATCTCTAAAGCCGCAGTCCTCCGACCCCGACAATCTGCGGTTGGCGTTGTCCAGCCGGCAACGGCAAATTATGGATTTAATGTCAGATGGATTGAGCAACAAAGATATCGCTCATGTCTTGGGCCTGACTGAGGGCACAATTAAGCAGCACATTGCCACGATTTTTCGTAAATTAGGGGTGTCCAATAGAACTTGGGCGGCTTCTTTGTGGCTCAACCATGCACCAGATGAGCCCGCTGTTCCATTAAAGCATGGGTGGAGTACAACGCCAGACGTATCAGCAGAAGTTATCGTAAGTGCTCCGCCAAGACTATTCGCGGCGGCCGGCTTACGCCTTGATTTGGATAGCTTGCGAGATCAGCCTGATATTGTCGGCGATATTTATGCATCCTTTATATCCATCGCGAATGATTGGGGACGTGTTTTTGGAGGGCAGGTGGGCCACCATATTGGTGGCCAACTAATCGGCTCCTTTGGTTATCCTTCCGCACATATAGATGATGTTGAGCGGGCATGCGCCTTCGCATTGGCTGTTCAATCCGATCTTGAGCGGCGCTTTGGCATTTGCCCTGACAGCTTTATTGCAGCAGCAGTGGACCAGCTGGTCGTTAAAGGCGGATCTGTTGTGGACACGGCTGCTCTACGTCGGGTTATGGCAGATTTAAGGGGTGACGTTCCTCCTAAGCAGCCCGTTCTGCCGCAAGATGTTCCTGTTTATGGGGTAAGGGGAGGCGTCATCCCAACCTCAGGGAGCGCTGATTATGCGCGTGTTTTGGACCACGCAGTGCGGACCGTTCCATTTTCTGAAGCTGTGCGCCAATCATTTTCCCAGAGCAGAGCAAACTGGCTAGCAGTCGAGGCGTGGCCGCCCATTCATGGGAAGCGTTTTCTAGACCGCTTTTCCGAGATAAATCCCGTTGATGCGTCTTGCGTCATTCAGCTCCGGCTGACGGGTGAGGCGGGTGAAGACACCCATAATCTGGCAGCGCAAATTCGGGCACAAATCTCTGGCCTCCATCCGGTGGACTCGGAGCATAAGCCTGTAAGTTGGTGGCTTGAGTATCTCGGGCAGCAGGGGCCAACAATTCTGGCTATTTATGGGTCTAAAAATATAGATAGTTTTCGGCAGCTGCTGTCTCCCGAGCTCATTTCCCGCCTTGCCGATCTGCCACTTCTCTTTCTTGTCGGCGCACACCCTTTGAGAGGCTCGCCTCGGCTTGCTTTGAGATCTCTCGGAACTTCTGGGGAAAGGCCGATGGTGGGCCGTGTTCGTGAGATTGTTCTTCCTGAGGATGAAATCATTGATGCCGCTGGCTTTCCTGACTTGTGCGCGCTGATTGATCAGGCATCAGACTTAGAAAGATCAATCCTGCAGTGTTTATCAGAGCATAACGTCGCAACTCGTCAGTTTTCCGCGAAAAGCTTAGGGGCGTCGCTATTGTCTATCAATCGAGGCGTGGACAACCTGGAGCATCTAGGACTTGTCACGACGCATGGCGACGGCCTGTTGCAGCTACGAGACGCAGCGACACAAAAAGCCGTACACAATGTATGTCATACGACTGCCCATCGCCCAGTTAACTTATAACTTAAGTGATATACACAACGTTATAAATATTAATCCTAATAACCACTCTAAATAGACGTCTTGGCGATGAGAAAACACAAGCTCAACGCCTGGGTCGAAAACAGGGTGGGTTACAAAGATGGCTGAAGAAACAACAGGCGGCACCAGCACAACTGCAGCTGACGCGCAGACGCTGGACGATTTGACTGCACTTCAGTCGGCAAGCCCAACGCTCGATGGCGAAGTTCAAGCAGATGTGTCCGTAGGTGCGGCAGGTTCTGAAACGCAGCCTGATAGTCCGAGCCAATTTGATACAAATATTCAGCCGCCACTCGATGGCGGTGCCTTTTCTAATGGGGCAACTGCCACTGATGAGGCCATTGGAACGTCTAACGCGACCGGCGGCACTACCAATTTAGATACAGCACTTGGCCTAGATGGGACCCAAGCCGAGGGTGTGACGCAGGATACCACGGGCGCGCCAGCCGATAGTGTGACGCAGGATACCACGGGTGCGCAATCCGAGGGTGTGACGCAGGCTGTTGCAACGGGTGGCGCGTTAGATGGCGGCGTCGCTGCAGCGGATGTACAACAACAAGCGGCAGATGCGACAACACCTGAAGCCTCGACTCAAACAGCGGCAAGCGCAGCCACCACGGAAACGGGGACAGCCACTTCAGCAGCGACCTCCGCCAGTGGCGAAGTAATACCGGGAGCGACGGACAGCACTGCAACGCCTCAGCCCCTTACGGGAGGTGCTGCCGTACCGATTGAAGGGACCACATCTGGGCTTGTCGTCGCAGCGCCTGCTTTGTCGTTAAGCAAGTCCGTGACGGGCGTTGTGGATGTGAATGGCGCTGCTCGTTCGAGCGTTGCTGCCGCCGGTGATGTCGTGACCTTCTCCGTAACAGTTACGAACACTGGCAACACGCTGCTTCAAAACATCTCCGTGACCGACCCGCTGGCATCAACAAGCTTGGCAGGGGGGCTAAGCCTTAATCCGGGCGAAAGTCAGAGCTACTCATTTAATTATATCGTGACTGCGGCCGATATTTCTAACCTTGGCGGCGGCGATAGCCTTATCGATAGCGTTGCCACCGCGACGTCGGATATAGCTGCCACCGTATCTGCGAGTGCAGGGGCTAATATCTCCCCACAGACGGTATCCCTACCACCCGTCGTTGCAGATGCCCGTCTTGATGTCGCGTCTGGGGATACTGTTTCGGGGCAATTGTCTGCAACCGACCCAGATTCAACGCAATTGACCTTTGCGTTAACAGATGGCGCTCCAAGCGGTCTCACGCTCAATCCTAACGGAAGCTATAGCTTCACCCTAGCCGAATTCGGCTCGCTTGCTGCTGGCGAAACAAGAACTTTTGTTGCGCCATATTCTGTGACCGATGAATCGGGAAATGTCACGACAGCCAGCTTCACCATCACCGTGACCGGCACCAATGATGCGCCTGTTGCGACCTTCACAACCGCACAGCCGGTCAATGAAGATGCCAGCCTCACGGGTCAG
>JBEDGC010000019.1:0-7517 GCA_041174825.1 Pseudomonadota bacterium | reverse complement strand
ACGCTTGGGAAAATGCCTTCGCTGTCAAATCCATCGAGCGTGTAGGCGTCTGTGTGGCAAATGCCCGTCGCCATGATCTCGACCAGAACTTCGCCCGCCTTGGGGCCTTCCAGATCAAGCTCGACAATTTCGAGAGGCTTTTTCGCCTCAAAGGCAACAGCAGCGCGCGTTTTCATTGGGAACACTCCTTATCTTCAATTCACTCAAATCAGCGGCTCGACCGCTTAGGTCTCATTCTTGGGCATCGCCTACCATAAGGGACGGCAAAGCGTCCATCAAAGAGGCGAAATTTGACGTCATTGGGGCGCTGGCAGATTGACGACCTGCGCTGTGTGGCCATGCTCGGCCAGAAACATCAGCAGGTTGGCGCCCGACAGACCCAAGGTCGCCGTATTGCGCAGCGGATGCACATTGACGCACTCAGCCCCGGCAAGGCGGGTGTCGAGCACGACATTCACCATCTTTTCCGTATCATTAAACGCGGCGAGGGGCGTCACAGAGCCCGGTGTCACGCCCAATAGCCGTTCCATATCCTCAGCCTTACCAAAGCTCAGCTTTTTAGATCCGATCACGCCGGGCAGCGCCTTAAGGTCAACACGGGCATCATGCGGCGCTGTCACCAGCCAAAATTGGCCAGATGCGTCTTTGAGGAAGAGGTTTTTCGTGTGGCTGCCCGCGATGCGCGCGTGGAGCGCGGCACTTTCTTCCACCGTGTAAACGGCTTCATGCTCGTCCAAAGTCCAGCTGATCCCCAGACGGGAAAAAGCGGCCAACATCTCTTGTTCGCGCGACACCAAATTCCCCTATTTGAAGACGACCGTGCGATTGCCATTGAGCAGCACGCGGTGCTCGCTGTGGAGTTTGACGGCACGGGCGAGGACGCGGCTTTCCGTATCCTGCCCCTGTGCAATCAAATCTTCGACGGTATCGGCATGATCAACAATGGACACATCCTGCGTGATGATGGGGCCTTCATCCAGATCGGCTGTCACATAATGGGCTGTGGCCCCAACCATTTTGACGCCGCGATCATAAGCACGATGATAGGGCTTTGCACCCTTAAAGCCCGGCAAGAAGCTGTGGTGGATATTGATCACCCGGCCATCCAGCTTGCGGCAGAGCTGATCGGATAGAACCTGCATGTAGCGCGCAAGGATGATCAGATCGACTTGCTGCTCTTCAACCATCGCCAACAGCTTGGCTTCCTGCTCCAGCTTATTTTCCGGAGTGATGGGCAGATGATGAAAGGGCACGCCTTCATGCTCGGCCCGGCGTTGCCAGGTCATGTGGTTGGACACGATGCTGGTCACATCTATCGGCAAACGATTGGTTGACGTGCGGTACAGCAGATCATTGAGGCAATGTCCGCCCTGGCTCACCATAATCATCGCGCGCAATTTCTGGCGCAGGTCATGAATGCGCCAATCGAGGCGAAATGCCGTTGCGACAGGCGTGAAAGCCTCAGAAAATTTATCTGCTGTCATAGTGCCGGGGGCGCTGACCGCGACGCGCATGAAGAAGCGGCCCGTGACGGGATCCCCATATTGCGCGCTTTCAACGATGTTACAGTCCTGACTGACAATCGAGTTTGCGACAGCGGCGACGATACCCTTACGGTCCTCGCTTGAGATCAAAAGGACAAAGTCTGCACCCGATTTCATGACATTTCACCCCAGAAAGCTCGAATTTTGTTGCGCCTAGCCGTGCAAAAGCGCATTTTCCATCGGGCCATATCTACATAAGGTGTTCTAATTCAGCGATGAAGATGTTGTGATCGGAGCCATAATTAAATTTACCGCTTTCTAAAATTTACTCATTTGTGGCATAGGGGGGCGGGATCCATCGTGCTCCAGAATTGTGTGAAAAATCTGGTTCCAAGCGTTACAATGTGAATCAAAACCGGGGAGAATAGCTTTGAAAACATCGTTAAAATTCACGACAGCTGCGCTGGTTATCGCGGCTCTCGGTGCTGGCAGTGGGTCAGCATTCGCGCAGGATAGCGGCGCGTCAACGGACGAAGGCAGCCTTGCTGACATCGTCGTGACCGCCACGCGTCGCGATCAGTCGCTGCAGGAAGTGCCGATGACGCTGCAGGCGTTTGGCACTGAGACGCTCAGCAAGCTCAACGTGTCGACGATCAATGATCTTTTGAAGTACACGCCGAACGTCACCTTCTCGAACAACGGCCCGGGTCAGGGCGCGATCTTCATGCGCGGTCTGTCGGCCGGCTTTGCGGGTCAGCAGTCTTCCGCTACAATCGGCGGCTTCCCGAACGTTGCTCTGTATCTTGACGATCAGTCGATGCAGTTCCCGGCGCGTAACGCCGACGTCTACATGGCTGACATGGAGCGCGTCGAAGTGCTCGAAGGTCCTCAAGGGACGCTGTTTGGCGGTGGCGCACAGGCCGGTGTGGTTCGCTACATCACCAACAAGCCAAAGAAGGACAAGTTTGAAGGTCGTATGGAAGGCAGCTTCGGCGGCACCGCTGGCGGCTCTTCGAATGCGTCGTTCAATGCAATGGTCAACCTGCCGATCATCGAAGATAAGCTCGCAATCCGTGCGGTTGTCTACGCTGATCACCGTGGCGGCTATATCGACAATAAATATTCGACCTTCACGCGCCAGCCAACCGACCTTGGGTCGTATTATTTGGCTTACAATGGCAACGGCAACCGTCTGACGCCGGCGCAGCAGAGCCGCAATGGCAAGTATGACAACGCTGCTTTGGTTGAAGATAACTTCAATCCGGTCGACTACACGGGCGGCCGCGTTGCTGTCGCATGGCAAGTGACGCCGGACTGGGATGTGCTTGTTACCCAAGCCTACCAGAAGCTGGAATCTAAGGGCACTTTTGCCGTTCAGTCCTACACCTATGACTATGCTCCGCTGACGGGTCTATCGTCCACGTTGTTTGCTCCTCAGTACAACAAGGACGATTATTCCAACACAGCCTGGACGCTGAACGGCAAGGTCGGCGATTTCAGCCTGATCTACACGGGTGCGTATCTGACACGCAATATTTCGCAGCAGGGTGACTATACCAATTACTCTCGTGCGACATATGGCATCTTTTATCAGTGCACGGGTGCCGGTAACTATTACTGGGGCACCTATGGCGGTGCGCCTTATTGCTATGAGCCGACCGGTTACTGGAAAGATGACGTCCGTAACACGCATGAAAGCCACGAAGTCCGCATTTCGACCCCTGACAGTGGCCGTATCCGCGCCATCGTCGGTGGTTTTTATGAGAATTTCGGGATCGAAGACAATATGGACTGGTCTTACAAGACCATCCCAGTTTGCGATCAATCGCTTACCGCCGCGCAGATCCGTTCCGCAGGCACAGTCTGCATGGGTCTTGTTGCACCAAACGCTGCTGCTACGCTTAACCTAGCTGGTCCTCGCGGTCCGGCTGTCGCGTTCGGACAGGACATTCAGCGAGGGTATAAGCAATATGCGGCTTTCGGCTCTGTCGATTTTGACATTACGTCGAACCTGACCGTTACGGCAGGCACGCGTTATTATCACTATGACAACTACCAGAAGGGTTCTGTCTACTCGTCATTCAACAGCGCCTGCTATCAGGTGCCGGTGTGTGCGACGGGCTCGAACCTTGACGCGCTTGGGTTGAAGTCAACCTATAAGGGCTTCCGTAGCAAGGGGACCATCACGTGGAAGCCGAAGGATGGTACGATGGTGTACGCAACCTTCAGCCAAGGTTTCCGTCCGGGTGCCTTCAACCGCGGTCCTTCGGCTCGTGTGAAGGATCCAGTGGCTCCGCATAATCCGCAGTTGTTGGTCCCCGCCGCTTACGCGCCGGATAATCTGATCAACTGGGAAACCGGCCTGAAGACCGATTTGTTTGACCGTAAGGTGACTCTCAACCTCTCGGCCTATTTCATGAAGTGGAAGAACATCCAGATCGGCTTCTTCAACCCAGCTGCAGGCTTTGGTAACACGGCGTTTGCTGCCAATGGCCCGACCTATGATATCAAGGGTCTTTCCGCGCAGATTTTCGCGCGTCCAGCGGATGGTCTCACCATTCAGGGTTCGGCGTCTTATAATGAAAGCAAGCAGGCCAATTCTCCTTGCTTCATCGCCAACAACCCGGGCGTGTCGAGCTTCGGCAAATGCATTACCCAAGTGTTTTCGGGTGGTGTGGTTAAGCCAGTGCAGAGCCCCTTCGGCAATGTCGGCAGCACCACGCCGTTCAGCCCGAAATTCCAGGGCAATGTGCGCGTCCGCTATGAATGGGCTGGCAATGGCGACATGAATTATTTCGTCGCTGCTGGCGCGAACTACATCAGTTCGCAGTTCAACCAGCCGGCCACATATCCGTCGGGTGATGTTGCCGGTAACGGGAACGTCGCTGGCCCGAACGGCATCATCGTGCCGGCCACGACCGTGCTGCGTTACAAAATGCCAGGCTATGCCCTTGCAGATGCCCAGATTGGTTTCACACGGGATAACTGGACAGTGACGCTGTTTGGCGACAACATCTTTAACAGCCGTGCTTCGACGTTCACCAACTCGTCGCAGTATATCAAGACGTCGACGATTGTTCGTCCGATGACTTATGGCCTGAAGATCAGCACCAAGCTGTGATCGGTTGCCGTTGACTGAACTGAAAGGGGTGGTGCCACAAGCACCACCCCTTGTTTTTTGGCAGTGCCGCGCCGTTGGATGAGTGCACAGCAATTGCCGACAGGAAAGTGCGGAATGGCCTCGCAAGTGAACCTATCGTCTTCTGACAAGAACGACCCTGCACCGCGGACAGCCACGTCGCTGGATGCAGAGCTAAAAGCGCTCCATGCCCTTCAGGCGAAGGGTGATTTTTCGGCCGCATCGGCAGGTGCTCAAAGGCTGCTCGTTACTCACCCTTCGAACCGTGACCTCCTGCTTATTGAAGCGCATTCGTTGCGCATGATGCAGCAGATTGAAGCGGCGCTTGCTGCGCTGGACCGGTTTGCAACTTTTCATCCGAATTTCAGCCAGATGTTCCTCGAACGCGGCCTTTGCCATGTCGCCCGACGCGACGCTCCCGCCGCAATCTTTGATCTGCGCACCGCAGTCGGGATTAATCCGGCGCTTGCCATGGGTTGGCGCATGCTCGACGGCCTGTACCGCATGACGGGGGACATGAAGAGCGCCGAGCAAGCCTCCCGCCACTTTGCCCATCTTGCAAGCCTGCCTGCTCCCATTGTTCAGGCCAAGGTGCTGTTTGGTGATGGTGAGATTGATGTGGCAGAAGCGCTCATCCGGCGTTTCTTGCTCGAAGCGGGCGACCACCCAGAGGCCATGCGCTTGCTCGCGCAAATTGGTCATAAGCGCAATGTGCTCGATGATGCCGAGACCCTCTATGCCGGTGTCATGGCGCTTGTGCCCGATCATGATGAGGCGCGTCATGAATATGTTCAGGTTCTGATCGCACGACACAAATTCCCGCAAGCACGTGAAGCGTTGGAGCCGCTGCTGCAGCGCGATCCCCGGAACCATGCTCACCGCACACAGGCGGCCACAATCCGCGTCGGGCTTGGCGATTTTGAGAGTGTGATCCCGGAATATCGCGACATGCTGAGCGAAATTTCGGGTGACACGATGGAGGCTCGGTTCCGCCGCGCGGACCTCAACCTCTGGCTCGGACATGCCCTGAAAACCGAAGGTCGGACGGCTGAGGCGATTGACGCTTATATGGCCGCAACGGCTGACCGGCCTGATTTTGGCGATGCTTGGTGGAGCCTTGCCAACCTCAAGACATATCGCTTCTCATCCGACTCCATCGCGGTGATGCGGGAACGGCTTGATGATCCAGCGACAGCAGAGTTCGACCGGATCCATATCGCCTTCGCGCTAGGCAAAGCGCTTGAGGATGCGGGGGACTATGCGGGCTCTTGGACGGCTTATGAGCGGGGCAACACCATGCACCGTGCAAGCAACGGCTATATTCCCGAGATTTTCGAAACCAATACGCGTGAGCAAAAGCGCGTGTGCACCGCCCCCTTCTTTGCCGAACGTAAAGGTTGGGGTCTGGATGACCCGTCCCCAATCTTCGTCCTTGGTTTGCCGCGTTCAGGTTCGACATTGATCGAGCAAATCCTTGCCTCACACAGCATGGTGGAGGGCACGCAGGAATTGCCGGATATTCAGCGCATTGTGCATGAATTGCAGGGCCGCGAGCTCAATTTTGATGCGCCGCGCTATCCCGGTGCGCTGGAAGAGCTTGATGAGGCTACGATCCGCCGCTTTGGCGAGCAATATATTGCCGATACGATGCCCAACCGTATCCTAGGCCGCCCATATTTTATCGACAAAATGCCCAATAATTTTCGGCATGTGGGGCTGATCCACCTGGTCCTACCCAATGCGAAGATCATTGATGCACGCCGCGATCCGATGGCCTGCTGCTTCAGCAACTTTAAGCAATTGTTCGCGCAGGGCCAGGAATTCACCTACGGGATTGAGGATATCGCCCGTTATTACCGCACCTATGTCGAGCTGATGGACCATTGGGATGCAGTATTGCCCGGTCGGGTGCTGCGCGTTCAGCATGAAGATGTGATCGACGATCTGGAAGGCAGCGTGCGCCGCATTCTGGACTATTGTGGCCTGCCTTTTGAGGAGGCTTGTGTCGAGTTTCACAAGACAAAGCGGAGCGTCCGCACGCCGAGTTCTGAGCAGGTCCGCCAGCCGATTTTCCGCGATGGGATTGACCAGTGGAAGAATTTCGAGCCTTGGCTTGAGCCGCTGCGGGAATTTTTGGGGCCTGAATTGGTCAAATAATGAGGGGATGAGACATGGCGAGTAAGGCACCCGTTAAGGCTGATGACGTAGCGACGCTCGGGCAGCGCTGGTATGTCCTGTTCATTATGATGCTGGTCTATACGATCAGCATTGCCGATCGTTACGTTCTCTCAACGCTGTTGGGGCCGATCAGTAAGGAGCTCAACTTGAGCGATTCAGGGGCTGCCTCGCTCGGCATTCCACTGGCGCTTTTCTATGTGGTCATGGGCATTCCTCTCTCTTGGTTGTGTGATCGGACCAATCGGCGCAATTTGCTGGCGGCCTCTGTTGCCGCTTGGTCGCTGATGACGGCGCTCACGGGCTATACACGCGGCTATTTTGATCTTCTGCTCGCCCGCATTGGCGTTGGCGTGGGGGAGGCCGGGGGAACGCCCGCCTGTAATTCCATTATCGCTGATTATTTCCCGGCAGATCGCCGTTCTATGGCGATGACGGTCTTTGCCCTTGGTGCGCCCATTGGTGCTTGGCTTGGCTCTGATATTGCAGGTCTTGTCTCCACCCAACATGGCTGGCGCGCTGCATTTTTGGTGCTGGGCATTCCCGGCATCATTCTGGCCTTGATCATCATGATAACAATCAAGGAACCTGTGCGGGGTCGTCTGGATGCTGTATCCGAAGATAAAGCACCGACTGTTATGGAAACAGTCCGTTTCCTCTGGTCTCAGAAATCCGCGGTGCATGCGATGATTGGGGCGGGGCTGTCTGCCTTTTGGGGC
>JBEDGC010000018.1:0-97446 GCA_041174825.1 Pseudomonadota bacterium | reverse complement strand
GCATATAATATCCTATATCGTACTCTAAATCAACACAGATAGATTGATAGAAAATATTAAGGCGTTAGAATAAGTATGTTGAAGGAACTCGGCAAAATTGCTCTGTAACTTCGGGAGAAAGAGTGGCGAAAGCTGACACTAAATTGAAAGAAGCGACTGTTTACTAAAAACACAAGTCTCTGCAAATTTGAAAAAAAATGTATAGGGGCTGACACCTGCCCGGTGCTGTAAGATGAAATAGTATTGTTACTAAACTTTGCTACTAAGTTCCAGTAAACGGCGGCTGTAACTCTAACGGTCCAAAGGTAGCGAAATTCCTTGTCGGGTAAGTTCCGACCTGCATGAATGGCGTAACGACTGCTCCGGTGTCTCCAACATCAACTCAGCGAAATTGAATTCTCCGTGAAGATGCGGAGTTCCCGTGGTTAGACGGAAAGACCCCGTGCACCTTTACTACAACTTTACATTGGTATTAGAAATGACATGTGTAGCATAGGAGGGAGACTTTGAAGTGGGGGCGCAAGCTTCCATGGAGTCGTCAGTGAAATACCTCTCTTGTTATTTTTGATATCTAACTCCATGCCGTCATCCGGCTGGAAGACACTGTATGGTGGGTAGTTTGACTGGGGCGGTCGCCTCCTAAAGAGTAACGGAGGCGTGCGAAGGTAGGCTCAGATCGGTCAGAAATCGATCGTTGAGTGCAATGGCATAAGCCTGCCTGACTGCAAGACTGACAAGTCAAGCAGAGTCGAAAGACGGTCATAGTGATCCGGTGGTTCTGAGTGGAAGGGCCATCGCTCAACGGATAAAAGGTACGCCGGGGATAACAGGCTGATACCCTCCAAGAGTTCATATCGACGAGGGTGTTTGGCACCTCGATGTCGGCTCATCACATCCTGGGGCTGGAGCAGGTCCCAAGGGTTTGGCTGTTCGCCAATTAAAGTGGTACGTGAGCTGGGTTCAGAACGTCGCGAGACAGTTTGGTCCCTATCTGCCGTGGGCGTCGATATTTGAGAGGAGTTGCCCCTAGTACGAGAGGACCGGGGTGAACATACCTCTGGTGTACCTGTCGTTCCGCCAGGAGCGCAGCAGGGTAGCTATGTATGGACGGGATAACCGCTGAAAGCATCTAAGCGGGAAGCCTCCCTCAAGATAAGATATCATAGAGCCGTGGAAGACCACCACGTTGATAGGCCGGGTGTGGAAGTGCGGTAACGCATGGAGCTAACCGGTCCTAATTGCTCTAATTACGCATTGAGAGTTCCACCATCAATGGCAGCGCTGAAAGGCGTCACCATGTGGAGGATGTACTCAGCCACATATAAAGGTGTATCGATTTTAAACCTCTTAGCGCCAGCTCCATAGCTTGGTGACCATAGCGACTGTGCCCCACCCGATCCCATCCCGAACTCGGCCGTGAAACCAGTCAGCGCCGATGGTACTACCGCTTAAGCGTTGGAAGAGTAGGACGTTGCCAGGCTTTGCAGCTGGCGCTTTGAGGAAACCCATTCACAATTTCTTACCTTGGCCGTTCGGCCATAAACAGCCGGACAGCATCGTTGGCGCGGGATGGAGCAGCCCGGTAGCTCGTCAGGCTCATAACCTGAAGGTCGTAGGTTCAAATCCTACTCCCGCAACCAACAAAATCCCCGGAAATCTGCGGTTTTTCAGACTTCTCAAGAGGCTCCCTTCGGGGAGCTTTTTGCGTTTTTGGGCCGCTGTAAGCACTGTGGAAGCAAGAAGGATCGTAGAGTTGCGCAAACCCGCAGAAATCCTGGTGTTTTCAGACTGTCAAAAGTTGGCCGAGAAAAAAATTGGCGCTAATTCTCCTGACCGGCTGGAACCCGCGACGTTCCAAGAGAGGCTGGCATTTCACATTGCGAGGCATGGTGAAACCTATTGGGAGATGTGGAAAGCTCTGGTTCGCCCCGGCGAGAGATTTAGTCATTCCACCCTAAGTTCTTGGTTGAATGGCAAGAAGGCGCCGCGAAGCATTGAAAGCCTTAACTTCTTAGCCCGGGTGGAAGAGCGTTACGGACTGCCTGATGGATATTTTCGTGCGCTTCTGCCCCACACGGGGCGAGCTATGACCGGCTTTAAGCTCAGAGGGATTGCTGCTTCAGAGCAACGGCGTCTAGTGTGGCATTTGCCCGATGATTTCAACGAGCGGCCCTTAAATGAGCGTCGAGAAATTCTCGACTGGGTCCGCGACAATATAATCTCAGGAGCAACCGAATATCGCAATTATCAGCGACAAGCATCAAAACACCGCTATTCCATTCGATTTCCCGAGCTCTCTGGTCGCAAGACTACAGCTGGTCGATTTGGGCGCGCCGACACCGACATTGAGGTCGCAGCCGCAGCATTTGATGCACCAGCGGAGCTCGGTGGAGAAATGGCTGCACTGCTGAGGTTTAAGACCTCTACTTTGACCGATATCGGTTACCGACGGAATGGCGTCTGGGGCGAAGAAACTTCATCGCAGCGCATAGAGCATCTGGGGCTGATGTTTGGCGCACTGTCGGCGTCTCCTGACGGGCCTATTTCTGGATTTGGGGTGCCACTTGACGACCTAGCATTTGGGCATCTCGTTTTTCCGAGGATCTGGGATTGGTACGTCCAATGGCGGGAGACCCGTCGTGGTTTCTACACTGTATGGGAAGCTGACATGCTGAGGGTGGCTGCGGCTTTGACGCGAGCTGGCACAGGTTGGATCCGTCAAACTCCTCAGCTGGCCGTTCGATTAAAACCCATTCCCCAACTGGTCTCACAATTGGACATAGATACGGCAATCGCGGATTGGGAACGTGCCTGTGATCAAATGTATGCGCACGGTTTGGAAAGGTCGAAGGAGATCGCACGCGTGGCTAGAGTTCACCGCGATCCCTTCGAGCCCATTTTGCCCATCCTGGAAGCACAAAGCCCTCTCGCAGAATACAGGAAAATAACTGAAGAGATTGCCCGACGCGTCCCGGATATGACCAGGCACCCAAAAGCTGCTGCGGAGGCTGTTCGTTCATTTCTGATGCTCCGGCTAGGCCTGCATCTCGGCGTACGGCAGAAAAACCTCCGTCAGTTGCTGCTATGCCCCAAAGGGGCGGTACCTCGATCTGAACGGCAGTTGGAAACGCTCAAGCGCGGCGAGCTTCGCTGGAACGTCCGAGAGGAAAGCTGGGAGGTTGTCATTCCGGCGGTGGCGTTCAAGAATGCTGCCTCATCGTTCTTTTCTGGTAGGCCTTTTCGGCTGAAGCTTCCTGATCTTGGCGGCCTATACGCATTCCTTGAGGATTATATCGAGAGGTATCGACCGTTGTTGCTGGCCGGTGCCGCCGACCCCGGCGTGTTTTTCATCAAAACGGTCAAGACTACGAGCCAGGACTCAGCATATGATCAGAATGCGTTCTACGAGGCTTGGCGGCTAACCATTCAAAGGTACGGGATTTGGAACCCATATACTGGAAGAGGGGCTGTAAAAGGTCTTCTGCCCCACGGGCCCCATAACGTGCGTGATGTGTTGGCGACGCATATCCTGAAGCAAACCGGTTCTTATGAACAGGCGAGTTATGCGATCCAAGACACGCCTGAAACGGTGGCAAAGCATTATGGCCGTTTCCTTCCACAGGACAAAGCTGCGCTCGCCGCCGAGACACTCAATAAGGTTTGGCTGGCTGCTTAGTCGCAGTTCCCATCAAAACCTGCAAGGTAAGGCGCCAACATCGTCAACGTTGGGGTGGAGGGTTCGAAGCCTTCTCACTCGCCCGAACTAGCTATCAAACGAGAGATTGAGGCATATCCGCCGAACAGCTCGTCTATCGATTTTCTCGGTCGAGCCGCGTGCTAGAGGCTCGAAGAAAAGCCAAAGTCGTTCCGGCAGTTTGAAAAGGGCAATGCGCCGAGCAAGAAAAGCTCTCAATTCTTCTAGCTCAACACCCTCGGAGTCGCGACAGTGCAATGCGACGCCGACAATCTCTCCCAAACGTTCGTCTGGAACTGAAAAAACTGCCGCTTCGACAACGCCTGGATGATCGTGTAGAGCTGACTCGACTTCGAGAACGGAAATGTTCTCGCCTCCGCGGATGATAATGTCCTTCTTACGGCCAACAACGAACACCAGGCCATTCTCGTCAACCTTCGCGAGGTCACCCGTGCGTAACCAACCGTCGCGTAAGGCCGCCGCCGTCGCCTCAGGCTGGTTCAGATAGCCACGCATCACCGCAGGACTTTTGAGTACCAGTTCGCCAACTTGTCCATAGGCGAGAGCGACACCGTCTTCGTCAACGATCTGCATGTCCTGAAGCGGGGGAAGAAGATGGCCAGCGGCATCGGGATGTGCTGTGTACTCAGCGCCAGACACTCGCAGCCCAAGGCCACTCGTCTCGGTCATGCCATATCCAGTGGATGGCGGAATGCTAGGATGCGTTTCCACGATCCGCCTGACCTGATCGGGCGGTCGCTTGGCTCCTCCTGCGTCAAGCGATCCCAATGTGACCAATCGCCCTCGCGCTCGCTCGTGAAGTGCGAGTAAATCAGCTGTCATGGTTGGCACGCCCCAAAAACGCGTAATCCGCTCTTTGGCAATCAGGTCTGCTGCCTGTTCGGCATCCCATTTATCGAGAATCACGACCTTACCTCCCATCGCTAAGCTCAGAAGGAAGCAGGTGTTCATACCGGATACATGGAAAAAGGGCACAGTGACCAGATTGGCAGGCTGAAGCTGGTCGCTCGTTCCAGTTTTTTGTCCTGAAAGTGATAAAAGATGATCCTGGACCGGGCCAATCATGAGCCAGCTCCAAATCGCCGAAATGATGTTCCGGTGCGTCAGCAAGACGCCCTTTGGGTGTCCGGTACTGCCCGAAGTGTAGATGATTGAACAATCATCATCAGTCTCAATGGAGGGTGGCTTGTGCCTTAGGTTCTGGCCAAGGGCCAAAAGTCCTTGGAACGAGTAAGCCGCATCAGCGTGTTCCTCCACTGACACAAGGCAAAGGTCCGATAATCTTTTGGTACGACGCAGTCTCTCAAGGCGTTCGGTATCGGCCAGCACAACCTGAGCGCGACAATCGGACAATGCGTAGTCCAACTCCTCACTTGTCCACCAAGCGTTCAGGTGCACAACGACCGCACCCACTGCGGCTGCAGCCATTGCGAAAATTAGATACTCGACCCGGTTTCGCATGGCGATTGCCAGCCGGTCACCTGGATTGATACCGAGTACGCCTTGCAAAGCGGCGGCAGCAGTCTCCACCTTTTCTGAGAATGTGCGATACGTTAGACGTTCGCCGCGGTGCACCAAAAGTTCACAGTCGCCATGCGCGTCTGTAGCCATGGCAAGCAGCTCTGAAAGAGCGCACGGTGCATTTTTGAACACCCGTTGTGTCACGCCCCGAATGACCTTTGTTTCCAGGGCAAATTCAGAACGGTGCGTCGCGATGTGCTCGGCAGCCTTGGCAAGCTCAAGGTTTAGCATGGATCTTCGACCTTCCTGCGACGTTGGCGCGCTTATTCGGAGAGCAGACCCATAAAGCAGGGCTTCACATAATGACTGATTGCCTGATCAAGAGATATTCCCGGCGCGAACGCAGGAAGCTCATCCGCAGAGTTGATCATCCCCATAATAGCTTCTGCGGCGAGTGTAGCATTGACTGGCCTTATCGAGCCATCTTCGATGCCGTCGCTTACGATGGACGCGAGGAGATTGATGATCGGTGAATATTTGGCGATCACAGGCGCCTGAAGAGCTTCAGGTAGCGTTGTCAGAGCGGACATTCGCAACAGAAGACCGACACCTGAGAACTGAGTGGAGGTAAGCGCTGTTGCAAAGGTGGCAAGCGTTTGTAGGCCGTTCGAAGATGCAGTCTCGGCAGCCGCTATCGCGCGTCGAAGAACGTCGAGAGTGCGATCAAAACATGCCAGGATCAGTTCGTCCTTGCTTTCCACATGGTGATAAAATGCTCCTTTGGTGACATTCAAGCGTGCAGAGATCCGATCAACGGAAGCGCCATGATAACCGTGCTCGTTGATCAATTCGGTGGCCGCCCGAAGAAACATTTCGTTTGCTGTCTCACCCGCCGGGTCGGAGGACGGCGTAAGTGGAGCAGTCGTTTTGGGCGCCCAGCCAGCCGACCCGGAGGCCATCCCGTCTATCACTATAGAAGCCAGCCGTTTTTCAAAATAGTCGTAGCGTTCAGGTGCGATCTGCGGGAGCCAAAACCCAGACCAATGGCAGTGCGACATGAGCAGATGTGCGCGCGCTCCAATCTGTTGTCGGTCCTGATCTTCCCGCTCGATGAGGAGTCTACGGAGATCGCGGAACATGTCGGCGAATGCGGTTGAAACCTCGTCGGAACCCAATGCCCGAATGTCGTTGGGCGAAGTAAGTTCATCCAGTTCGCCGATGGCACCGCGGCGCCTGAGTTCGAAATAGGCCTGTAAGAACAACCTAACACGATTAGCCGCCGTTTCGCCGTGACGTGCCGCAGCGATACACTCTCGCGTCCTCGAAATTCCACGCAAGAAGCAAGCCGCTGCCAGATCTTCCTTCTTCTTAAAATAATAGGCCACAGCTTTGGGCGCGAGGCCGAGTTCCGCCGCGACATCAGCAAGCGTCATCCCGCTAACCCCTCGCCGGTTGATATACGGAGTGGCCGCCGAGACAAACTCAGCTTTTCGATCATTATATTTGCGCGTCACATGCGACCTTGAGGACATCAAAGCATCCTGCCTAAAACATTTGTCCAATTAATGGAATTCAGTCTCGCAGGATCAGGGCACCGCCCTTCCCAAAAGACCGGCGGTAGCACCATCCCATGGGATGCCGGCGGCCGCGCGACGCTGATCAATTTCATGATGCAGCTCCCAACTCCCCGGCAGAAGATTTATCCCCGGCTTTGCGGTTTGGGAGAACAGCATGAAGTGCCGCTGCCGATCGGTATAATTTTGCCATAGCGGCCGGCCCTGGCCATTGGGGTTACCTGTTTTGGCGAAAGTTACCCAATAGTCGGACATCGTCTCTGCAATCTCCCCGTCAGCAGCAGTCGCGCTAGTCAATTTACCTAGGCTGAAAGAGTTGAAAACATAGACAATTTCGGCTGCGTGGTAAGACCCGAGAGGTCGCTTACCGGAGCCAATTGGCATTTCTCGGATAGCATCAGCCATGGGCGGCTTGTGCGCGAAATAATAGAAATACGCTGGCTGGCCGGCGCGCTCTGTCGCCTTGGCCCATTCTTCCATTCGCCAGCCGAACTCGGAGTCGCGATAGGCGTCGAAAACAGCCGCTGCAGGATCCTTCGACGGATAGAGTTGCAGCCATTTGGTCGCCAAAGTCCCGAAACGTTCATTCACTTGCGCTTCGTAAGCTGCGGGGCTGTCTGGCACCGGCGCAACCACGTAATAATCTGATAGACCGGACCCCTCATCGGCGTTGAAGCCTACCAATACCGGCACCTTGCGTTGCGCGCCTTGCGCATAAATCTCTCGAACTGGCTCCCCAAAGTAATAGCCATCAACGATTGCCAGGTGGCCTGCATTGATAGCGTGCAGGCTTTCCGCTTTCGACTGCAGTTCGGACGCCGACATTTCTCTGAGCTTGGACAAGCTCTCGGCTCCGGCGGCTGCCGCAAAGTTTAGGCCAGCCTGTTCGGCCGATACGATACCTCCAGCGGCCTTTTTCAGGTGGGGCATGGAATATAGATAGGCTCCGCTTTGGCCGATCGCCTTATGGAACAGGCCCTCCGACTTCTGGGTCGCCACAAGTAGGCTCACCGCCCAACTACCGGCGGACTCTCCGAAAATTGTGACATTCCGGGGGTCTCCACCATAAGCGGAAATGTTGCGTTGTACCCAGCGAAGTGCCTCGAGTTGATCACTTAGGCCGTAATTTCCAGAGGTTCCTGTCCCGGCCTCAGCGCTTAATTCTGGATGTGCGAAAAATCCGAAAATTCCGAGGCGATAGTTGATCGTTACAACAACGACGCCTTTCCTGGCTAAGGCTGTCCCATCATAGAATGGTCCGCTCCCGGATCCGCCCACAAATCCGCCGCCGTGGATCCAAACCATGACGGGCACTTTAGCTCCGCTCGCCAAATTTTCGGGTGCATAGACGTTCAGGTAGAGACAATCCTCGCTTGAGGGTGCGCTTGGTTCCCAGAACAATCTGGTCTGCTGTTGGCCCGAGGGAGTCTCGAATGTAGCAGGAAGGGTTCCTTGCATGCATTGTGGGCCAAACCGGTCAGCCAACCGCGGATTGGTCCAATCGGGGGCCGGCTCTGCCGGCATCCACCGCCTTTTGCCAACGGGTGGCAGAGCGTAAGGAACCCCCTTAAAGATTGCGACGCCACCTCCTGGAGCTTTGGATCCGATGACAAGTCCTTGCGGCGTTTCCAACGCGATCGGCTCGGCACTTACCGGGCTCGCCATTCCCAAGCTGGCACCCAAGACAGAAGCCAGAGGCTTAGACAACGTGTTCATTTTGTTTTCTCCGCCTTTGGGCAGGTGTTTAGTGCGGCCTCAATACTTGTAACTGAGTCGCAGTCCGATCACGCGCGGGCGCAATGTTCCATACCGGTTGTAAGAGAAATTGGCCGGATTGATGTAGATGACCTTCTTAGAGTCGGTCAGGTTTTCAACATACAGCGTCGCGCCGATTTGGTCCTTGGCCCACCCAAAGCTAGCGTCCACCTTTTCATAGGAAGGAATGGTCGCAAAAGTCGGGCTCAATGTTCCGGCACCGGGCGTGTTCGGGAAGCCATTTGCGTAGGAACCAACGTGCTGCAGATCCAATCGAGCAAAGACTTCCGAACTGTCGCTGACTTCCCAAGATTTCTTCACATATGCACCGATCTTAAAGTCTGGTGAGGCCAGCTTCGAGTTGAGCACCGCGCCCGAAATCAGCGCCTGATCTGCACTCAACGAGGTCACTTTGGCATTTTGGATCTGAAAATTAACGCCAAGATCAAGCCCCTGACCTGGCCGAGCAGAGATTTCGCCTTCCAGGCCGATAGAACGCGCCTTCCCGATGTTGCCGACATATGGGAACTGGTCTGAAGATCGCACCAGCGGAATCTGCATGTTAGACCAGTCAATGTAATATGCCGCAAAGTTTGCGCGTACACGTTGGTCAAAGAGCCTCAACTTAACCCCGATTTCGTAATTCCACAGCGCATCTCCGGCAGCGCTGATCGGAATGATCGCTGGGTCTGTGGGAACCGTCGTGCTGCGGCCACCATTAGCGGCGGCGATCCCGTTTGGTTGACCGCGGCGGAAGCCCTTTGAAACGGATGCATAATAGGTCTGATCGTCGTCGGGCTGCCAAGTCGCGACAAACTTCGGCGATACGTAGATCTTGTGGCCGGTTGAGAAGGCCTGCGCCGTTTGTGGAACCATGGCGACGGTCGAACCACCGTATCCCGACAGTGCCGTGAACAGTGCCGTAAAGAAGCTCGGCGCGGTCGCGCCTTCGCCGGTGATCTTGGACGTGAACTTGGAGTCTGTAATGCGGACCCCGGCTGTGAGCTTTAAGGCGTTGGAGATATGGTAATTGGCTTCGCCGAACGCTGCCAGTTCCTCATTGTCCTTCTTCTCGATATTGTTTGAATAAGTGGAGCCTGGCGCCAAATTTGTAGGCAGTCCGCGGATTTGAAGCAGGTCCACGAACGCCGTGGTCAAATACAATGCATCTCGGAAATTTGTTTTTTGCTGAAGGTAGAAGCCGCCAACAACCCAGTCAAAACTATCTGAGGGCTTGGAAACGAGACGCACTTCCTGAACAAAGGATTTGGTCTTAACGACCTCGCGCAGATGGAGCGGGACTCCGGGAATAATGGCTTCCAGCAGTAAGTTCCAATCGGATGGTGCCTGCGCCAGAGTTGTCGAAGACGTTAGATCCGCAAATTTGAGATCATAGTTCATGGCCAGATTAAGCGTCTTGACCTTGGAGTTTACCGCAAATGGTTCATCCTCGGACGATTTCCGAAAACCAAGTGCAGGATTGTAGAACGGGACGTCTCCCCCGAGGTTTTTGTTGATGCTCCCCATCAGTGTCGCTGTGAAGTCGGGAGACGCATCCCAACGCAACGCTGCCCGGACGCCCCAATCTTCCTGAGAATTCGAATTTTTGACGCCCGTTCCTACGTTTTCGATATATCCATCTTCGTTTTTGTAGGTCCCAACCAAACGAAGTGCCAAGGTATCAGAAACCAACGGCACATTGACCATGCCTGCGGCGCGGCGGCGGTAAGCATCCCCTTTTTGAATGCCGCCATCTACGTCTATGGCAGCTTCAAAGTGTCCCGGATTGGGCTTGTTGGTGATGTAACGCACGGCTCCCGCCAGAGAGCCGGAGCCAAACAACGTCCCTTGCGGCCCACGCAAAACTTCGACCCGTTCAACGTCGTAGGGCGTGATATCAGGCGTGACGACCGAGAATGTCGTAAGCGGTAGATCATCAATATAAATCGAAACGGAACGCTGCGCACCAACGCTGCTCGTGGTCTGCGACGTCTCAATTCCGCGCATTGTCATCTTGCTGATATTGGAACCCCCGGTAGACACAACGCCAGGAACGGATCGGACAAGGCTTTCGTAGTCAGTAATTCCAGCTTCTTTGAGCATGTCTCCAGTAACAGCCGTAATGCTCAGCGAAACCTTTTGGATAGATTCCTGCCGCCTGTTTGCCGTTACGACAATCTCGGTCGCTTCTTCGCCTGATGGCGGGGCAGTTGTGGCACTCTGGGCGAGTGCTGGCGATGCGGCCATGGCCAGCGACGAGGCGCCAACTACAAGCCTGATAAGTCTCTGATACTTCATTTTATCCTCCCCAGTACCACAATGCCATGCTCATGACGGTCAGATACCGCCATCTAGGCTCTAGAAATCTTGAGCTTACATTCCCCCATTGGGAATTATTCACCGAATCGGTTTCTTAATTTATCCAAGTGGTATGTCAATAGAGATGGATTTTGGGGCTGAATTTAGGCTTTATGCTGCCATTTGCGTGACTGGTACGCCAAGGGTGGGGAGGTGCTGTCAAGGCAAATGAACAGAACAGCACTCTCGCCGACCGACCGTTGGCAGCGGTTTACGCCTCGCTCTAGAAAACCAGCCGACCCCTTCCGCCATGTCAACTCGTCACCCGCGGTCAGCCGGGTCGTGATGATGTATGTGCGGTTCCTGCTCTGCCTGCGGAACATCGATGACTTGGTGACGGCGGTCATGTTGGTAGCGACCTTCAGGTTTTTGTCGGCTTCAGTGGGGGGCGACTTTTTCTGGCTAATGCGTAGTAAAACGTAAGGAAAAGTGCGGGTTTGCGAGGGTTTTCGATGAGCATAGCGTAGTCCATCGTGTTATTGCGCATTCTCATAACCTGAAGGTCGTAGGTTCAAATCCTACTCCCGCAACCAACTAAACCCATCACAATCTTTGCAGCAGCTCCCTTCGGGGAGCTTTTTGCATTTTGAGGCGTCTCTTAGCGGTGTGAAAGGGGATGGAGGGCGTGTCTTGGGTGCTTATCATCCGAGACGTGCCCTGACGCCGCCGTGGGCGGCTCGCTCCGCAAGCTGATGAACATTGCGCTTCATTCATTTGGATGATGTGCTGTCGGCATTACGACCTTAATCCCGACCCAGAACAAGGATCGGAGCCACCATGGCATTTCAATTGAAGTCCCTTTCATTGCCTATTGGGCGCGAAGTCATTGAGCTTAATGTTTCTAGTGAAATTGAGCGAAGTGACGCTGAGGGTCTCCGTGCAGCCTGGCTCGAGCATGGATTTCTGGTGTTCCGCGGGATTGGCACGTCGCCGGAAGTCCAATTGCGGCTGAGCAGATGTTTTGGGGAGTTGGAGCCGCATTCTATTCCAGTCTTTCGGCATCCCGACTATTCAGACCTCATCCTCCTCACCAATGAAGGCGGGCCAACTGGGCCAATCTATGATTTTGATGGGGAGCATATCCATGGGCGCATTCCTTGGCATGCAGATGGTGCCTATCTGCCAACGCCGAATTCTGGGGCCTTGCTTCGCATGGTCCGCAAGGCGCAAAAGGGCGGCCAGACGGGTTGGCTCGACCTCGCTATGGCCTATGACGAATTGGATTCGGCAACGAAGGACCAAATCGCGACACTTGAGGCCGTTTACCTGTTCCGCGCGGGGTTGGAAGAAATGCGGTTCAACAATCCCGGCGGGACACGCCTGACGCCACGTAAGGAAAACTATCCTCATTTCCCGCCGGTCCTAAACCCACTAGTCTGGGTTCATCCGGAGACAGGCCGAAAGGTGTTGAATGTCAGCACATTGAACATCGACCATATCCATAACATGCCCCGCGCTCAGGGGGATGCTCTGATTGAGCGCCTGATCGCGCATATCCTCCAGCCACGCTTTCAATATATTCATGACTGGGAAGATAATGACATGGTGGTTTGGGATAATCGTCGTACCTTGCACGCAGCCTTGGGGCATCCGGTTGATCAGATCCGCATTGTCCACCGAACCACGATCAAGGGCACAATTCCAATGGGCCGCGTGATGGAAGAGGCAGGGGTATGAGCGGCTTTGACCTAGTGATCCGGAATGGAACCGTGGTTGACGGCACTGGGGCGCCGCCTTTCAAGGCTGATATCGCCATTGCCGATGAACAGATCGCCGCAATTGGGCCGAATTTAGCGAGCGGCTTAGAAGAAATTGACGCATCGGGGTGTATCGTCACGCCCGGCTTTGTCGACATCCACACGCATTATGACGGTCAGGTTACTTGGGAAGAGCGTCTGATCCCGTCGTCCTATCATGGAATAACAACAGCCGTGATCGGAAATTGCGGTGTGGGCTTTGCGCCGTGCCGCGAAGCCGACCGCGACACTCTTGTCCGCCTGATGGAGGGCGTGGAGGACATTCCCTATCCTGTTCTAACCGAAGGGCTCAACTGGAACTGGACCAGCTTTCCAGATTACCTCAATCTCCTCGCCTCGCGCGCTTATGATATGGATATAGCGGCCTATGTCCCGCACGCGGCCTTGCGTGTTTATGTTATGGGGCAGCGAGGTGCGAAGCGGGAGACGGCTTCAGACGCAGACATTGCCGAAATGTGCGAGCTGCTCGGTGAAGCGCTTGACGCAGGCGCCCTTGGCCTTGCGACGTCTCGCACGATTTTCCACCGGTCCAGTGATGGCCAGCCAATCCCGACTCTCGACGCCTGTGATGCTGAACTGATTGCCCTAGCGAACGTGCTACGGGCAAAGGGGAAGGGTGTTTTTCAGATCGTTGAAGATATCCATATGCCGGGTGCGTCGCTCCATTCGATGCGGGAAATTGCAAAAGCCGCCGGACGCCCGCTGACTTTTTCAATCGGGACAGGAAATTCAGGCCCCTATCGTTGGCCGGCTTTGCTCGAGCAATTGAGCGAAGCCAATGCAGACGGCCTTGTGATGAAGGGGCAGATCATGCCGCGGGCTATTGGCATGATCCTTGGCTTTGAGCTAACCCTTAATCCTTTTTACACAACAGCCACCTATGGCGCCTTGTCGTCGCTTCCGCTTCAAGACCGTCTGCGGGAGTTGCGTAAGCCTGCTATTCGTGCGGCGATATTGACGGAGCCGGTAGATCCCGATCCCGCGCTCGTGCTGGGGCGCATGGTGCGCGAATTCGAGACGATGTTCGTGCTGGGCGCCACGCCAGATTATGAGCAACCCAGAACATCCAGCATAGCAGCACTGGCTAAGGCCAAAGGCTGTACGCCAGAAGAGCTGGCCTATGACATCATGGTTGAGGGCGCGCAGGGCGGGAAGCTTTATCTGGCCATGGCCAATTATTCTGAAGGCAGTCTTGATGCCGTTGGTCAGATACTTGAGCACCCCGACATTGTATTGGGCCTTGGGGATGGGGGGGCTCATGTCGGCACCATTTGCGATGCGAGCTATTCCACCTTCGCGCTGATGCATTGGGTGCGAGATCGCGAGAAAGGGCGTAAGCCGGTAGAGGATATAGTCCATCGCATGACAGGCGCGACCGCAGATATCATCGGTCTATCAGATCGTGGGCGGCTGTCCCCTGGACGGCGCGCGGACATCAATGTCATTAATCTGGCGGGGCTCGCACTGGGCGAACCCGAAGTTCATTACACCCTGCCCGCTGGGGGACGGCGCTTGATTCAGCGCGCGTCGGGTTATGTCGCTACGCTTATCCGAGGGCAGGTTGTTAGCCGAAACGACCAGCCAACGGGTCAAATGCCAGGCCGGCTGGTGCGCATCTAACCGATATTCGGAGGCGCATCATCCACTGCCTGACTGGCGGCGGAACTCAGCAACAAGCGGACAAGGTCGCCCTGACGATTGACGCCTGTTTTCATAAAGATGGACTGGAGCTGGGACCGAGCCGTGTTCCGACTGATTCCAAGCCCAATCGCCGCTTCGTCTGGTGTTGCGCCGTCAACAAGGCGCGTCGCCAAGCGCGCCTCTGCTGGGCTCAGACCAAATAGCCGTTCAAGATCGGCCACAGCAAGCAGGGGCGGTCGTGCCGGATCGCGCAAGGTGATGATGGCTGTCCGTTTCAGCGGCGCGGTGACAGGGCCAAAAGGTGGTCCTGGTCGGACAATGAGTGTGAGCGGATGGAGCCGGTCTGCGTCTGATAGCCGGATGGGTATATAGCATTGCCGATCAATTTGAGGAGATTGGCGCCGGGCCATTTCCGCTATGGCATCAAGCAGGTGCTTGGTCGCTTCACGGCTGTTCGCCCGCAACATGCCGTCACGCACCTTCAAAAAGCCGCTGGTAGCCATCAGGGATGTTGCGGCGGCATTCGCGCTCACCACCTGCCCATTTGCTTCCACAAGGATGGTGCCGATGCCGCTTGCGTCGATCACATATTCAGCGACGCGACGTTCGCGCTCGGTGGCGGCCAAATGCTCATAGAGCGGTAAGATTCGGCCCAGCAGCGGCGCGAGGTGGTTGAGTTGGTTAAGGCATGCCGTGGTGTTTAGGTGCGCGCCCTCAACTCTAAGCCAGATGCTGCGCCCCCCTGAAATCTCGCAGCGGATGACAATGGCCTCGCCTCTATGTGTGCTGATGAGTTGCGGATGCGCAAACGGCAGCGACAGCAGCTGATCAAAACGGATGCTTTGCGCAATTTCCTCGATGGACGTGAGGTCTGGCGAAACAATGGCCAGCGCAGTTGCGTCCGGCGTGCTGCCTTCGACAGTCAGGAATGCGCGGTCAGTGCAGGATTGTCGTGCCAGCTCCTGCAAAAATCCCGACCAAATCGGACGTTCGGAAATCCCGACAAACAGGAGGTCCTCAAGATTCTCGGTTCGCTCCATTCGCCTTTATTTCTCCCAGCATGTTGGGGATAGCATTGCCTCTTTGCGGAAAGAAAGAATAAGGTTTTTCCAGCGCGATGAGGTGCGCCTCATATCATCGCACGTCGACTATGGTTTGACGTCCTTAGGGGAAGAACTAGCCCCTAAAAGCGGTTCGACCCTCGGGCTTACTCAAACCATTCCAACCATTGGCTCGTATCGACGCGCGCTTCTGGTTTTCGGCCCGTTTTGGCCAACATGTGGGCGCGGATATCTTCTTTGGCATCGATGGGTCGAACAATTTCATAGACCCGGTCATATTCGCTATACTGCACCTTCCAACCATCGGCTGTCCGCAGATAGCGGTCATGATATAAAGCGGACCCAACCGTATCATCCATGCGCTCAAGGCTGATGAACCGATCTTCCAGATACCAGGTCCCTTCGGCTGTATCTGGGCCAGTGAAGCGTATTTCCGGTGAGTGGCCATGATGCATGGCGATGACGTCTGAGTTGAAGCTGGAGGCGATGAAGTTGATCATATTCTCTTTGCCAGAGACCTGCAGGCGATATCCGCCGCCGCGCAAATCAATGGAGACGTCATCCGCGAAAACCTCGGCCAATTCTGCTTCATTGCCGGTGTCGATGCAGCGGAAATATTTGTGTTTCAGCTGGCGGATCTCTTCCAGATCAGAAAGCTGCTGAAGCGTGAAGGCCATGGGAACATTCCTCTCTTCTATCGTTTTGGTAGCCGCAGCGCGTCCCTTCATTCCACCGCAATGTTCAGCGCGGGGTAGTCGGTATAGCCTTGCTCTTCGCCGACATAGAGCTTCGTATAATCCGGCTTGGCCAGTTGAGCGCCCGACCTGATGCGTGCGACCAGATCGGGGTTGGCGATGAAGGCGCGGCCAAAGCTGACGGCATCGGCGCGTTGGGCATTGATGAGTGCGCGGCCTGTATCGGCGGTCAGCATGTTGTTGCCGATGATTGGCGTGGCGCTGTTGTCCCGCACCATAGCCAGCGTGTCGAGGCCGGATAGGCCCATGTCGAGCACATGCAGATAAGCAAGATCAAGCCCTGCAATGGCTTTGAGCAACGGGATGAAGGTGGCCTCTGGGTCAGAGACGTCCATCCCATTATAGGGATTGCCCGGTGAAAAACGCAGGCCAACGCGGTCCGCCCCAATGGCTTCCGCCATCGCCTGCAACACCATCACGGGAAAGCGGATGCGATTCTCGGCAGATCCCCCAAAATCATCCGTGCGGTGATTGCTGGCCGGATTGAGGAATTGGTTGATCAAATATCCACTGGACGCATGCAGCTCAACGCCATCTATGCCTGCTGCCCGGGCATTGCGGGCGGCCGTAGCAAATTCTGCCACGAGGGCAGGCAATTCATCGGCGGCAAGCGCACGGGGCATCGCCGTTTGTGCTGGCACACCATCCGGACCGGGAACCTTGTCAGAGCAGGGTAGGGCAGAAGGGGCAATGACATCTGCCTCATAGCCGCGATTGGCGGCGACCACGACACGGCCGCAATGCATGATCTGCATGACGATCTGGCCGCCTTCGGCATGGACGGCATCTGAAACACGCGCCCACCCTTCGATCTGCGCCTCAGAGTAAATGCCGGGCGTCCGCCAATAGCCCTTTCCAATGGCGCTCGGCTGGACACCCTCCGTCACGATCAGCCCGGCACTGGCCCGCTGCCGGTAATAGTCCACCATCATGTCATTGGGTACATCGTCCGGCCCCGCACGGTCGCGCGTCATGGGTGACATGACGATGCGGTTGCGAAGGTTGAGCGCGCCAAGCGTAATGGGCGTGAAAAGGGGGTCGTTCATTCGAATCCTTTTATATCAATCATTGATTGACCATGATTTGCGTTACACTTTATGCGTCAGATTACGCAAATCAAGGAAGGATGTCTCATGAATTACGGTTTTGAAGGGAAAGTCGCGCTCGTGACAGGCGCAAGTGGAGGCATCGGTCGGGCCAGCGCATTGGCCTTTGCCGCCTCGGGCGCTTCCGTGGTTGTGTCCGACGTCAATGAAGCGGGCGGCGCGGAAACCGTGGCCCTCATCACGGCGGCGGGCGGCAATGCCGTTTTCCAGCGTTGCGATGTTTCCAACGGCGCTGAAGTCAAAGCGCTCGTCGCCCGAGCGGTGTCGGAATATGGCCGCCTTGATTTTGCACTCAATAATGCGGGCATCAATAACCTTGGTGCCAATGAATATGATGATGACGTCTGGGCGCGCAGCATGGGTATCAACCTGACCGGCGTGATGATGTGTATGCGCGAAGAAGCCGAAGTCATGATGGCGCAGGGCAGTGGCGCGATTGTGAATACGGCGTCGATCAACGGTCTGGTCGGCAATGGCGCACAGCCGGGTTACACCGCGTCCAAGCATGGTGTAGTCGGTCTAACCCGCCATGGCGCGCTCCGCTGGGCGCAGGCGGGCATCCGCGTGAACTGCGTCTGCCCCGGGGTCATCGAAACACCGATGACGGCACCCCTGACCGCCAACCCCGATATGAAGAAGATCCTCGATGGCATGACGCCGATGGGGCGGATGGGGAAGGCGGAAGAGATTGCCTCGGCCGTGATGTGGCTCTGTTCAGATCAGGCGAGCTTTGTCACGGGTCACCCTCTGGTTGTTGATGGCGGCGCTACAGCGGACTGATCTCCGCCGTTTTACAGCGCATAGAAAAAGGGCCGGGAGTTTCCTCCCGGCCCCTTTTTTTATCCTGTTGCAGACCTGATCAGAACTTCATGTCGAGCGTCAGGCCATAGGTGCGCGGGTCACCATAAATGGTGGTTGCGTAACCCAGAGCGCCAAAGTCAACCGAACGGACCACATAGTCCTTATTGGTCAGGTTCTTGCCCCACAATGTCAGGCTCACGCCTTCGGCGGCACTGCCCAGAACATTGTCGATGCGGACCTGAGCGTCAACCAAGCCGCGTGCGTCGCCCTTTGTCTGTTCAGAGAAAGGCGAGGTGATCGGGTTGCCGAACATGTAGAAGGTCGACGTGTAGTTATACCCGACGCGTGCTGTCAGCTTAGACGCGCCAATGTCTTGGACGTAGCTTGCACCGACATTGGCCGTGTACTTGGGCGCATAGCCCGGCTTGAACACGTCTGCCGCGTTTCCATTGACACCCACAGTCGTTGTCGCCTGCGGGAAATCAACCGGGTCAATTTTCACGTAACCGAACGCACCATCCAGCGAGAAATTGTCCGTAAGGGCAAAGCGTCCTTCCAATTCGAGGCCATAATAGTTTGTCTTACCGGCATTGACGACAGCGTTCCCAAAGCTTCCGCCGCCCGTGATCGGGATGGGCAGAGTAACCAGCTGGTTCTTGTACACGTTGTAGAACAAAGACCCGTTGAGGCGGACGCGGCGGTCAAACTCTGTCTTGAAACCAACTTCATAGGCATCAATCGTTTCTTCATTAAACGGCGTCAGCGGGAAGTTCTTGGTGGAGTCGGCTGCGTTGTAGGTGACTGTCTGGCGCGCGTTGAAGCCGCCCGAACGATAGCCACGTGACACACGAGCATAGAGGTTCACGTCGTCACTCGCACGATAGTCAAACGTCAGGTTGCCAGTGGGCGCGCTGAACTTCTTGGCGCCACCGTTGAGCGCAATTTGCGTTGCGTTTGTGAAGGGAGCAGCGCCGTTCTGATTGATTTGGAACGTCTTGCTGTCCCAGCTGTAACGCATACCCAAGGTCACACCGAACTGCTCTTCGGCACCAAAGCGATATGTGCCCTGACCGTATACGGCATAGGATTCACCAGATGCGTTGTAATCAAGGACGGTCGCCTGTGCCAAGCCACGATAGCGGGCCGGGTTGGCTGCCTGAAGAATCGACGCAAGCGGGCCAAATGATGTGGGCGTAAAGACTGCCTGATTGGTATCGAGCACAAACAGGAAGTTCTGGTTGTTCCGCTCGTGGCCGCTTTCCTTGAAGTAGAAGCCGCCGACAACCCATTGGAACGGGCCATCATTGTTCGACAGGATTTCGATTTCCTGGCTGAACTGCTTCTGCTTGCGATCATTGGCTGAGTTGAACAAATCCTGCGAGGTCTTAGGAACCGCCTGCGACGCAAGGAACGCTGCTGTCCCTGCAGGCTGGAAGAGCCCTAAGATGCCAGCCGGGAAGCCGTTCAGCAAAGTCGTGTTCGAGAAAGCAGGGCCGCTGATCGTGCCCATACCATCAATGTCATTACCACGGATCAAGTTCTTCCACTGACGGAAGGCTGTCGTGGACCGCACCGTGACACCGTTAAGTTCGGCGGTCAGGCGCGTCATGTTGCCCCACAATTTGTCGGTCGAAAGGCCCGACGTATTGCTGCACACCGTGTCACGGCGCGTCGACGAAATCTGCGACACGGGGGTGCCGCAACCAGCTTCAAGCGACGTCGCCGAGTTCAGATATCCAAGGACATTTGCGGGTTGGACAGCGGCAAAGGTTTTGCCGCCAATCACATAGTTTGGAAGGACGGCGCCGTTGCCGACAGCAGCGAGCTGGTTGTAGCCCGCCAGACCATCAATCTTCGACCAATCCAAGATGTTGGTGATGGTGATGTTATCAGCCAGATCTGCGGTTGCTGCGAGGCGAATGGCATTTGTTTCCTGCGCACCCGGATCGAGGTTCTTCTTCGGCTGCAGGATGTTGTCAACGACGCCATTCCGCTTCTTATAGAGGCCGCCAAAAGACATTTTGAAGCCGCCGACATCGCCTGAGTTGATGATGACCCGGCCGACACGCTGACCAAAATTGCCGCCACCGACGCGCAAGGCAAAGCTTTCCTTATCGTCGGGCAGGCGCGTAATGAAGTTGACAGCGCCACCGGTTGTGTTGCGGCCAAACAGTGTGCCTTGTGGGCCGCGCAGAACTTCAACGCGCTCCACGTCAGCGACTTCGAAAGTCGACGCGGACGAACGGGCCATGTAAACGCCATCGACATAGATGCCGATCGGCGAGTCATAGCCCTGCGTTTCGTCAGCGGCTGTTGGAATGCCGCGGATGGTGAGAACCATTGCCGTCGCGTTGGTTGTCGCGCCGACGACCGAAACGTTCGGGGCGAGGGCGCCAAGATCCTTGGCTTCAGCGATCTGCTGGAGATCAAGCTGCTCCGACGAAATGGCCGAAATCGCCAAAGGCGTCTTTTGCAGGTTTTCGCCGCGCTTCTGCGCCGTCACGATAATTTCGTCGAGACCACCTGAATTGGCATCTTCTGCCGATTGGGCAAGAGCTTGCGTTGACAGGCTCAGCGCGCTGACGCCCGCAAACAAAGTTGCACCAAACATACGATTGAAAGTCTTCACCTTCGGTCCTCCCCATGTTGGCGATAGCGGGTTTTCCGCCTATCTGACCAAGTTTCTCTCTACGTCGGATTGATTCTCAAATGGCGTAGAAAATGTCAATTCAAATTACGCATCAATTCATTGATGCGAGTTGATGTGCGACATTTGCGCATCACGCATGCGCAAGTGCCGCGGATTTAGGCGACCTGATCCCAGGGCGCTTCCTGTGTGCCACGCGTGACATAATGGCCGTTGACACGGGCCTGAAACTCGCCCGCCCGTGCGCGATCATTATAGAATTGCTTGTACCAGATGCGCAGCTTGTCAAATGGTCCGTCGCCCTTGACCATCATCGGATGGAGGCAGGGGCGCTTATGGGCCCAAATTTCAAAGTCCTGGGCAAAGGCGGCGACGCCAGCCTTTTCATAGCCTTTGGCCAATTCAATATCGGCAGCCGTCGGAACGTCATTCTTCACTTTAACGAACAGGCCGTACCACACTTTGATCACGCCATCGTCAACCGGCGTATGGGTGATCAGCATGTGCGATGGATATTCACCGACCATAACGGACTGGAGGATGCCGGGGCCCGTGTACCAAGTGTCGTTGGTCATGGGCTCGGCACCTTCGCCTGCGAGCGTTTTGTGGCCGGCGGTCAGGATCTGGCGGCAGATATGGCCGTCAAACTCATTCTCGAACTTGACCATGTCGATCGAGCCGTGGACCGGCTGCAGGTGGCCCTTATCCGTCATATTGTCGAGGACTTCCTGCGGGTGGCAGGCGAGTTCACCAAGGGCTTCGACAGACCAGTTCACCCAACCCGGTTGGTTCCATTGCTCGAATGGGGGGACGTCATAATCCGGCTCACCGCCTTCTGCGTCGTGCCATGCCCAGATGCAGCCGGCACGTTCCAGCACCTTCCAGCTTTTCAGGCAGGCGGCCTTTGGAATGGGAGCAGGGGAGTAAGGAATGTCGTTGCAGCGGCCGTCTGGGCCGAAACGCCAGCCATGATAAGGGCAGCGGATATTGTCGCCCTCTACATGCTCCTTATCGACAACGACATAAGATGACGTGTTTTTGGCGAGGTGCGTGCCCATATGGGGGCAGAATGCTTCGACGAGGAACACGCGGCCTGATCCGCCGCGATAGAGCACCATTTCTTCGCCAAAATAGCGGACAGCCAATGGCGTCGTCGTCACCTCATCGGAGGTTGCCACCATGAACCATCCACGGGGGAAGGTGTGTTCGCCCAAGCCGTAATCGGCTGTCTTTGCCATGATGGATCTCCTCAAACTCTCTTCAGTAGGGGAGATAACTCAAAACGTAGCCTCGGTGCAACACCGCTTTTGCGTTTATCACAAAAACGAAGGGGTCGATCTCATTTTGCGTAAAATAAGAGATAAAGAATTACGCGATGTGGCTTAATCTACGTTTTCAATCATGCGGTCCTTCTCTGTAATCCGCACGACGCGCGGATTATATTTGAGCGTCTTGACCGCGATCGACGTTTCCACATGATGCACGCCAGAGATCGACAAAATGGGATCGGATGCTTGTTCGACCAGATTTTCAAGCTCGTCGAACACGCAGATTGCCAGAATATTGAACTGTCCCATGGTAATCATGACACCCGTGACCAGAGGCATTTCTGCAATCTGGCGGGCAACATCCCGCACGCTGCCCACTTCCGCCTGAACGCCAATAAAGGCGAGCTTTGCGTGGTTGCTGAGGCTGAAGCCGGTGATTGCGGTAAAGGCGATGAGGCCATCTTGCTGCAGCCGTTTGATTCGGCCGCGCACCGTGCCTTCCGTCACGCCAAGATCCGCTGCAATCTTCCGGTTGGAGATGCGCGCGTCCTTAGACAGGATTCCAATCAGTTGGCGGTCGAGATCGTCAAGCTGCGGTAATGTCATGCGGGAACCTGTTCTTCAATCGGGGCGACATCGAATTTATACTTGATGACGTCCACCGCAATCGTCGGCATCATCGATCTTATGCCAGCGACCCGCGAGAATTTGTCGAGGAGCAGCTCGGGCAGTTCATCAAAATCGCGCAGCACAACGAGCATGTCGATATCGTAACGACCAGTTACGACGTGTGCTGCAAACACTTCCGGAAATTTTGCGAGATCGGCTGCAACGTCAGATGCGGCGCGGCCGTCCACTTCAATGGCCACTTCCATCAAGACATTATAGCCATGCGCGGAAAAGTCGGAGACGGCCACGACCCGCAGCTGGTTCGCGTCTTCCATCCGCCGAATGCGCGACGATACGGTCGTGGCCGTGAGGCCAAGATGGTCAGCAATCTGCTGATTGGTGGCCCGCCCGTTGAGGCGCAGTTGGTCAACGATACTGCGGTCAATATCGTCGACGACGAAATCTGATGTCATGTTCTTTGACGGGGCTCCCTGTGCACCACTCAAGGCAAAATCACCTGTGCGGCAGAAAATCCTCCGTCAACAGGAATATTTGTTCCCGTAACAAAGGAAGCGTCATCTGACAGCAAAAATGCGGCCACCTTGGCAACTTCGTCAGGCCGGCCGGCGCGCTTGAGCAGGTGCATGTTTATGAAAGCGGTGCGGACGGGACTTTCATGTTGCAGCATTTCTGTCATCGGTGTCTCGATGAAGCCGGGGCTTACAGAATTCACGCGGACGCCTGCTGCGCCATAATCGGCGGCGAGGCTGCGGGTGAGCTGAAGGACGGCCCCCTTGGTCACATTATAGGGCGTGTTCCCCTGACAGCCGGTCATGCCGTAAATGCTCGACACCGTCACAATAGATCCGTGACCAGTGGCGACCATGTGGGGCAGCACGGCGCGCACGGAGAGCATCGTTCCCGTCAGATTGACGGCCAGAGCGCGGTCCCAATCCGTTAGGCTGAAATGGGTGGCGGTTCCAGCAACGGAGATGCCCGCGCATGTCATCAGCCCGTCAATCCGGCCATAATGTCTCAAGATTTCCGCTACAGTCTGCTTTGTCGCTGTTTCGCTGGTCACGTCCAAAGAATAACCAGTGTCCCTTTGGCCGAGCCCTTCGATCGCTCCAATATCGGCAGCTGCTACGACGCCACCTTCGGCGCGAACGGCATCGGCCGTTGCCTTGCCTATGCCGGATGCAGCACCGGTGATGAAAATGATCTTGTCAGTTAGTCGGCCGCTCAAACGAAATCTCCCAAATCTTCTTTCATCATGCTGGCTGTGAAGGGGGATGCCGCGCGCGTTTCCACCCACAGCACTTCAAGCCTGCGTTCATAAAAGCGCCAGCCGTCCTCCAAATTGCGGTAGCTGTTGTGATAGCGGATCGCCATGTCCATCACCCGCCAATCCTTGCCGGGCAGGATGTGGCTCGCGACGCAATAGGTCTCGCCCGTAATGTTACCCGATCCATCTTTCTCGAACGTTTGGTTGAAGACTTTGTGCATCGTCATGCGAAAGGCAGAGAGCTTTTCCGTCATGTCGCGCAAGCCTGCCTCGCCGCGAAAGCTAATCGGGTTCTCCCCAAAGCCCATCACGGCGCCGTCATCCGTGAAGACGGACACCAGCTTGTCTGCATCGCGTTGGTCCACAGCCTGCGCGTAACGGAACGCCAGATCATGCAATTCCTGAGGCGCGCAATAGGCCGCCATTAGGACAGCGCCTTGCGAAGGTTGGCACCTGCATGGTTGACCCATGTCAATGCGTCGGGAACGGCCGGTGTCATGCCGAAAAAGCCGTGGATCATCCCGGCTGCAACCTGATGGTCGGTGGCTATGCCCGCATGAGACAGCCTTTGGGCATAGGCATCACCTTCATCCTTGAGCGGATCATATTGCGCAGTGATGACCGTTGCTGAGGGCAGGCGGGTCAAATCTTCGACATGGAGGATGCGGGCCAGCGCTGCATCCATGGGTGATGTTTCTCCCAGATAGTGGGACCAGAACCACTTCATCGCGCTGGTTGATAGGAAATACTCCCCACCACCATTATCGGCATAAGAGCGCGTTTCAAAATTGGTGTCCGTCGCTGGATAGATGAGCAGTTGATGCTGGAGAGCAGGACCGCTCCGGTCGCGCGCCATCACCGCAACGGCGGCGGCCAAATTGCCCCCGGCGCTGTCGCCGGCAACGGCCATGCGGGTCGCGTCAATCCCCAGCTGTTGGGCATGGGCCTCCGCCCAGATGCAGGCGTCGTAACAGTCCTCAGCGGCGGCGGGGTATCGCGCTTCTGGCGCGAGGCGATAGTCGACAGACAGGACGGCAGCACCGCTTGCGCGGGCCAGCTCGCGGCATGTGCCGTCATGGGTGTCGAGGCTGCCCAGGACCCAGCCACCCCCGTGAAAATACATCACGACGGGCGGCGTATCGCCCGCATCTTCGGGCACATAGAAGCGCGCCCCAATTGTGCGGCCGGGCAGGTCAAGTGTCAGATCCTCTACCCTGGCCATGGCGAGCGGTTCTCCAGTCGCAAGCGGGGCGTCCATCATGGATCGCGCGACATCAACTGGCATTTGCGACCAGTCGGTATCTGCAAATGCGGCAAATGCCTCAAGAACGGGAACCAGTGCGGGGTTAACGGTCATTGTCTGTTTCTCCTGCTTAAAGTCCGAAGCCGCCGGATACGTTGATCTGCTGGCCTGTCACATAAGCGGCCCGCGCGGAGGCGAGCCAGCTGACCGCATAGCCAATTTCTTCCGGTTGCCCCCAGCGTTTGACAGACAGCATCCTTTGGGTTTCTTCGACCCAATTTGGCGGGAAAGCGCCTTTTGCCATCAGTTCATGGAACATGCCGGCGTCGATAACGCCGACGAGAACCGAATTGGCCCGGATGCCGTGGCGGCCTTCTTCCCGGGCAAGTCCCTTTAGCCAGCTTTCATTCGCTGCTTTGGGCGCGACAGAAAGCCCGTCGCGGTCCGGCCAGCGCAGATGCCCAGCAGACCCCAAATGGACGATTGAGCCGCCGCCTTGTTCCCGCATATGCGGGAGAAGGGCGGACACAAGGCGGAACAGTCCGTGGACTTCGACCTCGAACGCTTTGAGCCATGCCGCCATGGGGGTCTCTGACAAAAGGTGCTGCTCGACCAGCGGTCCGGCCGCCCAGACAAGCGTGTGGATGCGCCCATGTTCTTTGATGACAGTGTCGATCAGGGCGCCAACACTCTCTGCATCGGTAATGTCGCATTTGTGGGTCGTCGTGTGTGTCGGGCAGGCGCTGGCAACGGCTTCGGCTTTATCCGCTTTTCGATTATAGACCAGAGCCAGATCAGCGCCGTCGCGCGCGAGGACTTCTGCGACCCTGCCGCCAATCCCGCCGCTCGCCCCAAGGACAAGGGCTGCGCCTTTCGGGAATAATGCGTTATCAGACATCCTTACTCCTTCGCGTTTTGCGGCACACTCCTGCATCAGCTTTATGATTGCGCATTGTGAAGGCTGAATCCAGCGCTTAATCAATAATGACAAATAGGGGAGAGATTCGATGCAAAGGCTTAAAGGCAAGGTAGCACTGGTCACTGGGGGCGCACGTGGCATTGGTGAAGGCATCGTCCGCCGCTTCGTCGAAGAGGGCGCACAGGTGCTGATCACCGATGTTTTGGCACAAGAGGGCGCGGCGCTCGCCGCCGAACTGGGGGAGGCCACGGCCTTTATCGCGCATGACGTCACATCCTTGTCTTCTTGGCACGATGTGGTCGCTGCCGCTGAAGCGAAATTCGGTCGGCTCGATTGCCTTGTGAACAACGCGGGCGTCATCGCATTCAAGCGGCTCGACGATCTGACTGAGGCCGATATCCGTCGCATCATCGACGTCAACCTGATTGGAACGATGTTTGGCTGTCAGGCGGCCATCCCCGCGTTGGAACGCGCAGGCGGCGGCAGCATCGTCAATATGAGTTCGGCCGATGGTATTTCGGGGGCAAATTCCCTGACCGCTTATTGCGCCTCAAAATTCGGGGTGCGGGGCTTTACTAAGGCACTGGCGCTAGAGCTTGGCCCGCGCAAGATCCGCGTTAACTCGATCCATCCTGGCGGCATCCTGACGCCGATGGCCAACCCGACCAATATACCACGGGACCTATATGATCGTGGCTATTGGATTTATCCGGCGCAGAAATCGGGAAGCCCTTCGGACATTGGGGCCGCCGCCGCCTATCTGGCCTCGGATGATGCGCAATATTGCATCGGGACTGAATTGTCGGTCGATGGCGGTCTCAACGCCGGCCACTATTACATGGCGATGCCGGGCGCCCCCAAAGACCCCAATAAGTAAGGCGCGTTAGACCGTGACTGTCGCGAGACGGTCACGGTCGACGGCCAGAGAAGCGGCCCCCCTCCACATCAACCAGGCTCCCAGGAACCCCATGGGGATGAGGACGCTCAGCCCAACCCGCAGACTATAGGCCGGGTCCCCGGCAACAAGGTCGCTTATGTTGCCTGCAATCATAGGCCCAAGCACATAGCCGATTAGGTTGATGATCAGCAGAGCAAGTGCTGTCCCCGTCGCGCGGAAGCGATCCGGCATCAGATACTGGAGTGCGGACATGATCCCAACGGACCATCCGCCGCCCAATAGGCCCGAAGGAATGGCAAGAAACTGTGCCGTGGCCACGCTGGGCGCCCAAGTCACACACAGGATGAGGGCCGTGGCTGCCGTGGTTGCCCCGGCCGCCAGATAGAGAAGCCACTGCGGACCCCGCTTTGTGAGCCGGTCTGCAAGGACGCCAAAGAGCAAGGTCCCGATCAGCCCCGGCAGGCCAAAGGCGAGGCCGAAGATGGCATTTGCCTCTGTGATGGGCAAATTATAGGCACGGGCGAACAATGCTGGTCCCCACATGCCGAACGACAGGCCCGACAGCGTCGCAAACGCCATTCCAACCGCCATCGCCCGAAAGCTGGGCGTTTTCCAGAGGATCACGAAAAGCGGCAGAAGTTTTGGATGGTCGCTGGTTGATGTCGGTGCCCGGGGCGGTTCCCGCACGACGACAAAGGTGATGATCGCAATCGCAATCCCGATAAGCCCCATCACTTCAAAAGCAGTGCGCCAATCATAGGCCGCCGCGATTTCAGGCCCGGCGCGATAGCCCAGATATTGGCCGAAATAGACAGCAAGCGTCATGACCGCAAAAGCGCGCCCGCGTTGTTCAGCCGCGAAATAGGCTGCGAGAATGGAATAGGCTGGGGCTTGAAAAGAGGCTTCACCAACGCCAACGCCGACGCGGGCGAGCGCGAGCATCCAAGGGTCGTTGGCAAAACCGGAGAGAATGGTGAAACCACTCCAGACAATGCAGCCGGTGCACAAAATAGCGACGCGTGAGACACGGTCGGCATAGCGTGCAATCGGGATCGCCAGCAGAGAATAGAGCAGTGCGAAGGCCGGGCCCATCAAAAGGCCCATAAACCCATCGGATACGCCAAATTCGGCTTTGATCGGCTCGACCAACCCGGCCAGCAGATATCTGTCGCCATAATTGACGAGCGCGACGCCCAGCAGAAGGGCCAGAACGACCCACTTATTGGTCAACCTCGGTTGATCAACGCCCGTGCTTTGACCGTTTTCCATTTTCTGCCTTAATCGCGCATCTGCGCGCCACCATTGACGTGCCAGACTTGTCCGTTGACCCACGCGCCATCTTCGGAGGCAAGGAATGTCACCGCTGCGGCAATGTCCTCTGGCTGGCCAAGGCGTGTATGTGGGATGGCCTTCAGGCCGCGCTCGACATAGTCGTCCGTCAAATGCTGTTTAACGGCTTCCGTCAGCACAAGGCCTGGGCAAATGACGTTCGCGCGGATGCCCTGCTTGCCATATTTGGCAGCGACATGGCGAGCGAGGGCGTGGATGGCATTCTTTGTCATGGGATAGGCGACCTGCCAAGGTGCGCCGCCTGACGCTGCCCCTGACGAGGTGTAGATCATCGCGCCACCGCCGCGCTCGATAATGGCGGGTAGGGCGGCTTGGGTCGCCAGAAAGTGGCTCTTCGTATTGATCGCAAAGCTCTTTTCCAGAACGTCGACGGGGCAGTTGAGCGCGTCGATATCGCCTTCGGTCCCACCCGCGAGGTTGGAATGGTAGAAATCCAGCCCGCCAAATTCCGCCTTGGCTGCCGCCACAATCGCAGCCTGAGAGTCTGCGCTGGTGCCATCAAGATCAACGCCAATGGCTTTGCCGCCAGATGCCTTGATGGCGTCTGCGACCTCACGGGCCCAATCGCCCATTAGATCGCCGATGACGACAGCGGCACCTTCGCTTGCCAATCGCTTTGCTGTTGCCGCACCGATGCCGCGGCCGCCGCCTGCGACAATGCCCACTTTGCCTGAAAGTCCGCGCACGCTCCACTCTCCCAGATATGCGTAATCAATATGTTGTTGGATTACGCATATCTGTGTCGAGATGTCGTTTCAATCGAAATTTGCAGTATTTCAGCCGATTTCTGGACTATTCCGCAGCTTCTGCCAAGGGCACGCCATAATGGGGATCATCCTCATTGCACAGGCGGTTGGTGCCTTCCCAAAGGCCCTCAGGCGGAACAGGTGTAATGCCCAATTCTTCCCGGATATCTGCGATCTGCCAGTCAGCCATGGCGCGCCAATCCGCGAGCATCATCGGGTATTTCCAATTCCGGCCCTGCACCGCGCCCTGATATTCGGCTTCCAGATTGAGCGTCATGGCTTCGGCATAATGGAGCCCGTCCTTCATGATCGTCTTGGCCTTGAGATAGGTCGCAACGCGGCTCAGGAAAGCGGAGAGCTCTGGACAGAAATAGCGGGCTTTGGCGTGCATATTGGCGTTGAGCAGGGCCACTTCGCCGCCATGGTTCGGCCCGAAGCCCGACACGATATGCTCAATGTCATGCGTCAATGCCGTTTGCCGCAGGTAAAAGGTGAGATCGTTCACCACTTCGATTTCGCGATAGAAAATGTCCAGCTCATAGCCTGAATTCACCATGAAGTCGTAAAGCGCGGCCCCCAGCGTGCCCGGTGCGCAGTCTTTCACCTCATCCTTTTTGAAGTCGGCGAGGGCTTTTTTGTCGCACCATTGCTTGAAGCGGGGAAGGCGGGCCTTCTCTTCTTCGAACAGCATCATGATCCGGCCGAAATCCTCACTCATCATCAGGATTTGCGCGACTTCGGGAATGAACGCCGTATTGGGCACATCTGGACCGTTTCGACGCAGCATTTCTTGAGCGATCAGGTTTCGCAGCTCGGCATTGTTGAGGTATTTGGAGGAACTGATGAGGACCGAGCTTTCGGTCTCCACCTGACGGATCCCACCATTGAAATAGGCGCGTTCGCCTTCGCCAACTTTGACTTCCATGGGCCTTACTCCGCTGCTTCCAAAGCCTGGTCGGTGTCATTGGCCGGGCTTAGGAACTGGCCCGGCTTGGCCCCTGTATAGGCCCCGCCTTCGAAGGTTGGAACGCCATTGACCAAGGTCAGCCGGGTCGGCAGTGGCGGCCGGGTGAAGCGCCACGTGGTGCCGCCCTTCCCATCGGGCACGTCCCACGCCTTTTCGAACTGACGATAGCCGACTTCATCCATGTGGAAGACAGCAATATCGGCGCGCTTGCCTGGCGAAATCACGCCGCGATCATTCAGGAAAAAGTGCTCGGCCAGCTTGCCGGTCATCACATGGATGGCCTCTTCCAGCGTCAGCGATTTTTCTTCCTGCACATATTTGGTCAGGAGGAGCGCATTCTCACCTCCGCCGCACAGCATTTGAAGGTGAGCGCCCGCATCAGAGATATTGCCGACCGTTTTGGGGTCCTTCATCAAAGCGATGGTCAGCGCCTCATCCTTGGGGAAGGGGGCCATGTGGACGGTCGACAGCAAACCATTTTCGAGAATCCAGTCGGCCATCGCGTCAGACCGGTGGATGCCGCGGCTGTCGGCAAATTCCTTGAGCGTCCCGCCAATTGGGCCGACGCCGTTCTCGCTGTCGAGCATCAACAGGTCTTGCGGGTTTTTGAGCGGGGAGTGATCCCAAGCCTGCGTATCCCAGCTTTCGCGTGCCCGTGCCCGCCAGTCGGGATCACGAAGGAGGCGTTCCTTCTCCGCATGGGTCTCGGCCAAAACGACCTCATGCCAGACATAGTCGTTCGACTGGGCGAAGATCAGCGACTTGGTGATCGAGAGCACAGAAGTGGGGGAGACGTGCGCAAAGCCCGGCCACACATCGATGCCGGCGGCACGCATCTCTTCAATCGTCTTCTGCATTTCGGGCAGGATGCCGGCCTGGAACCATAAGGTCGGGATGCCACCTGCGATCTGGACGCGGATCTTGCGGCCGGTCAGCAGTTTTTCGAGCCGCTTGAGGTTGGCGGGGCCATTCATCCGCATGAAGGTGTCGACGATGATTTGATAGCAGGTGTTGGGATGGCGATCCATCACGTCAAACAGGGCAAGAAACTCAGCGTCATCGGCCAGCATTGAGGGCACGGGGCGGTTTTCACCGTCATGATCGTGCATATTATCTGAAAGGCCCAGCGCGCCTGCGGACAATGCGTCGTCAAGCAATTCTGCCATCTTGGCGATCTCTTCCGGTGTCGCTGCGCGATCCCAAGCATCCATCCCCATGGCCGCAAGCCGCAGCGGGATATGCCCGACATAGCTCGCATAATTCAGAGGCACCTTGACGCTCGCTTCGAAGGAGCGGCGATATTCAGACCATGTCGTCCAGTCCCAAGGCACATTCTGCTGAAACGGGCCAATTGGAATGTCTTCGAAAAAGGAGAAGATGCCCATGACTTCATCGCGCGCCTGCTTGGACGGGTGCAGCGGGGCCATGGAGAAGCCGCAATTGCCAAGGATCATCGTCGTCGCGCCGTAGCCGGGCAGGGGGTCGAGATCCGGCTGCCACCACATGGAGGCGTCATAATGGGTGTGGCTTTCGATAAAGCCGGGCGACACGATACAGCCATCGGCGTCGAACACGCGCTCGCCTGCGGGCGACAGGTTCGCTCCGACTTCGGCGATGACGCCGTTCTTAACGCGGACATCTGCCGCGAACGCCGCAGCGCCGGTGCCATCAACGACGGTACCGTTCTTGATCAGGATATCGCTCATCCTCTTCTCCATGTTCGTGTTTCGAGCCCTTTGGGCCTCGGTGATTCTGCCGCAGAGTGTGTTCCTAACTCGGCTGGGCGTCCATCCATGGACTTGCGCACAAGATCATTAAATGATCTATATCGTATCGTGAAACGATCGCATTCTCTTCTGCCGCCGCTGCGGCAAATGCTCCGAGCCGCGGGTTGGACGGCACCTCGGCTTGCGGAAAAACTCGGTGTGGGGGAGGCGACGGCCAAGCGCTGGCTTGCCGGTCGCGGCTTGACGCTCGATGGGTTGGACCGGCTGATGGGCATCGCCGGCACGGACATCTCAGAGCTGTCCCGACTGGCAGAGGGCGCAAGTGAGGGGCTCGCCCAAGAACTTACCCTCGCGCAGGAACGGGCGCTCAGTCGGGACTCGTTTTTGTCCTTTCTCTTCATCGTCATATTGGGCGGCTATAGTCCGACGGAAGTCGCCAAGGATTTTGATGTCACCCCACGTCAGATGGAGGCCGCGCTGCTTCGGTTGGAGCGGTTGGCACTGATTGACCGGCGCCCGGGCTGGCGCGTTCGGCCTTTGGTGGACCGCTCCATCGTCTGGCGTAAAACGCCGATGCGCGCGATGTTTGAAGAGCGCATGAAGGCGCAGTTTCTGGAAATGGATTTCGCCGATGAGCGCGCAGTCTATGCGTCTGAGGTGCTAAAGCTGTCCGCACAAGGGGCAGCCACCCTTGCCGAACTGATTGAACAACATCGGCGCGACGTGCAGGCGCTGGCGGAGCGGGATCGGGATAGGGCGCATCTGCCGCGCACATGGCACGGGATGCTGTGTGCCGCACGGCCGCTCGATATGTCGGGATTGGATAGTTTTGAGGGAGATCTGGTGTGACACAGGGACGACTGACAGGGCGGCGCGCGCTGATCACCGGCGCGGCGGACGGTATTGGCCTTGGCATTGCCCGCCGGTTCGCGGCGGAAGGAGCGCATGTCGTGCTCGCGGATTTCGATCATGAAAAGGCAGCTGAAGAGGCTAGGTCGCTGACTGAAGCGGGTTTTTCTGCTCAGGCGATGCTTGTGGATGTGACGGACAAGAGGGCGGTCGCCGCAATGATGGCAGATGCCGCTCCGGTCGATATTCTTGTCAACAATGCCTATCGCGGCAGCGGCGTCGCGCGGATCGAGAAAAAGTCTGATGAAGACTTCCTCTCCGCGCTCGGCATGAACCTTTGGGGTGTCAAATGGGCGATGGAAGCTGCCTTGCCGCATATGAAGGCGCAGGGCTGGGGGCGCGTCATCAACATGGGGTCGCTGAACGGCGTCAATGCGCACATGGGCAGCGCGGACTATAACGCCTCTAAAGAGGCTCTGCGTGCCTATACACGCACCGCGGCGCGCGAATGGGCACCCTATGGCATCTGCTGCAATGTCATCTGCCCGGCGGCATGGTCTGCCTCGTCACGACGTATGGCAGAGATGCAGCCCGGCATGATCGGGCAGATCAACGCCGCCAACCCGATGGGACGGCTGGGTGATCCGGAGGCCGACATTGCGGGCGTCGCCCTTTTCCTTGCCAGCGATGACTGTCGCTATGTGACCGGCAACACCATCTATGCCGATGGTGGCGGGCACATTAACGGCGTGGCTTGGGCACCGGTGTTTGAGGATTAGGGCTTTGTCGCCTTTAACTCGGCCAGCTTCGCACGCGCTTTTGCGGCCACATCGAGATAGATGATGCCTTCCTGCACTGGCATATCGGGTTCAGCGATCCGGGCGAGGTAGACGTCGATGACGAGCTGCAGCGCCTTGGGATCATCCGGCGCGCCAAAATAGGCCCAGTCGGCTAAGCGCGCGGCGAGCATCGGATTGGTGGGGAGCAACGCGCGAGCGCGCTTTTCAAGGGCGTCGAGGCCGCCTGCTAGCCGCAGGACTTCGCGGGCTTCATCGTCGAAGGCCATCGCAGCAAAGTGAGACGGCACATCGTCCCACCAGCCGGTCCAGCGCTTCATGATCATGCGGGCAATATCGGCAGGGCGATTATACTGGGCCTCGAGCAGCGGGTTCTTGGCGAAGCGTTCTGGCCAATCGATATTGGCCGCGATCACATCCTTGCGCTCGCCTGCATTCAGGCGGGCCACGACTTGTGTGAGGATATGGTCAAAGGCATCGGCATAGGTGCTGAGCGTGGGGACGATTGTGTCGGCGCCTTCCAATGCTGCGCCGTGCATTGGCAGCATGATCTCTGGCTTAAGTGCCGCCATATCCCGATAAGCGGCGGTCCATTCCTCGACATAGCGCTGCATGCGCTTGCCATTGCCGGCATTGGGCAGGAATCCTTGATAATAGTCCGCTGTGACGATGGTCTTTCGGCCGGGGATGGAGAGCCAGATCTGGTCCTCCGTCTCGCCCGGCGCGTGGGTGACGATGAAGGTCTCTCCGCCGATCTTGTAGGCCTTGCGGCCCACAAATGTCTCATCGGGCATAACCACATCGTCGCGGGTGGTGGGCTGCAACGCCAGTGGCTGGTTATTGTAGCGGCCGATGGAGCCGCCCAGTCGCAGATCGGTGTCGATAGCCTTCAGCATTTGCGCACTGGCTATAACGCGCGGGCGGGATGGCAACTTCACCAGTTCGCGTGCGCCATAGCTGTGGTCAACATGGGTGTGGGAGAGGAAGATTGTCTTCAGCGGTTTCTTGCTCAGCGTCGGGATGACATCCTTCAAAACGACGCCAATCGCGGCATAGCCCGAATCAAATAGGACGAGGCTGTCACGCGTTTCGATCAGCGCCACGTTCACATAGGGAAAGCGGATCAGCCACATGCCCTCGCCATGCGGTTCTATGGTCATTTTGGCGCGCGCGTCCGCCACGACGTCCGGCGCTGTCGAGAGCATCGCGCGGGCGATCAGAGCGGATTTGGGCCCGCCAAAGCCATCCTGTCGTGCCATATGGCGCAGGATATCGGGGTGCTCTTGCGCAATAAGCACGCGGCCCTTTTGAACAAGGAGATCATCAGGCGATGGCGTAAAGCCGCCCGCCAACGCAGGGGTGGACGCCAAAAGCGCCAATGCGAGGCCGAAACGCATATTCTCTCCTATGCTTTGCTTGTTTGCGTAAATCCTATTGCGCATTGATACGCATTCAGTAATTTGAGCGCAATTTAAAGTAAGAACTGCGAAAGAGGATATCATGAAGCGCGCGCTTATCGCTGCATTGTTATGTGCGGGGACCGCCGCCACAGCCCAGCAGATGTCGGTTCCAGCGGGTCTCACGGTTGGATCAATGTCTCGCGTATCCCCCGTTTTGAAGGCAGAGCGCCAGCGCGATAATTTTGAGCCTGCCTTGCAGCACCCTGATCAGGCGCGTGCGGCGAAGGCCAAGCTCGATGCGATGTACAAGCGCATTGGCAAGCGGCCCAACATTCTGATCTTCGTCGTTGATGATCTCGGCTATGGGGATGTTGGTGCCTATGGCGGTGGGGAGTCTCTCGGTGCCCCGACGCCGCACATCGACCGGCTGGCGCGTGAAGGATTGAAGCTCACCTCAACCTATGCGCAGCCGAGCTGCACGCCAACGCGCGCGGCGCTCAATACCGGGCGTTTGCCCGTCCGGTCCGGGCTGACCTCACCAAAGCTCTTGAACGACAACGCAGATGTTTCCAGCGAGCTTCTCGCCGCGAAAATTCTATCGGATGCCGGATATCGCACCGCGCTGTCCGGCAAATGGCATTTGGGCGAGAAAGACGGCTCGCGTCCCTGGCAAGTCGGCTTTGATGAATTCACCGGCTTCCTAGGCGTCGCCAATGCCTATCAAGAAGAGCACCCGTCCTCGACCGATGTCGCGAACGATCCTGAATTGCTTGCGCAGCTTCGCGCCATGCCTGCTAGCCGTGACCTTTGGTCCGCCACCAAGGAAAGGGGCGGCAAGTCACTGGGGCAGATCAACTGGAGCAATGATGCCACTCTTGATCAGAAGTTTGCGGCGTTCTCGGAAGACTTTATTCGTCGCTCGGTGAAGTCTGGCAAGCCCTTTTACCTCAGCCATAATTTTTCGAAGGTCCATTATTTCAATCAGCCGAGCAAAGCATTTGTCGGCCGGTCCGCAACAAAGGATGTGTACCGCGATAGCGTCATGGAAGTGGACGATATTGTCGGCCGCCTGACCAAGTTGCTCGAAGATCTAAAGATTGCCGACAACACGATCGTCTTCTTCACCTCAGACAATGGTCCGGAGGAAGACAGCTATCCCGAAAGCGGCACAACACCCTTCCGTGGGGCCAAGGGCACGACGTTGGAGGGCGGCGTTCGTGTGCCGGGCATCTTCTGGTGGCCGGGCATGATTAAGCCGGGCCGCGTATCAGACGGCCTGTTTGATATGACTGATATGTTCAACACCAGCCTTGCTGTCGCCGGAGTTGATGCAGCGAAGGTGGTTCCGGCAGATCGCTATATTGACGGGATCGACCAAAGCGCATTCCTTCTGGCTGACAATGGTGAGTCGGCGCGCGAAGCCGTTTTCTTCTGGAATGTAGACCTGTTTTCGGGCGTCCGCTGGCGCTATTACAAAATGGCGACGTCTGAAATTCAGATTGGCTCGGGCAATGTGCGGGACATGGGCGGACTTGACAACGCACAGGTCATGACGCCGCTTAACAGTTGGATGTATAATCTGTATCTTGATCCAAAGGAACGCAAATCGGTGTTGATCGAAAAGGCCTGGGCGCCGTCCTACGCGCTCGGTCCGTTGGTCGCCGTGCACGGCGCCACGATGGCCAAATACCCGCCTAAGGCGAAGATTCGTTTCCGCTGATGCGCCTGACGTGGCTTGCCCTGCTGTTATTGGGCGTGTCGGGTTGCTCCAACACTCGGCCGCCAGAAGTTCTGATCAAAGGCGGCACATTTAAGCCGGGTAATGATGCGATCTATCCGGAAGAGGCGCGTGGCCGGGCAGTGACAGTCGGCAGTTTCATGATGGATGCAACCGAGGTCACCAATGGGGCTTTTGCCGAGTTTGTGAAGGCGACAGGATATGTGACCGTCGCGGAAAAGGGCTTCGCCAATGACCCGCGCGTGCCAGAGGCGCAACAGCAGCCGGGGGGCGCGGTGTTCCTCATGCCAGACTCAGGCCGAGCCCCCGGCTGGACCTTCATGCCCGGAGCCAGTTGGCGCCATCCCGAAGGGCCGGGCAGTTCTATCGAGGGCAAAGAGGATGAGCCCGTCGTCCAGATCGCGTATGCAGACGCATTGGCCTATGCCAAGTGGAAGGGCCGCGACTTGCCAACCGAGGCCGAGTGGGAATGGGCTGCCGGGCAGGGGCGTCACATGCCCGGTCGGGATCGTCCGATCATCGATGGAAAGCCTGCCGGAAACAATTGGGACGGCACATTCCCAACCAGCAACAGCAAGGCTGATGGGTATCTTGGCCGCGCCCCGGTCGGCCGCTTCCCGGCGGATATATCAGGGCTTTACGACATGACCGGCAATGTGTGGGAATGGACGCGCAGCGGCTGGACGATGAACCATCGTCCGGATGCGCCTGCTCAGCCCGGCGCGCATGCCATTAAGGGTGGTTCCTACCTTTGCGCCCGCAATTTCTGCGCGCGATATCGCCCGCAATCACGACAGATGCAGGACGATACGCTCGGCACCAATCATGTCGGTTTCCGCACGATTAAGCGTTTGCCCAACGGCTAAATCAGGGCCGTCAGCAGAAACGGCACACCTGCAAGCCACAGCCACCCAAGTTTGCCCCAAATGGCGAGCTTGGGACTCTGGTGGTTCCACAATCCCAATGCGCCTGCCGCACCGATAGCCCCCGCCCCCGGGATCCAGATGCCGGACAGTCCGGCAAGACCCAAGAGGCCGAGGAGGCGAATGCCGGCTCCACTGCGCGCTGTGTCGACAGGTGTGCGCAGTCCTGCAAGACCTGCAAAGCCGATCAGGCCCAAGATACCTGCAAATGGAGCCAAGCTTTCCAACATATTCGCCGCCTAGTTGATTGTGCCGTGGATCGTCTGGCCATCCTTAACTGTGGCGACGACACGGATTGTATTGAGTTGATCGGGTGCAATCGTCAGCGGATTGGCATCCAACACAACAAGGTCGGCACGCTTGCCCGCCGCAAGGCTGCCCTTATCGGCCTCCTCATGGATCTGCCATGCAGCGTTGATCGTCACTTGTTGCAGCGCGCGATAGACAGGGACGCGCTCCAGGGGGCCAAGGATGTCGCCGGATTGCGTCCGCCTGTTCACGGAAGACCAAATAAGCCGCATCATATCGGGCGGCACAACGGGGGAGTCATTGTGCGCCGTTGGACGCAGCCCAACCGCCCAAGCCGTTGCCTGCGGCGAGATAAAATCTGCCCGCTTTGGCCCAAGGGCAACATCGCGATGCCAGTCCCCCCAATACCAAGTGTGGTTCGCAAAAAAGCTCGGCTGGATGTCGAGCTTCTTCATCTCTTCCAGCTGTTCACGCCGAACCACCTGACTATGGATCGCAATTGTGCGCTTGTCCGTCAGGCCGTTCGTCCTGACGCCGTCGATCAGCGCCTGCATAGCTTCGTCGCCATTGACGTGGACAAAGACCTGCCAGTTGTTCGTCGCGGCCTCCGCCAGCTTGGTGTTAAAAAGCGTGAGGTCGATCGCTGGATAACCGTGATAGCTCGCATCCTTGCCTTCGGGCGGGACGGGAACCGGATCATGCAGCCAAGCCGTGCGGCCTTGCGGGCTGCCATCGATGGTCAATTTGATGCCGCCAATCCGCATGCGGCCGACATAGGGCTTGCCGATTTGCGCACGAACATCGGTGGACCACGCACGCTCAAATGAGACGAGCGCGACCGTGTCGATCGGCAGGACACCGCGTTTGGCCGCTTCGGCCAGGGCGGGCCAAGCCTCTGGCATGACGCGCCCGTCTTGCGCGGTCGTGATGCCATTTGCGGCGTAAATCTTCGTCCCCTTGACCAAAGCCGCCACGCCACCGTCAAGATTGGCGGGCATCAGCCGGCCAACCGCGGTAAAGAAAGCGGTTTCCTCCAGAACGCCATTGGGCGTTTTGCCATCAGCCTCCCGGCGGATCACGCCACCGGGCGGGTTGGGGCTGTCGGCGGTGATCCCGGCGAGCTTCAACATTGCAGAATTCATCACTGCGAAATGGCCGCTGGCATGGACGATGACGATGGGCTTGTCGGCAAAGACTGCGTCCAAATCCGCCCGCGTTGGGTGGCGGCGTTCGGCCAATTGGCTGTCATCATAGCCGAGGCCGAAGATGAAGGGCATGCCCGGCGGCGGTGTGTAGCGGCGCAGGGCGTCCTGAAGGGCAGCAATAGAGTCGACATTACCAACAGGCGGCGGTGCCAAAGCGGCAAGCGAGGCGGCTTGCCCCACTGAACTGATATGGCCATGCGCATCGATGAAGCCCGGCAGGAGGGTCCGGCCTTTGAGATCAATCATGTCGGCCTTCTTGCCCGCGGCCTTGCGGACCGACGAGAGAGGGCCAACCGCAAGGATACGGCCATCGCGCACGGCAAGCGCTTCCGCCGTTTCAGCAGCGTCACCAGCCATGGTGATGATCGGCCCGCCACGCCATATAGTCGTCCGTTCAGCCGGTGCGGCGTGGGCGACTGACGTGCAGAGCGCGAGCAGGATGGTCAGGCGCTTCATTCTCTCTCTCCTCCAAAGACTGGGCTAACTCAGACCGCCGGCATCCCCTATTCAGCCGCGTGGACCGGGCTCGTCGTATCGCCGTTGGGTGTTGTGTCCGACGATACGTAATAGCGCGCATAATATTTGCGGAACTGCGGAATGGGTCCATCCCCATCACAGATAATGGGGTTGGCCCGATACATCTGCCGGTCCCAGATGACCTTGTCCTGATCAAATTGTTTGCAAATGTCGCGGATGATCGCCTTGGCGACACCTGCGCGCTCCCCTTCGGCTTGTGCCTTGGGCTGGGTGAAGCAGAAGCGGGCATGAACATGGTCCAGCTCTACCGGGATGATGCAAGCAACCAGCAGCGTTTCCGAAATGCCGGTAAAGCGTGTCCAGCTCTGCCCCGGGCCCATTGTGTCATAGCTGATGCAGCCATCGACTTCGCCCCAGGGCGTCCCCATCTTTGCCTTTACATCTGCGCCGCGTCCCCACTCCCCCCAGCGCAGATCGCCGAGTGGAACATTGGCCGTGCCATGGATATATTTGAAGTGCGCGACATCTACACCGTTTTCCGCCATGTTCTGGATGGAACCCCAGACATTCCATTCGTGGACGTCATAGTCGGTCCAGTCGGGGTCGGTCGCCTCGGGCAGATGCACGACGTCAAATAGCGGTGCGACATCTTGCGGGTGATACCACATCCAGACCCAGCGATTGGCTTCTACGACATGCCAGGTGCGCGTGCATTTGCGCTTCACCTGGGGCGGGATGGCCTTGGCATAGGGGATCTCTTTGACGACGCCTTCTTCCCCGTCATAGCGCCAGGCGTGGAAGGGGCATTCCAGCAAATTGCCATGGACCTTGCCGCCATGACCCATATGCGCGCCAAGATGTCTGCAATAGGCATCAACCATCCGGACCTGCCCGTCCTCGCCCCGCCATATGGCAAGATCGGTCGAGAAATAGCGCAGCGGCTTCACTTCGCCGACAGCCAGATCTTTGGACAGGAGAACGGGGTACCAGCCGAACGGAAAGCCGATGTCGAGCTTGCGCTCCGCGATGGAGGCGCGCCCCTTTGTTTCGGCCAAGCGCCAATCGATCAGGTCCTGACCACGCAGCTTTTCGAGGATCTGCCAAACCGCAACGGGCGCTGTGCGGGCGTCGCTTGCAGTGTTAACTTCTGCATCAGACATGATGTGTCTCCTTCTTGGGCCTTCGCTTGGAAGGTGAACCGGACAGCGGGGTTGTCTCACCGCCCGGCACTGTTGAAATGGGAGCAGACTTCCCGGCTCCCTTCACATCACAGGCCGAAAACTTTGACCGCATTTTCGCGCAGGAATTTCGGCCAGACGTCGTCCTTGAAGGGCACATTCTGCATGTCGCTGAAGATGCGATCAAGGCTCAATCCCATGGGGAAATAACCGGCATAGATAATCTTGTCGGCCCCGCGGGTGTTTGCATAATCGATGATTGCCTTGGGGTAATGCTTCGGGGCAAAGGCGCTCGTCGAATAATAGAGATTTGGCCATTTCAGCATCAGCTTGACCGCCAGCGCCTCCCAAGGCTCAGCGCCATGGCGCATAACGATTTTGAGATCAGGGAAGAACCAGCAGACTTCGTCGAGATGCTCCACCTTTTGCGTTTCCATCGGGATGCGCGGACCGGGGATGCCGACGTTCAACAGGATCGGAATGCCAAGTTCTGCGGCACAGGTGTAGAGCGGGAACATGTATTTATGGTTGATCGCCACCTGCGGCAGTGTGCCCGACGGGAACACGCTGATCGCCGAAATGCCGACTTCTTTGTGCAGCTTCTTGATGCGACGAACCTCATCGACGCCCTTATTCGGATCACAAGGAACATCGAAGAAGAAACGGTCGCCATACATCTCTTTCGCGCGGCGAGACGTGTCATTGTCGTTCCAGCCGATCAAGGCCTTGTCGATGTTGAACCGGTCCATCTGCTCGACAGTCCATTTCACATAGTCATCGGCATGGCCGGTCTGTGGCACGTCCTTAAACATGTACTGCGCGGGCATGGAGAACTGCTCCAGCGTTTGCGCATCCTTGATGAGGGGGCGGAAGCTGGTGAACCAGTCTGAGCGATCCTCTGCTTCTGGAATGCCGAGCATACAGTCGATGATCTTGATGTCGGTGGGATAGGCCATGATGTCAGTCTCCGATCAGGGTGGGCCACAAGGCCTTGAGCTTTATTTTGTCGATCTTGCCAACCGCATTGCGGGGCAGGGGATCGGGTGAAAAGGCAACGCGGCCCGGCGCCTTATAGCGGGCGAGCTTTTCGCCCACCTCGCGGCAAATTGTCTCTTCCGTCAGGTCGCTTGCGACAACCACAGCGACAAGCAATTCTCCCAATCGCTCGTCGGCGATGCCGAAGGCGGCGCATTCGGTGACGCCAGAAATTTCGCCCATTGCGCGCTCTACTTCGGCGCAATAGATGTTTTCGCCGCCGGAAATGACCATATCTTTCTTGCGGTCGACGATGAAGACATAGCCTTCATCGTCCACATAGCCGACATCACCAGTCTTCAGCCAGCCATCGTCGGACAGGACGGCGGCGGTGTCTTCTGGCCGGTTCCAATAACCCTGCATGATCTGCGCGCCGCGCACAACGATTTCGCCGGTTGCGCCGTGCGGCAGGGTGCCGCCGTCCGGCGCTTCGATGCGGACATCGACGAGCGGCAAGACGCGACCGGCAGACGATGGCTGACGCGTGAAGTCGTCGCCCACCGCTTGGGCGATCGCGCCCGAACATTCTGTCATGCCATAACCCGTGCCCATCGCTGCCTGCGGGCAAACGGCGCGAATTTCCTCTAAAAGGTTGACGGGAAGCGCCTGTCCGCCGCTGGCAATGTTGCGCAGGCCGGACAGGTCTGCCTCAGAGAGTTTGGCTTTGTGGAGCACGTCCCACAACATGGTGGGCACGCCAGTGAACATGGTAATGCCCTCGTCCTTGATTAGGCGAATGGCCTCCTGCGCATCCCAGCGGCGCATAATGACAATCTTCGTGCCCGAAAACAGCGGGGAGAGGAATGCCGAGCCGAGGCCAGAAATGTGGAACAGCGGATAAACCAAAAGCACGGCCTGGGGCGGTGCTGCGGCCATCATGGCTTCGGGCGTCATGCCATATTTTGCGGCCATATGGTGCAACACCATCACACCCGAAAGCTGCATCGATAGCAGCCCTGTCGTCAGGTTTCGGTGGGAGAGCACTGCGCCCTTCACGCGCCCAGTCGTGCCGGACGTGAAGAGGATGGAAGCTGGGTCGTCCGGATGCGTTGGGCGCGCATCAACTGCGTGTCCTTCGGAAGCTGTCTTTGCGAGCGCCGCTTCTTCAGCAGGGTTCGTCAGATCAAACATCCGACCCGCATACCCACCATCACGGATGAGCTTCGCCCGATCGCTGTCGGCCAGCACCAGCGTTGGCGTGACTTCCTCAATCATCGCGACCAGCTCGGACGGTGATCCGCGAGAGTTGAGCAACGCCGGGACGCCACCAGCCTTTACTGCGGCCATATAGGCGATGATCCATTCGGTGCGGTTGCGCATGCAGATGGCAACGCGGTCGCCGCGCTGAATGCCGAGCATGGGCACCAGCCGATCCCGCCATTGGAAGGCCTGTTCAAAGGTTAGCCGCCGCTCATCCTCAACGATGAAGGTTTTGTCGCCGTGGCGGCGCGCGGCATCGATCAGAGCGCCCAGGTCTGCCGGTGCGTTGACAAACTGGCGCACGCCGTCGCGCTCTCCAATTTCAAAGGGAGAGCCGGCGGCCGTGACTTGCGCAAAAACGGGATCAACAATGCTCATGCGTTTACGGCTACTTCCTTCGCCCAGCGATAATCCTGCTTGCCTGCGGGTGAGCGCTTCACCGCATCCACCCAGACAAAGGCCTTGGGCACCTTATACCCCGCCAGACGTTCGGTGAGAAAGGCTTTCAGTGCGCCCTCATCGGGCGTGTCTTGACCCGCGCGCAAAGAGACGATGCCAATTACGCGTTCGCCCCAACGGTCGTCCTTCTGCCCCGCCACGACGGCGTCGAGGATGGCAGGATGGGCGCGCAGCGCCTCTTCCACTTCCTCTGGGAAAACCTTCTCGCCGCCGGTGTTGATGCAGGTCGATCCGCGCCCGAACATGGTGATCTTGTCATCGGCGTCCAGTCGGCCAGTATCGCCGCTAACCGCCCAGAGCTTGCCATCAATTGTCTTGAAGGTTTCCGCCGTCTTCACCGGATCGCCGAAATAGCCGACAGGTGTATGGCCGGTGCGCGCAATAAAGCCCGTTTCGCCAACTTCGGCAAAGCGGTCGTCTACGATTACCTTTTGAGCCTCCGTTGCGGGGAGGCGCATCACGCCTTCCGCGCTGGGTTCCGCCATGCCGGAAATGCCAGTTTCTGACGTTCCCATGCCGTCGGTAATCGATGCCGTTGGAACAAGTGCCTTCAGATCATCCTTCACATGTTGTGAGAAGACAGCCCCACCAGACCCAAGATTGACGACGGCCTGCAAATTCCAGCGGCCGGGGTTCGCCTTCAGGGCATCCCTGAGCGGGATTGCCATCGCATCGCCGACGAATTGCAGCAGGTTTGCACCTTCGCGCTCAGCCATGTCAAAGATATGTTCGGGGTTGAAGCTCTTGCTCTCATCCAGAATGATCGTCAGGCCATTGAGTAATGCGGACCATGTCGCCCAGACGGCGGCCGCGTGCATCAGCGGTGCCAGCGGCATCATCTTCAACGGATATCCATTGGCGGCGCGGTCTGCGATGTCTTCTGGAACGACAACGGGGCCTGCGGGATTGAAATAGCCTGCCCCTCCGGCGCAGGCGAAAAGAAACGCCCGGTGTGGCCACATGACGCCCTTGGGCATCCCCGTCGTGCCGCCCGTATAGGTGAGAAGAATATCCTCCTCATGCCGCTCATAAGGGCCGGCGGGCTCCGTTTTCAGCAGATCCTCATAGGCCAATGAGCCGGAGATGTCGGCGCCCGATCCATCGTCTACCGCCACGCTGACCTTCAACATGGGGACATCGCCGCGCACCTCGCGCACCACGTCTGAAAATTCAGCGCCGTGAAGGATGGCGGCACTTTCGGCATTGGCAAACAAGTAACGCAGCTCATCCGCGCGGTAGCGGTAGTTGACGTTGTAGGGCACCGCCCCCAGTTTTGTAGCGGCGATAAAGCCTTCCAGAAACGCAGGGCTGTTCATCAGATATAGCCCAACCGTATCGCCGCGTTTGACACCTTGGGCGGCAAGACCTGCCGCCAGACGGGCGGCGCGATCGTTCAGCTCGGCATAGCTCAGCGTGGCGCTGGCCGCGCGGATGGCAATGCGGTCCGGCACCGTGGCGGCGACGGTTTCAAACAGGTCGGCGAGATGAAATTGCTTGGCCATCGGACTTAGTACACCGCGGCTGCGTTCTTCGTGCGTGGGCTGCCCAGCATATCCCGATAAGACGGACGGTCCTGTCCGCGATCGGTGATGCCCAGCGTCTTGGCAATTTCCGCCCCAATCAGCGTTTCGCCGGACAGCTCATCGCGGTTCGGGGCCTTGGAGATGGCATCGAGAATATGGCCAGTAAATTCTGGATTCTCGGCCACCGACATAAAGCCTTCATATTGCTCGGGGTTGACTTCCTTGGCGATCAACGCGCGCTCGGTGATTTGCGGCCCAAGCCAGATCGACACCGCGGCTACGCCCGTGCCACGCAGATCATGTTCCATATCGTGCGCAAGCTTATCAAGGCCTGCTTTTTGCGCGCCATAAGCTGGCCCATGCATATAGCAGGTTGCACCGAAGGAGGAGGTGAAGGCGATAAGGCCTGAGCCTTGTGGCACCATCATGCGCGCAGCATGCCAGCTGGCAACATAAGAGGAACGCAGCCCAACATCGAGAATATACTGCGCCGCCAATTCCTTTTCCCAAAAGGGTTTTTTCTCAATCAACTGCGGGTGCATATAGGCGGCATTGTTGACAAGGATGTCGAGGCGTCCCTGTTCATCGGCAATTTGTTCAAACACCTTGGCGACTTGAGCGTCATCGGCATGGTCGCAAGCAACAGCAATGCCTTTGCCGCCGCGTTCGGTGATAAGGGCAGCCGTTTCGCCGATTGTGCCGGGTAGGGGAGACCCATCCCAGCCTTTGGCCGCGCTCGATTCTACCGACCGGCCCGTGACATAAACGGTGTAGCCAAGCTCGCCCAAGCCACGCGCCACGCCTGCACCAGCGCCACGGCTTGCACCCGTGACGAGAGCTACTTTACTATCTGCCATCTTAACCCTCTCCGATTCGACGCACATCGCCTCTCCTCCAATCAATTACCCTAGATTTGCGAATTGAAAAGGGGTATATTTTACGCAAAATCAGGAGAGAGACGCATTATGGACGACATTCCCTATCTCGCTCGCGGGGTAAATCTACTCGGAACAGACTCAAGTGTTTTGGTCTCGTCCTCCAAATATCTCAACCACCCGAAATTGCGGGAATGGATCGCCTTCATCGCGCTGAAAAAAAATGGCCCGGACTTTCCGCCAGCGGCCGAGATGCACCAGCTGCTGACATTCATTGATGAGCTGCGCGATTTCGATCATATCGAACATATGATCACTGAGGAGCGCAAAGTGAACCCGCGCTTTGATGCTTGGTTCAACGAATGGCATGTCTCCAACTATAAGGTCGAAGATCTGAAGGATTGCGCGCCCGGTACAGTCGGGGGCATTTACTATAAGACCGCGACCGAGGGGAATTACGATATCCAGATCGTGCCAGACTATAAGCCGAAGACGCAGTGGCAGTTTTACTCACTGCGGTCTGGCCAGACGCATGATTATGAGCATATTCTAACAGGCGGCGGCTTCAACTATATGGGGGAACTTATCCCCTATTGGTTCCGCCTTGCGACCATCCATACGCATATCCAGAATAAGGAGCTGGCGGGCGAAATGTCTGTCCTCTCTATCTTCGGGACGATGCGCTACGTCATCCGCACAATGCTCCATTACCCCCAGATCTGGGAAACGGCGCTTGATTGCATCCAGCAGGGCATCCGCATCGGGCGGGAGTCCGATCCGTTCTGGATGGCGAAGATGGAAGACGTCTGGCACACACCGCTGGAAGAGGCGCGGGCTAAATTGGGCATTCGCGGGGCAGTTGACCTTGAAACCCAGAAGGAAGGTGACTTCTGGATGGGCCTGCGCAAGACGTTATAAGCTCACCGGAAACCGCATCAGTCGCTGGGCAATGCTCTTGGCCGCAGGGTCCAGCCGCTGACTTGCGTTGAGCCCGCCTGGCAGTGCCCCCTCCATCACGATGTTGAAGGCGTGACAGCCGGGCACATCATAAACGGTCACTCGGAAATCGCCGAGATCGGGCAGCCAGTCTCTTAAGGCTGCCTGCGTCATCGCGGCGCGCAGGGCGCCAAGATGTTCCGGCTTGCGGGCGATTATGCCGACATTGATTGTTTCGCCTTTCTCTCCGCTGCGGGCAAACGCGAGCTGCTCCAGCAAGGCGGTGCCACCCACCGCTGTTGTATGGGGGGCAGGGGGGCGTGCGATCATATCAGGCGAAAAGACGGCGTTGATCGTGTCTGGGCAGGGTGCGCCATCGACATAGGGTTTGGCCATCGCGCGATCCACGGTGAACGAAATCAAGTTCATCATCGGGCCAAGCGATGGGCCGAAGGCAACGCTGGTGCCCGGCGACATAGCTGAAATGGCGGCAAATTGTTCGCGCAGAAACATCTGCACGGCCAGCATCTCATCATGTTCCACGACGAGTTTGGCGATGACTTCCTCTTCGCTCCCGATCAGCACCGCCTCTGTTCGCCGCCAGTCCGCCATGTTGCGGCCGCGCAGCATCAGCGCGCCGCGTTCAAACAGTGCAGCGGCCTGCTTGGTCGCGCGTTCGCGTGCAGCCGGGCCAATGACAGGCTGATAGGCCACTGCGCGCCAGCCATCATCCCAGGTGACGCAGGCTTTTAACATTGCAGGCGGCGGATTGCCGAGCGCACCGGATACATGAACGCGGTTCTCGCCCGCTTGTGCGATTTTGACGGCGGAGAAATCGCAGGTAACGTCCGGCACAAAATAGGCCTGTGGGTCGCTGACCTCATAGAGCATCTGTTCGGCAACCGTGCCCACGGAAACGAGCCCGCCTGTCCCTTCTGGCTTGGTGATGATGCAGCTGCCATCGGCATGACATTCGGCAATGGGTGCGCCTATGGTCGCCCAGCCATCGACATCCCGCCAATCGGTAAAGGTGCCGCCCGTAACCTGTGGACCACATTCAACCAGATGCCCGACCAATGTCCCGGCGGAAAGCTTGTCAAATTCGTCCGCCTTCCAGCCAAATTCATGGATCAACGCGCCAAGGGCCAAAGCGGAATCGACGACACGGCCCGTGATAACGATTTGCGCGCCTTTGGCGAAGGCGGACGCAATCGGGAAGGCCCCGAGATAGGCGTTGCAGCTTGTAACGCCAGTTTGCGGAAAGGGCGCATTTGTGAACATGTCGCGCGTGTCGGCAAAATCGTCCAGCCGGTCCATCAGGTCGTCCCCATGGATCACCGAAACAGGGATGTTGAGACCAAGCTCTGATATGCGCGCGCGCAGCTTTTCCGCGAGCGCAAGCGGATTAACGCCGCCCGCATTGGCCGCAATCCGCGTGCCGGAGGACGCAATCTGGCTCAGGAAGGGCCCGATATGGACATCCATGAAATCAGATGGATAGCCGGCATTCGGATCGGCCAGCCGCATCCGGCCTAGCAGTCCCATCGCGCCTTCGGCCAGATAGTCTAGGATGATGTAATCCACCCCGGCCTTCAGCAACTGTGGCACGGCCATGGCGCTATCGATGAAGAAGGCGCTGCCACCGCCGATGCGGACTGTTTTCATGGTCGCGGGTCCTGTTAGAAATTATATTGGCTGGTGGGAATGACGTCGATGGTCCCGCGATCGATAAAGCGGTCACAACAGTCCATCATCGTTGCGAGATTGGCATTGAACTTGTCCGGGTCACCGACTGCATCAAAGAAGACGAAGGGATCGCTGAGCGCGCTTTCTGGGAAGCATTCTTCCACGATGGCGGCATAAGGCGGGGCATCCGGCGTCAGCGCGCGAATGACAATGTTCTGAATATACTCAAAGTTGGATTGCGTTTCGATGGCGACGCGCGTGTGATGATCCTGCCAAATGGTGAGCCATTCATCGAATGTCAGTCGCTCCGGCCGGGTCAAAAACGCCATCTGCGCCCAGCCCCAGTTGCGTGTCGCCTTCTTGGGCGGGTGATCCTTATTGGGCAGGATGGTCGACTCCAGCACCAACCAGGCGGCAAAGCGCTCGCCAGCGGCGGACAGAGCCGCATCAACATCCCTGCGAAAAATCGTGTTGGCCGATGGCATCCAGAATTGGACGGTCGCCTGATGCTGTGGTGCGCCGCGTGTCTGGCGGAGCGCGCCGCCTGTATCGGTGAGGCTGTCCTCTACATTGATGCGGATGCCCGACGCTCCGGCGGCTGCAAGCTGGGCAGGCAGGTTCGCCAAGATGCGAGCGTTGAAGGTGTCGCGGGCCTCGGCCTTTGGCTTCCAGAGCGCGCAGATGACTTTTTCCATAAGATGCCCTTCCTTCCCGAAAATCGGCCTCAGTCGAAATTGGCTTGGCCACCATCGAGCGGAATGGTCGTGCCCGTCAGATAGCCCATGTCCGGACCACAGAGCGTCACGACCGCGCGGCCGATATCTTCTTCCAGCTTGCCGATGCGGCCGAGGGGGATGGTCTTAAAAAACGCCTTGGCTTCGTCGGGGTTGTTTTCAATCCACCATTTCAGGCCCGGTGATTCCGCATGTGGGGCTATGGTGAGGACACGGATGCCCGCGCGGCCCCATTCAGCAGCTCCTGCCCGCGTCAGCACGCGTGTGGCCTGTTTGACCGCGCCATAAGCGCCATAGCCGCTCATATCCCAGCGTATGCCCGCTGAGGAGGCGAGGTTGAAGATCGTTCCACCGCCGCGCGCCACCATGTGCGGGTGGACCAGCTTCATCAGCCGGAAGGAAGCGAGGGGGCCGGATTCAAACCCGGCCAAAAAGGCCTCATCGCTGACATCCAGGAGTTTGCCATTGGGCACTTCTTGCGCATTGTTGACCAGAATGTCGACGCTACCCAGATGCGCGACAGTGTCTGCAACGATGCGGGCCAGATCGTCCGCTGACTTCACATTGCAGGGCAGGGCAATGGCCATGCCTCCGCGCTCCGTGATCATGGCGACAGTTTTATCGAGTTTCTCGAGGGTTCGGCCGGTCACGGCCACCTTCGCGCCGGCTGCCGCCATGGCGAGCGCGATGCCTTGTCCAACGCCTTGCCCGGCCCCTGTAATCAGGGCAACTTTGCCTGTCAGATCAACCATGCCTCTCGAATCCTCATTTTCGTAAATTTGTTTCACAGAATTTACGCATCATGTTGACACAAGGCTAGGTAAAACATCAAATGCGTGAAAATTGGAGTGAGAGGTGCTTGAATGACTCAGGATTTAAAGGGCCAGGTCGCCATCGTAACCGGCGGCAGCGATGGAATTGGCTTGGCCACGGCAGCTTTACTTGTCCGTCGCGGGGCAAAGGTCGTGATTTGCGGACGCCGTCAGGGGCAGCTCGATTTTGCGCGCGCGCATATTGAAGCGGGGGGTGGCACGGTTGAAGCCGTTCAACTCGACGTCACAGACTTTCCAGCATTTGAAGCGCTGATCAGCGATGTCGCGGCCCGTCATGGGCGGCTCGACATGCTGGTCAACAACGCCATGTCGGTTCATTACGCACCTATCAGCAAGCTGACACTCGATCATTGGCGCAAGGATTTTGCCGTGAACACCGAAGCCGTCTTCATCGGCACCAAGGCGGCGATGGCTGTCATGGCGAAACAGGGCAAAGGCTCCATCGTCAACATTTCGTCGACGACGGGGATCCGTGCCATGGCCAATTATGCCAGCTATTCGGCATCAAAGGCCGCGCTCATCCAGTTTACGGCGGTCGCCGCCATGGAAGGGGCCTTGCAGGGAATCCGTGTGAACGCCATCGTGCCAGGGCAGGTCAACACGGCGGCTACTGCAGATTTTGCGATCAAGGCCCCTGAACTTGCTGCGAAGACGGCAGGCGCAATCCCCATGGGCCGAGGCGGCAAGCCAGAGGAACTGGCCGAGGCGATTGTCTTCATGTTGTCCGACGCCGCAAGCTATATCACTGGCGTCGCCCTGCCGGTCGACGGCGGCAAATCAGCACAACTCTACATTCCGTCATGACAGTCTCATCAAACCCATTGAACTATAGCGGGAAAACGGTTCTCGTTACAGGGGGCGGGGTTGGCATTGGGCGCGGCATTGCCGATGCCTTTGCGCAGGCGGGCGCAACGCTCATCATCGCGGAAATTGATGCGGATCGGGCCGCCGCGGTGCGGGCGGCGCATCCTACGGCGCATGTCGTCGTCTGTGATGTTCTGGACCGCGCAACGCCTGCCTTGCTTGTGGACACCGTGAAGGCGGTGTCCGGCAAGCTGGATGTGCTCGTCAATAATGTCGGCCATTTCGTCCATGCCTTGCCGTTCGATTTGCTCGGCGGCGATCAGATTGACGAGATTCTCGACGTCAATATTGGGCAGTTGCTGCGTATGACGAGCACAATGCTACCCATGCTGCGCGCTGCCGCTCCGGGCTCCTGCGTCATCAACGTAACCTCGATTGAGGCGTATCGCGGTATTCCCTATTGCAGCGTCTATGCCGCGGCAAAGGCGGGTATTGCCGGCTTTACCAAGAGCCTCGCGCTCGAACTCGCGCCCGAGGGCATCCGCGTGAATGATATTGCGCCGGAAACAACGGATACGCCGCAGGTGGCGCTTGACGTTATGATCCCGCCCGAGAACCGCGCGAACATGGATAAATGGATTCCGCTCGGTCGCTTTGGCACGCCTCATGATTGCGCCGGTGCCGCGCTCTACCTCGCCAGTCCGCTGGCCGCTTGGGTGACGGGCACTGCCATCCATGTTGACGGCGGGGCACTCGCCGCAGCTGGCTGGACACGGACACCGACGGGGGAATGGACCATTGTCCCGATGGTGACAGGCAATGGCCTGAAGATACCGGGCCGCTGATGATGACCGCATCGGACCTCTTAGACCTAGCGGCGCTGCGGCGCACGGCGGAACTCTATGCACAAGGGGCCGACCGTCGAAATAAGGCGCTGTGGGACGCGGTGTTGGCCGATGATTGTGTGATCGAAGGCCCCGGCTTCACCATAGAAGGCCGGGCCGCCAATCTTGGGTCTATTGATGCGCTGGGCCAGATGTTCCGGGCAACGGTGCACCGGGTCCATAATCAGGTGGCAACAGTCACAGGCGATGCGGCAACAGGGGAAACCTATTGCACCGCAGACCATTTGCTCAACGATACGGACAGCGTGCTCGTCTGGACGATCCGTTATCTCGACCGCTGGCGGCGGAAAGAGGACCAATGGCGTTTTACGCACCGCAAGCTGATTGTTGAATGGGAAGAGGTTCGCGCCGTGACGGTGAAAGACGCCGGAGCCGCAAAAGAAGGTAACATGTTATGAAGATACTCGTCGTCGGCGGTACCGGTGCACTTGGCGGCCATTGCGCCATTCATCTCGCCTCTAAGGGCCATGATGTCTCAGTCGGCGGGCGGCACCCCGCTAACCCCGCAACACCCATGGCCGCCATGCCGTTCGTCCAAGGCGATTATGTTGCAGGCGATTACACGCCGGACAAACTCGCCGGGTTTGACTGGGTGGTGTTTGCCGCAGGAAATGACCCGCGGCACGTGCCGCAGGGCGCGGACTTCGCAGAATTCCTCTTCAAGGCCAATCATGAGGCTGTGCCAGCCTTCTTCGCGGCCTGCCGGGACGCAGGCGTGAAACGCGCCATTCAACTGGGCAGCTATTATCATCAGGCCGCACCAGAGTTGCTGGAAGGCAATGGCTATATCCGGTCTCGCAAGGCGGCGTGCGACGGCGCGCGGGCACAGGCAGCACCGGGATTTGACGTCATCAGCGTCAATGCCCCCTTCATGGTCGGCAGCGTGCCCGGTCTACCGAGCATGATCTTTGACCCTTATGTTCAATGGGCCCAAGGCAAAATTCCTATCCCGCATTTCGGCCCGGCCGGCGGCACCAACTTTATGTCGTTCTTGTCACTGTCTGAAGCGATTGAGGGCGCGCTGGAGCGGGGGGAAAGCGGCAAGGCTTATCTGGTTGGGGATGAGAATTTGACCTTTGCCCAGTATTTCCAGCTGTTCTTTGATGCCGTTGCCGCCGGTGTCACTGTGGAAGAACGGGATGAGGAAAATCCGCTGCTTCCCGATATTGCGATCCTGCAAGGCCGCGGCAACTGGGTTCGCGTGAACCCTGATCCAGCAGAAGTTTCGCTGCTTGGCTATCGGCGGCATGACGTTGCCAATGCTGTGGCGGATGTGGTTGCCCAGTTCCGCACATGAGCGTTGCTGTCATCACGGGTGCTGCCAGCGGGATTGGTGCGGGCCTTGCGCGTGAAGCCGCGCGCCGGGGCATGCAGGTCGTGCTCGCAGACCGGGATGCAGCGCAGCTTAAAGCGGTTGCCCAAGCGATCGGGGATGCCGCACGCGCCGTGCCAACTGATGTGACGGATCCAGCCGCGCTAGAGGCCTTGGCAGACGCCGCCTATGCGGCACACGGGCAAGTCGACCTGCTGTTCAACAATGCAGGCGTCCTATCGACGGGTTTCAGTTGGGAGATGAGCGCCAAGACCTGGCAGACATCGCTGGATGTGAATATCGGCGGCATCGTCAACGGCCTGCGGGCCTTTGTGCCTCGCTTGCTCGCGGCAGACCGGCCGGCGCGGATCATTAACACAGCGTCGGTCGGCGGGTTCCTGCCAGCACCGCTGATGGCACCCTATTCAGCGACCAAATTTGCCGCCGTTGCCCTCACGGAATCGCTCGCGGGTGAATTGGCCATGCTGACGAGCAAGGTTCAGGTGTCGCTGCTCGCGCCGGGGCCGGTGAAGTCAGACATTTTTCGCGAAACGCCAAGTGCCGCCTCTAAAGGCTTTCACGACGCGATGGTCGAAATGCTTGAAGATAACGGGCTGACTCCCGATGAATTTGCGCCATTGGTGCTCGATGCTGTGGCGCGCGGCGATTATTGGATCATTCCACAACCCGAAGCGCTGGACGATGGCTTTGCGGCGCGCAATGCCCGCATAACATCACGCCAGCCACCACAATTTTACCTAACAGGTGACGAGAGATGACACAGAATTGGGATAAGGAAGTCGACACGCTGGTTGTTGGGTCAGGGGCCGGTGGGCTGCTGTCCGCCCTCGTCGCGGCGGACAATCATGCCGATGTTCTTGTGATCGAAAAGGAAGCGCAATGGGGCGGCACGTCCGCCACCTCTGGCGCGGGCATCTGGATCCCCAATAGTGATCAAGCGCGGGCCGCCGGCTTTGAAGACAATGTGGATGACGCGTTCAAATATGTTCGCGCATTGTCCAAAGAAAATGTGCCAGACGCGAATATCCGTGCCTTTGTGGAAAATGCAGCGCCGATGCTTCGCTGGGTCACGAACAACACTGAAATCGACTATCAGGCCTTTCCCTATCCCGATTATCATGCCGAAAATCCCGGTGGCAGTCCGACGGGGTATCGCACGCATATGCCGCTGCCCATAGATGGCAAGAAACTCGGCAGGGATGTGGAAACACTTCGCTTCGCGTCCCCTGCGGCGAGCCTGTTCGGGTATCTGAACTGGCACTTTGATGAGACCTATATCATGCTGTTCCGCGCACCCGGCTGGTGGTGGCATCTGACCAAGAGCTTGGCACGCTATTGGTTTGATTGGCCGTTCCGTTTCAAGTCGCGCAAGGACCGCCGCCTGACGCTGGGCAATGCCTTGCTCGGCGGGCTGCGTCTGGCAATCAATGAAAAGAAAGTTCCCATCTGGCTAGAAAGCCCGTTGGTGGACCTCATCAGCGACAAGGGCAAGGTCACGGGTGCCGTCGTCCGCCATGAGGGCAAGAGCCTGCGCGTCCGCGTGAAGAAAGGCATTATTCTCGCAGCCGGCGGTTTCGATAAAAACCAGATGATGCGCGATGAAAACGCCCCGCTTTATCGCAATGCGACTTTTTCGGGCGGGACGAGCGGCAATACGGGCGACAGCATCCGCGCGGGTCAGGCGATTGGTGCCGATACGCTCAACATGCAGTCCGCATGGGCCGCCCCAGTCTTTTATGTGCCGGGTGAAGATCGCGGGCGGCTGTGCACTATTGAGCGGGCGCTGCCGGGGTGCATGATGGTCAACCAAAAGGGGGAGCGCTATCTGAATGAGGCGGCATCCTACCATATTGTTGGCCAGCAAATGGCCCGTCGTGCGGCGGAGCATGGGGATGCGAACCCGACTTGGTTCGTCTTTGACCATAAGTACCGGCACAATTATCCGGTCGGCCCGCTTTATCCGCTGATGCCCGATTGGATGCAGCGCGGCGAAGTGCGTGGCATCCTCAAAAAGGGCCGGACGATTGAAGAACTCGCCATCAATATGGGCGTGCCTGTAGATACACTGACCGCCACAATTGCCCGCTTCAACGAATACGCCGTAAAGGGGGAAGATCCCGATTTTCATCGCGGCGAAGCGGCCTATGACAAAATGTATGGCGATCCGCGAGTCGGCCCAAACCCGTGTCTTGCGCCCCTTGCCAAGGGGCCGTTCTACGCCATGCCGATCTATCCAGGGGATATTGGAACCAATGGTGGCTTGCTGACCGATGAGAAGGCCCGCGTGTTGGATGCCAAGGGCAAGCCGATCTCCGGGCTCTATGCCGTGGGGAATAATGCGGCATCGGCGATGGGGGAGAGCTATCCAGGGGCAGGCGTGACCATCGGTCCGGCAATGACCTTTGGATATATCGCCGCGCGCCACATGACAGGAGCAAATGACTAATGGGACGGTTTGACGGCAAAGCGGCCATTGTGACTGGCGCGGGGCGCGGCATTGGCCGCGCAATTGTGGAGCGATTGACCGCTGATGGTGCCAAGGTCGCTGCCCTCGATATGAACCTTGAGGAGGCCAAGGCCAGCGGTGCGGCCCTCGCGCTTCAGTGCAATGTTGCTGACTCGGCCTCGGTCGCAGCGGCAGTCCGTGCCGCGCGGGCCGCATTTGGCCGGTTGGATATTGCCGTCAACAATGCCGGAATCGGGCAGGCGGCGAAGGATGGGTCCGAACAATTTTACGGGGCCATGGCCAAACGGAATGAAGAGCTCGCCGCTACCGGACAGTCCGACGTGATCGTCGATCAACTCATTCACATGGAGGATGACGGCTGGGCCGCGGTGATGGCCGTTAATATCAACGGGCCGTTTTATGTGTCCCGTGAATTTGCCCGCGTGTTGGCTGAAGATGGCAATGCCGGGGCCATTATCAACATCAGTTCAACCAGCGCGCAATCGGGCGAAGGGTCCCCGCATTATGTGACGTCCAAGGCTGCAATCATCGGGCTGACGCGGCAGCTGGCGCGCGAACTCGCGCCCCGCAAAATCCGCGTCAACGCGGTCGCGCCGGGGCCGACCAATACGCCCGTTATGGCGGGCATTCCCGATGAATGGATCAAGTCGATGGAGGCGAGCATCCCGCTGGGTCGCATGGCGAACCCCAGCGAAATCGCCGCTGCCGTCGCCTATCTTGCCAGCGATGATGCCAGCTTCGTCAATGGCTCAGTGCTGGTGGCGAACGGGGCGAGCTATTATTTCTGAGTGGAGCGAACCTGCACCAATCCACCCAACATCCCGGCGTAAAAGTCTCCATTTGGGGCGATGGACATGGACGCCCAATTATTATCAAACAGCTTGCCAACGCCGGTTGGGATTTTGATGACCTGCTTGCCGGTTTTGAAATCTAGTCCAACGATGGACCATTGCTGCGTTGGATTGCCATCAGCACCCGTCACAAGATCAAAGCTGTAGAAATAGGCAATCCCGCTCGCCGCCGATAATTTGGGAACCACGGAGGGCACTTTTAGGGGGGAGGTCCAGATCGTGTCGCATCCGCTCTCATCGGCCCGGACGTCGACGCGGACGACCCCACCCGCTATTGCGGTCCAGTCGGTCTGTTCATGCGCGCTTTTGAAACCGGCATTGTTTTCCAGAATGATGGACCTGCCCCAGCCAATCATGCTGTTATCTGTGGCACTTGCAGATTCAGAAAAGACCGGAATTGTGCAGACGCGGCTGCCATCTCCACGCTTCAAGACGACGATGTTGATGCGTCCATCCGCATTGTCGGCAAAGGTAATCCATTGACTGCCCAACAGGGTCGGGGTCGTGCCACTGCCTTGGTTGATCGATCCGATCTTGCGTGCCGTCCCCCGATCATAGGCGGCGCGCCATAATTGCATCGGGCGGCCATTGGCATCGGCAACGAAAGCATATTGCGCATGATCTGACAGCACGTAGACAGCGCGACGGTCCATGGCGAGGGCATTTTGGATTTCCTCATTCTTCAGTTTAATGACGGAAACCTTGCCTGTGTTCGGGTCCAGCGTGCCAAGCCGACCGTTGCGCGTGGTCCACCAATAGCGCCCTTTATGGTCAGGCATGACCGTTGTTATCTTGTCGCACTCCCCTTTGGGGAACCAGTTATTCCAGTTGAAGCAATTGGTCGGCACATAGGGCTTAAGGTCCCATTCTTGATCGACCTTGAACGCCCATTTTCCGTTTTTCTGGGTCGCTTCCAGTCGCTGAACAACCCATTCGCTGTTCGCAAAGACCAGGCGGTCTTTATTGTCGAGGAACATATAAGCCCCGCCGGAACTGTCGCCCATCATGATGCCCATGTCACGCTTCACCAAGGCTTCAAACGAACTTGGCCGGATCGGCAAATCATAATAGGTCAGGGCGTCCAATGTTGCCGGGTCGAGAAGGACCATGCGAAACCCGCTCAGTCCGCCACACATCACCACCGGCTTGCCATCGGAGCGATAAACAAAAGTAGAGCATTGGCGGGGAAGCCCGTTGCCCGCGCGGCGGCTGCGCACCTCAAGATTGCCGCCAAAAGGTCCGGCCGCTGGATGCGTGTCGGATTGTCCTCCGTCGCCATGCATCGTGCCATTGCTGCCGGCAGCAAGATAGGGGTTATCATTCAGGCTGCCTGCGACGGGTGTTGGCGTAAAGTCGCGGGCCCAGCTTATCTTTCCGTGAGACGCGCCTTCAATTGGTCTCGGCTCGGTCAATTCGCGATTGGCGTTTGACCAAAGGCCGGCGGTTACTATCCCAAAGGCTGCAACGCCAAAAAGGGCGACCCATTTTTTGCGCATCAGTCCGCCCGCACCTTGACCTTGGGGGCGGCGGCGCCGCGGCGCATAGCATTTAGGAAGCCCTCCAACGGGGCAGGGTCCGCCACCGGGCCGTCATGGTCGCCTTCCCGCGCCCAATAGTCCGCATAGCTCGGGAACAGCTTGTGGAAATTGCCTTCCACCCAGTCCGTTCCCGGCCAGCGCATCTTATTGGGCCCCACGGGGGGCTTGTTAAGGTCGGTTGCATACCAATAGAGTGGAAGGCGGCGGGCAAAGTGCCAGCGGCCGTCTTGCCGCACATAGTCATCCACATACATCATCTGCATGATGACCCATTCATCTGCGCCGCCTTCAACGGGCGTTTCATGCTCATTCTTGGAATAGACAACGCCGTGGGCGTGGTCGGCATCGTCAAACTCAATCACATGACCGCCAATATGGTGCGAGGTGCCCGTGAAGGGAGAGCGCAAGGTGCGGTCCATGTAAGCGCGCAGGGCCGCGCGGCCGCTGGCGTCCTTGCCGACACGAACATCGGCGGGAAAGAGCGAAACCATCGCATCCATATCCCGCATGTCGAGCGCGAGGGCATATTTGGCAGGCAATTGGCGGATCGCGTCGAGCGATTCCAGCCGGTCGATGCGGGCTTCTAGGCTGCTCAACTCTCCATCTCCACGCGGATAGGCAGGTGTTTCAAGCCGCCTGTATGGTTGGTCTTCACCCATTCGGGTGTTCCTGCAAGCTCGACGGATTTCACGCGCTTTGCGATTTCCCGGTATAGGGCTTCGATCTCCATTTCGGCAAGAATACGCCCAAGGCAATGGTGCGCGCCATATCCAAAGCCCAGATGGCGGTTGGGCGTGCGATCCACACGGAAAGCGTCCGGCGTGTCAAAGGCACGCTCATCCCGATTGGCGGAGAGATACATGAGCGCAACGGACTCGCCCGCCGCGATCTTCTGGCCAGCAAGCTCTGTATCAACAGCGGCTGTGCGGCAGAAATGCCGAACCGGCGTTGCCCAGCGGAACATCTCCTGCGCGGCCAAGGGCGTGAGGTCTGGATTGGCTTTCAGCTTGGCAAATTCAGCAGGATTACGGGCAAGCTGCATCATGCCAATGCCGACGCTGGAACTTGTCGTGTCATGTCCGGCTGCGGCCAGCAGCATGCCGTATGACAGGGTGTCGATATCGCTGACCGGCTCTCCATCAATAGTCGCATTTGCGACAACGGACATCAGGTCGTCGCGTGGTTCTTTGCGCCGTTCCTGCACAATGGTGTTGAGATAGCCGAAGAACTCCATGGCGGCTTCCAAGCCATAATCCCCGTCTTTGCGCTGCCGGTCTGGGTCCTGTGCGCCGAAGAGCGACTGCGTCAGCCGCAGAACCAGCCCTGCATCGCTATCAGGCAGGCCAAGGATCGAGGTGATCATGATGAGCGGATAGGGAACCGCAATTTCTTCCACAAAGTCGAACGGGCCCTGTGCGGCCAGCACGGCTAGCTTGTCGACATATTCGACGGCGAGATCGGCCATGCGGTCTCTGAGCTTTTCCAGAAATTTGGAGTTGAACCAGCTCTGCGTCAGGTTGCGGTGATTGCGGTGATCCTTGCCATCCATGTCCAGCAGGGTGCGCACAGGACCAGTGCGCACGCCAAATTGCGCGATGGTCTCATCCTCGGCGGCGCTTGGCATGATGACAAGGCGCGGCGCATTGAGCCAGATTGTGGTGTTGCGTTCCACCGACATGATATCTTCATGGCGAAGCACGGCCCAAAACGGACGATAGGGTGATTGATCAACCCAGAAGATGTCGCCTTGGGCCCGGAGCGCAGCAAATTTGTCAGCCACGGCCTGATCATCCAGATAGGCGGCGGGGGAAAAGACATCGATAGATGTGGTCGGACGGGTCATGAGGTCGTCTTTCAGTTTGAAATGCGTTCAACCGGCGGCAGCACATAGCGGCCATCCAGAGCTTCGGGTTTGGGGAGATACATGCGGGTGACGAGGTGGTATCCGCCCGCAGGGGTCGGCAGCCAATTGGAGGCTCCCTCCTTTGGCGGCGAGGCGGAAAGTGTGATCGTCAGCGACCCATCCTTGCCGTATTTCGCGCCCTTGGTGCGGTCGCCAAATTGATAGCGGCCAATCCTATTCGGCACGAGCTTCGCCGTTGCCAAATCATAGGCGGTGATCGACCAGAAGGCCCCGACGGGCGGCAGCTTTCCGGCTTCAAATCGGATGCGATATTGACGCTTCCCGTCCAACATCTCGCCTTTATTGTCCATCACGGCGGCGGGATAGATCGACTCTTCTTCGGCATTTACATAACCACCGCGCACGGCCTCTGCGCGCAGGACATAGTCATGTCCCGGCTTGTCCATGCGGTTGTTGCGCATCCACCCATTGGCGACGCTGGTGGGCTTGAAGCCTTGTTTTGCCAGAACCTCATTGCCGATGCGGACAGCGCAGCTAAGGCCAAGCGCCTGCGCCGGAGGCAGTTTGTCTGCTGCAAATTGCGCCTTGGGCCCAAAACCCGCTTTGTCGAAGGTGGCCATTAAAGCCGCCTCATCGGCAAGGGGGGGGAGCACCCGCAGTGCGTCGTTGAGCAGGGAGAAATAAGCGAGGCTGGCATAGGGGTTCATCGGCGCGGCGGCCGTCACGTCGGTCGCAACAGGCCCACGCATCTGGAATGTTTTTGCGATCGAGATCACACGCTTTTCGTCGGCCTTGCCGTCGGCTAGCAAGCGGCCCAGCATCCAGGCGGTGTCGGTCGGCAGGCGAAACACCTCATAGCCCGCCGGAACATCGCCCCCCGATGGGCCAACCAGCGCATATTTGGTCGCCCGTCCGCCATTTGTGCGGGTGCCAAGGTGATGCGGCTTGGCATAAAGATCCATGAAGGCCAGCGTGTAATAGCGAGTCCCCATGTCCGGCACGTCGAGCAGCACCGGCCCCTGTGACATGTCGACCCAGGCGTTGATGTAGAGTGTGTCGGCATTGGGTGCGCGCAACTGCCCCTGCGTTTCGGGTGTCAGAATATGGGGGTAGGCGACGATGCTATTGACGGGCGCCACCACGGGCTGGTCCGCGCTGACCCGGTACGTCTCATTATGCTTTTGCTTGAGCATGTCGACAATCGGGTAGCCGTAGATGAAACCCTGTAGGCCCGCGCTAAACGCCAGTGCGGATGCGGGGTTTGTCGCCAATGTCTCACATTCTGTCGCGTTTGGGAGGGCCGCGGTCGCAAGCAATAGGGGGGCTAACACATTTTATCCTCTCTCTGCGCAGTTATGTGGCTTTTTGGTTACGCTTTCAATGCGTTTTTTGTTGTGGGGCTTTGATAAACGTAGCATATTACCTGTAATAAATACGCACATGCCAATCCTTTGCAAATGTGTATCTGATAGGGAGGTCGATATGAAGCTTCTTCGTTTAGCAACTTTACTTGCCAGCACGGCCATGGCCATGCCTGCCATCGCGCAAGACACCGCATCGCAAGATAATGGCGGCATTGGCGACATCGTCGTCACAGCCCAAAAGCGCGCGGAGAACGTGCAGGATGTGCCGCTCGCCATTTCGGCTGTGAGCAGCGAATATCTGGAATCGCGTGACATCAGCTCGATTGACCGGCTTGGTTCGATCGCGCCCAATGTAAAGATTGAGCGCGCGCCCTCCAACAAGACCATCTCGCAAATCGCGATACGTGGCTCGGTGACGATCAACCCGGCTGTCACCTGGGAGCCGGCGGTCGGCCTCTATCTGGATGGTGTCTACATCGCCAAGGCGCAGGGCTCGATCTTTGACGTTGCCGATCTGGAACGTGTCGAAGTGCTGCGCGGGCCGCAGGGCACGCTCTATGGCCGCAACGCATTGGCCGGTGCTGTCAACCTTGTTACCAAAAAGCCCACGGGTGAAGCCGGCGGCTCAGCCGAGATTAGTTACGGAAATTACGATTACTGGAAGGGCAAGGCGGTTGTTAATCTGCCCGCCATGGGCGCGCTGTCCATGAAGGTCTCTGGCCAGATCCAGCAGCGTGACGGATTTGTGAAGGTCGGGCCAAACCCCTTCGCGCAGGCGTTCCTCGCGCGTCCAAACTCGGTGAATGATCTGGGCAATCTGGATGGCAAGTCGGGGATGATTCAGCTGCGGCTCAAGCCCGAGGGCAATTTCACGGCGGACTATCAATTTGATTATAGCCGTTACAACCAGCGGACCGATTTCTCACAGCTTGTTGGTGTTTTGCCCAACAGCCTGTTTACGAATCCGGCGATCCTTGCGGCTATCGCGCCTTTGGGTCTCTACGCCAATCCGAACCGGCAGAGCACGGCGAGCGTTGACGCCAATCCGCTCTATGAAAAGACGCGCACCTATGGCCACAGCCTGACACTCGCGCTCGACATGGGGGCGTCGACTCTCAAGTCGATCAGCTCCTACCGCAACCTACGTTGGCAGGATGCAGCTGACCTTGACGGTTCCCCGCTGGATGTCGCCAACACGCAGCGCGACACGAGCTTCCACGCCTATAGTCAAGAGCTCCAGTTGACGGGCGTCGCGCTTGATGACCGCCTGAATTATGTCGTCGGGGCCTTTTACTATAAGGAAAAGGCGGAAACCCTTGGGCCGCAACGCTTCTTTGGCTTCCTCAATCAAATTGGTGCACCGGGTGCGGCGGACCTCCAGTCAGACTATGGCTCGCACACGCGGGCTTGGGCGCTTTATACGCAGCTCGATTACCGGTTGACCGACGCGTTGAAGATGACGCTCGGCGCACGCTACACCAATGAGGTGAAGGACATCCGCCGCAAATTTGCAGTCGGCACGCCGCGCTTCACATTGTTCGACGTGCCTTATGGCGGGGTGCCGGATGCGAAGTTCAACAACTTCAGCCCGACAGCCACACTCAGCTATGAAGCCAGCGATACTGTCAACGTTTATGCCCGCTGGGCGCGCGGCTATAAGTCAGGCGGCTTTAACGGGGAGACAGATGTCGCCGGTCTGATCGGCCAGCCGTTCAACTGCACCTCGGCCCCCGGCAAGGGCAGCGAATTGTGCAACCCCTATCGCCCTGAAAAGGTCGACAGCTATGAACTTGGCCTCAAGACCAAGCTCGCCGATGGCAAGCTGATCTTCAACGTCGCCGGTTTCTGGGATGAGCATAAGGATATTCAGTTGTCCGTGTTCACGGCACAAGGGGCCGCCGCTTCGGTCGTGCTCAATGCCGCCGCCGCGCGCATCCGCGGGCTGGAGTTTGAAGCCGTCGCCCGGCCTATTCCCAGCCTGACCATCAACGGTTCGTTTGCGGTGCTTGATGCCAATTATAAGCGTTTCATCGATGGCGGCGTGGACGTGGCGAACAACCGCGCCTTCCCCCACACACCGAAGGCGACAGCCGCGCTGGGTGTCGATTGGCGTGTGATGGAAGGCGATTGGGGTAAGCTTAACCTTACTGGCGATTACAACCACGTGTCGAGCTACTACACCTTCCCCTTCGCGCTGAGGGGCAACCGTGCGGTTGAGAATGTGGCGAGCAACACCCGGTCCCCGGGGCGCGATATTGTGAATGTCGCTGCGCGCATTTCCGACTTTAATGTCGGCGGCGCACGGACGGAGCTGTCCTTCTGGGTTCGCAACCTGACGAAGGAAGACCGGCCAACCAACTTCATTGATTTTGGCGCAGGCTTTGGCGGGCTAACGCTCGGTTACTTCCCCGATCCGCGCACCTATGGCGCGACATTCGGCGTGAAGTTTTAAGAGAACAAAGCCCCCCTCCCGCTTGCGGGAGGGGGGCTTTTCTTTACCCAAAGGCCGCTGGCGGATCGCCCATCACGTTCACCGCCGCGGTGCCGTCCGCATCCACGCTGTGGATGAGGCAGGATGTCCGCCGAGATCGGGTCTCCGCGATCCACCAGCGGCCCGCATCCTTCAAATAAATATCGTCATATTCCACACCCATCTGCGTCAGCGTGCGCCCGGCGAGATTGATGTTGTGGAAGAAGAGGGACCATTGCCCCCGCGCGCGGGTGGCGCTTTCAAAGGTGATGATGCCATTTGCGGCATGGTGCATATCATAGATGCCCGGCGCACACCCCATCTGCGCATAAATCGCCACAAAATCCTCGCGGTTGTTGAACGGGGGGAAGCCTTCATAGGCGATGACAGCGCCAACGGGCATCAGCGTGTCGCGCACCGTATCCGGATCCTTGGTGTCGCAGGCGCGGAGGTAGCGGGCCTTTAGGTCGCGGATCGCGCGGTCATCCTCCAGCCGCTGCAAACGTTCTTCCAAAGTCATCCTCATTTCTCCTTTGCGTAGAGGATGGAGTGAGATACTACGCAAATCAAGCAATAAGCGGGGCCGCGCCCGCCAAAATGAGGGAGAGAGAGATGCGTTTCGAAGGCAAGAGTGTTCTCATCACAGGGGCCGCATCCGGCATTGGCCGCGCAACCGCGATCCTCTTTGCGCAAGAAGGCGCGCGCGTGACGATTGGGGACATGAATGGCGCGGGTCTGGAAGAGACCGCCAAGATGATGATCACCCCCCCGCAGATCAAAACCTATGACGCGGCGGATTTTGACAGTTGCCGCGCGCTTGTGGCCGCCGCTGCGACCGATGGGCTGGATGTGCTGTGCAACATTTCCGGCATGATGAAATGGGGCCCCACGCTGGAGTTTAGCGAAGACGATTTCGCCCGCATCCTCACAGTCAACACCACCAGCACCTTCGTCATGTGTCAGGCGGCGCTCCCGCACCTCATCAAATCGAAGGGCAATATCGTCAACACCGCGTCCACCGCCGCGTTGCAGGGCATTGCCTATACGGTCGCTTATGCGGCCTCAAAACATGGTGTTGCTGCGATCACAAAGAGCCTGGCCATCGAATTCGCGGCCAAGGGCGTGCGCATCAACGCCATCTGCCCCGGCCATGTGAACACCCCCATGGGCAACGCCGCGCCGCCATCGGGCGACGTTGACTGGTCTCTCGTCATGCGCAACGCGCCAAAGCTGGAAAACGGCATGTGCGAACCCCGCGACATCGCCGAAATGTTCGCCTTTCTGGCAAGCGATCAGGCCCGCAAGGTCACCGGCGCTTTGTTCACGGTCGATGGCGGGCAGTTGGCAGGGTAGGGGACGCGTCCTCCGCGCTCCCTTATATCTCCGCCAGCAACGCCCGTGCGGCCTCAGCCCCATCGAGCAGGGCGTTTTCTCGGGCTGTGACGCGCCAGCCATCTACCGTTCGGGCCAATTGCCAGCGGTTGGCAGAGACGCGATGCGCTTCAAATCCGCCTTGGCCCGTCGCGCGGAACACGACGCTGTGGCCGCGGGCGGTGGCGCGGTCGCCGTTCAGTGTGATGGTGACGGGGCCGAGCATATGGGCGCAGCCATCGGCCATCAAAGTGCGATGGGTTGGGCCGTCGATCAGCGCGGCGATGGCGGCGCGGCCCTTGGCCTCCCCCATGCCGCCGACAGCATAGCGGCCATCCTCAACCCAGAGCTGGCTCAGCGCATCTGCCGCGCCACTATCGGCAAGCGGGCCGTAGCTGGCGATCAGCTCACGAATTGCCTCGCGGTCTTCCAGCGCTTGAAGGCGGGCCTCAACCGTTGGCGGCATAAATGGCTTCGGCCCGCGCTTTGAGGGCATGGGCTGTGTCGTCAAAGGCGCGCTTCACCCAAGGGCCGGCAAAGCGGAACACGTGGATGCCATTATTGCCGAGAAAGGCGTCGGTGGAATGATAGCGGCAGCTTGCAGGTCCCGTTGCCTCGATCACCTGATCACGCCGGGCCGGGTAGGGCCAGAAGTCGCTATACTTCATCTCCCAGCTGATCAGGCGTTCGGGTTCCAGCGCGCAGATATATTCCAGATTGGGAACAAGGCTGCCCGGCACCGCATAGTTGGCGAGTGTCATCTCCACCGCCGCGCCCATTTCCAGCGTGGAGACGGCGCGGACGCAGAATGGGTTCCATTCATTGTAACGCGGCATATCGCAGATGACATCCCACACGACCTTGGCGGGCGCGTTGATCTCCACCGTTTGGGAGACCGTCACGGCGTCAGGGTCAAAGCCGGAAACAGGGTCTTGCGCCAAGGTTGGCGCGGTCTTCATCCAATCGAGCATCACAGATCCTTTCGTTTGACGATGCGGGCCGCGGGCAGGGGGTGTTCGGTGGCACCTGCCCAGCGGAGAAGCGCCGTGCCTTCTGTATGGCCGCAGGTGTCGATCCAGTTGCCGACGCCTGGGTCACTGGCCGCGCAAATGATGCGGATTGATCCGTCCGCCTCATAGCGGGCGCCCTGCTTGTTCACGGTGATTTGCCGGAAGCGGTAATCGAGGCTTTCCATCCACCAATTGTCGAGCTGGAAATTCCAATAATAGCAATCGGGCGGTGTCACTTCGATCACCCAGGCCTCGTCGGCCGCGATCTTCCAATAGGCGTGGGCGTAGTAAATGTCCTTCGCCCCGCCGCCCTTCTGAAACATCGACTGGTCAATGGCGGGGAAGATATTGGGATGCTGCGCAAAAAGCCGCGTCCAATCTGCAAACGTGGTTGCAATGCCGTTCACAAATTGCGCGGCCGTAGCCAGACCCTTTGAGATGGTCTCGCCCGTAAGCGGTGCCGGGACGGCGGGGCCATCGATGCGCTCGATCTTGAAACTTCCGGGCTTCTCATTCAGCCGGTCAAGCGCAGACTGGCGGATGATGATAACGCTGGTGTCCGCCTCCAGCCGCAGCCAGTTTCCGGGCTGCGGATTGGCAGATGCGATAATCTCGACCTCGCCATTGGGGCCCCAGATGATGTCGTCGTTCATCAAGCTGCCCGTGGCATGCGCGCTGCCATCAATGTGGTAGCGCATCGCATTGGCAACGATAGAGAAATAGAACATCGACCCGCGCGTGCCGGTGATCCGATAGTCGCAATCGCCGCGGATAGAGGCGTTGAGATAATGGTTGTCGGGGTTGTCCGCGCCAATCTTTCCGGTGGCGTGGCTCAATTGGTAGAAGAAGGGGAAATCGGTGTCGGTCGCTTCGACATATTGCTCCAGTGCCAACTTGGTGAGGCGCGAGAGGTAGCGCGCCCCTTCCGCACGAACGAGGGGATCATCCGGCACATCAGGGGCGAGCAGGACTTCTCCGGCGGCGGCGAGCTTGGCGCAAAAATCGCGCCAAGCCTGAACCGGATCGGCACTCATGGCGCGACCCAGTCGCCGCCATTCACATCAAGCGCAGCGCCCGTAATCTCGCTCGCATAGTCGGACAGGAGGAAATAGACGGCCTTGGCACAGTCCTTATCCGGTGGGATATGGCCGACAGGCACTTCGGAGGCACGCTGCTTGCGGAACGCCTCGCCCCCTTCACCCATCGACGCAAAATAGCTTTCCAGCGGTGCCCCCATCATCCAGCCCATCAGCGCTGTGTTGACGCGGATGCCCGTGCCGCCCAGTTCCACGGCGAGTTGGCGTGACAATTGGTTGAGCGCGGCCTTCGCCATCGCATAGCCGCCTTCACCGGGCATGGGCTTGCGCGTGGCAAGCGTGGAAATGTTGACGATTGAGCCAGACCCTTGCGCCTTCATCGTCGGGATCACCGCCTGCGCCATCCGCAGGCCGCCCACCGCGATGACGTCCAAAGCTGTTGTGAGCTGGTCAATCGAATGGGCGTCCAGATTTGACCAATCGGGATGATAATATGCGGAATGGACCATGCCGTCGATGCGGCCCCATTGGTCCAGCGCGGCTTTGGCAATGGCATTGCAATCCTCGGTTTTGGAGACATCGCAGCGCACAGCAATAGCCTCGCCACCCTTCGCCTTGATGTCGGCAACAATGGCCTCAATCGCATCGACCGAACGGGCGGAAACGACGACCTTTGCGCCCTCTGCCGCGGCCCCTCGACACAGGGCCTGCCCCATGCCGGGCCCAGCGCCTGTTACAATGACGACCTTATCCTTCAGGATCACAAGCTCTCTCCTTCATTCTTATTTGTGTCAGATGTTATAGGCATCGTGGTAAAAAGCGAAATCGGCGGCAATGCTGCTATCCGAAAGGCCGAAGGCTTCCGCTGAATATTTGTGCTTGGGCCGCGCATCCCGCGCGTTGGCGGCGATGCAGGCTTCGAGCGCTGCCGTGTCTACGGGGAGGCCGATTGCCTTCAGGACGCGGGCAGCCGTGCCGATGGGGTCGCTCACCGTATCCTCATAACGCACGTCGATAATGCGCCCTTCAGCCAGGGTCTGGCGCAACGCCATGAGGCGCTCCAGCCCCGTCTTGAACCGCCGCGTCCAATGTGCGCCCTGATCTTCCTTGCGGTAGGTGGTGGAGCTGTTGACGCTCATCGAGGCGCACATGCTGCAATAGCTGGGTAGCACCTGCGCGACGTTGCGGTGCGTCATGACCAGCGGAACATCCGGGAAGACCTTTAACAATCCGCTCATCCCGCCGAGCAGATGGTGCGGTGTCTTCAGCACCCACGTCTTGCCGCGCCGCGATGGCATCTGGTGCTGCAATACCTTCATCCAAAGCAGAAGATCCCGATAAGCGGGTTCATGGTCCTGATCTGCCTGCCAATAGCCATAAGACGGGATCGGCATCATCGAGTCATAGCTGGTCGATAGGAAGGACCGGTCAAGCAGGATCACCTCTTCGGCAACGGCTTCGGCCTCAATCGGGTCGATGCTCTCAAAGTCAGGCCAATCGCTTAGCAATTGATCCACCACCTGATGCGCCATGGCAATGCGCGGCGATGGATCGCCGGGCGCTTCGCCATCAAAGGGCAAAGGAAAAGTCGTTTCCCACCAGAAGAAGGATGTCGTTTGCGGAACGGACGACAGCAGCCGATGCATGACGGTTGAGCCCGTGCGGGGAAGGCCGATAATGGCACAGGCGACGTCAATCTGCTCGTCTAGCGCCTCGGGATGATTCTTTACATATTGAACGAGCTTTAATCGGTCCGACAGCGCGCTCTGGATGCGATACCCCGCCCCGGCATCGGGGGAGATGAGACCCGCTTCCGCATTGACGCAATCGACGAGCTTGGACAGCGGCGTCAGGAACCAATCGTCGCCAAAGTCTTGAAGGCCGGTTGCAGCCTGCGCCTGCGCCATCAATCCGGACACGCTTAATGCTGCACCCAATGTCATTCTCCCCAATGGATCATCCGGCCAGACCCGCCAGCAGCGGCATCTGCCAAGAAGGATCAAGCTGATTGGCGCTGCCATGGTTGGCATCGCGGCCCATGATCGCAAAGCTCTCTTCATCGACCGGCGTGATGCGGCCATGATCGAACACAAGGGAACGCCGGCTAAACTTCCACACGCCGTTGCGTCGTTGATATGTATCGAGGTAGCGGCCCCAGACGGTGAACTCCTTGCGGTCCGGCGGATGTGTGCGGTGAAAAGCTGTCACCAGATGCTCGCCCTCTGCCGTGTCACCGTCAATCGCAAAAAGGCTGTTGGTGATGCTGTGGATCGTCGCTTCCCACTGCTTCATCATCTCCGGCAACCAGCGGACGAAGTCATCCGGCCCGCCGCAGAACATGGCCCCGTGATCGTCAATGGCGTCGTCATGATAGAGCGACCGGACGAGCGCAAAGTCGCGCCGATCAATGCCCCGACAATAGCGCATAACAAGATCGGTAAGCGCGATCCTGTCGAGGAGCGCGCGGTCCGTCACCCTTGCGCTGCTTTCCGACCGGCCTGGCGACCAAAGAAGGTGCAATCGGCGAGGCTCATGCCCGAACTATAGCCATGGCCCCATGCTGGAAGTCCGCTGGTGCAGCGCCCGGCAGCGAACAGACCGGGGATCGGCGCCCCAGCCCGGTCCAGCACTTCGCCGTCGGTTGAGGTCTTAAGCCCCCCAAGGGTGAAGAAGCTGAAATAGCTCGCTTCGAAGTTGAGTTCGAGGGCAATAAACGGCCCCTGATCGAGCGGGGTCAGGATTGGCGGTTGTTTGTCGAACAGCGGGTCACGTCCCGCGCGTGCATGTTCGTTGTAGAATGCCATTGTGCGCGACAAGGTGCCTTCGGCCATGTCCAGTTCGCGCTCAACTTCTTCCCAGTCATTTCCCGTGCCCGCAATCGTCATGCGGGCAAATTCGGGCGGCTGTTCAAAATGGGCACTGTCGAGAAGCAGATAGACGCGATCTCCGGGCTGATCGACCGCTGTGCGGGAGACGCGGCCATGATAGCAATCTTCGTTGATGAACCGCTGGCCTTGGATATTGACGAAGACCCCCTTGGCGTGGCTTTCTGGGATGGTCCAAGGGCAAGTGGTGAAGAATTGATCCATGTGAATGGCGTCGCCACCTGCACCCACGCCCATATTGATGCCAGACCCGTCATCTTTATCGCCAATGGGGTCTTTGATTTTGAATGTCTGCGGGCAATATTTGCGACGCATCTCCTCGTTCATAACGAAGCCACCCGTTGCCAAAACTACGCCGTCGCGTGCGCGCACAAAAACGGGTGCATTGTCGATGCGGAAAATGGCGCCGACAATTCGATCGCCATCCTGCACCAGCCCTAATGCGCGGGCGTCCACGATTACTTGGGTGCCAAGCTCTTTTGCGCGGGCTTCCAATATGTCGACCAATGGTCGGCCACCGCCCCAGCCCATATGCTGGATTACATGGCCGCGCGGGGCAGGCTTGGCCTTTTTATAAAAAGGAGCGGCGGCTTCACTGCCGGACCAGATGAGCGTGGAGTCGTCCATCGGCTCAATGATTTTGCCGGGCAGATAATTGCCGCGATAGGGCACCCCTTGGGCTTTGAGCCAGTTAAAATGGTTGACTGCTTCTTGGGCATAAAGATCGCACTTGGCGTCATCGGCACAGGGCCCACCTGCCATTTTGAGATAGGCAGCGAAATCCTCGGTGCTGTCTTCAAATCCGGCGCTGCGCTGCACGTCTGTGCCGCCGCTGCCGCCCAAGTAGATCTCTCCACCGGATAATCCTGACGCGCCCCCGCTGCCTGAATTGCGCTCAAACAATAACACATCGGCACCCGCTTGGCGGGCTTCGATGGCCGCACATGCCCCGGTTGCACCAAAACCAATCACAACCACATCAGTTTCCATATCCCAGTGCGCAACTTCAGCCGCGGGATAGGGTTTGTGCAGGGAAATCTCAGCCATTGCGGTCCTTCAAGAGATCAAGAGCAACGTCGACAATCATGTCTTCCTGACCACCCACCATTTTGCGGCGGCCCAGTTCAACAAGGATCTGGCGGGTATCCAAGCCATAGGTCTCGGCTGCCTTTTCCGCGTGCCGCAGGAAGCTGGAATAGACGCCGGCATAGCCGAGCGCGAGCGTTTCACGATCAACGCGAACCGGGCGATCCTGAAGGGGACGCACAAGGTCTTCGGCGGCATCCATGAGCATCATGACATCGCAGCCATGATTCCAGCCCTTACGGTCAGCCGCGGCGATGAAGACTTCCAAGGGGGCATTGCCCGCCCCTGCGCCCATGCCGGCAAGGCTGGCATCAATGCGCACCGCGCCTTCTTGTGCGGCAACGATGGAATTTGCCGTCCCCAGCGAGAGATTATGGTGCGCGTGCATGCCGCGCTGTGTCTCTGGCTTTAGAACGCGATCATAAGCCTGTAGGCGTGCCCGCACACCATCCATATCCAGCGCACCGCCGGAGTCCGTCACATAAACGCACTGCGCGCCATAGTTTTCCATGAGAAGCGCCTGGCTGGCCAGTGCTTCCGGCTCAATCATATGGCTCATCATCAAGAAGCCCGAGACATCCATGCCCAGATCGCGGGCGATGCCGATATGCTGCTTGGAGACATCCGCCTCGGTGCAATGGGTTGCAACCCGAACGGAGCGGACGCCAATATCATATGCGCGGCGCAGTTCTTCAACCGTGCCGACACCGGGGAGGATTAGCGTGGTCAGCACCGATTTGGTCAGCACCGAAGCGACGGCCTCTAGCCACTCCCAGTCGGTATGGGCCCCAAAACCATAGTTAAAGCTGGCCCCCGACAGACCATCTCCATGCGCAACTTCAATGGCGTCGACACCGGCTTCATCCAATGCTTTGGCAATCGCCATAACATGGTCAATCCCGTACATGTGACGGATGGCGTGCATGCCGTCACGCAGGGTAACGTCCTGAATGTAGAGCTTGTGGCCCGCTTCAACGTCGAAGGTGCTGGTCATGCCGCCATCCTCCGAGCGGCCAGCAACTCTCCGGTTGCCTTGGCTGCTGCCGTCATAATGTCGAGATTGCCGGAATAAGGCGGCAGATAATCCCCCGCGCCTTCGACTTCGAGCATGATCATCGATTTAATACCCGTAAAGTCGCCCATTCCGGGAATTTTAAGCCGGTTATTGTCGCCATAACGTTCAAACTGCACATCCTGCTTCAGGCGATAGCCTGGCACATATTTCTGCACTTCGGCCACCATCTCCGCAACGGATTGGCGAATGGCATTTTCATCCCCGCCTTCGGAAAGGGTGAAGACAGTATCGCGCATGATCATGGGCGGTTCGGCGGGATTGAGGATGATGATCGCCTTACCTTTGGTGGCGCCGCCGACGACTTCGATGGCGCGCGCTGTGGTACGCGTGAATTCATCAATATTCGCGCGTGTGCCGGGTCCGGCCGAGCGCGAGGAAACTGAGGCGACAATCTCGGCATAATGGACCACACTTGAAACGCGCGCCACGGCCGCAACCATAGGGATCGTCGCTTGTCCGCCACATGTCACCATGTTTACATTGGGTTGGTCCAGATGCTGATGCATATTGACCGGCGGCACGGTGAAGGGGCCAATGGCAGCGGGCGTGAGATCGACCACCTGAATGCCGTCGGCGCGCAAGGCCTCATCATGACCCTTGTGCGCGTAGGCGGAGGTCGCGTCAAAGGCGATGCCGATTTTCGGGTAGCAGGCGAGCTTTTTCAGGCCTTCAATGCCTTCATGTGTCGTCGCAATGCCGTGTTCGCGCGCCATGGCGAGGCCTTCGCTGTTCGGGTCGATCCCGACGACAGCGGCCAGTTCCATATTCTGTGGATATTTGATCATCTTCATCATCAGGTCGGTTCCGATATTCCCCGATCCGATAATGGCTGCTTTGACGCGCGCCATGCTCTCTCCCTTGGCCTTAAACAAATTTGGCCGTGCAACTGCCGACGCCGTGCAGCGTCATCTCAAATACATCGCCCTTGACCGCATCGGCCAAAGGCACGAGCGATCCGGACAGAATAATGTCCCCAGCGTCCAGCGTAACGCCGAAATTGCCAAGCGTATTGGCGAGCCAAGCAACAGCTTCGGCGGGCGACCCCTGAACGGCTGCGCCATAGCCTTCGGACAAAGGCGCACCATTTTTGGTAACGGTCACATGAAGGCCGGGCAGATCTAGATCACGTGGGTCAGCGCGGGCCTCACCTAAAATGAAGACGCCGCAAGAGGCGTTGTCGGAGACGGTGTCCACGATGCCGATCTTCCAGTCGGTGATCCGGCTGTCCACAATCTCAAAACACGGCGCGATGCTCTCTGTCGCGGCAATCACATCTTCTGCCGTGACGCCCGGGCCATTGAGACTGTCCTTCAGGATGAAGGCGATCTCTGCCTCGGCGCGGGGCGCGATCAGCGCCTTCGCATCCACGTCGATATCGCCGTCAATATGCATCCAGTCGGTCAGAAAGCCAAAGTCTGGCTGATGCACGCCGAGCATGTCCTGCACAGCCTTTGACGTTACACCAATCTTCTTGCCGACGACCCGTTCGCCATCCTTGCGGCGGCGGGAGAGGAAATCGAGGCTGATGGCATAGGCGTCCTCGACAGTCAGGGAGGGATCGCGCGCAATCAGTGGAGGTACGGTGCGCCGATCTCGAAGAGCGGCATAAAGCTCCGCGCCGAATTTCTCAGCCTTGGACATTCAGAAAGTCTATCGAATAGCTGTTAAACTCTGCAGCACGTTCAACCTGCACCCAATGGCCTGTGCGGTTGAAAGTCATCGCGCGCACGTTGTCGCATGTGTCCAGGAAGAGCTGGGCATGGGCCACCGGACAAAATTCATCATTCAGTCCCCACATCACAAAGATAGGCTGTTTGAGTTCGCCAAGGCGCGGGCTGAGGTCTGGCGTGCGCATCCGCACCAACACGTCCTTGGGCTGGGTACGGGCAACGGCAAAACGTTCTTCCACCAATGCATCGGGGATGTTCGGCACGAAGTCCGGATGCACAAGGTTGCTCACCAGCCGCTTTTGTTCGGCAAGGTTGAAATCATCACTGCCAAAGCTGGACACCATCTTGGAGATGCCCGGCATCACGAAATAGCTCTCGCGTTCGGCGACACAGCCAGCCGCCATTAGGATCAGCTTGTCGGCAAATTCCGGATGATCGAGCGTCATCTGAATGGCGATGCCACCGCCCAAAGAATTGCCCACAAGCGACGCGCGGTCCACGCCGTGTTGCCGCAGGGCGTCATAGACAGTGTCGGTGAAGAGTTGGAGCGTGTAATCTAGCCCTTCCGGCTTGGACGACGCGCCATAGCCGATCAGGTCTGGCAGGATGACGCGGAAGCCCGCATCCACGAACGCATCGATGTTCTGTCGGAAGTTGGACGCGCCCGACGCACCGGGGCCGCTGCCGTGGAGAAAAACCACCGCGGGTCCGCTGCCGGCTTCTGCGATGTGAATGTCATATCCACCAGCGACGGCATAGGTGGCCGTCTTAAGGTCTGCCATGATCAATCCTGCCTTATAGGAACATGAAGCTGGGCGGTTGGCCCTGCATCGTGCCAATGACGTCCGATGTCCGGTTTCCTGGATCATTGGCGACATGAGCGCGTCCAGCGTGGAGGTCCAACCAAGGCTGAAGGATCTCGCTTGACATGTAGATGGCCCGGCCACCCAGCAGCTGAACGATTTCATCGACAAGGTCCGCAATGCGACGCACCACGGTGGATGAGTTGTAGGTGAACAACGCCCGCTTTTCCATCGGGATAGGCTCACCGCGACCGGCAAGCTCCATCAGTTCGTCAAAGGTGACGCGCAACGTCAGTTCCATTTCCAGAACCTGCGCATGGGCCTTTGCAATGGCGGCGTGCAGAATGGGGTCTGCTTTGGCGGCTTTGCCGGTGTTCGTGGACACGCGATCATTCATGATATTAATCGCCGCGTTGATGGCGGCGCGCGCCCCACCAAAGGCCGCCGTCGAAACCGACCGCGTAAAGACCTGCGCCCATGGCAGGTTGTAGAGAGGGCCGTCATTCACTTCTTGGCCCGGATTTTGGCATAGGAAGCCATCGACAGACCGGTGCGTCCGATAGTCTGGAACAAAGGCGCGGTCGACGACGACGTCAAAGCTGCCCGTACCTTGCAGACCAAATGTGTCCCAAGTCCCTTCAATGATTTCATAATCACTGCGCGGCAGCAGGAATGTCCGCATATCGGGCGGACCACCTTCTTCGGTCGGCGGGATCATTGACCCGAGCAAGACCCAGCCGCAGTGCGTTGACCCTGTTGAAAATCCCCAGCGACCTGAAAGGTAGAATCCACCCTCTGCATGCTCAACCTTGCCAACGGGCTGATAGGTTGATGCGACAAGCATAGAACTATCGTCACCCCAGACTTCGCGCTGTGCCTGATCGTGGAAGAGGGCCAGTTCATAGGGATGGCATCCGACCACACCATACATCCAACCGGTCGACATGCAGCCTTCGGCCAAAAGCTTCTGCACGTCGAAGAAAACATTGGGATGCATTTCATACCCGCCCCAGCGCTTTGGCTGGAGAATGCGGAAGAAGCCTGCTTCCTTCATCTCGGTGATCGTTTCCACCGAGACATTGAAATTTTTGACGCAATCGCGTGCCCGAGACTTAAGGGTCGGGATCATCGCCCGTGCGCGATCAACCAACTCTTGCGGTGTTGGGACGGGTCCTGCTTGGGTCTTTAGTGAAACGACGCTGGCCATGGCGAGCCTCCTCCTCCTGATACAGTCCCGACTCGCCTCGAGAGCGATAAGGGCATTCGTAATTTTTTTTGTCATTGAATACGCAAATCGTCAATTGAAAACGGGTGATACAACCTATAATGCGTAATTTATTGGCAGGCTCTCCGCGATTCAGTGGAAGTCGCCAGAGGGGATATAGGCAATTTTGACTCAGCAGGTAACTTACGACTTTCGCGGGCAGGTGGCGATCGTGACGGGTGGAACGCGCGGCCTTGGCCTCGTGGTTGCTGAACAATTGGCTTTGGCGGGGTGCTCAGTCGCGGTCTGTGGGCGCAACGAGCCGTCTTATCTGCCGGAGGGTGTTGCCTTCTATCAGGCTGATATTAGAGATGCTGACCAGGCCAAGGCTTTCGTCGATAATGTGGCCCAAAAATTCGGGCGCGTGGATATTCTGGTCAACAATGCGGGCGGTTCGCCCAATGCTGCGATCGAAAACGCCAGTCCGCGGTTCATCGATGCTATATTGAAGCTCAACCTGGTTGGCCCCCTTTACATGGCGCAGGCGGTTTATCCCTATATGAAGGCGCAAAAGGGTGGCAGCATCGTGAACATCGCCAGCGTATCGGGCGCGCGCCCCTCACCGGGGACGACGGTATATGGCGCTGCCAAAGCGGGGCTGCTGAACTTGACGCAGAGCCTAGCGCAGGAATGGGGTTCACAGGGCGTGCGGGTCAACGCGATCGTCGCTGGCCTTATGACCACCGAAAATGCCGAAGAGACATATGGCGATGCAGAGGCGCAAGCAGCAGTCGGGCGCTCCATGCCGCTAGGGCGCATGGGTGAAGGTAAAGATATTGCCGGGGCGGTGATGTGGCTCAGTTCCAGCGATGCGGCCTGGGTCAGCGGGGCGCGACTGCAGGTCGATGGAGGCGGTGAACGCCCCTATTTTCTTGATTTGGTAAAGGGAGGCTAAGGCCTATGAGCGTAAAGGCGCTTGGCTATGTCGTCATTGAGACGGCACAACCGGAAAAATGGGATGAATTCCTAACGCAAGTGGCGGGTGTCATGCGGGCGGGCGACGCAACTGACGGCGCGGCTTTGTACCGCATTGACCAGCGACCCTTTCGGTTCCGGCTTGAGCGCTCCAGTCGGGAATGGTTCGCAGCGGCTGGCTATGAGGTGGCTGATCTTGCGGCTCTTGATGCTCTGGCATCAGCCGTTGCTGCCGCAGGTCGTCCCGTTGAGCGGATGTCGCCGGAACTTGCGGCGCTTCGCTGTGTTGCGCATGGCTTTCGCACAAGCGACCCTGCAGGAAATGGTCTTGAGTTTTATTGCGGAGATAGCACGACCGACGTGCCCTTCGTCTCTCCGCAAGGCATTTCCCACTTTGTGACCGGCGAGTTGGGCATGGGCCACGCGGTTTTCTCCGCGCCGAACTTTGATGAAACCGTCGCCTTTTATTGCGACGTCATTGGCTTTCGTCAGTCAGACATGCCGCGCTTCAACCTTTTTGGGCCGGATGGGCCATCGATGGGCTTTGCCTTTCTCCATGCCGATAATGGCCGCCATCACAGCATCGCTTTTGGCGAAGGGCCAGTTCCGCCATCAGGCTTGGTCCACATCATGCTCGAATATCCAAACCTGATTGAGGTCGGGAAGGCGCATGACCGGATGAAGCAGTTTGGCTATGCGGAATCGGCAACGCTCGGCCGCCATTTTAATGACGAAACGACCGGCTTTTATGTACAGACGCCCGGTGGGTTCGACATGGAAATTGGGTATGACAGTCTCGTGATTGATCCCGACACTTGGGTCACAACGCGGCATGAAGGTATCAGTCTCTGGGGGCACGAATGGGCCTGGCAGAAGGCCATGAAGGAAGCGCAATCCTAATGCTGGACAAACGTATGACTGCGGCGGAGATCGTCGCCCAACTGTCTGATGGGATGACCATTGGGATTGGTGGCTGGGGCCCGCGGCGCAAGCCGATGGCACTGGTGCGCGAAATTCTGCGTTCAGACCTAAAGGACCTTACTATCGTTGCTTATGGCGGGGCTGATGTCGGGATGCTGTGCGCGGCGGGCAAGGTGAAAAAGCTTGTCTTTGCCTTTGTGTCGCTCGACGCTATCCCGCTCGAGCCTTGGTTCCGAAAGGCCCGTGAAGCCGGGCAGCTAGAGGTTCTGGAGGTCGATGAAGGCATGTTCCAATGGGGCCTGAAGGCGGCCGCATTTGGCCTGCCATTCCTGCCGACCCGTGTTGGTCTCGGAACAGATTTGGCGGCTCTTGGTGGCCTGAAAACCATCACATCACCTTATGCTGATGCCGAAACACTGATCGCCATGCCCGCGCTGAAACTTGATGCCGCGCTGATCCATGTCAACCGGTCCGACTGGCGCGGCAATGTGCAGGTCTTTGGTCCCGACGTCTATTATGACGAATGGTTCGCAAAGGCCGCCGCCAAGGCCTATGTCAGTTGCGAAGAACTGGTCGATCGGATGGAGGACCATTATCCCGAAGATGCACAGTTCAACCTGTTTGAGCGGTGCTTCGTGACAGGTGTCGTCGAGCTGTCCGGTGGCGCACACCCAAGCTCAATGCCTCCGCATTATGGTTGGGATATGAAGGCATTTAAGGCCTATACCGACGCTGCCAAAGACCCGGGCGACTGGTCTGTAGTTGCTGATCGTTTCGTCGGCGCAAGCGAAGCCGATTATTTGAATTCCATTGGCGGAAAGGAGGCGGTTGCGGCTCTCCCGCTGCCGATTTTCTGATGACTGAAGTTACTCTTGCAGAATTGTGTATTTACGCAGCATCCGAAGCCTTCAGAGGCAATGGTGAAATTGTTGCGACAGGCGTCGGCCCGGTGCCGCGCCTTGGGGCGGGTCTTGCGAAGCTGTCCCATACGCCCGAACTGATGATGACGGATGGCGAATGCTATCTTGTTGAACAGCCGGTGCCGCTGGGGCCACGCAATTATGAGGACCGTAAGAAGGCCGGCTATCTGCCATTTTCGCGCTTTTTCGACAGCGCTGTGTGGAGCGGGCGGCGCCATGCTATGGTGACGCCGACGCAGATTGACCGATTTGGGCAGATCAACCTGTCCCAAATGGGTGGCACGCACAAGCAGCCTAAGACGCAGATGCTCGGCGTTCGGGGGTTTCCCGGAAACACCATTTACCACCCGAACAGCTTCTTCTTTCCATCGCACACCACCCGCGTCTTCGTTGAGGGTGAAGTGGATATGGTGTCGGGTGTCGGCTATAATCCGGCAAAGCGCGTCCCCGGTGGCAATTACACGGGTGTCGCGCTCAAGAAGATCGTCACCAACCTGTGCGTTATGGATTTCGGCGGGGCCGACAACGCCATTCGCGTTGTCTCGCTGCATCCCGGCGTAACATTTGACGAGGTGCAGGCCGCAACTGGATTTCCCTTGGAAAAGGGGGATTTGGTCGAAACGCCCTTGCCGGATGCTGAGGCACTCGCGATCATCGCGCAGCTTGACCCCCATAATATCCGGGCAAGCGTCATCAAAGATAACCCGCCCGCCCACCGGGTGAGCTGAGGAGAGGCTGAACATGAGCGATCTGGTTACACCCAAGAGCGTCGACATAAATTATGAGACGGAGACGCCGATCCTTTACGAGGTGATCGATAACGTCGCTTGGATCACGATGGACCGTCCGGCCTTCAACAACGCCCAAAACGGCCAAATGACCTACGCGCTCGACGATGCCTTTAATCGGGCGGTTCAGGATGATGCGGTGCGCTGCATTGTTCTGGCCGGCAATGGCAAGCACTTCTCAGCCGGGCATGATATCGGGACGCCAGGCCGTGACCTTCATCACGAATTTGATAAGCGCCTGATGTTGCCGCCCCACACCAACAAGCCTGCGGCTGAACTGCTCTACACGCGCGAGCAGGAACAATATTTGGGCATGTGCCGTCGCTGGCGCGATATCCCAAAGCCAACCATTGCGATGGTGCAGGGCGCGTGCATCGCGGGCGGCCTTATGCTCGCTTGGGTGTGCGACCTCATCGTCGCTTCGGAAGATGCGTTCTTTCAGGATCCGGTCAATCCGCTGATGGGCATCCCCGGCGTCGAATATTTCGCTCATGGCTTTGAACTTCCGACGCGCGTCGCCAAGGAATTCCTTCTTCTTGGCGAACGGATGAGCGCAGAGCGCGCCTATTCCTTTGGCATGGTCAATAAGGTTGTCCCGCGTGAGGAGCTTCGCGAGGCAACGGCTGCTTGGGCCAATAAGCTCGCCAAACAGGGCCGTCTCGGAAACTGGCTGACCAAACAGTCGATCAATCATGTTGAGGAACTGCGCGGCAAACGCTCGGCTATGGATACCGTATTCCACATGCATCATTTCGCGCATGCCCAAAATGATCTGGTGACAGGTGACTCCATTGGCGGCGTCAGCGGGAAGTCTGCGGCGTCGGCGAACAAGACAGAGGCCAAAAAGGCCTGATGTCCGACGTTCTCGCCACGGCACTGACAAAGCGGCTTGGTTGCCGCCTGCCCGTGATCCAGACCGCGATGGGCTGGGTTGCCAAGCCTGAACTTGTGGCCGCGTCAAGCAATGCCGGGGCTTTCGGGTTTCTGGCCTGTGCCGTGATGACGCCGACGGAAGCAGGCGAAGAAATTGCGCGTCTGCGTGACCTAACGCCCCATAACTTCGGCATTAATTTCCATAGCTTCCAGCCGGGCGCGGCGGAGATTGTTGAACTCATCCTCAAGCATAGCGACCGGGTGAGTGCGGTGAGCTTCGGGCGTGGGCCAGATGCCAAGATGATCGGGCGTTTCCGCGATGCCGGAATTCTCTGCATCCCAACAGTTGGCGCTGTGAAGCATGCGGAAAAGATGGTGCAGCTTGGTTGTGAGATGATCACTGTTCAAGGCGGCGAGGGGGGCGGGCATACCGGTGCTGTGCCCACGACAGTGCTCTTGCCCCAAGTGCTTGATGCCGTGGATGTCCCGGTTGTTGCAGCGGGTGGCTATGGGGATGGGCGTGGCCTTGCGTCTGCGCTTGCTTATGGGGCGGCCGGTATTGCAATGGGAACGCGTTTCCTGATGACCGCTGAAAGCCCAGTACCGTCTGCGCCCAAAGCGGCATATGTTAAAGCGGGCACAGGCGATATTGCTGTGTCGACCAAAGTTGATGGCATTCCGCAGCGGATGATCCTGAATCCCTTGCTGCGACGCATCGAAGGCTCTGGCAAGATTGCGATGTGGGCGCGCGCTGTTGAGGCAGGGCTGGAGATGAAGCGCCAATCCGGCATGAGTTGGGGGCAGGTGATCTCAACCGCGCGCAGCATGACGTCGCATGGCGAAATGCCCCTTGCCCAAGCCATGATGGCCGCCGCCGCGCCGATGATGATCCAGCGTGCCGTTGTGTCCGGAGATGCCGAGCATGGTCTGATGGCCACTGGCGTTGTGGCCGGTCGGCTCAAAGACTTGCCGAGCTGTGCAGACCTCATGACCTCCATCGAAACCGAAGCGCGCGCTCGCATTGCCGCGCTCACCGCAGGGAACTGAACTCCATGCCTATCACCACTGAAATTCGGGATCGCATTGCGGAAATCGTCTTTGACGTCCCGCCCGTAAATGCGTTTGATAGCGAGACGTGGATGAGCCTTCCCGCCATCATCACGGCTGCTGCCAGCAATCCTGACGTCAACTGCGTCCTCATCCGGGCAGCGGAGAGCGCGCGTGGATTTTGCGGCGGCGTCGACATTAAGGAGATGCAGGCGCATCCAGAGCGGATCACGATCCTCAATCGTGGCAACTATCTGACATTTAAGGCCATTCGTGATGCAGAAGTGCCGGTTGTGGTTGCTGCGCACAAATTTGTAATCGGTGGCGGTATCGGCATTTGCGGGGCGAGCGATACAATCATCGCCGCGGATGACGCATTCTTCTCTTTGCCGGAGGTTGATCGCGGGGCCATGGGCGGGGCAAGCCATTTGTCGCGCATGCTTCCCCTTCACAAGGTGCGCGCGGCTTTCTTCACCGGCGGCAACATCCCGGCTGAAGAAGCCTATCGCTTGGGTGCTGTCGAAAAGGTTGTGCCGCGCGACAAGTTGATCGAGGAAGCACAGGCATTTTGTTCAGTGATTGCGTCTAAGAGCCGCAAGGCTCTGGTGATTGCCAAGGAAGCGCTGAACGGGCTTGAGCCGCGCGACGTGGACCGCGGCTATCGCTGGGAACAGGGCTTCACGCTTGAAATGTACATGCATGAGGACTCGCAGAAATCCCGCGATGCTTTTGTCGAGACGGGTAAGGCCGCGACGTTCTAATGCATCTGGAATATACAGCAGAACAACACGCCTTTCGTGCCGAAGTCCGCGCATGGATGGAGGCGCATGTGCCGAAGGAACCGCTCGTCACGCTGGAATGCCGTGAAGGCTATGACCAGCATGTCGCGTGGGAGCGGACATTGTCCAGCGGAAATTGGGGCATGGTCACATGGCCAGAAGCCTATGGCGGGCGCGGGCTTGATCTGATCCAGTGGCTGATTTTCGAAGAAGAATATTTCCGCGCAGGCGGCCCCAATCGCGCCAACCAAAATGGTATCTTCTTGCTTGGCCCGACCATCATGGAGTTCGGCACGGACGACCAGAAGAAGCGCTTTCTCAACCCCATGGCGAAGGGCGAAGTTATTTGGGCGCAGGCTTGGTCCGAGCCGGGCGCAGGTTCGGATATGGCGGCCATTTCATCAAAGGCCGTCCGTGACGGGGACCATTATGTGATTACGGGTCAAAAAACTTGGTCCAGCCGCGCCGCTTTTGCCGATTGGGGTTTCGGCATGTTCAGGACGGACCCAGATAGCAAGCGCCACAAGGGGCTAACGTTCATCCTATTCGACCTTAACACGCCGGGGATCACGCGGCGCCCGATCCGGCAGTTGCATGGGGACACCGGCTTTGCCGAACTCTTCTTTGACGAAGTGCGCGTGCCAGTTGAAAATTGTCTCGCTGGCGAGGGCGAAGGTTGGAATGTCGCCATGGCAACGGCGGGCTTTGAGCGTGGTTTGATGTTACGCTCTCCCGGACGGTTTCAGGCAACGGCGAAGCGGCTGATCGATCTCTACCGCAAGCACGAGGCAGACGCCGCGCCCGCGGCGCGCGAAGCCGTCTTGCAGGCATGGATGTCGGCTCAGGCTTACGCCTACAACACCTATGCGGTCGCGGCCAAAATCATGGCGGGTGGAAAAATTGGTGCGGAAGCAAGCCTGAACAAGATTTTCTGGTCTGAACTCGACCGGTCAATGCACCGCACGGCGATGCAGCTTTTGGGCGCATATGCCGAGCTGAAGCGGTTCGACGACGGTTCGGTGAACCAGTGGCTGGAAGGATATATCTTTTCGCTATCCGGTCCCATCTATGCCGGGTCGAATGAGGTTCAGCGCAACATCACGGCGGAACGGATGCTTGGGCTGCCACGCGTGGGGGCAGGCTGATGGATATGCTGTTGACCGAAGACCAATTGGCGTTGGCAGAAACGGTGCGTGACTATCTGTCTGGCACGCATGGGCCAGAAGTGCTGCGTCGGTTGGATGCGGATGGAAACCGGGACCCCGCCATTTGGCAGGGTTTGGTTGATATGGGGCTGACAGGCTTACTCGTCCCTGAAGCGCAGGGCGGGCTCGGCATGGGGCTGGTTGATGCGGCCTTGGTCGCGGCCGAATGTGGCCGGGCTTGTGTGGCCGAGCCGTTGGTCGACACGGCCTTTGTCGGTGTCCCTTGGCTGATCGCACAGGGTCAAACAGACCAGCTCGCCGATATCGCGGCGGGACGGGTCACGCTGCCCTTGGCCCATGCAATGAATCCGTGGGTTGCGGATGGCGCGGGTGCGGCGCTGGCGAGCGTTGATCCGCTGCGCAATCTTGCCGGGTCGGTCAGCGACAATAGAGATCCACATCTTCTCAACCTCGCGGCGCTCATGTCAGCCGCCCAGTTGGTCGGTCTTGCCGATGCGATGCTGCATCTTGCGGTTGAATATGCCAAAATTCGGACGCAGTTTGGCCAGCCGATTGGCGCGTTTCAGGCCATCAAGCATCAGTTGGCGACATGCGCTGTCGCCATTGAATTTGCAAAGCCTGTTGTCTGGCAGGCCGCGCAGGCGTTGCAGGATAAGCGGGCAACGGCCGACGTGCATGTCAGCCACGCCAAGGTCGCAGCGACGGATGCTGCCATCCTGACAGCTGAAACCGCAATCCAGGTTCATGGCGCTATGGGCTATACTTATGAGGTTGATCTTCATTTCTGGATGAAGCGCAGTTGGGCGCTTGCCGGAGCCTGGGGGGCGCGCGCCTTCCATCTGAAACGCATCGATGACGCTGTGCTTGGTGGCACACTCCCCATCGGCCCCGAACACACATTTGCTTAAGGACTGACATGGCTGAAGCCTATATTATCGACGCTGTTCGCACCCCGATTGGCCGCAAGAAGGGCAGCCTTGCAGGCCTCCATCCCGCAGACCTTGGGGCACACCCCATCAAGGCGTTGGTCGCGCGAACGGGCGTTGATGCCAATGCCGTTGACGATGTGGTCTGGGGCTGTTGCGATACCATTGGCCCGCAGGCCGGGGATATCGGCCGCACCGTCTGGCTGGTCGCTGGATTGCCGCAGCATGTGCCGGGGACAACGATTGATCGGCAATGCGGGTCGTCGCAGCAGGCGCTTCACTTCGCAGCCCAAGGCGTGATGTCTGGCACACAGGATCTCGTCGTTGCCGGCGGTAGTCAGGCGATGAATGCCATTCCGATTTCGGCCGCCATGTATGCGGGGGAGCCTTATGGCTTTTCCAATCCGTTCAATACATCGCCGGGCTGGGTCGCGCGTTATGGGGATGGGCTGCTCAACCAGATCAACTCAGCAGAAATGATTGCCACCAAATGGGGCTTGTCGCGCGAAGAGATGGAGGCATTTGCCGTTGCCTCGCATCAGCGCGCACAGGCCGCCTGGGATAATGGTTGGTTCGATGCCGAAGTCGCGCCCATGGCCGAGCTGGAAAAGGATGAAACGATCCGTCCGCAGACCAACATGGAAGGCCTCGCAGGGCTGCGCACTGTGCAGGAAGGCGGCATCATCACCGCCGGGATTTCCAGCCAGAATTGCGACGGTGCGGCGGCTCTTCTCGTCGCGTCAGAGCGGGCGGTGAAGGAGCATAATCTAAAGCCGCGCGCCAGAGTGCATCACATTTCGGTGCGTGCCGACGATCCCGTCTGGATGCTCACCGCGCCCATTCCTGCGACGGAATATGCGCTGAAAAAGGCGGGGATGACGGTGAACGACATCGATCTTTTTGAATGCAATGAAGCCTTTGCATCCGTGCCAATGGCTTGGATGAAGGAGCTCGGCATCCCGCATGAAAAGGTCAATATTCATGGCGGCGGCATCGCGCTTGGCCACCCGCTTGGGGCCACAGGTGCGCGCCTGATGACCACTTTGCTCAATGCGTTGGAACGCACCGGTGGTCGCTATGGTCTCCAGACCATGTGCGAAGGTGGTGGTCAGGCCAATGTTACGATTATCGAGAGGCTATAATGGGTATTTGCGACAACAGGACCGTTATCATCACCGGCGCGGCTCGCGGACTGGGGCGCGCCTATGCGCTCGCTTTTGCGGCGGAAGGGGCCAATGTCGTTGTCAACGATATCGGGACATCGTTGGGCGGTGAAGGGCGTGATACGAGCGCTGCGGATGGCGTGGTTGCGGAGATTAAAGCCGCCGGTGGAAATGCCATCGCCAACTATGAAGATATTACCGATTGGGATGCGGCAAAGCGCATCGTTGACGCCGCCGTAGCCGCATTTGGTGATCTGCATGTCGTGGTGAATAACGCCGGCATCGTGCGCGACCGTATGTTTGTGTCGGCGACCATTGAGGAATGGGATGCGACGATGCACGTGCATCTGCGCGGCCATTTCTGTGTGTCGCGCCATGCCGTCGATTATTGGCGCGCGCGCGGTAAGGAAGGCCACAAAATCGATGCTCGCATCATCAATACGTCGTCGGGCGCAGGGCTTCAGGGCTCTATCGCACAAGCGGCCTACTCGACCGCTAAGGGCGGCATTGCATCGCTGACGTTGGTTCAAGCGGCCGAACTGGGGCGCTATGGCATCACGGCAAATGCGCTGGCCCCGTCGGCCCGCACGCGGATGACGGAACAGGCCTTTGCCGATAAGATGGCGACCGAAGGTCAGGCGTTTGACGTTATGGACCCGGCCAATATTGCGCCGACGGTGGTCTGGCTTGGCAGCCCGGAGAGCGCGCATGTAACGGGCTGTGTCTTTGAACTCGAAGGTGGCAAAATCATGCTGGAAGATGGCTGGCGCGAAGGCCCCCATGTCGACGCTGGCAAGCAATGGGCCCCGTCCGACATTGGCGCTGCCGTCGATAAATTGCTGGCGAGCCGTGTGCCGCCGCGCAAAGTGTGGGGGACCGCATAATGGAATTCGTCTTTACCGAAGAACAGCAAATGATCCGCGAAACGGCCAAGGGCTTTTTCGTTGAGAATGCGACCAGCGTCCGCACCCGCCGAGCTATGGCCGCAGACGGGATTGATCGTGATCTCTGGACCGGATTTTGCCAGGACCTCGGCCTTGCCGGTGTGACGGTTCCTGAAGTCTATGGCGGGGCAGGATTGGGGCAGGTTGAATTCGCCTTACTGGCGGAAGCGGCGGGCGCGCAGGTGGCCGCACTCCCAATGGTTGGCCTCGCAATGGCGTCTCAGGCTATCCTTGCCGGGGGAACCGAAGCCCAGAAGGCGGCATGGCTGCCAAAGTTTGTGTCCGGCAGCGCCATCGCAGCCTGTGCAGGCTCCGCAGACCTGTCGGCTCAGGGTGATAGCCTAACGGGAACGTTCGAATTTGTGCCGCATGGCGCTTCGGCGGACGTGTTTGTGTTGGGCAATGATGCAGGCGCCTGGATTGTCGAGCGTTCAGCTTCGGGCGTTGAGGTAACTCCACATGTCACGATGGATCAGACACGCCCACTTGCCACGGTGACGCTGAAGAGCGCTCAAGCGGATCAGCTGTCCGATGGGGCCGCGGCGATGCGCGCGGCCCGTGAAGCTGGATGGATTTGTCTTGCCGCTGAAGCCTTGGGCGGCGCGCAAGAGGCGCTCGACCGAACGGTCGCTTATGCCAAAGAACGTGTTCAGTTCGGACGTCCAATTGGCTCTTTTCAGGCGTATAAACATCGCCTTGCCGATATGATGATTGAGATTGAGCAGGCGCGGTCGGCGGTTTACTGGGCAGCCTGTGCAGCAGATGAGCAGGCTTCGGATTTGCAACTGGCCTTGCATGCAGCAAAGGCCTTCGCGGCGGATACCTATGCAAAATGTGCGGGCGACATGATCCAACTTCATGGCGGGATCGGCTTTACGTGGGAACATGACGCGCACCTGTTTTTCAAACGCGCGCGCGCCATTCAGTCGATGCTCGGCAACGGTAATTGGCATCGTGAACAAGTGGCCAGCATGATTTTGGGAGAAGCGGCATGAAGCTCGGTTTTTCGGCGGCCGAAGAGGAGTTCCGCCGCGAATGCGCCGATTGGCTCAATGGCCAAATGGCAGGCGAATTCAAAGACATTAAAGGCATCACGACGCTTACGGAAAAGGCGGAGCGGCGCAAGGAGTGGGAACAGCAACTCGCGGCCCATAAATGGAGCTGCATCGGCTGGCCTGAAGAATGGGGCGGTCGGGCTGCAACCCTTGCCCAGCAGGTGATCTTTGCCGAAGAATATGCCCGTGCAGGTGTCCCCGGCCGGGTCAATCACATCGGCGTTGAACTGGCCGGCCCGACCTTGCTGGCATTCGGCACAGATGCGCAAAAAAATCGCTTCTTGCCCGGGATCGCCGCAGGACAAACAATCTTCTGCCAAGGCTTTTCCGAACCCGGTGCTGGTTCTGACCTTGCCAGCGTCCGCACGAAGGCGCGGTTGGAGGGCGATGAATGGGTCGTCAATGGTCAGAAGATCTGGACCAGCCTTGCCCATATTTCCGACTGGATTTTTGTCGTCTCGCGCAGCGAGGAAGGGTCGAAGGGGCCAAAGGGCCTTACTTTCTTGATGATGGAAATTGATCAGCCGGGCATTGAGATTCGTCCGATCAAGCAGATTAATGGCGATGCGGAATTCAACGAAACTTTCTTCACCGACGCCAAATGCCCTGCCGACAGCTTGATTGGTGCGGTGGGCGATGGCTGGAAGATTGCGATGGGCTTGCTCGCCTTTGAGCGCGGCGTTTCCACGCTGGGCCAGCAAATGGGCTTTCGAAACGAGCTGGATGAGGTCATCGCCGCCGCCAAGGCAACAGGTGCTGCCAAAGATCCGCTCATCCGTCAGCGTATTGCCAAGGCAGAAATCGGCCTGCAGCTGATGCGCTATGGCGCGATGCGCATGCTGTCGAACACAGATCACAGCAAGATCGACGGTGCGGCGCTCACCTATAAGATTCAATGGGCAAGCTGGCGGCGCGGTTTGGGGGAATTGGCCATGGACATCATCGGTCAGTCGGGCGAAATTGCGGACGGAGACGCCTATGAATGGTCAGTTCTTCCCAATCTGTTTCTCTATTCCCGTTCCGACACAATCTATGGCGGCACGAACCAGATTCAGCGCAATCTGATTGCAGAGCGGGGCCTTGGTATGCCGCGTGAACCGCGGGGGGATGTCTAATGCTCCCCAGCTATCCAGAACCCAGAAACCTTCTGAAAGGTAAGACGGTCGTCGTGACGGCTGCGGCCGGGACGGGAATTGGTTTTTCAGCCGCAAAGCGCGCGACTGAAGAGGGGGCGACCGTTCTCATCAGCGATTTTCATGAGCGTCGCCTTGGCGAAGCCGCAGACCGGATTGCAGATGAGGTCGGCACCCGTCCTGCGACATTTGTCTGTGACGTGACGCAGCAGGACCATGTTGATGGCTTGCGCGATGCGGCGCTTGCGGCGCTTGGCCATGTGGACGTCCTGATCAACAATGCCGGATTGGGCGGCGAAGTGTCGGTTGTCGACATGACGGATGATCAATGGAACCGAGTTCTCGACGTGACGCTCAACAGCGTCTTTCGCATGACGCGCAGCTTCTTGCCGACCATGTATGAACGCAAATCGGGCGTCATCGTGAACAACGCGTCAGTGCTGGGGTGGCGCGCGCAAAAGGGGCAGGCACATTATGCCGCCGCCAAAGCCGGCGTGATGGCCTTTACCCGCTGTTCAGCGGTTGAGGCCGCCGAACATGGCGTCCGCATCAATGCGGTTGCCCCATCCATCGCGATGCATGCCTTTCTTGCCAAGGTGACGACGGACGAGCTTCTGGAAAAACTCTCCGCCCAAGAGGCATTTGGTCGCCCTGCCGAGGTGTGGGAAGTGGCAAATGTCATGATGTTCCTGGCGTCGGATCTGTCGTCCTACATGACTGGCGAGATCGTTTCCGTTTCGAGCCAGCACGCATGACGGGCCCAAAAGTCTTTGAAACGCCCGGGTCCCTTCAAGGGCAAGAAGGTACACAGCTCGGGCCGACGGACTGGCTTGTGATTGATCAGGACCGTGTGAACGGTTTTGCGGATGTGACCGGCGATCATCAGTGGATTCATGTCGACGTTGAGCGCGCAAAGGACGGCCCCTTTGGCGGCACCATTGCGCACGGCTATCTGATGATGAGCCTTGTCAATTTCTTCCTTCCGCAACTGATCGAGGTGCAGGGATTTACCCATGCGGTGAATGTCGGCGCGGATCGCTTGCGGTTTCTGGCGCCGGTCAAGGTCGGGTCGCGCATCCGCGGTGTGGGCGAGATCGTGACCGTTGAGGAGATCAAGGGTGCGATCCAGTCGATCGTGCGCGTCACGGTTGAAATTGAAGGCAGCGATAAGCCGGCCTGCGTTGTCGACACCATCAGTCGTTATTTTCCCTAAAGGAGCTTTTCATGGCGACACCTGAACAGATGACTGCTGCCGTGCACGGATATGTGGACGCGTTTGATAAAGGGGACCCTGAAGCGGTCGTGGCGCTGTTTGCTTCAGACGCCATCGTGGAAGACCCCATCGGCACACCGCCCAAAGTCGGGCATGATGCCATTCGGGAGTTTTACGCAGCATCCATGCAGACCGGGGCGAAGTTGCGGCTGGAAGGCCCAATTCGGCTCGCTACGGACTATGCTGCCTTCGCCTTTCAGGTTGAACTGACGATGGAGGGGAAGTCCCTGACCGTCGACGTCATCGATACATTTAAATTCAATGCAGACGGCAAGGTGACGGAAATGCGCGCCTATTTTGGTCCGTCTAACATGACCGGTTTTTAGAGGAGATTATGATGCGGGAAGCAGCGATTGTCGCAACAGCACGGACGGGCATTGGCAAGGCCTATCGTGGGGCCTTTAACGATACCGAAGCGCCGGTGCTGTCGAGCCATGTCGTCAATGCCGTGCTGGACCGATCGGGCATTGATCCGGCGCGCGTGGATGACGTTTATCTGGGTGTCGGCAATCACTGGAACACGCAGAGCTATAATCTGGGTCGTTTGACGGTGCATGCGTCGAAGCTCCCCAATAGCGTGGGCGGCTTCACGCTCGACCGCAAATGCTCATCGGGCCTCAATGCCATCGCCTTGGCGGCGCGCGGCGTTATTGCCGATGAGATTGATGTCGCTGTGGCAGGGGGCATGGAAACAATCTCCATGACGCTCAACAAGTTCGCCCCCGGGTGGCGCAATCGATCGCAAGCGGTGATTGATGCGGATCCATATGCCTATATGGCGATGATCGAGACGGCAGAAGTCGTCGCCGAACGCTATGGCGTGTCACGTGAGGCACAGGATGCCTTTGCAGCGCTCAGCCAGCAACGCGCAGGTGCCGCGCAAGCGGCCGGGCGGTTCAATGATGAGATCGTCCCGATCACGGTTGAAAAGTCGTTGAAGGACAAGGAAGGCAATGAAACAGGCCGGGAAACCGTCACGGTTTCAGCAGATGAAGGTGTCCGCGGAGACACAACGGCCGAAGGTCTGTCGCTCCTGCGGCCCGTCTTCAAGGACGGCATGGTCATCCAAGAAGGTAAGCACATCACCGCCGGCAATGCGTCGCAGCTGTCGGATGGCGCATCCGCGCAGTTGGTGATGGATCTGGCGACGGCGCAAAAGGAAGGGCTTCCTGTTCTTGGCGTCTATCGTGGTTTTCAGGTCGCCGGGTGCGATCCGGATGAAATGGGCATTGGCCCTGTCTTCGCCATTCCGAAGTTGTTGCAACGAGCGGGTCTGAAGATCGACGATATCGGCCTGTTTGAAATCAACGAGGCGTTCGCCAGCCAGGCGATCTACTGCCAGCAGAAACTGGGCATTGATCCGGAAAAGCTGAACGTAAATGGCGGTGGCATCGCGCTTGGCCATCCCTTTGGGATGACCGGCAGCCGTCTTGTCGGCCATGCCCTGATCGAGGGTAAGCGCCGCGGCGTAAAATATGTCGTCATCTCGATGTGTGTGGCAGGTGGCATGGGCGCCGCCGGGTTGTTCGAAGTCGCCTGATGGCCCCGATGGAGCTTCCTCCCACCATTCCCCATGCAGCGGCCCGCGCGGCGCTGCTATGGGGTGATGCGCCGGCGCTGCTGGAGGATGGAGAAGTCTGGAGCTTCAACCAGCTTTGGGCGCGCTGTCGGGAGGCCGCATCGGCGCTTCTGGCGCGTGGCGTGGGCGAGGGCGATCGGATCGCGATTTGGGCCCCCAATAGCCGCGAATGGGTCGTCGCAGCGGTCGCTGCTATGACATGCGGTGCAGCGATCGTTCCCCTCAACACCCGACTAAAGGGCCGGGAGGCTGGCGACATTTTGCGGCGGACAAGCGCGCGGATGATGTTCACGGTCCAGAGCTTTCTGGGCATTGATTATCCAGCGCTCCTGTCTGCCGAAGATGTGCCGGATTTGGCCGAGACCATTTTGTTGGATCGCGATTTCAGCGCATTCCTCGCAAGCGGGCAGGGCGCAGAGGATGCTGGCGTTGACGCAGCACTGGAACGTCTGACAGCAGACCATCTGTCCGACATTTTGTTCACCAGCGGCACCACAGGCGTGCCCAAGGGCGTGATGATGACCTATGGTCGCGTTATCCCCCAATGTGGGGTCTGGATCGGCAATACGGGCCTGTCAGCGGGCGAGCGCTATTTGATCGTCAATCCGTTCTTCCACAGCTTTGGGTTCAAGGTGGGCTGGGTGGCTTGCCTCATCAGCGGCGCGGTCATCGTGCCTATGCCACAATTCGACTTGACAACGGCGCGGGACAGCATTGTCCGGGACCGGATTAACTTCCTGCCCGGGCCGCCGACAATCTTTCAGATGCTCCTCGCCGAAAAGGAGCGCGCGGATTTTGACTGTTCATCGCTGCGAGGTGGAACCACCGGCGCGGCGACCGTGCCGCCTGTGTTGGTTGAGCGCATCCGAACCGAATTGGGCATGAAGGACATCATCACGGCCTATGGGATGACCGAGTGCGTCAATATTACCAGTTGTCGCCCCGGTGATCCCGTGGACCTGATCGCGACAAGCTGTGGCGCGGCTATCCCCGGCAATGAGGTGATCATCGCAGGCGAAAATGGGCAAGAAGTGCCCCGCGGCGAAACGGGTGAAATTTGGGTGCGGGGGCAGGGCGTCATGCTGGGCTATCTCGATGATCCAGAAGCGACGGCGGAGGCGATTGACGCCCATGGCTGGCTCCACACGGGCGACGTGGGGACGATGGACGCCCAAGGCTATGTCCGCATTACCGACCGGCTGAAGGACATGTACATCTCCGGCGGGTTTAATGTTTATCCGGCCGAGGTGGAAAAGCTGCTGTCCAACCATCCGGCTGTGGGCATGGTCGCTGTCGTCGGCATCGCGGATGAGCGTATGGGAGAAGTCGGCAAAGCCTATGTCGTCCTGCGTCCCGGCGCGGCCGCGACAGAGGCGGAGATGGTGGCGTGGTCGCGCGAGAATATGGCGAATTACAAAGTGCCCCGCAGTTTCGTGTTCGTCGACGATGTTCCGCGCAATGCGTCGGGCAAAGTCCTTAAAACAGAATTGCGCTGACACAGGGGGCTGGCCCGTCGTTTCAGAAAATAGGCCGTTTGGACGATTTACATGCGATCCTCTGGCATCGCATGATCATTCCACCGGAAGAGAAAAAACGGATTTGGAGAGCATATGTCGAAGGACCTTCGTTACGTCATCATCGGTGCTGGCATGGCCGGTATTCTGGCTGGCATTAAATTGCTGGAGCGCGGTGAGAAGAACTTCACGATCCTTGAAAAGGCCTCCAGCTTGGGCGGAACCTGGCGCGAAAACCGCTATCCGGGCCTGACCTGTGACGTTCCGGCGCATGCCTATACCTATAGCTTTGCCCCCTATGCCGAATGGAAGTCCTATTACGCCAAGGGTCCGGATATCCGAGATTATTTCGAAAAGGTCGCGGCAGATTTCGGGGTTAATCCTTACATCCGGTACAATTCCGAAGTCACAAGCTGCGATTTCGATGAAGCGACAGCGACATGGACCGTCGGTGTGTCGGGGACCGAAGAAATCGAAGCCGATATTGTCATTTGCGCATCCGGCGTGCTGCATCATCCGAAGATGCCGGATATTCAAGGCTTAGAGAGTTTTTCGGGCAAGGCTTTCCACTCAGCGCGGTGGGATGACAGCGCCCAATTGGACGGCGCCCGAGTTGGCATTGTTGGTTGCGGATCAACAGGCGCGCAAATCCTGACCGCGCTCACCGACCGTTCGAAGCAAATTGTCCATTTCCAGCGGTCGCCGCAGTGGATCATGCCAGTTCCACAATTTGATTACACGGATGAAGAACGAGAAGCCTTCCGCAAGGATGTGAAGCTGATTGATGAGATCCGCTACAATAAAGAATATTGGGACGCGATCCTGCGGTTTACGGACGGCATCACGAATATCGATGGTCCGCAGATGAAGGAAATTGAGGACTATTGCCTCCAGAACCTTGAAAACAGCGTGAAGGATCCGGAACTTCGCAAAAAGCTGACGCCAAACTATCGCGCGGCGTGCAAGCGGCTGATCTATTCTTGGTGCTATTATGACCATGTGCAAAAGCCGAATGTTTTTGTCGACACAGGTGCAATCGAACGGGTGGAAGCCGCAGGCGTCCGCATGAAAGACGGAACGCTGCACGAACTCGACGTTCTCGTGCTCGCAACAGGCTTCCGGGCCGACCGCTTCATCCGTCCGGCATCGGTCGTCGGCCGGAACGGAAAGACTTTGGACGACGCTTGGTCGGTGCGTCCAACGGCGTTCAATGCTGTGACACTGCCTGATTTTCCCAACTTCTTCATGCTCAACGGGCCGACCGGGCCAGTCGGCAATTTCTCCTTGATCGACATTGCAGAGGCGCAATGGAAATATGTCGATCAGCTCATCGAGCGGCTTCGGGCCGGCAATGCCCGTGCGGTTGAGCCAACGCACGAAGCGATGGCGGACTATGAAGAAAAGCGGATTACCGCTGCGAAGAAGACGATTTTCGGAAGCGGCTGCACCAGCTGGTATCTTGATGATACGGGCGTTCCTGCAAGCTGGCCTTGGAGCTATCAGGCCTTTGTCGACGCCATGGCAAAACCGAATTTTGAGGATTACCGCTTCGCTGCCTAATTATTGAAGGCCGCTTCTGAGCAGATGAACCAGTTGCGATTGCCGCCGTGCGCCTGTCTTCGCAAAGATGGAGCGGAGATGAGCGCGGGCGGTATTGTGCGCGATCCCCAGCGTATCGGCAGCCTCGACCAATGAGCGTCCACTCGCAAGAGAGACGGCCAGTGTTGCTTCCATGCGGGTCAATTGGAACAGATCCCGGATGGCAGCGGGATCAAGCTGCGCATCGTCGCCGGGGACTGAAATAAACAGCGCCAGATTTGCGCCGCGGCGAAGAATGGCCGGGACTTGGATCGGACGTGCGACAACGGCAAGGTCATGTCCCTTGGCGCGGCAAAGTTTGAAACGGACGGGGGCTGGGATATCCCCCATGCGCGTTAACAGGCTCTCGACAGTTTTTTGATGCCGACGATCCCCAAGAATGAGCCTGCCATCACTTGATCGCATGCCATCGCCGGCCTCTAGCAATTGGTCCGCCACGGCATTTGTCCGCGTTATGGTTCCGGCCTGGTCTAGAATAATTGTCCCAACGCCCAATTGTTCGACTGCTCCCCGATAGACGCCATGTTCTGCCCCTTCGATTTGCAGGCGTTCAAAAAGGCGCGCGGCATTTCGCAGATGTGGCACGAGCCTTTGAAAGCGGACACGGTCGTCGGCCGAAAAATCAGGGCGTGAGCGATCCCGCGTGACCCGGCACCGCGCCTCAAAGCCACTTGGAAGGCGCAGATCGACACCCAGCACCTGATCTCCGCCCGCTGCATCTAGAAAGTCCATATAGTCTGAAATGTCTTGCGAGGTTTGACCCTGAAGAAACTCTTTGAAGGACGTGACTTGGCCTTCGGGAAGCCCCTGAAAAGGATCGCTGGCAAAGTGGGTTGTCAGATAGTCTTCATTCGTTTTTGGGTTGCCGCCGGGCGTGACCATCGCGCCGGGCGCGCTGAGGCCCGGGGCCGTTAAGATTAATGTCGCATAGCTGCCCTCTAGCCACTGGGCCAAGGCGCGCAGAAACGCCTCCCAGGGCACATCTTCCAATAGGCCGCTATAAAGGGTTTCAAGAACGTTGGAGAACGGGTCCTGATTGGCGTCTGTCATGAGGTGCTACGTTAGGATAACGCATCCAAAATGGATAGCGGCCTTCACGTGGAGGTGATGTTGACGACCGTCTGATAGGCCCCGCGGATTGCGCCTTCGATATAGCCCACGCCATTTGCATCCCCGATGCTATGGACGTTGAAGCCCTCTGCTTTCAGGGCCTCAGCCAGTGTGAGGTCTCCGTCCGCGCCCTTCGCCACGATGACATGGTCGGCGGCTACCTTATGGGCCGTGCCGGACGCATCGGTGAAGTGCACCGCACCATCCTCAATGCAAATGGCGCTCGCGGCAGGATGCATGGCAACACCGTGCTCCTGCAATTCAGACAGGATGCGCATCCGGCGAACCAGCGTTAGCCCTTTGCCAAAGGCAGGGGCTTCATCGACGATAGTGACCTTGCGCCCGCGCTCGTGCAGGAACTCCGCCAGCTCAATGCCCACCAGTTCGCCGCCGATGATCACGATTTGGTCGCCCAGCGGCATCCACGCGTGGGTGGCCTTGCGAACGAGGTCAAGGTTGGCCGTCGCGCCCGTCGCGGCACCAATTTTTGTTGCCATGCGGGTGAACAGGCCCGTTTTCCGCTTCAGCTCGTCAGAGCTTTCGCCCAGCATCAACCGCCGCATATCATCGCCTGAAAAGACATTATCCCGGTCATTGCCGGGGATGTCCGGCATGCCGCGCGTTGCGCCTGTCGCAACGATCACGTGATCGGGTGTCAGCGATTTCAAAAGCGCCGGAGTAGCGGACGTATTCAGGCGCACATCTGCGCCGGACATTTCAACTTCATGGCGCAGCCAGTTGAGCAGCCGTTCATTGGGTTCATAGGCAAGCGACGCAAAGCGCAGCGTGCCACCAAGGCGTTCGCTCTTTTCGATCAGCGTGACCTGATGGCCAAGAGCGGTCAGGCGACGTGTCGCCTCCATCCCGCCGGGGCCACCACCGATGATAACGATATTCTTTTTGGCGGCCGTTGCAGCCTTACGTTCAAACTCGACGGAAAACTCGGCATTGACGGCGCAGCGGGATTGCTGGCCGCCATAGATCGCACTGACACAAGTATAGCAATAGACGCACGGGCGAACCCGATCTGTCTCACCACGCAACAGCTTGTTGGGAAGATGCGGGTCTGCCAATAATTTGCGCCCCATGGCAATAAAATCTGCGTCACCTTTTCCGATCGTGCGGTCGGCGGTGTCCACTTCGATCCGGCCCGACGCGATGATGGGGATGCTAACCTCCGCCTTCATCTCGGCGGCTGCGGGCAGATTGAAGTTTTCGACATGAGGGATGTTGGATTCAGAATGCAGCTTGCCATCGCCGGTGTCGTGATAGGCAGACACCGTAATCGCGTCTGCGCCTACATCTTCGACTGTTCGTGCGGCGAATTTGGCATCCTCTAATGAAATGCCGTCCGTTTTTCCGACCTCACGGGAATCGAGCTTCACCCAAACAGGATAATCCGCACCGACGGCCGCCCGCACCGCCGCCAGAACTTCCCGCAAAATGCGCAGGCGGTTTTCAATCGGCCCGCCATATTCATCCGTGCGGCTGTTCGTTTTGGGGGAGATAAACGACGACAGCAAATAGCCATGGCCGGAATGGATTTCGACGGCATCAAAACCGGCTTTTTGGGCCCGCGCGGCACCTTGTGCAAACTGGCGAACGACAGTCGCGATATCCTCATGCGTGAGGACTTTGATTTCGGGCATCGTCATGCCACTGAATGCGGCCAATTCTTCAGGTAGAAAATACTTCATGAAATTGCCTGTCGGGGCAGGCGGGATGCACGGCGCCCAAAGGGGATGTCCCCAGCGCGTGGAATATCCAGCCACCAGGCCGCCATGGTGCAACTGAGCAGCAATTTTTGCGCCATGCGCGTGGACGCGGGTGCACAGCTCGGTGAGGCCGGGTAGGAATTTGTCATCGGATATCGCTGTCTGTTGCAACGCGACTGCGCCGACGGGCCAAGCGACACCCGCAACCCCCGCAATGATCAGTCCAGCGCCACCCCGCGCCTGATCCTCGTGATAGGCGATCAGCTTTTCCCCAACGGTCCCGTCTTCTTCAGACAGGCTAACACCCATGGCGGTGACCATGATGCGGTTCTTCACCTCCATCTTATTGATGTGGCCAGGTGAGAGAAGGTGGGGGTAGCTATTTGAAATCATTTAAAAAATCCTGTGGCAGAATGAACTTTGCTCTGTTGGCTTGGCACTTACCTAACACCCGATAGCACAGGGTGCATTGCATAAATGCGCTGAACT
>JBEDGC010000017.1:0-23766 GCA_041174825.1 Pseudomonadota bacterium | reverse complement strand
AAACCGTTCAAAACCTATAAGTGCCAACGATAACGAAGCACTTGCTCTGGCTGCGTAACTAAGGGCCTTCGTGGCTTAAAGTTACCCAAATAGAACGCGGCACGGACTGCGCCGGGCAACAGAAGCAGAAACCAGCGGCTTGGGGGTGCCGGGCAACAGAAACCCCCACCTACCCCTAGTTTTGGGCACCCTCTAGCGGCACGACCCGCCACAGGCGCAATGGCGACGTGGCAGGTAGCGCAACTGGTGTTAGCCAATCCGGCACCTGTCCGCGCTCTAGCTGGGCCAGAAAGCCTTTAGGGGCGAATTTCTTATGGTTCGCGCCTTCCGCCATATTGGGGCAGATCAAAAGATAGGTCGCGCCATGCGCGGTGATAATTCGCCGCGCCTCATCCGGCGTGCCGCGAAACACACGGAACACATCAAGAATGGCATCGCCATTGCGGTGATAGGGGCCAGAGATTGCGCTGTGGCCCGTCACGTTGATGAGGCGCGGGCTGAGATCCACAAAGGTAAAGATGGTGGCGGGTGGCAAAGCTGCCACGGGCCGCAAAGCAGATAGGGTCGCGCAGCGGGCAGACGCATTGCGAATGGCCGCCCGGCCTGTCGCCTTCGCCTCTGGCGCGGGCCATACGGACATGACCAGTTGGCCAATCAGGCCGGATAGGATGATAAGGACAATCGGTGGCATCATCATCCGTACGGCCAAATGCCGCGCGCGGGCCAGCGGCGGCAGAAGCGTCCATGCCAGACCCGCCGCCCCGGGCACTGCCAGCAATTGCGCGGCAGGCACTGCCCGCATTTGCCAGAACATCATCAAAACCGACGCTAAGGAGAGCAACACAAGCTGCATCCAGAGCACCCGCTTGGCGCGATCCAGCCAGAGCATCGAGACGGCACCGACCAACCCCGCAATGGGCAGCGCGGCGGCAGTCACCGCCGTTTTTGTCGACTGAACATAAAGCGGGCGAACTTCTGTAATATTGACGAACCATGTTCGATACAATTCGTCAGAAATTCCTTCTGGCCGGGTCAGACATTGGGGCCATGCCATATAGAAAAACCCCGCCAGCCCAATCGCGGCGCCCCCTGCGCAGATGAGCCGCGCCGCCCAGTGGCGAGCTGGCAGATACGATAAGATCGTCAACATCGCACCCGCCAACACCATGGTCGACAACCAAACAGGCGTGAGCGCATCACAGCGCAACGCGTGGTTCGCTTGCGACGCGAACAGAGCAAAGCCAAGCGCCGTTCCCCCGGCGAGCGCGATGCCATAGGCACGTAGACGCAGCGCCTGCTCCGCATCAAGGATCCAGCGCAGTCCGATCACCCCGCCGCAGAGCGCAAGATAAGGCAGCATTTCCAGCCCGACCGATAGGCTAAGCGCCGTTGCACCGCCGGTGGTCAACCCGCCGCGCAGATGCTTTTCATCGAACAAGCCCGTCACCGTCAGCGCCAAAAAGGCCAGTTGCCAGCCATGATGGTCAATCCGGGTCGGCGCAAACATGGTCAAGAGCGACGCGCCCGACATCAAAACAACAGCCGCCAGCGGCCAAGCCTTGGGATCAACAAGGCGTCGGACAGTCAGCGCATGGGCGTACAACGCCAAGCCAAAAGGAATTAAGGGCGCAAGCGCAATGGCCGCTTTTTGGGCATTGATCCAGCCAATGAACGGCTCCAGCAAGAGCATGATCGCGGCAATGGGCAAATCGGGAATACGCGACCAGTGAATATCTGCACCCATGGGCGGGTTCAGCTTATACTGGCGCAAGTCAGACCATGCCTGCCCGCCAAGCCAGGCCTTCACCTGCGCAAGGCGCAAATTATCATCCGTGTCGGCAAGAATGAAAAAGTCGATATTCTGCCAGCGAAAGGCAATCAAAAGGGCGCTCATCACCCCCCAAATGAGGAGGAGCCAGCGCGACCAATGCGCGTCCTTATGTGGATTGCCCGTTTCCATGCGCGAAGAAGGGCCTTAAAGGCTCCCGCGCAAAGGGCAAGAAGAGCAATCGTGACCGCACAACCGCATCAAGACAGGCTGAAGCTTTTGGGGCAGATCATCCGGTTTGGGATGGTCGGCCTATTGCTGACGGTGCTGGTGGCAGCGGCTTATTGGGCGGTGGCCGAATTCCTGCATGTTGACCCGATGCTGTCGATGACAGGGGTCTATCTGGTCTTCACGGGCGTCGGCTATATCCTCCACAGCCGGGTGAGCTTTCGCGACCATGGCGCGCGCGATCAGGCCCATATCCGCACCGTCCGCTTTTTCATCACCAACACGCTCGGCTTTATCTCCAACCAGTTTTTCGTCTGGCTTCTGGTCAAGTATCTCGGTGGGCCGACATGGTGGCCGGTCATCCCCATCATCTTTGTGACACCCGTTTTAACCTTCACTCTCAACAGGAAGTGGGTGTTCGGATGATTTGGACCTTGCCAAACCAAGCCAAATTAAGGTTGGTATATTCATGGAACTGACGCCCGTACCCCCGATCTTGTCCATTATCGTTCCGGTGAAGGATGAAGAGGTCGCCATCGAGGCCTTTGTCACCCGCGTCTCGGCGGTGATTGAAAGCCTATCTGATGCAGCGGCGCAGTCTTATGAAATCCTCTTCATAGATGACGGCAGCACAGACCGGACGATGGCCGCCATCGCACAGGCCCATCTGACGAATCCCTGCGTTCGAGCGCTGTCCCTCTCTCGCAATTTCGGCAAAGAAGCAGCACTCTCTGCTGGACTGGACCACGCCCGCGGCTCAGCGGTTGTGCCCATGGATGTTGATCTGCAAGATCCTCCCGAAGTTTTGGGGGAGATGATCGCCAAATGGCGCGCCGGGTGCGACATGGTCTATGGCGTGCGCCGTGACCGGGCGACCGACAGCCTACCCAAGCGCCTGTCTGCTGATCTTTACTATAAAGCGCATAACCTTCTGAGCAGCGATAAAATCCCCGATCATGCAGGCGATTTCCGCCTTCTGGACCGCCGGGTTGTAGAAGTGTTGCGCAGTCTGCCAGAGCGGAACCGCTTTATGAAAGGCCTGTTTGCCTGGAGCGGATTCAAATCAGCCTCGGTGGAATATGAACGGGCCGAACGCACACTGGGGACAACCAAATTCCGCCCTTGGAAGTTGTGGACGCTGGCGCTGGACGGGATCACCTCTTCCTCCACCTTGCCGCTGCGCATCTGGACTTATGTTGGTGGCGGCGTTGCCGTGCTGTCCTTCCTCTATGCGCTCTTCATCATCACTAAGGCCTTGATCTTTGGCATTGCCGTGCCGGGCTATGCCTCCATCATGGTTGCGGTTCTCTTCCTCGGCGGGCTGCAACTGCTCTCGCTTGGCATTTTGGGCGAATATGTCGGTCGGATCATGATCGAAACCAAACAACGCCCGCTCTATATTATTCGCGATACGATCGGCCTGTCAGAAGCAGATGCCACGCGCGCGACGGAAAGGCCCTGACATGGATCGCGCTGTTTATGAACGCATGGCTCAGCATGATGCAACGCATTGGTGGTATGTCGCGCGCCGGAAGATCCTTGCCAATCTCATCACAAATTATGTGAGGCCGGGGCAGCCCGCCCGCATTTTGGAAATTGGCTGCGGCACGGGGCATAATTTCGGCATGCTCGGCGCATTCGGCACCGTTGATGCAATTGAGATTGACGAAGGTGCGCGCGCAGTTGCGGAATCGCGGCTTGGCCGCCCGATCCTGACAGCGCCCCTGCCCAGCCTCGATGGCATTCCCGATGCCAGCTATGACATGATCGCGCTGCTCGATGTGCTGGAACATATTGGCGAAGATCAGGCCTCTTTGGCCAGCATCCGTACCAAGCTAAAGCCCGGTGGGAAGATCTTACTCACGGTGCCTGCCAACCGTTGGATGTGGAGCGCGCATGACCGCGCGCATCACCATCATCGCCGCTATACCAAGTCAGGCCTCGCCAAGGTGGCGAAGGCCGCCGGACTGAAGATTGAGTTGCTCTCGCATTTTAACAGCCTGCTCTTCCCGGTCGCAGCCGCTGCGCGATTGGTTGGCAAGCTGATGGGTAAGACAACAAGTGATGATCAGATGCCGTCTGCGCCAGTCAATGCCGTGCTGACGCAGATCTTCGGGCTTGAGACCAGCTTAGTGGGCCGCCTGCCGCTTCCTGCAGGCGTGTCGCTGGTCGCTATCCTGTCCTGACAATCCAGTAGAGGCCGCTCGTCCCCTGTTTCCAGACGGGAACAAGGCCATTCATGTCGGCTGGCCCTGCGGGCTGGTGGATGATCCAGACATAATCAAACGCATCGCGCGGGAAGGTGCTGAGGGCACGAGTGATGGCCATGCGCTCCCGACGTTCACAGCGCGGCTCAACCACGAATTGCGACGGGTCTGACCGGAACTGCCCTGCGGCTTGGTATGTGACTGTCAAAAGCTGCGCGCCGGACGCCTGCCATTGGTCATTGGCAAAGGCCCCTTTGCGCACCAGCGCGATGCTGGGCAGATGATCCAGCCGATGCACCGACCAGCCCTCGGCACAGGGGCGGCCAACAAAGCTGATCAGCCGTGCACCTTCGGGCAGATAGTCGAGTGCAGCCAGCTCGGCCCGATAGCTATCATCATAGGCCTTGGCACTCAGGATCGACCCAGTGGTACGCGCAGCAAAGAAGGTAAGACCAGCGGCCGCCACGAGGCCCGCCTGCCGGTAGCGGCCATGGATCGCCAATAGGGCGAAAGCGAGAACATAAGGCGCGAGGCGCATATCGGCATAGGCCGACCCCAGCAAAGCATGGGGCAGGATCAGGAATAAGAACGCAAGAACCCCAGCACCCAATGCAAGCGGCGTTCCGGGCGATCGGGTGCGCCGCACGGCCCAATGCGCCAGCGCGAGGATCAGCACCAAGGCGATCACGCCAACACTGGCGATATCGAACACCTCCCAGCGATCCTTGAACACGCTCAAAAGCCAGCGTGCCTTTAGGTCAAAGCGAAACCATGTGTGGCCAAAGGGCTGGCCGCCTGCCCCGCCCTCCCCAAAGCGCAGAAGCATTGGGATAATGGGTGGCAACAGGCAGAGAAGAGAGACACAACTTGCCGTCAATGCAGCGGAGAGCTTGCCCCGCGCCCGGATCTGCCTATCGAGTTCCGCCGTTCCCGCCAGAATGCAGAGCACCGCCCAGCCATAAATATGAACCGTCCAGAGCAGCAGCGACAGCGGGACGAACACAGCGGCCCGCAGCCCCAAGCGCCCCGCATCCGCCAGCCGGAGCCACAGGACATAGGCAAAACAGGCCAAGGCCATAGAGAGCGCAAAATTGACGAAGCCCCACAGGAAAGGCAGTGACCAGATAAGCGGCAGGGCGAAAAAGGCGGTCGGCGGAATGCGCCCATGCACTTGGCGCGCGATGGCCACAAAGCCCGCTGTGCCCAACATAGCAATCGCAATGATGATCAGCTTGGTGGCCGCCTCCACGCCCAGCACAGGCCCCAGCAATTGGACGAGCAGATCGACACCCAAATTGCCAATCCACTGCCAATCAAAGCTATACCAGCGGGCAAGGGCCGCCGTCTGTCCGCCGTCAAGCTGGATAAGATAGCGGCCCATATGGCCGGGTAAGTCCGTCAGCGGCGCAATGGCGGGCCACCAAAGCGGCGCACCAGAAGCGAGAATAAGCGCGAAGAGGAGAACCGGGTGGCCCCACCAAGGCCGCCCGGTGAGAGGCGCAGCGCCAGAGCCGGGCTTAGAGCCCGCCACGCCGCCCAAGCAGACGCAGGCGAAGCGCGTTCAGCTTGATAAAGCCCTGCGCATCCCGCTGATCATAGGCCCCTGCATCGTCTTCAAAGGTGACGATCTTTTCCGAATAGAGCGACTTGGGCGATTTACGGCCGACAATGTACACGCCGCCCTTATAGAGCTTCAATCGCACAGTGCCGGTCACATGTTCCTGACTGTGATCAATGGCGGCTTGCAGCATCTCCCGCTCTGGCGAGAACCAGAAGCCATTGTAAATCAGCTCCGCATATTCGGGCATCAGCTTGTCCTTGAGGTGCGCGGCACCCCTATCAAGCGTGATCTGCTCCACACCGCGATGGGCCAGATGCAGGATTGTGCCGCCCGGCGTTTCATACATGCCGCGCGACTTCATGCCCACAAAGCGGTTCTCAACAAGGTCGAGGCGACCAATGCCATGCCGCTTGCCATAGTCATTGAGCTTGGCGAGCAAGGTTGCGGGCGACAGACCTTCACCATTAACGGCAACGGCATCCCCCCGCTCAAAATCAACTGTGATGAATTCCGGCGCATCGGGCGCATCTTCCGGATGGTCGGTGCGCGAATAGACATAATCCGGCACTTCTTCCCAAGGATCTTCCAGAACCTTCCCCTCTGACGAGGTGTGCAGCAGATTTGCGTCGGTCGAAAACGGGCTTTCGCCGCGCTTATCCCGCGGGATGGTGATTTGGTGTTGCTCGGCAAATTCGATGAGGCGCGTGCGGCTCGTCAGATCCCATTCGCGCCAGGGGGCGATGACCTTGATTTCCGGGTTGAGCGCATAATAACCGAGTTCAAACCGAACCTGATCATTGCCCTTGCCCGTTGCACCATGGCTGACGGCATCGGCGCCGACCAATTTTGCAATTTCAATCTGCCGCTTGGCGATGAGCGGGCGGGCAATGGATGTGCCCAACAGATACAGCCCTTCATACAGCGCATTGGCGCGCATCATTGGGAAGACAAAGTCTTTCACAAATTCTTCGCGCACATCCTCAATGAAGATATGCTCTTCCTTAACGCCGGCCTGACGGGCTTTTTGCCGGGCGGGTTCAATTTCTTCGCCTTGCCCCAGATCAGCCGTGAAGGTGACGACTTCGCAACCATAGGTCTGCTGCAGCCATTTCAGGATCACGCTGGTATCCAGCCCGCCTGAATAGGCGAGAACGACGCGCTTGATATCTTGGGCGGGGGCAAGGGTCATGGCGAAGACTTTTCCTGATGGCAATAAAACGTGCCTGCGCGACTAGGGTCAAAGGCCCGCGAAAGCAACAGAATGCACGCACAAAAAACCCCGCAGGAGAGAGCCTGCGGGGTAAAATGGTTTTCCTGGGGAGAATATAGAAGAAGGCGGCCCGGCTGCGGGTGGGGTGCATCCGGGCCGCCGCACTAAACCCAAAGGGCTTAGCGCAGGAGGTTCAGAACGCCCTGTTGGCTCTGGTTCGCCTGAGCGAGCATCGCCGTCGAGGCCTGAGCAAGGATCTGGGCCGACGCAAGTTTCGTCGTTTCAACTGAGAAATCCGCATCTTCAATGCGCGATTTGGACTCGGTCAAATTGGTCACCGTCGTGGTCAGGTTGTTGACCGTGGATTCAAGCCGGTTCTGAGCAGCGCCCAGCTTGGCGCGCTCTGCCGCAACTGTGTTAATGGCCGTGTCCAAAGTCGCCAAAGCAGAGCTCGCGCCCGTATCCGTCGAAATATCCAGCGTGGAGACGGCGACGTTAGTGGCTGCTGCCTGCAGATCAGCAATCGTAATCGTGACCGCCTCACCTGTGTTCACACCCGTCTGGATCTTGATGCCAGCCGTGGTGGTTGATCCGTTCAAAGGCTTAATGCCGTTAAAGTCGGTGCGGGATGCAACATCCCCAATCTGAGCGATCAGGGCTGTGAACTCCGCTTGTAATGATGTCCGGTCTGTTGAGGCGGATGTGCCGTTCGCAGACTGGACAGAAAGTTCCCGCATGCGGACCAAAATGTTGGAGATTTCGGACATGGCACCTTCCGCCGTTTGGACCAGCGAAATGCCATCATTGGCGTTGCGGATCGCTTGGCTTAAGCCACGCACCTTGGCATCCATGCGGGTAGCAATAGCAAGGCCTGCGGCATCATCGCGGGCGGTATTAATACGCTTACCCGTCGACAGACGCTGCATAGCGGTATCGAGTGCGGCGCCTGCCTGACGGGAGACGTTGTGGGCGCGCAGAGCGCTGACATTTGTGTTGATGACGGTCATGTTATTCCTTTCAGCAGCGACGCTCGGGGCATCGAGCGGTCACAAGCCGGTTAACGACGATGGGTTGTCCAGCCTTTAGGATGGGCCTGTCGATTTTCTGACAGCATCAGATCATCCACCTGATTTTAGGTGCTTTTTTATGATTGGCACGGCCTTTGCTTTTCCGTCTGCGGGATAAATGGCCACACAAATAAAGGGCAAAACGCGCACCATGACTATGATCGACTCTGGTCGTCTGATGCAAATGCGAACCGCAATTCTGAATCAGAATGCGGCGTTGCAACGTGCGGCTGGCACTGGCGCGCCGACACCCGCCGACACAACGACAGCGCCTATCGACCAAAATGGGGGCTTTGGCGCATCCATGGTTGATGCGCTCAAAGCCGTGAACGAGCAGCAGGCCAAAGCCCGCGGCCTGACCGAAGCCTATGAACGCGGCGAGACCCAAGACCTTGTTCAGGTGATGGTCGAACGGCAAAAGGCCTCTGTTGGCTTTGAGGCGACCCTTCAAGTGCGCAACAGGCTTTTATCCGCCTATCGCGACATCATGAATATGCCGGTCTAAACCATGGCAGAGACTGATCTTGTGCCCGCAGGCGCACGTCCCTCCCCCCTCAGCAGCGGCATGACAGGCCTGTCCGGCCTGATGAACCAACCTGCGGTCAAACGCAGCCTGCCGCTCATAGGTTTGTTGGGCGCACTTGCCATTGCAGCCCTTGCCTGGTGGACATTCCAAACGCCCGCCCAGCGCCCCTTGTTCGAAGGGCTGGCAGAAAATGATAAGGCTGCCGTCGCCTCTGCCCTGCAATCAGCCGGCGTTGCCTATAATCTAGATGCCGCGTCTGGCGCGATCAGCGTTGCCGAGCAGGATTTCCATCGCGCCCGAATGCTGTTGGCCGGGCAAGGCCCTTTCACCCTATCTGTCGCGGGGCAGGATTTTTCGATCAGCTTAACCGCTGGAAATGCAACACTCACAGGATTTGCAGATGCCATCAACGCCAGCGGCAGCGGCGTTAGCGCCAGCGTGCGCGCAGAAAATGGAGGCTTTCGCCTTATCCTGAAAGGACAGGCGGGCCTTGCCAACAGCTTCACCCTAACGGGAGCCAGCAATCTTAACCTCACAGAGGCGCAGGCGGCGCAAAATGCGATCGTGAAGGTGGATGGCGTCTCTTATCAGCGCGCATCGAACAGCATGAGCGACGTCATCCCCGGCGTGACGCTGGATCTCAAAAAGGCTGATCCCGGCGCGCTGATCAGCCTTGGCGCGACCCGCCCGACGGGGGCCATCACATCAACCATGACTGATTTTGTGGCGGCGATGAACGACCTAAAAAAGACGCTGGCTTCCGCCCGATCCAGCACCAATGCCCGCGCAGTTTTTGAATTGGAGCGCAGATTATCTCGCCTGATCGGTCAACCCTTAACCAGCAGCACAAATGGCCCGCGATCCATGGCTGATCTGGGCGTCACCACCAACCGGGACGGCAGCCTGACCCTCGACAGCAAAAAGCTGGAGGCTGCTCTGAAAAGCTGGCCTGATGCTGTTGAAGCGATATTCAATCCTGTGCGCGATTCCGCGCGCAATGAGACCACGGATCCCGGCATAAGCGGGGCTATGTCCGCAATCAAAACAGCAACATTAGCCTCAAATGGCGGCCTAGATGCCCTGAAAGCACGCCTGCAGAAAGAAGCTGACGCCCTTGCGCTTTTGCGGACGCGAACGGAAGAACGGGAAGCCGCGAATAAGGATCGCCTTTCACGCAATTTCGCGGGCATGGACAGCAGGGTCACGTCGCTCAAAGCCACTCAAGCCTATCTTGATCAGCAAATTGCTCAATGGAACCGCAGCTCATGACGGCCTATCCGGCACAGGCGCGGGCGCGCTATGAGACAATGGCCTATACCAGCCGCATTGAGGGGGCGACCCCGCATGAGTTGGTTGCGCTGCTTTATGAGGAGTTGATCTTGGCCCTCACCCTATTGGCGCACGCTTTTCGAGTGGGCGACTCTGTGAAGGCCAATGGCCAGTTCAGCCGCGCTGCAACCATCATCAATGCGCTTGAGGGTGGCTTGGATGTGGAGCGGGGTGGCCCGCTTGCTGAAACATTGGCGGGGGTTTATCGAAGCGCCCGGCGGGAAATCATGCAAGCCCGCACCGATCAAGACTATGATCGTCTGGATCGCCTGATTGCCGCCTTTGCCGATATGTCTGAGAGCTGGAAAAAGATCGCAGCCTGACCGCGCCCATCCATATCGGGTGTTGAACATGCGCTGCATTGCGGGCATCGCGGGGTCTATGATCCGCCTGTTCATCTTTGGTCTTGGCTATGCGGCAAGCCATATCGGCCGCGCTGTGACCCAGCAGGGCGGGCAAGTGGTCTCAACTGGCTCTGCGGGTAGCCTGCGTTTTGAGGATGCAGCCTCAGTGCGTCTGGCGCTGGCGGATGCCACGCATATTCTGTCGTCCGTTCCTGCTGTGGTCGATGGCGACCCCGTTCTCATGGCCTATGGCAATGTGTTGCAGCAGCGGCGCAATGCCTGGATCGGCTATCTCTCCTCAACTGGCGTTTATGGCGACAGCAAGGGAGCATGGGTTGATGAAAGCGCGCCAATTAAGGGGCGGCGGGCAAGCCGCAATGCCGCCGATCAGGATTGGCAAGATCTTGATGCCCGCGTCTTTCGCCTGCCGGGCATTTATGGCCCCGGCCGCTCTGCGCTGGACCGTGTGGCCGAAGGACGGGCGCATCGGATCAATCTGCCGGATCAGGTGTTCAGCCGGGTTCATGTCGATGACATCACATCGGGCGTGATCGCAGGATTTGAAGGGCCGCCCGGCGTTTATAATCTGTCGGACGATTTGCCCTGCGGACAAAATGCAGTGATCGAACTGGCCTGTGATCTGCTGAGTCTGCCCTATCCTGCGCTGCAGACAATGGAGGAGGCCGGCCTGTCCCCCATGGCGCGCGCCTTTTACGATGAGAACCGCCGGGTCGCCAATGGCAAGGCAAAGCGCGTCCTTGGCTGGACGCCGCATCACCCGGACTATCGATCAGGCCTGATGGCCTGTCTGCCCGCGCGCACCCGGCGCTGAGGCACGTGGCGGGGCAAGGGCGATGATCATCCCGATCATCACAATCACGCCGCCTGATGCCGCCAGAGGCGACCAGCGATAGCCTTCAAACAAGGTGGAAATTGTCATGGCGATGATGGGAATAAGCACATTGGAAAAACCGGCCTTGCCCGGCCCGATGATCCGGATCAGCCCAAAATACAGCGTGAAGGTAAGCGCACTTGCCGCCAGCGATAAGTATAAAAGCCCAAAGTAAAACCCAAGGCTGGTTCCCAAAACGGGTGGCCCCACAGAGCCCCATGACCAGAGGGCATTAATGGCTGTGCCAAATAGCATGGACCATCCGATTAGGCTCATCATCGGCAAGGCGCGGGCGCGCTTGCCCGCCTGAACCACATTGGCGACGGATGCTGTCATCACCGCCGCGAGCGTCAGCCCCACACCCAAGAATGTGTCCGACGCCCCGGCAGGGTCGGCCCGCACCTCATGCACGAAGAGCAAAGCAACGCCAGACATGGCAAGCGCCGCACCAATCAAGAAACGCCGTGTGAAGCGATCCCCCAGAAAAATCCGTCCCAGCAGCGCATTGGGCACAACCAGCAGCGCGAAAACCACAGCGACCAGACCAGACGTGATGTGGTGTTCCGCCTCATAAACAAGGTTGAAGTTGAAGGTGAATTGCAGGCTGCCCACAAGTGCTGCAAACCCCAATTCTCGCCCGGTAAAGCGGATGCGCTGACCATAAATCCGTGCGACGGCCAGCATGGCAAGGCCCGCCAGCAAAAACCGATAGGTGACGGACCAGCTGGCGGGCACTTCCGCAATCTGCCCGCGGGCAGATTGCGGAAGTGCCCGCCAGCTGGTCCGTCACCTATCGGTTTTTGCTGGCGGGCCTTGCCATGCTGGCCGTCGCACGGATTTATGGTCAGCGCATCCGCTTTACCGGGCGAGAATTGGGGTTTGCAGCACTTGTGGGCAGCCTGCAATTCACCTTCAACTTCAACCTTGTTTATGAGGCGGAACACCACATCACGTCTGGTCTGGTCGCTGTGGTTTTCGCGCTGCTGGTTGTGCCCAATGCGCTGCTGGGACGGATTTTTCTGGGGGATCGCTTCACACGGCGTTTCTTGATTGGTGCGGCGCTTGCCATGTCTGGCGTTGCTTTGCTCTTCGTGCATGAGGTGCGGGCCGACCCTGCCGGGGCGTCGGACACATTCTTGGGTGTGGGGCTGACGCTCGCGGCGGTGATGACAGCATCCGTCGCCAATGTGGTTCAGGCGGGCAAGCGCGCCCGCGCCTTGCCGATGATGAGCCTAATCGGATGGTCCATGCTATTTGGCACAGCCATTAATGCCCTCTGGTCATGGGGCTCTGTGGGGCCACCCGTTTTGGGAACCAGCCTTGGGTTTTACTTTGGGCTTTTATACTTATCGCTGGCGGCAAGTGCGCTTACCTTCACGCTGTATTTTGGGCTGATCCGGATCATCGGGCCGGGCAAGGCCGGTTTTTCCAATGTGCTTATTCCCATCATCGCCATGACAATTTCCACCTTGTTTGAAGGCTATCGCTGGTCGCCTCTGGCGGCATCAGGCGGCGTGATTGTGATGATCGGGATGATCATCGCCCTTGCCCCGCCACGTGCCTCAGCGCCGGGTGCGCGCGGGCAGACAGGCCATCAGGCCTGATCGATAGTCCGGGTGATGCGGCGTCCAGCCAAGGACGCGCTTTGCCTTGCCATTGGCGACCCGGCGGTTCTCATCGTAAAAGGCGCGCGCCATGGGGGACAGGCCGGCCTCCTCCATTGTCTGCAGCGCAGGATAGGGCAGACTCAGCAGATCACAGGCCAGTTCGATCACTGCATTTTGTCCGCAGGGCAAATCGTCCGACAGATTATAAACGCCGGGCGGCCCTTCAAATCCTGCGATCACGCCCGATGTGATGTCATCGACATGAACCCGGCTGAACACCTGATCCGGCAGATTGATCCGATGCGCCCGTCCTTCGGCCACACGGTCCAGCGCAGAGCGGCCGGGGCCATAAATGCCCGGCAGGCGAAAGACGCGGGCATCAAGATCTTGCCAATCCTGATCGGCGGCATTGCGGCTTGCCCGCCGCCCCTTAATTGGCGCGCTTTCATCAACCCATGCTCCCTTGCTGTCGCCATAAACGCCAGTTGAGGAGAGATAGCCGATCCAGGCATTGCGCCGCTGCTGCAACACATTGCCATAGGCCATGAGAACGGGGTCGCCATCGACCACAGCAGGAACGGACGACAGAATATGCGTGGCATCCGCCAGCGCCAGACGCACTGAGGCTGCATCCTCAAAACGCAGGCTACCCGCAGAGCCAGTTGAGACCACTTGCCCGCCCTGCTGGGTCACAGCGCGGCCGATATGGCTTGCCGCATAGCCAAGACCAAAGATGAACAGGCGGATCATAGACCCCGCGATGCCCGCAATGCAGCGCATGTTCAACACCCGATATGGATGGGCGCGGTCAGGCTGCGATCTTTTTCCAGCTCTCAGACATATCGGCAAAGGCGGCAATCAGGCGATCCAGACGATCATAGTCTTGATCGGTGCGGGCTTGCATGATTTCCCGCCGGGCGCTTCGATAAACCCCCGCCAATGTTTCAGCAAGCGGGCCACCCCGCTCCACATCCAAGCCACCCTCAAGCGCATTGATGATGGTTGCAGCGCGGCTGAACTGGCCATTGGCCTTCACAGAGTCGCCCACTCGAAAAGCGTGCGCCAATAGGGTGAGGGCCAAGATCAACTCCTCATAAAGCAGCGCAACCAACTCATGCGGGGTCGCCCCCTCAATGCGGCTGGTATAGGCCATTGTCTCATAGCGCGCCCGCGCCTGTGCCGGATAGGCCGTCATGAGCTGCGGTTCCATTGAGCAATTTGCTGATCAAGATAGGCTTGAGTGGCTTTGAGCGACGTGACCCTGCTGTCCATGCCCGCGAAATTGCGTGAAAGGCGATCCTTATTCGCGGCTTCCCGTTCTTCCGTTCGCGTCCGCAAAAGCGCAAGGGCGTCAGCTTCTTTCTGCAGGCGTGCTTTCAGGGCATCTAGGCCGCCATTTGAGGCTAATGTTGCTGTTTTGATTGCGGACATAGCCCCGCTTATGCCGGGATCCGTGGTCTCATTGCGCGCGGAATCGCGCACAGGATTGAATATCGCTTCAACAGCATCAGGCCAGCTTTTCAGAGCAGCCTCCAGCTTTTTGCTGTCGAGGGTCAGGCTGCCGTCCCGGTTGGTGGTGACGCCCAGATCAGCCATGGATCGCGGGCCATTTGTGCTGCTGGTTAAGGGTTGACCGATCAGGCGAGATAATCTGCGCTCCAATTCAAAAACTGCGCGGGCATTGGTGCTGGATCGGGCGGAAGCCAGCGTCTTTTTTAGGTCGTTCATCGCCGCCACAAAATCAGTCATGGTTGATGTGATGGCCCCCGTCGGGCGGGTCGCGCCAAGGCTGATCAGCGCGCCGGGATCAGCCTTTTTGAGATCCAGCGTCACGCCGGGGATGACGTCGCTCATGCTGTTCGATGCGCGCTGATAAGAGACGCCATCCACCTTCACGATCGCATTTTGCGCCGCCTGCGCCTCTGTGAGGTTAAGATTGCTGGCTCCCGTTAGGGTGAAGCTGTTGGCAAGGCCCGCCTGTCCTTTCAGGATAAGGCGAAAGCCTCCATTTTCTGCGCGCACGCTGGCGCTAACGCCGCTGCCGCTGGCGTTGATGGCATCTGCAAATCCTGTGAGTGTTGCATTTCCAGCGGTTAAGCTGATCGAAAAATCCTGCCCCGCGACAGATAGGGTGAAAGGGCCTTGCCCGGCCAACAGCATTCGGGCGCGATGGAAATCCTGCTCGGCAACGCTGATCGCGCCAGACGCGGCATCTAGATTATAGGCAACGCCGGCTGATTGCAGGGCAGAGGCGACGGCAGCCTTATCATTTTCTGCCAGCCCTTCGAACAAGGGGCGCTGGGCGGGCGTTTGGAATGTCCACCAGGCAAGGGCTGCAATGGCAAGTGCGCCCAACAAACCTATGAGCGGCAGGCTGCGTTTGACCGCAGGTTGGTTCATCAGGCCGGACAGGCCTGTCATGCCGCTGCTGAGGGGGGAGGGACGTGCGCCTGCGGGCACAAGATCAGTCTCTGCCATGGTTTAGACCGGCATATTCATGATGTCGCGATAGGCGGATAAAAGCCTGTTGCGCACTTGAAGGGTCGCCTCAAAGCCAACAGAGGCCTTTTGCCGTTCGACCATCACCTGAACAAGGTCTTGGGTCTCGCCGCGTTCATAGGCTTCGGTCAGGCCGCGGGCTTTGGCCTGCTGCTCGTTCACGGCTTTGAGCGCATCAACCATGGATGCGCCAAAGCCCCCATTTTGGTCGATAGGCGCTGTCGTTGTGTCGGCGGGTGTCGGCGCGCCAGTGCCAGCCGCACGTTGCAACGCCGCATTCTGATTCAGAATTGCGGTTCGCATTTGCATCAGACGACCAGAGTCGATCATAGTCATGGTGCGCGTTTTGCCCTTTATTTGTGTGGCCATTTATCCCGCAGACGGAAAAGCAAAGGCCGTGCCAATCATAAAAAAGCACCTAAAATCAGGTGGATGATCTGATGCTGTCAGAAAATCGACAGGCCCATCCTAAAGGCTGGACAACCCATCGTCGTTAACCGGCTTGTGACCGCTCGATGCCCCGAGCGTCGCTGCTGAAAGGAATAACATGACCGTCATCAACACAAATGTCAGCGCTCTGCGCGCCCACAACGTCTCCCGTCAGGCAGGCGCCGCACTCGATACCGCTATGCAGCGTCTGTCGACGGGTAAGCGTATTAATACCGCCCGCGATGATGCCGCAGGCCTTGCTATTGCTACCCGCATGGATGCCAAGGTGCGTGGCTTAAGCCAAGCGATCCGCAACGCCAATGATGGCATTTCGCTGGTCCAAACGGCGGAAGGTGCCATGTCCGAAATCTCCAACATTTTGGTCCGCATGCGGGAACTTTCTGTCCAGTCTGCGAACGGCACATCCGCCTCAACAGACCGGACATCATTACAAGCGGAGTTCACAGCCCTGATCGCTCAGATTGGGGATGTTGCATCCCGCACCGACTTTAACGGCATTAAGCCTTTGAACGGATCAACCACCACGGCTGGCATCAAGATCCAGACGGGTGTGAACACAGGTGAGGCGGTCACGATTACGATTGCTGATCTGCAGGCAGCAGCCACTAACGTCGCCGTCTCCACGCTGGATATTTCGACGGATACGGGCGCGAGCTCTGCTTTGGCGACTTTGGACACGGCCATTAACACAGTTGCGGCAGAGCGCGCCAAGCTGGGCGCTGCTCAGAACCGGCTTGAATCCACGGTCAACAACCTGACCACGACGGTGACCAATTTGACCGAGTCCAAATCGCGCATTGAAGATGCGGATTTCTCAGTTGAAACGACGAAACTTGCGTCGGCCCAGATCCTTGCTCAGGCCTCGACGGCGATGCTCGCTCAGGCGAACCAGAGCCAACAGGGCGTTCTGAACCTCCTGCGCTAAGCCCTTTGGGTTTAGTGCGGCGGCCCGGATGCACCCCACCCGCAGCCGGGCCGCCTTCTTCTATATTCTCCCCAGGAAAACCATTTTACCCCGCAGGCTCTCTCCTGCGGGGTTTTTTGTGCGTGCATTCTGTTGCTTTCGCGGGCCTTTGACCCTAGTCGCGCAGGCACGTTTTATTGCCATCAGGAAAAGTCTTCGCCATGACCCTTGCCCCCGCCCAAGATATCAAGCGCGTCGTTCTCGCCTATTCAGGCGGGCTGGATACCAGCGTGATCCTGAAATGGCTGCAGCAGACCTATGGTTGCGAAGTCGTCACCTTCACGGCTGATCTGGGGCAAGGCGAAGAAATTGAACCCGCCCGGCAAAAAGCCCGTCAGGCCGGCGTTAAGGAAGAGCATATCTTCATTGAGGATGTGCGCGAAGAATTTGTGAAAGACTTTGTCTTCCCAATGATGCGCGCCAATGCGCTGTATGAAGGGCTGTATCTGTTGGGCACATCCATTGCCCGCCCGCTCATCGCCAAGCGGCAGATTGAAATTGCAAAATTGGTCGGCGCCGATGCCGTCAGCCATGGTGCAACGGGCAAGGGCAATGATCAGGTTCGGTTTGAACTCGGTTATTATGCGCTCAACCCGGAAATCAAGGTCATCGCCCCCTGGCGCGAATGGGATCTGACGAGCCGCACGCGCCTCATCGAATTTGCCGAGCAACACCAAATCACCATCCCGCGGGATAAGCGCGGCGAAAGCCCGTTTTCGACCGACGCAAATCTGCTGCACACCTCGTCAGAGGGGAAGGTTCTGGAAGATCCTTGGGAAGAAGTGCCGGATTATGTCTATTCGCGCACCGACCATCCGGAAGATGCGCCCGATGCGCCGGAATTCATCACAGTTGATTTTGAGCGGGGGGATGCCGTTGCCGTTAATGGTGAAGGTCTGTCGCCCGCAACCTTGCTCGCCAAGCTCAATGACTATGGCAAGCGGCATGGCATTGGTCGCCTCGACCTTGTTGAGAACCGCTTTGTGGGCATGAAGTCGCGCGGCATGTATGAAACGCCGGGCGGCACAATCCTGCATCTGGCCCATCGCGGTGTGGAGCAGATCACGCTTGATAGGGGTGCCGCGCACCTCAAGGACAAGCTGATGCCCGAATATGCGGAGCTGATTTACAATGGCTTCTGGTTCTCGCCAGAGCGGGAGATGCTGCAAGCCGCCATTGATCACAGTCAGGAACATGTGACCGGCACTGTGCGATTGAAGCTCTATAAGGGCGGCGTGTACATTGTCGGCCGTAAATCGCCCAAGTCGCTCTATTCGGAAAAGATCGTCACCTTTGAAGACGATGCAGGGGCCTATGATCAGCGGGATGCGCAGGGCTTTATCAAGCTGAACGCGCTTCGCCTGCGTCTGCTTGGGCGGCGTGGCGGGCTCTAAGCCCGGCTCTGGCGCTGCGCCTCTCACCGGGCGGCCTTGGTGGGGCCACCCGGTTCTCCTCTTCGCGCTTATTCTCGCTTCTGGTGCGCCGCTTTGGTGGCCCGCCATTGCGCCGCTGACGGACTTACCCGGCCATATGGGCCGCTATCTTATCCAGCTTGACGGCGGACAGACGGCGGCCCTTGCCCGCTGGTATAGCTTTGATTGGCAGTGGATTGGCAATTTGGGTGTCGATCTGCTCGTCCAATTGCTGGGGCCTGTGCTGGGCGTGGAGGCGGCCACCAAGCTGATCATCATTGCGATTGCTATGTTGGGCACAGCGGGCTTTGTGGCCATCGCGCGCCAAGTGCATGGGCGCATTCCGCCGACCGCCTTTTTCGCCCTGCCGCTTATCTGGTCACTGCCTTTCCTGTGGGGCTTCGTCAATTTTGCGCTCTCTATGGCCTTGGCCTGTTTTGCCTATGTCCTGTGGCTCCGGCTGGCGGATGCGGGGCGCTTGGGGCTGCGGGCCGCTGTGTTCGTCCCGCTGTCGCTGCTGCTCTGGACGGTTCATATTTATGGCTGGGCGGTGCTCTGCATTCTGGCGGGAACGGCGGAACTCGATAGGCAGATCCGGGCGCGGGGCAAGCTCTCCGCTGCATTGACGGCAAGTTGTGTCTCTCTTCTCTGCCTGTTGCCACCCATTATCCCAATGCTTCTGCGCTTTGGGGAGGGCGGGGCAGGCGGCCAGCCCTTTGGCCACACATGGTTTCGCTTTGACCTAAAGGCACGCTGGCTTTTGAGCGTGTTCAAGGATCGCTGGGAGGTGTTCGATATCGCCAGTGTTGGCGTGATCGCCTTGGTGCTGATCCTCGCGCTGGCGCATTGGGCCGTGCGGCGCACCCGATCGCCCGGAACGCCGCTTGCATTGGGTGCTGGGGTTCTTGCGTTCTTATTCCTGATCCTGCCCCATGCTTTGCTGGGGTCGGCCTATGCCGATATGCGCCTCGCGCCTTATGTTCTCGCTTTCGCCCTATTGGCGATCCATGGCCGCTACCGGCAGGCGGGCCTCGTGGCGGCCGCTGGTCTTACCTTCTTTGCTGCGCGTACCACTGGGTCGATCCTGAGTGCCAAGGCCTATGATGATAGCTATCGGGCCGAGCTGGCTGCACTCGACTATCTGCCCGAAGGTGCACGGCTGATCAGCTTTGTTGGCCGCCCCTGTGCCGAGGGCTGGTCGGTGCATCGGCTGGATCATCTGCCCAGCATCGCGCTGGTGCGCAAAGGGGCCTTTGCCAATGACCAATGGCAGGCGTCCGGCGCGCAGCTTTTGACAGTCACATACCAAGCCGCAGGGCAGTTCCGGTCAGACCCGTCGCAATTCGTGGTTGAGCCGCGCTGTGAACGTCGGGAGCGCATGGCCATCACTCGTGCCCTCAGCACCTTCCCGCGCGATGCGTTTGATTATGTCTGGATCATCCACCAGCCCGCAGGGCCAGCCGACATGAATGGCCTTGTTCCCGTCTGGAAACAGGGGACGAGCGGCCTCTACTGGATTGTCAGGACAGGATAGCGACCAGCGACACGCCTGCAGGAAGCGGCAGGCGGCCCACTAAGCTGGTCTCAAGCCCGAAGATCTGCGTCAGCACGGCATTGACTGGCGCAGACGGCATCTGATCATCACTTGTTGTCTTACCCATCAGCTTGCCAACCAATCGCGCAGCGGCTGCGACCGGGAAGAGCAGGCTGTTAAAATGCGAGAGCAACTCAATCTTCAGTCCGGCGGCCTTCGCCACCTTGGCGAGGCCTGACTTGGTATAGCGGCGATGATGGTGATGCGCGCGGTCATGCGCGCTCCACATCCAACGGTTGGCAGGCACCGTGAGTAAGATCTTCCCACCGGGCTTTAGCTTGGTACGGATGCTGGCCAAAGAGGCCTGATCTTCGCCAATATGTTCCAGCACATCGAGCAGCGCGATCATGTCATAGCTGGCATCGGGAATGCCATCGAGGCTGGGCAGGGGCGCTGTCAGGATCGGGCGGCCAAGCCGCGATTCCGCAACTGCGCGCGCACCTTCGTCAATCTCAATTGCATCAACGGTGCCGAATGCGCCGAGCATGCCGAAATTATGCCCCGTGCCGCAGCCAATTTCCAAAATGCGGGCGGGCTGCCCCGGCCTCACATAATTTGTGATGAGATTGGCAAGGATCTTCCGGCGCGCGACATACCACCAATGCGTTGCATCATGCTGAGCCATGCGTTCATAAACAGCGCGATCCATGTCAGGGCCTTTCCGTCGCGCGCGTGGCATCTGCTTCTGACAGGCCGATCGTATCGCGAATAATATAGAGCGGGCGTTGTTTGGTTTCGATCATGATCCGACCGACATATTCGCCCAAAATGCCAAGCGAGAGCAGTTGCAGCCCGCCGAGGAAGAGAACCGCAACCATGATGGAGGCATAGCCCGGCACGGCAATGCCAAAGATCAAGGCCTTAGTGATGATGAAGAGCGCATAGAGGAAGGACAGCACGGCAACGCCGCCACCAACATAAGTCCAGATGCGCAGCGGCAAGGTGGAGGAAGAGGTGATCCCGTCCAGCGCCAGCGTCCACAACTTCCAAGGGCGGAATTTGGTTGTCCCCAGTGTGCGTTCGGCCCGTTCATATTCCACCGAGGCTGATTTGAATCCGCTCCAGGCAAACAGGCCTTTCATAAAGCGGTTCCGCTCTGGCAGACTGCGCAACACTTCTACAACCCGGCGGTCCAGAAGGCGGAAATCGCCTGCATGATCGGGGATTTTATCGCTGCTCAGAAGGTTATGCGCTTTATAGTAAAGATCAGCAGACAGGCGCTTGGGTAGGCTGTCGGTCGCCCGGTCACGGCGCACGCCATAGACCATGTCGCACCCGGCGCGCCATTTGGCGATCATCTCCCCCAAAACTTCGGGAGGATCTTGCAGATCAACATCCATGGGCACAACCGCTGAGCCGCGGGCGTGGTCCAGTCCAGCAGAGAGTGCTGCTTCTTTGCCGAAATTGCGAGAGAGGGACAGCGCTCGAACGCAGGGATTCGTCAGATGGGCCTGTGCGATGGCGGCCATCGTCCGGTCTGTGCTGCCGTCATCTATGAAGAGGATTTCATAAGACTGCGCCGCTGCATCAGATAGGCTTTCAATCACCGCCGAGACGCGGGTGACAAAGGCCTCGATGGCGACCTCTTCATCCTTCACCGGAACGATAATGGACAAGATCGGGGGTACGGGCGTCAGTTCCATGAATATACCAACCTTAATTTGGCTTGGTTTGGCAAGGTCCAAATCATCCGAACACCCACTTCCTGTTGAGAGTGAAGGTTAAAACGGGTGTCACAAAGATGATGGGGATGACCGGCCACCATGTCGGCCCACCGAGATACTTGACCAGAAGCCAGACGAAAAACTGGTTGGAGATAAAGCCGAGCGTGTTGGTGATGAAAAAGCGGACGGTGCGGATATGGGCCTGATCGCGCGCGCCATGGTCGCGAAAGCTCACCCGGCTGTGGAGGATATAGCCGACGCCCGTGAAGACCAGATAGACCCCTGTCATCGACAGCATCGGGTCAACATGCAGGAATTCGGCCACCGCCCAATAAGCCGCTGCCACCAGCACCGTCAGCAATAGGCCGACCATCCCAAACCGGATGATCTGCCCCAAAAGCTTCAGCCTGTCTTGATGCGGTTGTGCGGTCACGATTGCTCTTCTTGCCCTTTGCGCGGGAGCCTTTAAGGCCCTTCTTCGCGCATGGAAACGGGCAATCCACATAAGGACGCGCATTGGTCGCGCTGGCTCCTCCTCATTTGGGGGGTGATGAGCGCCCTTTTGATTGCCTTTCGCTGGCAGAATATCGACTTTTTCATTCTTGCCGACACGGATGATAATTTGCGCCTTGCGCAGGTGAAGGCCTGGCTTGGCGGGCAGGCATGGTCTGACTTGCGCCAGTATAAGCTGAACCCGCCCATGGGTGCAGATATTCACTGGTCGCGTATTCCCGATTTGCCCATTGCCGCGATCATGCTCTTGCTGGAGCCGTTCATTGGCTGGATCAATGCCCAAAAAGCGGCCATTGCGCTTGCGCCCTTAATTCCTTTTGGCTTGGCGTTGTACGCCCATGCGCTGACTGTCCGACGCCTTGTTGATCCCAAGGCTTGGCCGCTGGCGGCTGTTGTTTTGATGTCGGGCGCGTCGCTCTTGACCATGTTTGCGCCGACCCGGATTGACCATCATGGCTGGCAACTGGCCTTTTTGGCGCTGACGGTGACGGGCTTGTTCGATGAAAAGCATCTGCGCGGCGGGTTGACCACCGGCGGTGCAACGGCGCTTAGCCTATCGGTCGGGCTGGAAATGCTGCCTTATCTTGCGCTCTGCGGCGGGGTGATCGGACTGCGCTGGATCCTTGATGCGGAGCAGGCGCTGCGTCTACGTGCCTATGGCATCGCGCTCGCCGGGGGAACGGCGCTTGGCTTTGCTCTGTTCGCGTCGCAAGCGAACCACGCGTTGCGCTGTGATGCGCTCACGCCTGTTTGGTTGTCGACCATGGTGTTGGCGGGTGCGATGTTGACGATCTTATCGTATCTGCCAGCTCGCCACTGGGCGGCGCGGCTCATCTGCGCAGGGGGCGCCGCGATTGGGCTGGCGGGGTTTTTCTATATGGCATGGCCCCAATGTCTGACCCGGCCAGAAGGAATTTCTGACGAATTGTATCGAACATGGTTCGTCAATATTACAGAAGTTCGCCCGCTTTATGTTCAGTCGACAAAAACGGCGGTGACTGCCGCCGCGCTGCCCATTGCGGGGTTGGTCGGTGCCGTCTCGATGCTCTGGCTGGATCGCGCCAAGCGGGTGCTCTGGATGCAGCTTGTGTTGCTCTCCTTAGCGTCGGTTTTGATGATGTTCTGGCAAATGCGGGCAGTGCCTGCCGCGCAATTGCTGGCAGTGCCCGGGGCGGCGGGTCTGGCATGGACGCTTCTGCCGCCGCTGGCCCGCGCGCGGCATTTGGCCGTACGGATGATGATGCCACCGATTGTCCTTATCATCCTATCCGGCCTGATTGGCCAACTGGTCATGTCCGTATGGCCCGCGCCAGAGGCGAAGGCGACAGGCCGGGCGGCCATTCGCAATGCGTCTGCCCGCTGCGCGACCCTATCTGCTTTGCGGCCCGTGGCAGCTTTGCCACCCGCCACCATCTTTACCTTTGTGGATCTCAGCCCGCGCCTCATCAACGTGACGGGCCACAGCGCAATCTCTGGCCCCTATCACCGCAATGGCGATGCCATTCTTGATGTGTTCCGTGTGTTTCGCGGCACGCCGGATGAGGCGCGGCGAATTATCACCGCGCATGGCGCGACCTATCTTTTGATCTGCCCCAATATGGCGGAAGGCGCGAACCATAAGAAATTCGCCCCTAAAGGCTTTCTGGCCCAGCTAGAGCGCGGACAGGTGCCGGATTGGCTAACACCAGTTGCGCTACCTGCCACGTCGCCATTGCGCCTGTGGCGGGTCGTGCCGCTAGAGGGTGCCCAAAACTAGGGGTAGGTGGGGGTTTCTGTTGCCCGGCACCCCCAAGCCGCTGGTTTCTGCTTCTGTTGCCCGGCGCAGTCCGTGCCGCGTTCTATTTGGGTAACTTTAAGCCACGAAGGCCCTTAGTTACGCAGCCAGAGCAAGTGCTTCGTTATCGTTGGCACTTATAGGTTTTGAACGGTTT
>JBEDGC010000016.1:0-40634 GCA_041174825.1 Pseudomonadota bacterium | reverse complement strand
GCATCGACGCGTCAGCCGCGCCCTGCGGACTCGGCGCCTGAGAATCCGCTGCGACCATGGATGAATCCATGGCTGGCGCTGTCTGGGCATAGACAAAAGTGGGCGAAGACAGCGCGGTTGTGATCAACACTGCGCTCGCAAGCCGCGGAGAGGTGGGCATGGAAGTTCCCCTATTGATGTGCAGATAAATTGGGGGCAGCCAGACCCTGACCACCCCCGAATATGCGTCCTTCGCTCAACCAAACCTTAGGTCGTCGGCAGCGATGTACAGGCGGACGAGGTGTTGCCGAAGTTTGCTGAGCTGCTGTTGCAGGTCCAGCCAGCCCACCAGGTGTCGGATGCGTTCTGGACCGCACCAATATAAGTGGTCGTGGTGAACCAGGCAGCGAGCGTTGTGGCATCGAAACCAGCTACACCGTTTTCATTGGTCCCGTTGATGAACAGGCTCGCCAGCGTTGGTGTAAAGGCATCGTTATTGTTGTTCGCACCCGAGCCAAAAGCTGTCTGCACCGCAGCCGCATTAAAGCTGCCTGTCCCAATATACTTGGTCGCATTACACTGCATCACAACAGAACGCGCTCTAAGCGTTGCCGGCGTCGTGCCAGAACCATTCATGCGGATACATTCATTATTCGGGGCAATCAGAATGCCATTCGACAATGTGGTATCCGAGTTGCCGCGGAAGAGTGTGGCAGCATTGTTATTGGCTTCGTTATCAGCGCTGGTCTGCGACTGAATGGCCACAAAGTTCGACACATGCAGCGTGGTGCGGGGCGTGTCCGCCTCATTGCCGTTGCTGTCAATTTCAAACAACCCGTCGCCCTTTGTCGCGCGCGGCAACAACATGGCATATTGAACATTCATCTGAGCGCCCGTGTCGACATCGAGGCTGTCATCATCGGCACCAGTGGCAATATAATATTTCATATTCACCACGCCGCCGAAGAATTCAGCGCCATCGTCCGAGCTGTTGTGCGATTGAATGTTGTTCAGAACAGTACCAGAGCCAATGGATTGCGTGGTCAAGGCCTGCAGCTCACGGCCAGCACCCAAGACAAAGCCCGAATAGCGAATTTGAACAAAGCTCATCCGGCCTGAGTTATCCGCCGGGTTAGCACCGCCATAGCGGGCGAGGTCTGCGGCGCCTTCTGTATCACGCTCACAGCTGTTGCCGGCGACTGTCCCGACGTTACAATCGGTGGTCGGCGCGCGTCCCAACAGAACCACGCCACCCCATTGGCCTTGCGATGTATCATCATTCAGGCCCAGAACGTTATCGCGGCTAGTGAAGATGATCGGCGCGGTGGCGGAGCCAACTGCTGCAATCTTGTTGCCGCGGTTTACAGCAAGCCATGATTGACCTGTATTGCCAAACAAAATCACGCCCGGCTGAATGGTCAGAGTGACATTGGTATCAGCGGTCAGCGGGGTGGAGCATCCAACAGTCGTTGACGTGTAGGGTGCAGCACTCGCGGGCGCCCTAAACCCGCCATCACACCCAACATCCACGCGACCGTTGAGCGAATAGAGCAGCCCGGGAAGCTTGGGCAGAGTAACCGAAGTCTTGATCGTCCGGGGCAGCTGGCAAACGCGCCATGTGCCTGTTGGGCCCGTAATTGTGCCAGCATCCGTCAAACCTTGAGGATCCGAAATTGTCGGGCAACCAGCTGCGGCTGTCACCGTCCCTGTACCCCCGGAAGTCCCACCACCAGATGTGCCAGTGGATGGGTAGTTGATGGTTACGTTCCCGCCCGTTCCGGGCGACGCAATATCCTCCGGTCCGCAGCCAGTGAGCGCCAGCGCGCCACAACCCGCAAGAACGAGGCCTTGGAATTTCTTCACGGTAGATCCCCTTAGAAACCTTTTATGGACAGCTGATTCTGTCCTGCGAATCGGGTAGATAGGGCCTCTTCATGACAGTTTGCTTTCAATGCCCTGCACACTAAGGTTAAGGAGATCGCGCCAACTTAACTGGGCCTTTTGGGCAGCAGCAGCAATTGCTTGCCGAAAACCACAATCCACCGATGGAAGAAATGCCTGCGTAGTATGCGATGCCAAATTTGCTGGCATCGTGACGCACATTGAGCCAGGAAGGGGGCGTTGTTTTCGCGTCATGTCATCGAAATGACATCGAATTGTCGCAAAGCACGGGGGAATCGTCATGAAACAATTTCTTCTCCTCCGCGGGTGCCTGGCCTTCGTAACCTTTTGTTTTGGGGCAGCGTCGGCGCGTGCGGATGTTCTGGAAATTGGAGTCAATGGAGCACAATGGGTGGCGGGTGGCCCGCCGTTCACAACGCGCACCTCTTCGGCCGATATCAACAAGGCCAACGCCGCGCTCACAAGCTTCGCGCCCTCACTCGCACCTCGCGAATGGCAGGGGCATCTTGCTGCGATTGCAGCACGACATGATATTAGTCCGGCACTGCTTGAAGCTGTTGTTTGGCAAGAAAGTCGGTGGCGCCCCGGCGCTGTCTCTCGAGCGGGAGCCCGTGGTTTGACACAGCTCATGCCAGGAACTGCGCGAGATTTGGGCGTCAATCCGGACGATCCCTGGGCCAATTTAGAGGGCGGTGCTCGATATTTGAGGGCGCAGCTCAATGCTTTTGATGGCGATCTGATAAAAGCTCTCGCCGCCTACAACGCTGGTCCCGGGCGCGTCATCCGCGCCGGCGGCGTGCCTCGAATTCGGGAAACACAGGACTATGTCGCTGCAATTCTCAATCGCCTGTCGCAGCCTGTTCGGAGATAGAAGTTATGCGGTCTTATAAACTTTCTGCTGCATTTGGCGCCTTGAGCCTCATCGCCCAACCGGCGTCGGCATGGGCACAGGCCGTCAATCCCCAAGGCTCCGGGCCGATTATATCTGCGCTGAGCTGGCTTCAGGGCACTCTTCTTGGCAATGTCGCGACAGCCTTTGCCGTCATGGCAATTGCAGGTGTCGGGTTTATGATGCTCACGGGCAGGATGAATTGGCGTTATGGGATGACGGTAATCATCGGCTGCTTCATTCTCTTTGGTGCCGGAGCAATTGTATCGGGCATACAATCTGCGGCGGCAGGCTAAGGTTAAACAATGACGCTGGTTCGCTACTCAGTCCATCGCGCCCTTACGCGCCCGCAGATGTTTGGCGGCGTTACTTATAGCTTCTTCATCATCAACGCGGCTGTTACAACAGAGATATTTCTGATTTCCAAGAATTTCTTGGCTTTGCCGGTGGCTCTGTTGATTCACGTTATTGGCTATCTAGCGTGTTTGCGCGAACCGAGAATGTTTGATCTTTGGGTAACCAAAGTTTCGCGCTGTCCGCGTGTTCGTAACTGGAAGTTTTGGGGCAGTAATAGTTACGCTGCCTAAAGGGTCACGCATTATGGGTTTGTTTTCCAGCGCAATCGGGCAGCTTGAAGAGTTGCGCAAAAAAGAGGTTTTGGCAGGCAGTCGGCTGCCCTATCGCGCGCTCCTCGATGAAAATGTAATGCTGTTGGACGATGGTTCGGTCATGATGGCCCTACACGTGCCAGGCATAAGCTTTGAAACTGCGGATAGCGCTGAACTCAACGCACAAACCGCGACGCGTGAAATTATGTTCCGGAGCGCGCTCGATGCACGGTTCATTTTTTATCACCATATCATTCGTCGGCGTGTTGATGTCGGGCTGAACGGCCATTTTCAAGATGTCTTGGCAGACCATATTGATAAAAAATGGACTCAGCGGCTGTCGCACGGGGCGCTTTTTGTGAATGATCAGTTTGTAACCCTTGTGCGTCGGCCCGCACGGGGCAAAGCTGGTTGGCCTGAGCGCACGGCAAAACTATTGAAGCGCCGTACCGATAATACGCAAACCGCAGACCCTAATGATGTCCGCCTATTGCGCGCAGCGATGGGATCTGTTCAAGCGGCGTTAAGTGGCTACGGAGCGAGGTTTCTTGGGCATTATGAGGGGCGGACAGGCCCTTGCTCAGAGCTGCTGGAACTTTTGTCTGCTCTATATAATGGCGAAATGCGACCCGTGCGCTGCCCCGCGCCAGACACACGCTTGGGCGATATGTTGCCGTACCACCGGATTAGCTTTGGACCAGATGCGCTGGAGCTTCGGGGTGCCGGACGCCCGCATTTTGGCGCCCTTATCAGCCTGAAAGATTATCCTGACAGCACATCCCCCGGCTTTACGGATCATCTGCTGCGGCTGCCCTATGAGATGGTTTTAACCGAGAGCTTTGCCCCTAGCGATCGCCAAGTTGCACGTGAGCGGATTGACTTATCGATCCGGCGATTGCGTGCAGCGGATGAAGAAGCACAGGCAGAACGTCGGGAAATGCAAAATGCCCGCGATGCGTTAGGCGTTGGCGCTGTCGCATTTGGCGATCATCATTTATCGCTGCTTGTCCGGCACGATAACTTGGCGGAACTAGATGAAGCGACAGCTGCCTGCGCAGCGGCTATGGCAGATGCAGGCGCCATTGCGGTGCGCGAAGACATTAATCTTGAACCCGGCTTTTGGGGCCAGTTTCCTGGTAACGAGAATTTTCTGGTCAGACGTGCCATGATTTCCAGTGCAAATATGGCCTGCTTTGCCTCTTTGCATGGCTTTAGCATGGGCCAGGCTTATGGAAATCATTGGGGTGAGGCCGTTACCTTGCTCCAAACGACAAGTGCGACGCCCTTTTTCTTCAACTTCCACCATGGAGACCTTGGCAACTTCAGCGTCATCGGCCCATCGGGATCGGGCAAGACAGTCGTCATGAATTTTCTTGCGGCCCAAGCGCAAAAATTCTCCCCTCGCACAATTTTATTCGACAAAGATCGCGGCGCTGAGGTGTTTGTCCGCGGAATTGATGGCGTGTACAGCCGGATCTCTGCCGGAGAACCAAGCGGCTTTAACCCCTTGGCGTTGGAGGATACGCCCGTTAATCGGGCCTTTTTGCGTGACTGGCTGGGCGTTTTATTGGCCGCTGATGGACCGGAGGAACAGGCCATCATCGCGGCCGCGGTAGACGCGGCATATGTAAATGACCCTGCGCTACGGCGGTTAACCAATTTTCGTGAGTTGTTGTCGGGCCGTAAGCGGCCCGAACCGGGCGATTTGGCAAGCCGCCTCGAAGCCTGGATTGGATCGGGCGAATATGGTTGGCTGTTCGACAATGAGATTGATCGGTTAGATCTATCGAGCAAGACCTTAGGTTTTGACATGACCGCTTTGCTCGAGACACCTCGCCTGCGCACACCCACGATGATGTATCTCTTCCACCGTATTGAAGAACGGCTCGATGGGCAGCCCACACTCATCTTGATTGATGAAGGCTGGAAAGCCCTAGATGACGAAGTGTTTGCTGCGCGGATCCGAGATTGGTTGAAAACGCTACGCAAGCGCAACGCGCTGGTCGGCTTTGCCACCCAATCGGCACGCGACGCTCTCGACAGTCGCATTTCCTCTGCCTTGGTCGAACAGACAGCAACAATGATCTTTATGCCCAATGCGCGCGCGCGCGGTGAAGATTATTGTGAGGGCTTTGGACTTACCGAGCATGAGCTGGATGTCGTCCGCACTCTACCCGCGCACAGCCGGTGCTTTCTGATCCGACAGCCCAATGCCTCCGTGGTCGTTAGGCTTGATCTTTCTGGCATGCCGGAAATTCTGACAATCCTGTCAGGTCGCGAGTCAATTGTCCGGCGGCTGGATGGCATTCGCGCAGAAGTTGGCGACGCTCCAGCGGCTTGGTTTGAAATGCTGACTGGAGCTGCTTGGCCCGGCCATAGCGCAGCCAAGACCGGCGAGATGGCAGAGCCCATATCATGACAAGCCAATGCACCCAGATTGTCGCCGGCGCGTCAGATGGCATTTTGCCCGCGCTGCGTGCTGTGGACTGCTTGGCAAATGCAACAACGTCCGCAGCGTTTGACAGACTTTTCGGCGGACAGGGCATTTTGTTGCCTGCACTGACCATTCTTCTTACGCTGTATATTGCCTTTTTCGCGATCTCGTTGCTGACGGGCAGAAGCCAGCTTGGCATATCCACGCTCACCCCACGCATGATGACTTTGGGGCTGGTCCTCACCTTTGCAACAAGTTGGGTTGCCTACCAGAATGTTGTCTGGTCGCTGGCAACAGCAGGGCCCGATCAGCTTGCCGGGATCATTATGGGAACACGCGGGTCCGCCACAGAAATTTTCGCGACCAGAATTGATCTGATTTTGCGTGTCATTTCAGACGTTGCCCTCACGGCTTCTGGCACAGCAGAGGGCGCTGCGCGATCGGCAGCGGCAGGCAGCTTCTCGCCGGGCAATTTGATGTGGCTAGGGGCACTATTGCTGTTGCTTGGAACAGTTGGAATTCTTGTCACAACGCGGATTGCGCTGGCGGTCCTTTTGGCGGTCGGCCCTGTTTTTGTGCTCTTTGCGCTGTTTCCCGGAACGCGCGGCCTGTTCGCTGGCTGGTTGCGTGCGATCATTCTGACAGCCATGACCCCTTTGTTTGTCATTGTCGGCGGAGGGCTCATGCTTGAGCTGTTAATCCCGGTTGTTAATGGCTTGGTAGATGCCGATGGCATAAGTGGACGGGCCGTATTGGCTCTTTTCCTCATTTCGGCTGTGCATGTCGCCTTGATGATCATGGCATTTCGTATTGCCTCAACACTTGTCTCGGGTTGGACTGTATTTGGCCTAGCGCAGCCCCCGCAGGACACGCAGCGCGCGAGCCCAGCAGTTATCTTTCCATCCACAAATGTGCTTTCCCCTGATGGAGCGATAGGGAACTCATCCAGTGCAGGGGCCAGTCGTGGGCCCATTATGCGGCCCATTATGGCCGTAATAGGCGAACCATCGCCCGGCCCCGCACCGATCGCCGCCCCCGCCCGAGCCCAAGTTGAAATTTCTAGGCCCGTCTCGCTTGCCAACTCGGCCGTGCCCGGGCGCACGCGGGGCATTGGCAGCCGCTTTCAATCCTCATCTGTCCGAACGAAAGACCTGTTGAAATGACGCGACCCTGTGCGTTCCCCCTAATTCTTGCGCTCGCAATGGCGACACCCAGCGGGGCCACAGAGCCGCGGCTTGTGACGCATGCGTATCGCGCAGGCGAAATCATTCGGATTGATGCACGGCTAGGTGTTCAAGCAGTCATTACATTTGGCGATACAGAGCTGATTGAAAATGTGGCTATTGGCGACTCCGCAAACTGGCAGATAACGCCTAATAAGAGGGCCAATCTTCTCTTTGTAAAACCGCTGACCGCAAAGTCACAAACGAACCTAACCGTGGTGACGGATCGGCACACCTATTTCTTTGACCTGGTGGCAACACCATCGCGGGCTCCGCTTTACCAGTTGCGCTTTACATATCCCGACGAGCCCCGCCCCACACAAGCCAGCAGCCCGCCGGCCCTCACAGCAGAGGAAAGTGCCATCGCGCTTGGCAATCCGGGGGATTTGCCCGTTGATCCTGCAAAATTAAATTTTGGTTGGAAGGTGTCGGGTGCATCGCGATTGCTGCCCGCTAAAGTCTATGATGATGGACGTGCCACTTACTTGAGCTGGGCTGCCAAAGACTCAATCCCCGCGCTTTTCGTAATGGATGAAAAGGGTGCCGAAGGTCCGGTCAACTATGCCGTGCGAGGCGACATGATTGTTGTTGATGGTGTCCCGCCAGAGTTGGTTCTGCGCTCAGGGCGCAACAAAGCGGTGCTAACGCATATACCCCCAACACCCGCTGCCAATCGAGCCAGCCCAACACCGGTTGAAGAGAAGAAGTAAGCAATGGCAGAAAAATCGCATTCGCCTATCTTGATGGATCGTGGTGAAGATGATCCGCGTGATGGGCCTGTGGAACAGAATGTCCTTGCCACGCGCAGTCACCTCCCGTTGGTGGCACAACGCAGTTCGGGCCGAGATATTGGCATTATTTTAGGTGGATTCTCCTTTGTCGGCCTAATTGGCGCCCTGACCTTTTCAAACCTCCAAGACGCGCGCACAGTTGGGGCCAACACCCCCGCAAAAACCACAAATGCCGGGCCGGCGGCTGCCACGACAGACATTGCGCCTGCAGTGCCCGCAGCAGCCATTACACCCTTGCCCGCCGAGGGCGCGGCTGCAGCGCAACCAGCGCCAACAGCTATACCTAATGCCACACCCTTGCCAGCCCAGTCCGTGTCGGCCAACCCCAATAGCTCAGCCACTATCTTGTTCGATGCCAGCGCTTTGCCTGCTTCTGCAATGGGCGACAAGCCAGCTACGGCCTCAGCTGGTGGCACGGCCAATAGCGCCAACGGCAATGATGATTTTGCCAGCCGCGTGTCTGACACCTCAGGCAGCAAAGCTGTGGCCACTGCCGGAATGGATCCGAAAACAACGGTGACACAAGGCACGCTTATTCCCGCCGTTCTCGAGACGGCAATTAATACCGATGTACCCGGCTATGTGCGTGCAGTGGTATCTTCCGATGTTCGGTCATTCGATGGCACGCGCGTCCTCATTCCTCGTTCTTCCCGGTTGATTGGTCAATATCGCAGCGGGCTTCAGGCCGGACAAAAGCGTGCTTATGTGATTTGGACGCGTCTTATTCGGCCGGATGGCGTCTCAGTGAATATTGGCTCGCCTGCAGTCGGGTTTTCCGGAGAAACTGGACTGGACGGCAAGGTGCAAACTCATTTCTTTGAACGCTTCGGGTCGGCGATGCTTTTATCCGTCATTGGCGGCCTGTCGGCAATTGGCGGCAATTCAGGCGTGGTAATCGCAAATAGCGGTCAATCGGCAGCAGCAGCAGCAATCGGACAAACAGCGCAGATCGGGCCTACCGTGCGCGTCAGACTGGGCGCCCCCATTCGTGTTTTCACAGCGCGTGACTTGGATTTTTCAAAAGTGACGACGCAATGAGCATCCCGTCCCAACATTCAGCAATAGATCAGGGGCGAGACGAGCCGTTGCCGCTCCGCAGCGTTTATCTGGACGCATATCTCAAACCCTTAAAGGTTTGGCTGGAGCAGGAAACGGTGACTGAAATTCTTGTCAATCGGCCTGGTGAGGTCTGGATTGAAGACGCATCAGAAACGGGTATGAAATGCATCCGAACGCCCCAGATTGACGACACTTTGCTGCAGAGGCTGGCCGAACAGGTGGCGCGGCTGAGCCACCAAGGCATTAATCGCGAACACCCCCTTTTGTCTGCGACACTCCCCGATGGGGCACGGATCCAATTATGCGGCCCACCTGCCACACGTCGGCATTGGGCCATGGCTATTCGACGTCATCGCCTCGTCGATCTAACCCTTGATGCCTATGACCGTGGGCCGCTGGCAGCGGCCCAGCCGCATCGAAAAATAGATGCGCAAAAAGAACCAATTGCCTATTTGCGAGAGGCCATTAAGGATAAGCGCACAATTCTTGTTGCCGGCGGGACCTCGACCGGCAAAACAACCTTTCTCAATGCGATGCTTCGTGAAATTCCAGCCGGAGAACGTGTGGTATTAGTTGAGGACACGGCCGAACTTCGGTTGCCCAGCCTAAATGGTGTCGGGCTAATTGCAGTTAAGGGCGAGTTGGGCGAAGCCAAAGTCTCTTCCAATGATTTGCTGCAAGCTGCCCTGCGTCTGCGGCCTGATCGCATTGTCCTTGGGGAACTCCGTGGCACCGAAACCGTCAGCTTCTTGCGCGCCATTAACACCGGACATCCCGGATCCTTTTCTACAGTCCATGCCAATAGCCCCAGAGGGGCATTAGATCAGATTGGTCTTATGGCCATGCAGAGTGGAATTGGTCTCACACGAAGTGAGACCGTGGACTACGCAGCCTCCGTGATTGACGTCGTCGTCCAACTTGACCGCATTGATGGAAAGCGCGGTATAGCGGCGCTGGCAGAGGCGCGCGATCTCATCTGAGTGAGCTGGTCTCACACAGTCATACATCCTGATCGAGTACGTAGCCCTGCTTACGCACGGCTCTAATTGGAAGTCTTGCACCGTTGAAGGACATAAGCCGGCGAAGTCGGTTTACCCATATATCAATAGTCCTTTCATGCATGTTACCCTGGCCTCTGCGGAGTGCCACGATGAATTCCGATCGAGGAATAACCCTTCCTTGATTTTGTAGGAAGTAAACTAGGATCTTAAATTCAGTTGGTGCTAATTGAACGGGCGTTTTATCAACTCGAACAAGATGCGCAGGAACATCAACAGTTAAGGTGCCAAGAGTGAAGCGAATAGGGCCTGAAGCTTCGAAACCGGGAGCACTCTCGATTTGATCTATGATCCGTTGCGCATCCAACGGACCCCGCAGAACATCGATCCCAATGGTTTGAAGATAAGAACCATAGTGGGCTAATGCTTCGGCGCTTAATGCAACATTGAGATTCAATGTTTCTGTCTTATCTCGCTGACGAAGCATTCTACACAAGTTTAAAACAAAGACGCCATCTGCATACCACTCAAAGAAGGCCCAACTATTGGAAGGAATATCCATGTCTAACGGCTGATTAGACAGCGCGATAAAATCCCAGAAAGGTCGCTTTTTGAGCAAATCTATTAGCATTTGCGGATGAGGCTCAAAAACAAAGACAGTTGTCATTATCTAACGCTCAATTGTTATCCTTCGCCGTTGGTAAGGAATATGCAGCGTTTGCTACACTTCAATGAAACGCAAAGGTGTTTGAGCTCAGATAGCCTGCATGGGAATAGCTCCAACACGTCAAGTGCTGCAGAGCCAATCCAGACAATGGCTGCGCCATGTATTAGGGGCCATTTAGGCTTATGAGAGGAAGCCGAGATTTAGCCCCTGCGGCGAGCCGGCAAAATTTGCAATATTCGGCAGGACTAGCGACAAGTCCGATGCACTGACACCAAACCAGGTTGCAGGTGCAGCGGCACACTGATCGACGGACGTTGTGGGGATGAGACGGGCCCTGCCCGATATCGTCAGGGCCATTATGCGTCAATACGGGATTAATTCCATAATATCGGCGGCCCTTTACCGTTCCCCCCAACACAAAATGCATGCTGCCCCAAGCCATAGTCAGATCCATCATTATTGGCGGTCAGTGCACGACCAAAATCTGAGGCTGTAAAGGTGGTTACTTGGTTGGAAACCCCTAATTCTAAGGTGGCATCATAAAAAGCGCGCAGCGCTTCCCCCAAATTGGCCATTAACAGCGGATGCAGTGTTCAAAGGTTATCGTGCGTATCAAACCTACCCGTCGACACAAAAAAGACTTGGCGTTTGATGCCAAGTTGCTGGCTGACTGCATATCTGGCTCGCAACTGCTTTTAACTGATCGCCAAGGGAACTTTGAGGGTCTGCTGCGGGTTGAAATAGCGTGGCCAACTGAGGCGCAGCTGCCAGCGCAGCGGTGACCTGACTGTGCAGCGACAAGGCCCGGCTGCAAATATTACCCAGTGCCGAAAATGATGACCAGCCCCCACTGAGTGGTCCGTGTTGTTTGTTAGTGCAAGATTGCCTCCTGCGCCATGGGTGACCGTTGGTGGAGCGAAGCGGAACCGGAGGGCGGCCATGGCGGCGTTGCCGCTTCGGGAGCCGGCGGCCGATAGCCAAGCGAGCTGTGCGGACTGGCGGTGTTGTAATGCCGCCGCCAAGCTTCGATCAGGATCTTTGCCTCAGCCAGAGTGTAAAAGATATCCCCATTCAAGAGCTCATCACGCATCGAGCCATTAAAGCTCTCGCAGTAGCCTTTCTCCCATGGGCTGCCGGGTGTGATGTAGAGCGTCTTGCCGATGATCTCCTCCGGCTTGTGCTTCCTTGCCGTTTCATTCCTCCTTCGTGGCCAATTCTAAAATAGAAATTGGGCCACTCAGAAGGGGTAGATCAGTGCACGCCCTAAAATCGCGTTGACGACTTGGGCTGGCAGAAACTGGTTACCGTCAGATCACTATCCTGGACCTCGCCAAATTCAATGCATGACTGCAAGAAAATGATTGGGGGTGAATTTCCACACCAGCTTTATTCGTTGAGAGCGGATAAGATTTGGTAACAACGTTTTGACATGAGGGTGCCTCCTCAGATCCTTGACACCCTCCCCCCAAGTTCACGCTCAATTTGAGCGCCCTATGGTCGATGGCTGTATTAGAAATATTCTTGTTATGGCTTAAGATCCATATGTTATACTCCAGAGAAGGTTCGACGCCGGTCGACTTCCGACCGCCACTTATTCCCAGAAATCCGAGATTTTATAAGCATATGGCAAGAATTCCAAAAAACGCGTCCCAATAGTTGGATCGCGAGAACACTCCCCACCCTGTATCAAAACTCCGAAAATCGAGACCGTACCCTAGCAGTGCCCCCGTTACTGAAAGACGGGACCTACGCTTCCTACCTACATACGATTTTGCTCGTTTGATCGCATTTGCGTTAAATTTAGGTTGGCTTTGTCTTGGCAAGTGATCTGACTCTCGAGCATCGGATGCTAAACGTTCCGCATCAAAAGTCTAAACAGGTCATACATCCTTAGGATGAGACGGATCACCTCGAACAGGGATTCGAAGCAGCTGGGAGAGCCATCGTATTTGGATCTCCATTTTTCCAAAATGCGTTAAATGGCACCGGCAATGAAGCATGCTCAAAAGATCCAGCGCCATGACTTTTAAATGTCATGTAAAAAGCATCCAGGTGTCATAAACCAAGCCTAATTGAGCGCTTGCACAATAACCACCTTTGGGGGAAGTACACATGCGTTCAATTTCTATATTCCTGCTCGCGAGCACAGCCATCATCGCCACGCCTGCCTTGGCGCAGACAAGCCCGGCTGAGGCGGTCGAGGAAAATTCGTCGGCTGAAATCATTGTCATTGGTCGTGGCGAAACGCGCCAAGTTCAAGAGCTGTCGAATGACGATTTGGGAGTTCTTGCAGCAGGTACCAGCCCGCTGAAAGCCATTGAGAAGCTGCCAAGCGTCAATTTTCAATCGGCAGATCCTTTTGGTAATTATGAATGGTCGACGCGCGTCACAATCCGTGGCTTTAACCAGAACCAATTGGGTTTCACGCTGGATGGCATTCCGCTGGGCGACATGACCTATGGCAACCATAATGGCCTGCATGTCTCGCGCGCGATTTCGCCGGAGAATATTGCGGTGACGCGCGTGTCACAAGGCGCTGGCTCCATTGGAACCCAGTCAACCAACAATCTCGGCGGTACCTTGGAGTTCCAATCGGTTGACCCCAAGGATGTTCTGGGTGCTGATGTTGGTCTGACCTATGGCACGGAAAACACGATGCGCAGCTTCGTGCGTCTCGCCGCAGGTCAAGAGGATGGCGCGCGGGGCTATGTCTCTGCCCAATATCACAAGACCGATAAGTGGAAGGGTGAAGGCGAGCAGAAAACGATGATGCTGAACGCCAAAGCCATCATGCCTGTCGGCGGCGCGGAAGTTGATGCCTATGTCAGCTATTCTGACCGGGCAGAGCAGGATTATCAGGATCTCTCGCTCGCGCAGATCAATACGCTTGGGTATAGCTGGGACAATTTTGGCCCGTCGCAATATGCAAAGGCTATTCTCGTTGCCGATGTTGGGGCAAACCTTGGCGCAACGACAACTCCGCTGAATGCAAGTGCGGGTAAAGTCTATCCGTCCCCAATCACGTCAGCAGATGATGCCTATTATGACGCTTCTGGCCTTCGTAAGGATATGGTCGCCGCGTTAGGTCTGACCGCCTCTTTGGCGGACATGGTGACGCTGAAGGTCAAGGGCTATTATCACGAAAATGATGGTCAGGGCACCTGGGGTACCCCCTATGTCAATAGCCCGACGGGCGTTCCAATGTCGGTCCGCACAACCGAATATGACATGAAGCGCAAAGGCGTGTTCAGCAGCCTAAATGCAGATCTGGGCGATCACGCGGTGACAGCCGGGCTTTGGTTTGAGAATAACAAGTTCAACCAAGCGCGCCGCTTCTACGCCTATACCAGCCGGACAGAGCCGGGCCGTGACCATCTGAAGTTCATGACGAACCCCTTCTTCACCCAGTGGGAGTTCAACTTCACGACCGATACGCTGCAATATTATGTGCAGGACAAGATCACTTTGGGCAATGCGACAATCAACTTGGGCTGGAAGGGCTTTAAGGTTGATAACAACTCGTCGCCTGTCACGGCGGGTGGGCGTGCCACGGGCAAGATCAAGACGCAGGATTGGTTCCAGCCGCATGTTGGCGCTGCTTATAAGCTGAGCAATAATGCAGAGCTGTTCGGCGGCTTCACGCAGGTCACGCGCGCCTTTGTCTCGTCGACGACAAGCGGCCCGTTCTCGACGACGCAGGCTGGCTTTGATGCGATCAAGGGCACGCTAAAGCCGGAAGAGTCCGACACATATGAGCTGGGCGCGCGGTTCAATAACCGCAGCTTTAACGGCACGGTTGGCGTCTATTATGTGAACTTCCGCAATCGTCTCCTCGGCCTTTCGACGGGGGCCGGCATTGTCGGCAATCCAGCGGTATTGCAGAATGTGGGCGATGTCCGCGCGCTTGGCTTTGAAGCGGCGGGTGATGTTCGCTTGGGCGGCGGCCTCAGCCTGTTTGTCTCTTATAGCTATAACGACACGACCTATCGCAACGATGTTGTGAACGCGCTCGGTGCCGTGGTGACGGCGACCAAGGACAAGACGGTTGTTGATACGCCCAAGCAGCTGATCCGGGGTGAAGTGGCCTATGACAATGACGCGTTCTTTGGTCGGGTTGCCGTCAATTACATGTCGAAGCGGTACTTCACCTATGAAAATGACAAGTCCGTTCCGGCTCGGGCTCTTGTGGACGCGACGATCGGCTATCGTTTTGATGCTGGCCTTCGCAAGCCAGTTGAGGTTCAGCTGAACGCCACCAACTTGTTCGATCGCAACTATGTGGCGACAATTGGGTCAAACGGCTTTGGTAGCCGTGGTGATAACCAGACGCTCCTTGCTGGGGCGCCGCAGCAGATCTTCGTCTCGCTGAAGGTCGGCTTCTGATGAAGGGCTGGCGCACCACGCTAGTCGCAGTCTCCCTCCTCTCCTCGGTATCTGGAGCTGCCTGGGGTGCGCCAGTCCTGCTGATCGCCATTGACGGGCTTCGGCCCGTCGATGTGCGAGAGGCGAAGGACAAAAACATCAATATTCCTCATCTGCGACGGTTCATGGATGAAGGAAGCTCGGCCAGAGGCGTGCAGGGTGTTTTGCCTACAGTCACCTATCCGAGCCATACGACATTATTGACGGGCGCAGCCCCTGCGCGCCATGGAATCGTCTCGAACACAAGCTTTGACCCGCTCCAGATTAATCAAACCGGTTGGTTTTGGTATGGCAGCGATATCAATCGCGATACCTTGTGGGACGCGGCCGCAAAGGTCGGATTGTCGACTGCAAATGTCCATTGGCCTGTCAGCGTTGGGGTTCGCTCGATCCGCTGGAACCTGCCCCAGATTTGGCGCACGGGCCATGAAGATGATGCGAAGCTTCTTAGTGCCCTCGCGACACCGAAGTTGCTTAGCCAGTTAAGGACCAATGGCCCAGCCTATGCGGCGGGTATTGATGAAAGCATTGATGCCGATGAAAATCGCGCGCAGTTTGCAGTGAATTTGATTGGCAAACACCAGCCAGAATTCATGACAGTTTATCTGACGGCGCTCGACCATGAACAGCATCTTGAAGGCCCAGCAAGCCCAGCGGCATACAAAGTTTTAGAGCGGATTGATGTGTTGATCGGTAAGCTGGTCGCAGCGCAGATGGAAGCCCATCCAGACGCCGTCATTACAATCGCTTCTGATCATGGCTTTGCTGCGCTCGACACAGAGGTAAATTTGTTCCGGGCCTTCATCGATGCGGGGTTGATCAAGGTTGATGCTCAAAACAAAGTCACGTCGTGGCAGGCGATGCCCTGGCCATCGGGCGGGTCGGCGGCGATTATATTGGCTGATGCCGCTGATCCGAAGTTGGAACAACAGGTCGCCGGCGTGCTTGCCGATTTGAAGAAAAACCCTGAGCTAAAGATTGACCGGATTCTGACGCAATCTGAGATCCAGGCCAAGGGCGGCAACCCCGATGCTAAGTTTTACATTGGCTTCAAACCCGGGGCAGCCGCAGGAGGGTATAAGGGGGCCAATGCACCGCTTATCTCCAAGACATCAAATCGCGGGACACATGGGTATTTTGCCGATGAACCCGCTATGCGCTCTGCCTTCATGATCATGGGCCCAGATATTCGCAAAGGGCAAGACCTTGGCATCATCGATATGCGGTCGATTGCCCCGACAATTGCCCAGATTTTGGGTGCTCCCTTGCCAAAGGCAGAGGTCGCACCGCTCGATGTGATGGACAGTCCCTAAACTGTCATTGCGCTGCCATTCCAAAGTCACACGCCCGTGCTTTTAGGGAACCATCGATTGGGTTTGGGGGATAAGTGCAATGACACATGCGTTGGAAGTCACGCGTGATGGGCGGCTAGCAGGCATTCCATTTGAGCCGACTTGGTTTTCTGAACCGGAGCCGCGCAGTTTTGTTCCAAAGCAGCGTTATCGTACTGCATGGATTTCGGATATTCATCTCGGCACGGCTGGATGCAATGCCGATCTCCTGATTGATTTTCTCCATTCAATTGAATGTGAGACCTTGTATTTGGTTGGCGATATCATTGACGGGTGGCGGCTGCGCAAAGGCTGGTTCTGGCCCGCTTCGCATAATGAAGTTGTCCGGCGCGTTCTTAAGCTTGCGCGTAAGGGCACGCGCGTCGTTTACATTCCCGGCAATCATGATGAGATGATGCGCGATTATGCAGGGCTGACCTTTGGCGGTGTTGAGATCGCGCTAGAGGCTATTCACGAGACTGCCGATGGGCGGCGCCTCATGGTGGTGCATGGCGATATGTTCGACGGGGTTGTGATGTATGCCCGCTGGCTCGCCTTTCTTGGGGATCAAGCTTATACCTTGCTCCTCAAAGCCAACCAATTGCTCAATGCTGTCCGCCGCAGATTTCAGTTGCCCTATTGGTCGCTCTCTGCCCATCTGAAAAAGAAGGTCAAAAACGCAGTTCAATTTATCACCGAATATGAAACTGTTGTCGCACGTGAAGCCGCCAACCGAGGTGTTGATGGGGTCGTTTGCGGACATATTCACAGCGCCGAAATCCGCGATATGGATGGCATCATCTATTATAATGATGGCGACTGGGTGGAGAGCTGCACGGCATTAGTCGAAGATCATGATGGCCATATGCATTTGCTCGACTGGGCCGCACATTTGCGGGCGCGGAGCAACGCTCAAAACGTCAAGGCCAAGGCAGTGGCGGCGTGAGGATTGCGCTGGCGACAGACGCATGGGCGCCACAAGTTAATGGCGTCGTCCGCACCCTAACAGAAACCGTCAGCCATTTAAGGCAATTTGGGCATGAGGTGCACGTCATCTCCCCCGATCAGTTCACCAATATTCCTTGTCCGGGCTATGATGAAATACGGCTGGCGTTGTTGCCGCGCTCTGGCGTTCGAAGATCTCTGCGAAACTTCGCGCCAGACATTGTGCATATCGCAACCGAGGGACCCATTGGGTGGAGCGCACGTCGCTGGTGCAGGATGCACAATATTCCGTTCACGACGGCCTTTCACACGCGCTTTCCAGATTATCTTGCGGTTCGAACTGGCCTTTCTGCGGAGAGATTTTGGCCCGTGATGCGCCGCTTTCATGCCCCTTCCCGATCCGTCTTGGTTGCAACCCCAAGCCTGCAGGCAGAGCTTGCAACACGTGGCATAAACCACACGCGGCAATGGTCGAGAGGGATAGATCAGAAGGTCTTTCGACCGCGCCTATTCCCGCATCCACAATTGGAGAACGTTCAGCGGCCGATCCTGCTCTCGGTTGGCAGGGTGGCCGTTGAAAAAAACCTAGAGGCATTTCTGTCCTGCCCGACCACTGGCACGCATGTAGTGGTGGGTGATGGGCCTGCAAAATCCGATCTGCAACGGCGTTACCCCAACGCCATTTTCATGGGCACTCTTTCTGGCGATGCACTCGCCAGCGCTTATGCTGCGGCAGACGTATTTGTTTTTCCAAGTATAACCGATACCTTTGGATTGGTCATTATTGAGGCGCTCGCCTGTGGGGTGCCTGTGGCTGCATTTCCGATAGCTGGGCCTCTCGATATATTAGGCCTGGATGGTCGCGGCGGAATACATAGGCGCGTGAATGTCGCAGGCGCGGTTGATGCCAATCTTGATCGGGCAATTACAAAAGCGCTCAAGATCAAACGCGTTGACGCCGCTGTTTTGGGTCAATCTTTTGGCTGGGAAGCCAGTGCCAGGCAGTTTGAACGCGCTCTTTTGGAGGCATTGAACGCCAGCGCGTCAGATATACCTGTGCCTGCGGGCTTAGATCCGGGTCTCCAGTCTGGAATTTCCTCAGCATAATCCAGCGTTCGTCCTAGTCGATGACGATGCCGTTAACGTTTTCTTGTTGCGCCCTTTAAGTCTCGAATGCTGCACGCAGAGCCTTTATGAGGCGTGGAGAGGAAGTTTAGGCGAAACTTCTTTCCACTGATCAGGACGGCAGCAATGACGAAAATCATCGCAATTTACAGCATCAAGGGTGGTGTTGGGAAAACATCCCTTGCCTTTAATCTGGCAGCGGTCTCTGCAATGTGCGCTGGCCATCGGACACTGTTATGGGATTTGGACGCTCAAGGATCAGCGTCCTTCCTTTGTGACGAAAAGGGGCATGGCCGGGCTGCCAAGGCGATCTTCGAGCGAGAGGTTGCTCCTGCAAAGCTTATTACGCCGTCACATTGGCCAAAGCTCGACATATTGGGGGCGGATCCCTCGCTGCGGGCAGTTGAGCGCCTGCTGCTGGATGCCGGGAAGCCGAAACGCCTTTTTAAAATCTTGCAGGATCTCTTGCCGCTCTACGATCGCATCATTCTTGATTGTCCACCTGGGCTGAGCGAACTCAGTGATCAGGTGTTCAAGGCCGCAGATCTTCTCATCGCCCCCGTCGTTCCAACCCCCTTGGGATTAAGGGCGCTGGATCAGATGACATTCTATCTGGCGGAGCGCGGCAGCAAGGGGCCGGACGTTATGCCGGTCATATCGATGGTTGATACCCGCAAGTCGCTTCACCGAGCCTTTCTTGAAGACCATCCTGATTGGCCCGCCATCCCGCACGCGACCAGTGTTGAGCAGATGGCGGTCAAGCGAGCGCCCATCCAAGCTTTTGCGCGCACATCTCGGTCCGCAGAGGCGATGCGCGCCATCTGGGGCGCAGTGGAAGGGCGATTGCAGGTTGATGCAAAGGCGGAACGCAAGAGAGCTCTCAGGGGGCGGCCGCGCATTCCTTCGGCTTCAAAATCCAGCCGGGCGCGTGATCAATTAGACTAGGTCTAAAGGAGCATGCCCCCAAGGCCCGGTGATCGCTAAAGTCCGCCCCGGCGCATAGGCATTAACAAAAAGGGTTTCTCCATCCGGCGAGAAACAGGCCCCGGCCAATTCCGTGTCGGCATTCAGCCGCGCCAAGGTATAGCTTTGCCCCTCTGGCGTCACACCGCGAAGGTGGTTGATCTTGTTGCCGGAGCGGTCCTCACAGATAATCAGATGGCCCCAGGGGGCAACTGCCAGATTGTCCGCATAGTCCATCAGCAGCGGGTCTTTGGACTCATGGAATAGCTCCAACTGGCCAGGCTGCTTTGCTTCTTCCGGCCGACCCTCAGTCGGCGAAGGGACATAGCGCATGATCTGACCAAAGCGGCCCGCCCCGCCGGATGTGCAGGTGAAGAAGAACTCCACCTCGCCGCGTGCCCCGCGACCAAGATGAATTCCCTCGCCGCGAGCAAAGCGAACGGCCCCAGATGCATGGCCGCGCTGGCGCAGGTCATCCTTTGGGCTTTCGACATCGTCGAGATCGATCCAGCGCACAGCGCGCGTGCTGCGCGCCACAAAATCGGCTGTGGTCCAGTTGCGGCTATCTCGGTGGCCATCGACAAAAGCCAAAGCCTGAAGCCGACCACCCTCAGCCAACTTGCCGCGCACCTTGGGAATGAAGCGATAGAAGAGGCCGTCATCCTGATCTTCGGTCTGATAGATGATGCCGGTGCACGGATCGACCGCGGCGGCTTCGTGCCGAAAGCGGCCCATGGCCTTAAGCGGGACAGGCGGAACCAATCCTTCGGCGCTCGCGGGCACTTCGAACACCCAGCCATGGGAATAGCCAGTGCGTGGCGCAGCGATCACCGTTTCCTCGCACGTCAGCCAGGACCCCCAAGGCGTAACCCCGCCTGCGCAGTTGGTGGAGGTGCCTGCAAGCGACAAGTGCTGGCGAAGGACGTTTTCTCCGCGAGCATCTAGCACCAGCGTGGTCGTGCCGCCCGGAAGCACGCGTCCTTCCTCTCCGCGATCAAAATATGCGGACGCGGCCAGCCGCGCCTCTAGCGTCGGATCAGAGCCGGCTGGTCCCTTTAATTCTTTCCCGAGGCTCAGCTCGTGATTGCGGACCAATGCTAGCTTGCCATTGGGGAGGAGGAAGCAGCCCATGCCATCGAAATTGTCCGGTGCGATAAAGCCATCGTCCATGACCTGACCTGCCTTGGCCAGCACGCGGTAGGAAAAGCCCTGCGGCAGGTCAAAATAGCCCGCGGGGTCTGCGACCAGCGGGCCATAGCCCGGTACTTCGTTGCGATAGCTGTCGCTCGCCTGCGCCGATACCATCCGAGCGCAGCCGCCAATGGCAAGGGCGGCAATGCTGGATGCGGCAAAGCCGCGGCGGGTCAATGTCATTGCGGCATCTCTTTATCGGCTGCCTTTAGGGCGCGCAGGATATCGCGCCAAGAGACCAGTTTGAAGTTCTGCGCGGATGGATCGTTATGTCCGTCTTGCGCGACGAAAAGTCCGTTGGGGAATTGGCGTCCAAAAGAACCGGGATGAACATCGATCCCGTCGGTTTCCTCCACACTGCCAACAATGCCCGCGGTCACCCGGAAACGGCCAAGCGGGCGGTGATCCGGCAGGCGGTAAAGGGCAAAGCCATTGTCGCCCTGGCTAGAGACGACGAGCCAGCCGCCCTGCGGACCTGTCGGCATGATCGCCAGCCCTTCGACATCTGCGACCAATTGGGCATTATCAACTGCGGCGATCAACTGACCGTCCATCGGGCCATCGGCGCGGGCATCAAAGGCCCAGACCCCGCGCGCTTCCTCTCCCACATAAAGTTTGCGGCTGCGTGGGTCGACAACGCAGCCTTCGGTCTGAGTAGCCAATTGCAGCTTGCGGACTTCGTTTGCGATCGGCGCGTCTTTCAGGTCGATCCGCAGTTGGTGGATCGCCCCGTGCTTCAGCACCGAATAGGCGTTGAGCCACGACCCGTCGCGCCACAGGCACAGGCCATAGGCTTCACCCGCGCCGCCGGGCACAGCCCCCAAGCTGACCAGTGACCCCGTGCTGGTATCAAGACGATACAGCTGGATCAACGCCTGAGCCTGATCGTTGCGGTCACTCGCGGCGACGATCACGCCGCTTTTTCCCATATTTACCAAGGCAACATTATTCACCCGGCCGGCCGGAATGAAGCTCTTCACTTGGCCATCAAGGCCATAGATATAAAGCCCGGCCTTTTTGTCGGTCGCCACGATCAGGCTGGCTTGGGGCCGCGCCCTATTGTGCCAGATCGCCGGATCATCTGCGGCATCGTCGTTGGCCGTGCCGACAGGGACTGTCTCTGCCCGCGCGGTCACTTGGGCAGTGACCGGCAGTTTCTGGACAGCCACGGGGGCTGCCCAGATTAGCGCGAAGGCCAGGGCGGGCGACATATGTATCAGAATGTCACCCGAACACCGCCGCTGTAGCGACGGCCGAACCGTTCCCATTCGATTGTCTGGTTTGTGCTCGCTGGCGCGGGTGTGCCTGTCGCCGTCAGCAAATTGCCAGGCTCTGAGTAGCGACGGCCCGCCTGGTCCAGTAAGTTGGTCGCATCGGCAAAGACTTCGACATTCTCAGAGATTACATAGCGTATCGAGAAATCGAGTTCATCATCTGCAGCCCAATAAGTGTCGCCCGCATCCGTCAAATCATCAGCGATGCCATCCAACCAAGTGCTGCGCTTTTGATATTGGAGACGCATTGAGAGGCCATATTTTTCATAATAGCCCCCAATGTTGTAAACGACGTCGGACGTGCCCGGCAGGCGTACCTTTCGGGCTGGCACCGAACCAATGGCTGGCTTCGTCACTTCGCTGTCGTTGAGGATGAAGTTGGCAGTGACGCCAAATCCACCCATCCAGTCCGGCAGGCCAAGCGAACTCGTCCAAGGTTCCAACTGAAGCTGGGCGGCAGCTTCAAAACCATAAATGCGTCCGTCGCCGCCATTGGTAATTCCCGAGAAGGTATAGGCCGAACGATCAACATTGTTGCTGTTCAGTGCGTCCGACCCGAATGTGCGGGTTTCGCGGTAAAGGACATCCTTCACCTTCTTTGCGAATACACCTGCCATCAAATAGCCCTGCGGCTTCATATACCATTCGAAATAGGCATCGACGCCATAAGCGCGCTCCGGCTTGACGGCCGGATTGCCGCCAGAGATGCTCTGGTTGGAGTCGTTGACAGTGACGTTTGGCCGAAGCTGATCATAATCCGCACGGGCCGCGCCAGAATTGAAGGAGAGGCGCAGCTTCTTGGTATCGTCCACATTATAGTTGACGTGCATGCTGGGGAAAACGAGGGTCTGGCTCGATTCCGCCGTTACCGGGCCGCTAACGCCCGCGATTGTCCCGACAGCGACGCCCCGGTTCTTGACGTGCTCAACACGAACACCACCAACGGCAGAACCCCAGTCAAACTTGGCATTGCCCATCAGGAAGCCGGCATAAATTTGTTCACGAACATCAAAGATATTGCCGGTATTTGGCACAAACGTGAAGTTCTTGCGCGCGGTCGCGGAGACCTGCTCCATCTTGTCCGTATCGAAATAGCGGAACGTATATCCCATCGGAATTTTGCCGAGGAAGGGCTGGTCGAGCGAGAATTGGTTATAGTCTGTCGGGATCCCCGCCGTTGTAAACTGGGCTGCTGTTGTGAGCCTAATCTCGCTTTCATCCACTGTCTTGGTGCGCTGGTCGAACTGGAACCCCGCGCGGAACGTCGCCTCGCCGCCAAAAAATTCCGTTTCGCGGGCGAGTACCAGCTTGCCCGTATAGGCCTTGGTCGTGTCCACCGCGTCTAGGATCGTCAAGGACGAAAGAGGCTTGGTAAAGGTATCGATGGCGGTCACGGCCGTACCAGCCTGATATCGGGTCGGGCTGGAAAGCTGGACCGTGTTGAACAGGCGTAGGGCGCCCGCATTGGGGTCTGTGAAGTCATAGGAAACCGTGGGGCGCAAGGAGCGTGTGCTTGGGCTATCCCAGCTGGCTTCTCCGACGACCGAACGATCATCCTTAGATTCAGTAAAGTTTCCGAGCCATGTGAGCTTCCAGCCTTCCGAAAACTCATGATCGCCGGTCAGCGTATTGGTGAAGATCGACTGACGGAATGCACGCAAGGTGGAGCGTTGACGAATGTCGATGCCATAAACCGTTCCTTGGGACGGCGTGTTGCCGATACATACATCGGCATAGCCCGTGTTGGTAGGCGTTGTGTTTGCCGCGATCGTGCATGCTGCAGTATTGGTGGTCAGATCGCTCTGTCGATCGTCAAGGTCGAAACGGAAATTGTCACGCGATTCATCGTCCTTGAAGATTGTGTAAACCGACCGCAGCGAGATTGTGTTGGCGCTATCGGGTTTCCAATCCAGACGGCCCGAAGCAGACCAATTGCGGCGCGTCAAACGGTAGAGTTTGTTCTCGGTTTCATGCGCCCAAAAGCGGGACGCGCTTCCCGGGCGTTGATCTTGCGAAACGCGTTCATAATCGGTTTCGAAATTGTCGGTGATCATGCCGCGCTCATAGAAGGTGCCCGACACCAGAATACCAATTTCGCCTTCACCCGCCTTGAAGCGGTCTGACACAACAAGCGAGCCTTCATATTGCTTGCGATCGCCAAGCTCTGCGATGCCTGCGCCAGCCTTGCCGGCAACGTGAAGGCCGGAATAGTCAAATGCCGAACGGGTGATCACATTTACGTTCCCGGAAACTGTCTCGCCCGGCATGTCCGGCGTAACGGCTTTGGACACGATGATTTGCGATGCGATGGCGGAAGGGATGGAGTCAAAACGCGCGTCACGGCCTTCCGGGCTGACAACGTTGATCCCGTCAAACGACAATGTCGTCCAGTAATTCGGGGCACCACGAAGCGAGATGTAACGGGCCTGGCCTTGATCGCGTTCAACCGCGACGCCCGGCAGGCGGCCTGCAGCTTGTGCGATGTTCTGATCCGGCAAGCGGCCGACCGAGTCGGAGGCTGCGACAGTGACGAGCGAATCCGCGTTCTTTTGAACTTGAAGCGCCGCTGCCTCTGACTCAGCAATTGGGCGCGCGCCCGTCACGATGATTTCGTCTTGCGCGACATCCGCCGACATTGCCGGAGTTGCATTTATGCCGCCGACGAAAACCGCCGAGCAAAGCAAGAAGCCTTTGAAGCTGCAGACGCGCAGAGACGAACGAGTGTAAAGCATGGATCCCCCAAATAGCTACAAAGTGTAGTTGATTTTAGGCAGGGGACGTTTCACCAGAATGACGTTCACATGGCATCTTGATGACAACTTAATAGTTGCCGAAGGCAATTGTCGCAGCGATTTAGTCCGCTGGTATCGTAGGCTGTTATTGAAACCTGCCAGCCAAAATGATCGAACGCCGATGACCATAAATGCCAAGAAATGAGGCGTCTCGTTACCTTGAGAAGGGAATGGGGTTCCGTGTAGAGAGTTGCGACCTATCAAGAAAGTTTGATCAAACTTACGGTTAAGCAGAATGATTTTATGGAGTGGTAGGGACTATCAGGCATTCCCGCAGGTCAGGTTGTCGGTTTACCTGCGGAAGAGTGCTGGCTTCCTTCCTCGCGATCCGCTTTGGCTTCCAGCGATTCAGAGCCATGTCTACGCTGGGGATGGCTCGTACCTCGATTGACCGAGGAAGGGAAAGATAGACCGCCTTGGCTCCTGCCGTGGCCTCCTTAAGCACGCCAATAATCAGTTCTTCTGAAATCTTATTCGCCTTATCGTCTGCCCCTGCCTTGACCATTTCTAAAATAGAAATTGGGACCGCCGTAAGCAGGCATATCATTCATTCAAGATCTTCGAGCGTCGTTCCCTCGCTAGACGCCCCCGGCGCGTAAGATCGGCTCTCAAGACTGGCCTTGCAGCGTTTGGGAACAACGTCGTTAAGGGTGTCAAACATGCGCTGTTCGAAATGCCAGCGTTCCAGATATTCCTCCCGAAGGTCTGCACTAGACGCCTGCTCATACTTGCTCGCGTAACAAATCACATCAGCTTGCGCTTCGTCTCTGAGCTGGAGGATCTGCTCCAACTGCTCCTTCTGCTCTTTGGTTTTAGGTCCCTCAACTCTGACTTCGCCGCGACTCATATCAATAACCATATCTTCGGGATGCGGGACGGGATCAGGTTCGGGCAACCCGGCTGTTCGGCAGCGATCGATTTCACGCTCCCAGGCCATTTTATAGTCTACCGCCCTGTCAAATGCTTGCAGCAGGATTGCGTGGTCATTAGCCTCGACCCTTGCGATCATCTCAACCAATGCCTTTTGCGTGTGCCGATCACCTTTTATTGCAGCAACGCTCATCGCCCGAAACACTGCCTGAATTGCGGGAAGCTCAACAACCTTATCGCCTTCACGCACAGTCACAGGCCTATAAGCTTCCAGCCGCAGATACTCCTCCGCGGCCTTCAATCCGATCCCTATGTCGACTTTACTCTCTATCCTTTTGGCCTTTTTAGGCCGTCCTTTGGGATTGCCTGAATGCCCCTTTTGAAACTTATAGTCGGAAGGCGGCTTGCCATAGCCAACTGCGTAGGGAACTAAATCACCATTCGACTTACCGTGCTCTCCATTGCCGTTCATTGCGACACCTCCATGAAAGCGGGTGTATCTAGACGCGCCTCGGCAATGTCATCGAAAACACTGTCGCAGCCGGCAAGGCGGGCATCCTTCCCACTATATGCTTGCCATCTTCGAACAATCGTATCGCAGTAGATCGGATCATATTCGATGAGCCGCGCGGAACGCCCCGCCTTTTCAGCGGCAATAAGCGTCGAGCCCGATCCGCCAAATCCATCTAGAATTATCTCGCCACGTTTCGAGCAATCCCGGATAGCATCAGCAATGAGCGCAACCGGCTTTACTGTCGGGTGCATGGCCAATTCTTCTGAGCGGCTGGCGCTTATGCTGCTGATCCCCGCATAGTCCCAGACATTGGTGCGGTATCGACCTGTCTCACCAAGGCCAAAGCTGTTCGTATGAGGAGCAGTGCCCTGCTTAAACACGAAAATGAGTTCATGCTTTGACCGGTAAAAAGCTCCCATCCCGCCATTGGTCTTGTTCCAGACCACAAGATTCTTGAGTTCAGTAAACACGGACTTTCCGGCCGTGAGGAGTTCCTCCATGTGCCGCCAGTCCATACAGACAAAGGCGATCGCGCCATCGCGCATTACAGAGGCCATTGGGCCTAGGCTGTCCTCAAGAAACCGTGTGAACTGCATCTGGCTCATCTCGCCAGAAGCAAATGCAAACTCCCGATGCCGCACCGTGCCAAGCCCGCATACATTTCCATCAATCGAAACGTTATAGGGCGGATCAGTAAACACCATGTCCACCCGCTTAAATCCTAGCAGCCGGGCATAATCAGAAGTGTCTCGCGCATCGCCGCAGATGAGCTTGTGTCGGCCCATGATCCAAAGATCACCCCGCCTCGAGATGGCCGGGCCCGCAACTACAGCGAATATATCCTCCGCGCTGTCAGGCACATTGGGATCGGCTTCTCCCGCCTCGTCCAAAACAAGATCGATTTCAGCAAGGCTAAAGCCCGTCAATTCAACCTCGAAATCAAGATCAATAAGACCCTGCAACTCAATCGCCAGAATTTCGCGATCCCAGCCCGCGTTGAGAGCAAGCTTATTGTCTGCGATCACATAGGCTCGCTTCTCAGCTTCCGTTAAATGGGACAGAGCAAGTGTTGGAACTGCGCGAAGCCCCAACAACCTGGCAGCATCGACCCTGCCATGACCCGCAATGATCGTGCCATCATCACCGACAAGGACTGGGTTCACAAAGCCAAAGCGCTCTATGCTCTCAGCAATTTGCTTTATCTGCCTCTTTGAATGCGTCCGCGCATTGCGTGCATAAGGTTTAAGCGAAGCGACATCCCGCTCAATAACTTCCGAAACAAATCTGGGCATGAAATCCCCCCGTGTTACAAATCATAGACCGCCAAAGAATTGGTGACGAAAAATCACTGACCGGCCATATCTGAACAACATCATGGAATTTCAACCATAAAACGTCGGATTTGTTTTATTAGAAATTTCACTATTTCTGATGTATCAACATAACGGTATTTTTTAACAATTAAGTGAAAATTAATTCACTTTCCGATATTTAAGAATTTTTGCTCGCTGATCCTAAAAACGACCTTCCCTGATAATCAGATTAAATTCCCTGTTCTGGAAAACGCCGATTCGATCGTATAATGCTCAGAATGCTGGGCTTATCTGAGCACGCCAGAACCATTTTCGGACCCAGAAATTACAAAATTCGCTGATAATTCCCGCAAATCAGGGAATTTGCGCCGAGAGACTAGTGGTTGTCAGGTGCCTGCACCTCCACACCGCCAAAGACGCTGGCAGCGCATCTCTCAAGAAGCGACCGCTAGCTGTTATTTCCACCACTCACGGACCAGGGGTCAAAAGGCCCCGCGCGCAACCAACGCGTGGCCATCCATTTTGTGCCTTGCGCAACAGGCAATCCGGCATGGCGCGACTTGGTATCCGGTCTGCCTGCCGCATCCACGTTTAAGAAGAACAGCGCATCACCAATGCGACCCCGAAATCGGGTCGCGCCCGCCTCAAAATAGGTTTCCCCGCCCGCATAGCCTTGATTGAGATAGAGGAGGACGGTCGCCACCCGCTGATTACAGGGTTCGGGAAGTGTATCGACGTGCAGCCGATATTGCTGACCGGGCGCGTAATGGAGCAGGGAAAAGGGTTCCCCCTGCGCGACGGGGATATGAGTCGCAGCAGCAATACGGCGCTGTATCGCTTGAATGGGCAAGGATTCGCGCGTTGGCCCCAAGGTTGCGCCGGCCGAAGTGCGAATGGGATGCGGCAGAAACTTGCCGCTCACCGGATCGACAATCATCGATGGCTCCAGCAGGTCTTGGCCTGCGCGGGCAATATGGGCGCATTCGTCCGGGGTTAGAAATGCCCGAAAGCATTGGGCGGAAGGTGTTTCACTAATGGTTTCAGCTTTGACCGGGTTCGTTGGATAGCCATCGGCATCCAAGTCCATCGCCTGCAGAAGGCGCAGATGCTCTGCCGCTTCTGCATCCCATTGAGCCGTCTTGCGCAAGAGGGTGAGTGCCGCTTGCCAGTCTGCCGGCCCACCTGAGCCATTGGCTGTAAGGGCAATCAAGGCCAAGGCCGCCCCCCCATGCCGGGCCTCCGCCGCCTGCGCCAATAAAGACCGCGCCAAGGCCAGATCGCGTGGCAGGGGATAGCCAATCAGTCGCCAGGAGCCGAGCAGCGCCAAGGCCTCCGCATCGCCAGACTGTGCAGCACCTTCTGCGATCCGGATGGCCGCGTCCACCTCTCCTAAATTCAGCTTTTGCTGCGCTTGCTCGACGGGAAGGTCCATGAACGATTTCTTCACTCTGAAGGTCAAAGAAAAAGGGGCGGAGACGCATCCCCACCCCTTTTCCATGTTCAATTCACAGCTGGATTAGAACTTCTTCTTAACACCAGCATAGAAGTAACGGCCACGGATATCATAGATACCCGAACCACCACCAACGCCTGTCAGGCCATATGGCGGCTTCTTATCGAGCACATTGTCGATGCCGACATAGAGGTTGGTCTGCGCGTTCAGGTCATAGGCAACGCGGACGTCATTATAGATGACGTTCCCGTACTTCTTGATCGGGGCGAAATCGATATTTTCGGGCGGAAGACCGTTGACCGAATTATAGTCTTCATAGGTGTTCAGATACATGCCCTCAATCCAACGCGCACCATAACCCAAGGTCAGCTTATTGACCTTCAGGCGCGCTTCGAAATTGACCTGATCCTGCGGGTCGCCAAGTTCGCCAACAAACACGTCTACGAAGTTTGCGTTCGCCGGGTTGGTGTAGCTCTCATTCTTGATCTGGTGTGTCCAGATCACGCCAAGAGACAGGTCGCCAATGCCGATATTGTGGTTGTAATCGACCTGAACGTCGACCCCACGAACCTTGGACTTCGCAAAGTTGGCAGACGACACCAGCAGCGTACCTTCGAGCACGCGGAACGGTATTTCGCCGCGGGGACCACCAGAAGAACCTGCACGCTTAATGAACCCGCAGAAGGGGTTGTCGAGCGAGGCAGAGTCATAGCACAGGTTGGCAATTTGCTGAGCTGACCCAAGCGACGAAATCAGGTTTTTGACCTGAATGTCATAGAAGTCCGCCGAAATCGACAGGCCAGGGATCCAGCGCGGTTCAAGGCGAACGCCCGCTGTCCATGAATCCGAGGTTTCCTCTTCAAGGTTCGGATTGCCCCCGCTCAGCGTTTCCAGCGATGACGAATAGACATAGTCATAGTCGGATGGACGGCCAGCGGCGGCACAATTGGCTGCGCGATTGGCAGACCCAAGCGCCAAGTTACGTGCCGAGCAAGGATCACCAAAGCCCGGTGCGAAGTTCTGACCTTGTTGCTGATAGAGCGCCCGCAGGTTTGGCGCACGAACCGAGCGCGAATATGTGCCTCGCAGCGTCATATCCCGAACCGGGGCCCAGATGGCTTCCCCACCATAGGCATAAACTGTGCCCGCTGCGCCATTATAGTCGGCAACGCGCCCAGACCCTCTGACCGACAATTCTTCAAAGAACTTCATGTTCTTGACGATCGGCAGATACAGCTCACCATAGGCTTCTTTGACTTCAAATGCAGGTGCCGAGAAACCCGGGATTGCATTGTAGAAGGCATAGCCCGCCTGAGTCAGGTCATCCAATTCATAGGCATTGGTTTCGCGACGATATTCCCCGCCGATGGAGAAAGCGACAGGGCCGCCCGGCAGGTTGAAAAAGCCGCTCGTGTCACCCGACACAAAACCAAGCGCATCAAACTGCGTGATCTTGCCTGTGGCAAGCGAGTCAACCGTTAGATAACGGCGCGCCTCTGCAGAAGCTGAACCTTGGCCAAAGGGATTGATCGGAACGCACGCGGCAATATCGGCAGCGAGCACGGAGGCAGCGCCGCCGCGGTCCGTGCCGGAATAGGCCGGGTCAACTTGCGAACGACACACAACTTGGCCAGCCGAATTGCGGACCGTATCAACAGACAGCAGATAACGCTGGCGATTGATATTGCCTTGGATCACGTTGGTTTCTTGGTGGACGCCATAGTTGGCCGACAATTCATAGCGCCAATCATCGTTGAATTCACCACGAATACCGACAACCGCACGATAGGTTTCACGTGTGAACTTTTCATCGCGAATCCCAAGGTCAAGCCAGTTGCGGCGCAGTGCAAAGCGGAACGTGCCGTCTGCAATCTGCGCCAAGGCGCGTGCCTTGTTCGCGGCCGATAGCGCCGTGCCGGTGTTCGGGTTCACACCCGCATTCACGGCGGCTGTCAGCTGCTGGACCAGCAATGCGCGCGCGGACGCCGCAATATAGGGGTTGTCCAGACGGACGCCTTCACGGCTCACATTGCCGCTGCTTGAACCCGTATTGTAGAAGGACTGGTCATTAAAGCCCGTCACGCGAACGCTGTCGCTCAGCGTTGTTCCCTGAGAGAAGAAGGGCCCGGACTGCGACCCCAAGGCTTCGCTGCGCGAATATTTTGCCTCAACAAAGGGAATGAAAGCGGGGCTAAATTCATAATGCGCCAGCAGGTTAGCCGAATAGCGCTGCAGATTTGGCTGGAATGTCAGAAGCCGATCTTCACGGCCCGAATAGCCATTGCCCCCGACAAAGGATGCGTTCGGCGCAAGGCCGACACGCGCTGTTCCAACCTGCTGCACAAGCGAGCCATCCGGCTGGAACAGGAAGGCACAGGTGAAGGAGTTGCCGAGATAATCATTGCCGCAAGGCTGGTTGGCAGCATTGGGGTACCGAATAGCAACCATACCGCCGAGCGAAATCGTTGCGGAACGAAGATCGCGGAAGAAGGTGCGGTCAAAACCACCCGCTGCGCCTTTCGGCGAACCAGCCGCATCTGTTTCTGTCGTTACAAATGCATCATTCTGGTCAAAGGCCGGACGGTTGCTGGCATAAAAAGGCTCGCTGCGCGAATATTCGAGGTTGAGCGCAATGTTGCCGCGATCATCGGCGCCGAAATTTTGGCCGCCGACGATGGACGCATAATAATTTGCTGCGTCGCCATATTTGGAAACGCCCGCTTGCGCACGTGCCGAAAGGCCTTGGAAATTATCCTTCAAGATGAAGTTCACAACGCCCGCGATGGCGTCAGAACCATAAACCGAGGACGCGCCACCCGTCACCACATCAACGCGTTCAATAAGATCGGTTGGGATGGTGTTCACATCCGGAGCAACACCCGTCGAGAGAACATCGCCCGCGACGTGACGACGGCCATTGACGAGAACGAGTGTGCGCTGCGTGCCAAGGCCACGAAGATCGAGCAGGTTCAGACCACGCGTTCCAAGAAAGCGGGTCGAGTTCTGCTGGCTATAGGTGCTGCGCAGCTGCGGAAGATCGTTGAGCTGGTCGCCGACGTTGATCGCGCCGCGTTCAAAAACCTGCTCGCCGGTCAGAACCGAAACGGGATTGGCCGATTCGAGGTTCGGAATAACAATGCGTGAGCCAGTGACGATGATGGCATCGCCTTCTTCGGACGCTGTGGCGCCTGCGTCTTTCGCAGGCTGGCTGCTGGCGGACGTCTGCGTCTGGGCAAGCGCTGGTGCAACCGTCAAAAAGGCAGCGGCCAAGCAAGAAGATCCGCGCAGGGCGGACAAGAAAGCTGTATGTTTCACGAAAATTCCCCTTTTCGTTCTTTTTGGTTCTCATTTGCGCGAGCAAAGAGGCTTTAACTCCCTGTGCCCGCCCCCATCGTCATGCGCGATTGATGCGCAAAAATAAGCCAAAAGGTTAGTTTTAGCAACTATCGGCTTATATAGATCAATTTTCAGGTTATATTAATACCACCTGAAGGCCTAGTTTTGAGGCATCAAAGAGGGGGTGACGCAGGCGGAAGCCGGCCAGAGCCATCCGATCCCGATTGCGCAGATCCGGTCGCTATGGGTGCATGGCCCCGCAATGCAGGGTCTCGCGCAGTTTCAACAAAAAGGTCAGACAGACAGCGCTGGCTGGCCTTGCCAGACGCGCCAGCCGCTGTTAAGCGCGCCACCTATGCCGCTTTAGCTCAGTTGGTAGAGCATCGCATTCGTAATGTGTTGGCGGCGCCTAAATTTTCCCAAAAACTCCAGCTTTTTCAAGGGTTTAACGGCTCTTGCTGTTGTATAGAAATTCCTATACAACTTTTTCGTGCCCAAATCCGCTCAGAAATCCGCCTCAAGTCGGGTCAACACGACCAAGCGTGATCTCACTCGGCCCATCCCCAGCACCATCCAAAAAGTGCCAGGCTTTGGGACGCTCACCATCTATAAAATGGAAGCGTCGCCCTTCTGGTACGCACGATATTATGAAGAGGGGAAAATCATCCGTCGCAGCTTGAAGGTCGCGGACAAAAGAGAAGCGCTCAAAGAAGCAAAGCGCGTGTTTGTTGCTATTAAACACCATGCGATGAACAAGCTGCCCTTCACTCGCACAAGCGGGTTCGAGGTCTGCGCACGTGGGCTCCTTAAGGAAAATGAAGCCAGAGCTGCGCGCGGCGAACTCTCCGTGCAAAAACAACAATATGACACCGCACGGCTTGAAGCTGACCTTCTGCCCCACTTCGGCAAATATGAACTGGCAGACGTCAATTACGCGGTCATCAGCGACTATATAAATAAGCTCAGCACGCCTGAACGCCCGCTCTCGATTAACACGCTCAAGATCCATCTCTCCCATATCAAGACGATCCTGCGATATGCGCAGCGTGTTGGTGTGATCACAGCGCTGCCTGCGTTTCCGACGCTCAAGACCATTGATAAGCCGCGCCCATGGTTCAACAGCGCCGAATACTCAAAGCTCCACCGTACCTGCCAAGCCAAGATCGGCACGATTTACAAAAAGACGGGCACGAAGGGCGAGCAGCGGCGCAACATCGCGATCACGCAAGAGCTGTACGATCTGATCATCTTCATGACGAACTCGTTTATCCGTCCAACGGATATCAAGATCTTACAGCACAAGCATGTCCAGGTCGTGCGATCTCCGCAGACCTATCTGCTGCTCAACTACCCACCAACCAAGGGGCATAGCAGCCCAGTGGTCACCATGCCTGAAGCGGTGGAAGTTTATGAGCGGCTGCTCAAGCGCCAGAAGGAAAATGGGTTTGGGAAGGCAGAAGATTACCTGTTCCAGCCAGAGCTGCCCGATAACCGTGATTATGCGTTGAGAACGCTGACACGGCAATTTGACCAGTTGCTAAAGGTAGCAGATCTAAAAACCACCGCGAATGGCGAAAGCCGCACGCTTTATAGCCTGCGCCATACATGCATCATGTTCCGCCTGACGAAGGGTGATAATGTGGCGATGCTCACCCTTGCTCGAAGCGCCCGTACGTCGCCTGAGATGATCGATCGGTTCTATGCAAAGCATCTAACCGCTGAAATGAATGTGGAGCAGCTCCAAAGCCTCAAGCGTGAACACAAAAAGCGCGCGCCGAAGAATACCCCCAAAGCGAAGCAATCCACGCCTAGAAAGCAAAAATAGGGGGTAGGAAAATCTGATCAATGACGCTAATGGGCGTCCCGTTGCCGCTTTAGCTCAGCCGGTAGAGCATCGCATTCGTAATGCGGGGGTCAGGTGTTCGAGTCACCTAAGCGGCACCATTTTAATCCTTATATTTCAATAACTTGGAATCTCGGGGCCTGCTGAAAAGTTGTATAGTTTTTTCTATACAACAATTTTGCGCTCAGACTCACCAGATTTTGGCCGCAAGATGCTTAAAATTGAGTGGAGAAAATTTGCCCTAAATGTCGGGTTACCCGACAAGGCCGACCCGACATGCGTACTGGCATAGGTTAGGGTCGAAGGTGCAGATCCCTTAGTCCCCGCCACATAGCCGTATGAAAGTAGACTCTTTCTGGGGCGGGGCGCCCAAAAAAATCCCGCCGTATTCAAGGTTTATGGTGGTGAGCTGTTACCCGGACATACCCCGGTTAAGAGCGGGTAATTGATCGAAACAGGTCTATATTTTGAGGAGATCAGCTTCGGGCTGGATGTCGGTCCGATCATGATCTGGAAGATCTGTCATCTAATCGTCGCTCAGCCCAGTCCATCGGAAGCGGGTCCAATAGGCCGGCAAAGGTTGAGTTGACAGTTGGGAAGCCGATTGCCGCGACTGGTCTGCTTGCTAAAGAGACGCTCCCGGCCAGACATCGACCAATGTTGGGACTGGCTAAGAGCGCACCAGAAAGGTAGTTGGCGGAATGCTTTTAGCTCGCACTCGAGAGGACTTGGTCAACTCTGCGCCTGCTCAATGCCCGGCGTCTCCTTTGACTCACCGCGGTAAAAAGGTGCCTACATCTTGAACTTGCGAAGCGCACTTGGGGAGGCCCCAAACCAGCGGCGGGTGGCGCGGCGCAGGCTGCGCGCCTCGGAATAGCCGAGACTAGCAGCCAGATCCTCGAGGCCCACCTCGGTCTTCAGCGCCGCAAGCGTCTGCTCCTGGCGAACGTGGCTAACGAGGTCTCGAAAGCTGTGACCTTCTTCGGCCAGACGGCGCCGCAGAGTTGCTGCCGAAAGACCCATCATCTCGGCAAGCTTCCCCTGATCGAGCGGTGCCTGCCGCAGCAGGTCTAGCACCTGATCGGCAGTGCCAACCTGGGAAAGCGGCTCGTCCATTATTTGCCGGTAGGTTTCAAACAGCATATTTGGCCATAAGTCGAAGCGATCGGCGACAATCCTAATACTTGCAGACTCCACTGGGTAGACCAGTTCCATGTCGCTACCGCGCCTTATCACCGGGCAGCCGAGTAGAGCGAGCGCCGCACCATTGCCCGGTGCATCATCACGCGGCGCAATCAGGCGACGGGGTACGAGTTTCTGGCCTGCCATCCAGCAGCAAGCAGTGTGAAGCACGAGTATCACCATCTCGACATAAAGCCGCCGCTGCGCAGGGAAGCTGGCTATGCCCGGCACTTGCAACCGCAGATCTTGCCCGCGCCGGACCGCTAGCGGCAGATCGGGCCAAACGATCCGCGACGCCGAGGCCATCCGCACCAAGCCATCACCGAGATCGTGCCCCAGTCGCATCGACGCGAGCAGCAGTTCGAAGCTGCCATAGGGCACTGGACCAGGCCAGATTTCGTGCCGCTCGTCGCCGGTCTGTTCGATATTATTGCGCAGCAACCGCCAGAAATCGAGGTGTCTGATCGGCTTGTCTTCGTCAGGTAAACCAGCTGCGGCGAGCATCGCACGCGCCCTTGCATCGCCCAGCAACGTGCCAAGAAAGGCAAAGGGAATCTGCATGGTCACACAAACATGCTCGCTTACGACACCGACAAAATCAATGACAAATTTGAGCGAATTTGTCCGCTTTGCGTATGCGCTGCCGTCCTTCCCTCACCTCGACTGCCAAGCCTAACCTCGTCGCGATCAAAGGAGGGGAGGATCGACAATGCGAAACAAATTATTCTTTGGGAGCGCAATATCATTGCTTTCGCTGGTCGCGGCATCCGGTGCGGCTGCTCAGGATGGCTCCGGCGCAGCCGCGGTCGGTCAGGTCGAACCAGACGAGATCATCGTCACAGCCGAGCGACGCAACAGCAGCGTCCAGGACACCCCCCTCGCGCTGTCTGTGCTGGACGGTGATAGCATTCGGCAGAAAGGCAATCAGGGCCTGGCCGAACTCGCCCAGCAGGTGCCCAGTCTCAGCTTCGCGCAGAGCTTCGGCATCACCCAGATATTCATTCGCGGGGTAGGCAACAACTTCTTCGCCCCCGGCGGAGATCCTGGCGTGGCGACCTATGCCGATGGGGTCTACCTGTCAGATCAGGAAGCGACCGGCGTTGCCTTTCTTGATCTTGAGCGGATCGAGGTGCTGCGTGGGCCGCAGGGTGCGCTCTATGGGCGCAACGCAACCGGTGGGGCGGTGAACCTTGTTTCCGCCGCGCCGAGTGAGACTTTCGAGGGCCGCATCGGCTTGCAGCTTGGGGATTTTGGCCGGGTTCAGGGCGACACTGTATTGTCCGGACCGCTCTTCGGCGGAACCACTGCGCGGGCGAGTGCACAGTATCGCAAACTTTCAGGCTACACCCGAAACGAACTCGCCGGTAAGCCCGGCGCACCCGATCGCGGCGATGCGGAGGAGAGCTTCGCCGGTCGCCTGCAGATCGCCGTGCCGCTTGGCGAAGGCCGTCTGCAATTGACCGCCAACGGCTATACGCAGAACGACGCCGGTCCGGCATTGAGAATCCTGCCCGACCCATTACCGCATCCAGCAGAGCTGCTCTTCGGCGTGCGCCCGTCTGCCGCGCCTCGCTCTTTCAAAAGCCAGGGTTCAATGAACCGCCGCGATGTGTGGTCGGTAACGGGGCGGCTCGAACAGCCGATCGGTGCGGCAGAACTGGTGCTGATCGCTGATACCCGAGGCTCAGACCGTTTCATCAGTTTTGATCAGGACGGCACCGAGCGTACCGTCAGCACCTCCTCGCTAGACACCGATAGCAGCCAGAGCAGCGTCGAGGCCTATGTCAAAGGCAGTAGTGGCAAGCTCGACTGGCTGGCAGGCGCGATATGGCTGCGTTTCCGCCAGTCCCGCACGACGTTTGTCGAGGGATTTCTGCCCGGCGCATTTCTGGATCCGAGCCTGCCGCTGACATTCCCTTTCCCGTTCACCTTTGCTGGTGGAGGCACGGTAACGACCGAAGCGCTGGCCGCTTATGCCGACGGCAAGCTGGCACTGTCAGACACCGTCGCGTTGCGGATTGGCGGGCGCTATAGCGATGACCAAAAGCAGGCGAGCGAGTTTCTGACTTTCTTTGCTCCCCCCATCACCGGTCAACAAAGCGATGGCTGGGGCGAATGGTCCGGCAAGGCGGGTCTCGACTTCACCCCCTCAGATAATGTGCTGCTCTATGCATCGGCCGCGCGCGGGTTCAAATCGGGCGCGCTTAATGTCGGGGCATTTACCCCGGCAGTCAATCCAGAGATCAACGTTACCTTTGAAGCCGGGGCGCGGCTATCTGGCGCAGGCTGGACGCTTAATCTCACTGGCTACACCTCGGACTACAGCGACCTTCAGATCGTGCGGATCGGCCCCATCAGTCAGATCATTGCCAATGCCACCTCGGCAAGAATCAACGGACTTGAACTGGAAGCCAAAGTCAGGCCCGCTCCCGGACTAACACTCGGCTTATCGGGAAGCTGGATGGATGCAAGTTTCGGCACCTTCGTCTCGACCGACCAACGCCGGGGGTTTCAGGACTTCAATGTCTCGGGAAATAGACTGCCGCTTACGTCACGCTGGCAAGGCACGGTCTCGGTGCAATACCGCGCGGATCTGGCAGGCGGCAGCCGGCTCGACTTTGGTGGCGCAATGCAGTGGCGCTCTGAGTACTTCTTCACCGAGTTCAACACAGATGATGCGCGGCAGGGCGGTTTTGCCCGCTTCGATTTAGGGGCAGTCTGGACCAGCGCGGATGATCGCTGGGCGGTAAATATCTTCGCCCGCAATCTCACCGACCGCAAGGTGCTGTCTTCACTCGCAGCAGTTGCGCCGCTGCTGGGTTCTGTGCGCGTTGCCTCACTCGAGCCACCACGCCACTTTGGCATCGGCCTCGAACGCAGGTTTTGATCCTGTGCGCGCCGAACTTGCCGATGTTTTTGCGCATCTTCGGCGCGAGCCGGACGAGAGCATGGATCCCATATCCGCTATCCGCGCAAAGGTGGAAGGCTACGGCATGGGATGCACCGGAGCGGGGCTCGAAGCCTGCCGGGTCGTCCCGGTCGAGATCGGGGCGATGGCGGCGGAGTGGTTGGTGCCGCCCATTGCCGGAGAAGGGCGCGTCGTCTATTGCCACGGCGGGGCGTGGGTTGCAGGATCGCTGAACACTCACCGGGCGATCGCAGCCGAACTGGCCGTCCTAAGTGGCCTTGCAGTTCTTGTGCCGGATTACCGGCTTGCTCCGGAGCACTCCTTCCCCGCAGGGCTGACCGATTGCGTGGAGGCGCTGGCCTTCGCAAGAGCGAACGGGCCTTACGAAGCAAAATCGTGCGCGCGGCTGGCGCTTGCGGGCGATTCAGCGGGTGGCAATCTTGCCGCAGCGATAGCGCTCGGCCTCGATCCGGCGGGCGACACACCGCCTCCCGACCGGCTGCTGTTGATTAGCCCGTTTCTCGGGGTCACGCCGATTTCCGGCGGCTTCGTCGGTGAACTCGACGATCCGGCTGTCATGGGCGAGGGTATGGACTTCGTCGCGCAGCTCTATGCGCCCGGGCGCCATCCCGGCGATCCAGCGATCAGTCCGATCATGGCTGATGACAGGATGCTGGCGCAGTTGCCACCCACGTTGATCCAGGCGAGCGCGGCCGAAACGCTGCGCGGACAGGCTCTCGCGTTCGCGCAGCGGGCATGGGCACTCGGTCGACCGGTTCGCCTGTCGCTGTGGCCAGATATGCCGCATGTCTGGCACACCTTCATGGGCAAGCTCAACGAAGCGGACGCGGCTCTCGCAGAAGCGGCGGCATTCCTGCGAGACTGAGGAACAGTTGAGCGTTCGAGATTCGTCGTCCGCTCCGACTTTATCAAGAAACCAGAACCAATATCGCCGAATCTGCCTAACTGTCGGGTTACCCGACAATAGAGAGATTATGAAAGTTGAAGGAACAATGTCGCGCTTGAAGATCGTTCTGAGCTGATCAAGGTGACGCGGCTGGCGTCAGCAAGGATAAACGTTCTTGTCGGGTAACCCGACAAGAAATGGTCATTTGATTGGCACAGATGGAAGTCGGGTAAACTCGACCAAGTTATTGATTTTAAACCATTTTTTTAGATTTACTATACAACAAAATATACAACTGTTGCTGAAAAATGACAGATTTCTAAGGTTTCTATTACATTCGTAATGCGAGGGTCAGGTGTTCGAGTCACCTAAGCGGCACCATTTTAATCCTTGCATTTCAATAACTTGCAATTTCAGGGCCGTGTGAAAAGTTGTATAGTTTTTTCTATACAACAATTTTAGCCTCAAATGCACCCAAACATTGGCCATAAGATGCTTAAGATTGAAAGGGCAAAATGCTGTCATTGTCGGGTTACCCGACAAGGTAGACCCGACATGCGCATTTGCTAGGTTGCGGTCGAGGCTTCGAATCTCTTCGCCCACTCCCGTTTAAAATAGCTAAATAATCGTCACGCGGACTTGGTCAGGAAAACAATCCGTGAACCGATGATTGATCGTTCGAATTGGAACGCTGAACTATTGTCGCCGCCGCCCAATTAAAATCGGCCGGTGACTACTCGAGATAGAGTAGCCGAAGCCTTTGGATTTCGATCTGGCTGATGCCTAATTCTTTGGAAAGATAGCCTTCGACCCCGCCATACTCCTGATCAAGCAGCTCAAAAAACTGGACAATGTGAGACGCGCCACTTTTTGTATAAAGCGGGTCAGCTTTTTGAGGAGTGACGGAGGACTGTAGAGCTGCGTAGTAAGGTGCAATGGCGTTGCCTGGCCAGTCTTTCGGGTCGAGCTTTGGCATCTCAAACTGAGGCCGCCGAAGCTCCGTCGATAAATGATAATCGGCAATGATGATTTTTTGATCAACGCCCAACGCAGATAATATCAGAGCAGTTGCAACGCCTGTTCGGTCTTGGCCAGCGGAGCAGTGATACAGAACTGCCCCATCAGATGCCAAAAGTCGCCTGAAAATAGCTCGGTATTGGGGCGCAAGTGCTTTGCCTGTTCCTCGATAAATATATTCCCCGCCATCCGTTTTAGCATTCTGCAACAATGCCTTCATGCTATAATCGTTTGAAACGAATAGGGCCCCGATACGGTCATCTATTGTGTCAGGAGCAATTTCGCGTTCATCCAGAGACCGCAAGTCAACAATCGTTTTGATGTTAAGCTTTTCGATAAGCTTGGCATCCGGCTCGGTTAGCATCGGCATCGCGCCCGACCGAAAAATGAGCCCCCATTTCACACGCTTTCCATTTGCGGCTGTGTAGCCGCCGACATCTCTAAAATTAGAAGCCCGTTGCAACGGTAAGGCGCGTTCCGCCACGCGCAGAACCTTCTTCTTCCCTTGCTCTCGCAAGATGAAGTAACGCCGAGCTGACAAAGACGACTCTAGTACAATACGGTTAGTGATTAAATCCTTAGCCACGAGCTCTGCGTCATCGAGCTTGGTGGCGGGTTCCGAGGCTGCGTAAACAGAGACTGGCCTGCTGGAAGTCCACAAAAGATCCACTCGGTGGTCGTCTATTCTTGTGACTGAT
>JBEDGC010000015.1:0-24944 GCA_041174825.1 Pseudomonadota bacterium | reverse complement strand
GGATCAAATTCAGGTTGAACATCGCGGTCCGGACCTTCTGACCGGATCCCTCGGGCCGATAGGTCACGGCTGCCGAGGAGCGGGACATTTCGCTATTATAGAATATCCTATAATAGCAATTTGTCCCGGTCCTCTGCCCATCCTTCCGTGCGGCCTCGTAGTTTGGCCACAGATCGGGGAAGCACTTTGCCCGGTCCGCGGCGTTGTCGAGAACCACTCCGCGCGCCGCCATCATGTCGGTGCGGCTGGGTACAAGGTCGGCCCAGTCGATCACCTCGTCTGCGGTGATGGGCAGCACGATATCTGTCAGCAGATCGATCTGGAGGGGGCTCTCGGCCGTGCGGTTGACACCGCGGCCACGCCCCAGTGCCTGAACCAGTTCGGCCTCACAGATGTTCCACCGGATGGCCTCTGCAATCGGGTCAGGATGATGCTCGCCCATGACCATGCGCGATCGACCATTGGGGCGACGGATCACACGCTCGGTCAGCGGATACCACCAGCTCTGGTTGTCATTATCCTCCTTGGGCGGCCGACCGGTGAGCGCGATCTGCAGCTTGGCGATCACCGCAGGCGCGGGAAGCGTGCGGCCCATGATGACCATGCCGGCGATCCGTCCCCAGCGGTCGAGGCCACTCAGCGCGTTGAAGTGGGCGGTCTCAAGGTTGACCGGAAGGGTGCCGATAGCGAGGGCCTCCAGCGCCCGCATCTGGCCGATGGCCAATATGGTTTGCCCATCCGTTCCCACTTCGGCTGCACGGCTGGTCAGGTAAGTCCGCAAGGCGCGCTGGTTGTTGGCGGCAGTCGTATGCTCACGCTCCTTGGCCTGCGGCATGGGCGAGAGGGCCTTGGCGCTGACCGGCGCGTTCAGTACCTGCCGGATCCGCACATGCGGTGTCTGCGCCCGGACAGGCGGTGCGACCGTGATCCCAGGCAGATAGGGCTGGACGAGTTCGCCGCGCATGGTCGCATCAATGTGCAGGACCGGTGTCGCTGCCACCCAACCCTTGCGCAGCGAGGCGTGCCAGTAGAGGTCCAGGGTGCGGACCGTGCCTTCTTCGGTGTGCATCCGGCCAACTTTGACACCCCAGGCATCGCGGCGTTCCTCCAGCGCGTCAGCCAGGATCCGCCACATGGCAGCAGCACGACCAGGCGGCGTCCAGCATACCCCTTCGCCGGGAATGACCTTGCTGAGCTTGCGAGCACGTTCCTTGGGTCCCATCCCCGGCAACAGGCCCGGGTTGCGTAGACGCATGCGCTCGAGGCTGGCCGCGTCCCGGCAGTTTTGTGGGGTCAGTCCGGTCGCCTTGAGATCGGCATAGCGCAACGGGCCAGACTTCGTGCTTTGCAACACCTCCCAAAGCTTCAGGCGATGGGTGATCAGGAACTGGGTTTCGGGGTAGTCGTATTGCCCCTTGCCGTCGTAACAGCGCAGTTCCTTCTCGCTGGGGTCGAGACTGTCGATCGTGATCTGGACCGGACTGTCGGTGCCGCGCAGCCCAGCCTGCCAGAAGCCTTCGTCGATCACCAGAAGCGTCGGCCTACCGATGACCTGCGGCATGGCATGGAACAGGCTGTCATGGGCGCAGATGATGACCTGCGCGTATGCGGCCCGGCGTTTCTGGCGCTGGTAGCCGCAGACTTCAAAATGCCGGCATTTGTAATCCTTACCATCACGGCTCACCGCACATGCCGTTTGCTCGACCGCAAGCTGCGCCGTCAGGGCATCGGCCTGCGCCCCAAGATCGCGGCACATACGCTGGTCGGGATTCTCCGGCGTTGGATCAGGCGCGCTGCGTCCCTTCCAGAGCACGGCATTGATGCCAGCGGCCCTGAACGCTTCGACCTGTTCCTCACCCAGATCATGGCGCGGCACGGCAAAGACCACCCGCCCCTTGCCGAGGCGTCCACTGTGCAGTGCGGCAATGACTTGATCACGTACCTGGCTGGTCTTTCCCAGACCAACATCGACCGGCAACCCGAGGACTGGCGGAATGGGCCATGGTGCGTCTGAAGTCTTCCCCTCCTGCAACCTTATTTGCAGGGCTTTCTGATAGGCGCTGGCCTCTTCCATGAACGCGGCAATATGCTCGGCCAGTTGGGTGCGGGCGCCGGCGACATCGTGTTCGGGTTCGGGATAAGTTGGCTCTTTTGCACCGACCCAGCTGGCGGCTGCAATGACTGCGCGCAGAGCCTCCAGCCCCTTGGCCTGCGCAAGGTCATTGGCGTCACCGGCACAATCGGGGACTGCAAGCCGGGCATCGTTATCCTGCGCCGCCTGGGTTGCTGCTTCGACGCCCGGGTTATCTGCGTGATCCGCTTTGGCATCGTTGTCGGCAACGATGGTCAGCTCGATGTTACGGTGACGACGGCGCAGTACCCGGGCAACGCGGATCAGATTACCGGCGTCGAAGGCGACAATGACGGGATCGCCAGTGGCTTCATGGATGCTGGCACCGGTCGCCCAGCCTTCGCAGACCAGCAGATGCGACGTGTCAGGTGCCCAATCCCCGATCACCGCAAAATTGTCGGCCTTGATGCCGCCGGTCAGGAAGCGCTTTTTGCCCTGCGCATCGATGCGCTGGAGCGTGTGGATGGTCCCGTCGACGTCACGCAGGCCAATGACCAGCCGCCCGGCAGCATCGATCAGTATCCCATGGGGCTGGACACCCTTGGCGATGAGATAGGGATGGTCTGCAGGTGCGGGCTTGGCCTCAGCAAGGATCCGCTGCGCTTCTTGCCGAGCCTTGGCGGCCAATTCCTCTCGGGACGGTTCAGGCGCACTTTGCGCCCCTTTAGCCGATGGCCAGCCGCCGATGCGTTCGGCCACCCAATCCCGGGCACTGGCATGGTCGCAGCCCAGGATATACGCAACGAGGGCAACCAGGCCGCCGCCGCGACCTGCTTCGTGATCATACCATTGCCCTGGTTTAATGCTGTCCACACGGACCGAGAGGCTGCCCTTGCTCCGGTATCGCCATTCTCGGACGGTCTTGTCCGTGGGCTTGCCTAGCAGTTCGTCGAGAAGCCGGGATAGCCCCTCGTCCACGGCACAGGTGATGGTCGACCCGGTAGTAGTAGCCTTGCTCTGCTTCCGACCGGCAGCGCTGGCCCGTGACGGCGGTTGTAACTCGGGGCGCGCAACCTCGGTGGCAGGCGCAGCATTCAGCGCCGCGATCAGCCAATCCGGCATTTCGGCGATCTCGAACAGACCGGGCGGGTTCTCCCAAGTGTATTGCGCACCGCTGGGGTGGATACTGCCGGGGCCGACGATGTAGCCGCCGTCACCGCGGATATCCATGCCAGGCAGGAAGCCGGCCCGGTTGGCGATCTTGCCGCCGGGATGGCGGAAGTAGATGTGCCGGCCCTTACCAGTCCGCACTGTCAACGTGTCTGGCAAGCCGCGACGCTCTGCCTCGGCGACGGCATCCGCGCTGTCCAGATCAAGGACAATAAGTTCGCTGATCGCGCCAGTGACAATGCCGATATTGGCGTTGGGAGTGGCCTTGAACCATGCCTCAACGTCGCTGCGCGCTGCGCGCCGCTTCTGATAGGCCCGCCAACCGGTGAGCGGGGTTTTATCTCTGGGTTTGAGCGGGATCAGGCTGAAGCCCATGTCGTATAGGGTTAGCCAGGTTGGGCAGTCGGAAGTTGGGGTGATCAGCGGCTCTGGTTCGGCTGCAATCATGCCGTGTCGCGTCCTCTCGGATTGAAGGGGACACGACAAAAGTCATCATTTTTAGGCCGCCGAAACGTTCCAAGCGGTCAGCGGTCAGGACTCGTTTCGGACAGTCACAGGGTTGAACCCTTCAACCCTGCTGGCGTTTGGTCGGACTGTGACTGGCGATTGGTCGGCATCCGATGTAGCAATTGGCCGCGATTTAAAGCCGCCCCCTGCCGGAGCGTTTTGCGCTCGGTCATCCTTGTATTTTTGGATCTGCGTTCCGGATTTGCAGGGAGGCTTCTCATGGCGGGTGTCTGCGCTCAGGGCGCGTCTGATCGATATCCGGTTGCCTTATCGATCATAAATTGGCACATTCGTGATCGATAAATAGGAAGATATCGATCATGCAGTGGAATTGGCAGGATCCTGACTGGCCCCAATTCAGGTGGGATGCCGCGCGCTTGGCAGCGCGGGAGTTGGCGTTTGCCGAAAAGGCAGGCGTGCTGATCGGCGCTTCCAGCCACCTTGATCAGGACAACCAGTCCCAGCTCGTGGTCGACCTGATGAGCCGTTCTGCATTAGACAGTTCGGCGATTGAAGGCGAAGTTCTGGACCGCGATAGCGTCCAGTCATCCGTCCGCCGTCACCTCGGGCTGCAGTCAGAAGACCGCCGTCCACGGCCTGCCGAAGAGGGCGTGGCCTCGTTGATGGTCAACCTCTTTTCCACGATCGATGCCCCCCTTGACCACGAGACCCTGTTCGCTTGGCACAAGATGGTCATGGCAGGCAGCCGTGATCTGGAAGTCGTGGGTGGTTACCGGCTTCATGCAGAACCCATGCAGATTGTTTCTGGTCCGGATTATCGGCGCAAGGTCCACTTCGAGGCACCGCCATCGTCTGCGGTTCCGGCGGAAATGGATCGCTTCCTCGAATGGTTTTCTCGCACCGGACCGCAAGGGGCGAAGCCTTTGGCTCCCCTCACACGGGCAGGTATCGCGCATCTCTGGTTCGAGACCATCCACCCCTTCGAAGATGGCAACGGCCGTCTGGGCCGGGTCATTGCTGAAAAGGCCCTTGCGCAAGGGCGCAGTGCACCGATGCTGACAGGGATCGCCTCGACCTTCATGCAACAGCGCAAGCACTACTATGATCGGCTGGAGGCCTCGAGCAAGTCACTGGAAATCGACGCTTGGCTCGACTGGTTTGCCGATATGACGCTGATGGCGCAGGGGCAGACAGTGGCGTGGGTCGAGTTTCTGGTCGGCAAGGCTCAATTGCTGGGCCGGCTGGCCGCAGATCTCAATGACCGTCAGGAGAAGGCTTTGCTGCGTCTGTTTCGCGCAGGCCCCGATGGGTTTGCAGGCGGCATGAGTGCTGAAAACTATCGCAGCATCACAGGGGCAACGCCGCCGACGGCAACGCGTGACCTGACTGATCTTGTCGAGAAAGGTGCATTGCGCCGTACAGGTGAGCGCAAGGGCACCCGTTACTGGCTACTGCTGTCCGGAAGCAACTAACGCCTTATCCCTGCAAATCCGGACCGTAGATCCAAAAATGCAAGGATGGGTACGCGCAAATTCTTGCAAGGGTTTAACGGTTCAACCCTACCAGCTGCGCTTGCCTCCACCGCGCTGGGATGATGGCATGCGGATGATGGTTGCCATGGCTTTGGCGAGATGGGCCGACAGCGGCACGCCTTCAACATCCTGATCCATGAACCAGGCAACCAGTGCCTCTTTCTTCGACTGATCCATCTCGTCGATCCGGTTCTCTGAGATCGCCCTCTTGATCAGTTCCAGATAGGGCGTGGTGTATTCGGTCGGCTCGACCGGCTTGGCTGGCGGCATGGTCCAGATGGCTTCGACCATGAACCGCGGGATCTGGATATCGATGTATTCGCCATCCTGCAGTTCCAGCCGCTCGGGCATACTGCCGTCATCCATATGCAGCACGCCGCTGATCCAATGTTCTGGCGGGATCCAGACCAGCTGGCTCGAGTGGAAGATCCACTCTCGGGCATCCCGATCCGGGAAGACCGGATTACGGTTGTTCGAAAGGCGCCCCTGCGCGTGCAGACTGCCTTGGCGCAAAGCCTGCCAAAGCTGGCGCTGGGCGTCGAGGTTGATGTTCTGCCAACGCGATGTGCCGGGTGCCGTTGGTGAGAGGATTTTGCCGATATCAAGCACGACCTTTTCACCAGTGGCAGCCTCGTACCTGGCCCGGCAAATCCGGCAGATATGCTGGTAGGTTTGGTTGAGGGACCAGGCAGTGCGGTCGAGCTTATCGATAGGCATTTGTGTTCCGAATCGTGAGTAGGCGAGACTGGAACATAAAAAGAACAATAATGCCCTTCAAGACCGCCACGGCGCAAAGGGTTGAACCGTTCAACCCTTCTGGGGGTAAGGCTGTGAACTACAGGAGAACCCCTTCGAACGTAGCAGTGAATAGCCTGATTCGGCGATGTTCCGGCCATGATCAAAGCCGACCCATCTGCCATCGCCAGCGCCAATGACGACATGCCCCAATTCAGGGCCATGAAGCGTCCGAATGCGCTCCATCCTAGCCTTATGAAACCCGCCGAGCGGCGCGCTGAACTTTGCACCATTCTGGGCCTGGGCATAGTCCGCCTGCACCTGCGCAATCACCCGCCGCTGTCCCCTGAAAGCGGAGACTTTCCGCTACACTTCACGCCGGAACAGAGCGGTAGTGCACCTCCAACTCGAAGGAGAGCTGCATGACCATAATCGACCCGATCCCGGCGCGCCTGGCTGCGCTGAAGACCATGTCAGGCACCGAACTGAAGAAGCAGTGGCGCACCCTGTTCGATACCGAGCCGCCGCTGTTCAACCGGCGCTACATCGAGACCAGGCTGGGCTACCGTATTCAGGAACTGACCTACGGCGGCCTCAAGCCCGAGACAGTGCGGCGCCTGCAGGATCTGGGTGAGCAACTGGACGGCGGGAACATTACCACCCGCCGCATCCGCACGGACCTCAAACCCATCATCGGCACCCGGCTGATCCGGGAATGGCAGGGCACTGAGCACTGCGTCACTGTCACCCGCGACGGCTTTGAGTGGCAGGGCCGCCCATACAAATCCCTGTCGGCCATTGCCCGGACCATCACCGGCACGCGCTGGAACGGCTGGGTCTTCTTCGGTCTCAAGCATCACAGGAGGGCGGCATGAACACGCCGATCACGCGCAAACTGCGCTGCGCGGTCTATACGCGCAAATCATCGGAAGAAGGTCTGGAACAGGAGTTCAACAGCCTCCATGCCCAGCGGGAAGCCTGCGAGGCCTATATCGCCAGCCATCGCGGAGAAGGCTGGGTGCTGGTCCGCGATCAATATGACGACGGCGGTATTTCCGGTGGCACGTTGGAACGCCCTGCGCTGCAACGCCTGCTGGCGGACATCGAAGACGGATTGGTCGATGTCGTGGTGGTCTACAAGATCGACCGCCTGTCGCGCTCGCTCATGGACTTCGCCAAGCTGGTCGAGGTGTTCGACCGCAATCAGGTGACCTTCGTCTCGGTCACCCAGTCGTTCAACACCACCAACAGCATGGGCCGACTAACCCTGAACGTGCTGCTGTCCTTTGCGCAGTTCGAGCGCGAAGTGACCGGCGAGCGCATTCGCGACAAGATTGCGGCCAGCCGCGCCAAAGGGATGTGGATGGGCGGTTGCCCGCCGCTCGGGTACGATGTGCAGGCCCGCAAGCTGGTGGTGAACGACACCGAAGCTGCCCATATCCGTTACATCTTCGACCAGTTTGCGCAGTGCGGTTCGGCGACCGTCATGCTGCAGGACTTGCGTGATCGCGGGATCACCACCAAGCAGGGTGGGATCATCACCAAAGGGTTCCTGCATCGGCTTCTGAAGAACCGGGTCTATCTGGGCGAAGCGGTCCACAAGGGCACCAGCTATCCCGGCGAGCACCAGGGGATCATTTCCCAGGATGCATGGGACAAGGTCCACGCCATCCTGACCGAAAGCCCCCGCAAGCGGGCGGCGCACACGCGCTGCAACACGCCTGCATTGCTGAAAGGCCTGCTCTGGGGACCGGACGGCGCGGCATTCTCGCCGACCCACACCCGCAAGGGTGGCAAGCTCTACCGCTACTATGTCAGCCAGTCCGTGCTGCGCCATGGGGCGGGTGTCTGCCCAGTCAGCCGAGTGCCGGCCGCCGAGATCGAGAGTGCGGTAATCGAGCAGCTGCGCGCCATATTCCGCCAGCCGGAAATCATGGCTGGTTCGGCAAAGGCAGCCAGAGGTCATCTGCCCGCCATCACCGAAGACGAAGCACGGGAAGCCCTGACCACGCTGGAGCCGATGTGGGACGAACTGTTCCCGGCAGAACAGACCCGTATCGTGCAGTTGCTGGTTGAGCGGGTCGACATCGGCACCGACGGCTTTGACGTCCAATTGCGGCTCGATGGCATGGCTACATTTGCACGTGAGATGAGGGAGGCAGCATGACCGACACCGAGATCGTAACCGTCCATGTCCCCTTCCACATTCGCAAGCGCGGCGGGCGCAAGGAGATGATCCTGCCCGACGCTGCGCTGGTCCAGCACCGCCATGTCGACAACACCCTGATCAAAGGGCTGGCGCGGGCATTTCGGTGGAAGCGGATGCTGGATACCGGGGCGTGTCCTACCTTTGGTGATCTGGCCGCGAGCGAGAAGATCTCGCCCTCTTATCTGACCCGTGTCCTGCGGCTGACCTTGCTGGCGCCGGACATCATTGATGCAATCCTCGATGGGCAGCTTGGGCCTGACACCACGCTGGCAACGCTGATGGACCCGTTTCCGATCGATTGGGATCTGCAACGCCGGCACTTTTTCATGGAAGCCATGGAGCAGCATTGAACACAGCAGTCACCGAAGCAAATTGACAGCTTTTGTTTGACGACGCGAAACGTCCGCTTAGCAATTCCTCCGTACTGGCGTGTAGTCCATCGAGGGTAGCCATTTCTGGCCTGTGTTGTCGAGCTTCACTCTGCTGTCAGCACCCATGACTTCCTGTGATATAGTGTCCGCATGAAGAAGCCTTTCACATGGGAGCACGGTCCGTTCGAGGAGTGTTGGCGGTGTAAAGGGAAAGAGACATTCGGTGTCCTCTCGATTGGCGGCGACAGAGTCACCAAGCGCTGCACGAATTGCCGATATTCGCATTCCGAACAGCTGCCGAAGCTGGATAAGAAGGTCATTTATCTAGATCAGTTTGCATTCAGCGAGCTCCATAAACTGCGAATTGGAACGCGCCGCGAGGACAAGTGGTCTGCCTTTTGGTCGGAGGCCAGCAGACTACTCAATCGGGCCGTCCTACTCCAACAGATCGTCCTTCCACACTCAAACATTCATCACAATGAGACCATTGTAAGTCCCTTTGCGCGGGGATTAAGGGAAACGCAGGAAGCGATCGGTGGCGATATAGCTTTCGTCGACACCGACGAGGTTCAGCTGCGTCAGATCGAAGAGTATGTTCGTGCCCACTTTGAAGGAACCGAACCGAGCATAGTGTTCAACATCGACGATGTGCTGCAAGGCAAGCGTAACGACTGGCTTCCCGACATGCGCATCACGACAGGCATGGATTGGTCGCGTTTCGCGCAGGAAACACGGCAAGGCCGTGAAAACACGCATACTGAAATAGTTGGCCTGATTGAAGGGTGGAAGAATTCCGGATTCGGGTTCGATGAGGTCATTGAGCTTGAACTCGGCGCGTATTTCGAAAGTCGACAGCAGGCGCTTTTGCATACCTTGCGGCGCTTCGAAGAAGGCCACGCCAAAAATGACATCTGGGCGATGCTCAATATGGCGCAAAGCTTTGTAAACCGTGAGATGCATATCGTCAGGCATTACGCGACCAAGGCCGGAGTGAAGGAAGATGGCCTGACCAGAGCGACAACCGAGTTCTGGAACTGGCCTAAAAATCGAGAGCAACCATTTGGGCGCATTCTCGCCTATCTGTTCGCGGCACTTGCCGGGCAGTTCAAAGGTGGTCGAACCAAGCTACCGACCCCCGGCCTCTTGAACGACATCACGGCGATCTCAGCGTATGTAACCTACGTCGACGCAATGTTCGTCGACAACGAATGTGCGGAACTGCTTCGACATGGCCGCTGCCGGAAAGACCTCAATTACAAGGCAAAAATATTCTCCCTCAACGATGCCGATGCGTTCCTTAGTTTCCTTTCGGAGATCATCGAGAGTACGCCGGACGAGGTGCGCCACGAAGCCATCACGCTCTATGGACTGAATTAATCGAAAAAATCGCCGATGCACTTAAATATGATCGAATAGGGCGATAGAATATTGGATATAAGATTCTCCCGATCAAGATCGGACCGAGTTCCAAATTCAGAACGGTTTCCCAAAAATATCAATCTATCGCAGCTAATTACCTACTCTGAACCGGGGCCTGTTTGGGTAACAGCTTTGGAGAAAATCGGGCTTAGGAGAACACATTTTGCTTGGTCTGCCCGAGGCGAGGTGAACAGCTCACCGCCATAACCCTTGAATACAACAGGATTTTTGGGTGCCGCCCCAGAAAGAGAATACTTTCATAGGGTTATGTGGCGGAGCGGGAGGGATTCGAACCCTCGATACGGTTTTGCCGTATACTCACTTTCCAGGCGAGCGCCTTCGACCACTCGGCCACCGCTCCGCATTTTGCCTGCCGGGGGGCTGCTGGCTGGTTGGCTGAAGCAGGTCCGGAATCAGGCGATTCATCAAATCGCGCTGGAAGGCATGCGCCCTATCGTGCGCGGATGGGTTTCGCAAGGCTTGGCGGTATGCAATTATGCGCTTTATGAAAAGCTGGCTTCTTCCAATGCTTGCCCTGCCGCTTTTGGCGGCAGCGCCAAGCCCATCCTTGGCCCCGTCCGAAATTGTGGCGGCGGCCCCCGCGCAGGATTGGGTCGATATTGCGCCAGAAGATCTTTTGATCATGGATTTGGCCGCCGATGCGGCGGGCAAGGGGAGGCGGGTTGTCATTCAGCTGATGCCAGCGCCCTTTTCCCAAGGCTGGGTGGATAACATCCGAACTTTGGCGCGCACAAACTGGTGGGATGGGCTGGCGATTGTTCGGGTGCAGGATAATTATGTGGTGCAATGGGGTGACCCAGCGGCGGAAGATAAAGAAGATAAAGCAGTAGCAAAACCTCTGCCGAATGGTTTGCGGCAGATGACGGATGCGGACTATGTCGCGTCCGCTGCGCTGCCTCAGCCCAAAGGCTTTGACGCCCTCTTCCTGCCAAGGAATGAGCCGCACCGCTGGAGCAGCTTTTTCAAGGGCTGGCCGATCGCGGGAGAGCGCACGGCACAGGGCATCCGCAATTGGCCCGTGCACTGCTATGGCATGATGGGCGTTGGCCGCAATCTTGCGCCCGACACGGGTACGGGGGCGGAGCTGTATGTCGTCATCGGCCATGCGCCGCGCCATTTGGATCGGAATATCGCCTTAGCTGGCCGGGTGGTTGCGGGGATGGAGCATCTGTCCACCTTGCCAAGGGGGACAGGGGCACTTGGCTTTTATGAAAAGGCCGAAGAGCGCGTGACGATCCAATTCTTGCGCTTGGCAGCAGATCTGGACGAAGGCGCGCGTCCCCGGCTTCAATATCTGTCTACAGAAAGCGCCTCCTTTCGCCGCTATGCAGAGGCGCGGGCGAACCGCCGAGATGCGTTTTTCAATGTTCCGGCCGGCGGCACCGATATCTGCAATATTCCGGTGCCGCTGCGAAAAGTAGAGCGTTGATTATCCAGCCAACTTGAGGCTGACCGTTGCTTTTTTGCAACGCATTACATCCAAGTTATTCATCAGGGTTAATTCAACTGGCGTGTCATGGGTCCGAAATATAAGGGCGCCAATGCGCTCCGGTCGCTTTGAGTGGCATCCGGCCGAAAACCTTATGGGGATCTATCATGAGAAAGCAGTTTTACGCAGGCGTCGCCACGATCGCGATCGTTGCCGCCACGCCCGTTTTTGCACAGTCATCGGGTTCAATCGCAGTGGAAGACATCATCGTCACTGCTCAAAAGGCTGATGACGGTCTTTCCGGGATTGTTGTTCCAGACGCGACCAAGGCGCGCGGCATCATCACGCAGGAATTGATCACGACGCAGGCCGCTGGCCAGACCGTTCTCAACACGATCAACCTCATCCCCGGTGTGAACTTCACCAACTCGGACGCTTATGGCTCGTCGGGCGGCAATATCCGTATCCGTGGCTTTGACGGCAACCGTATCTCGCTGACATTTGACGGCTTCCCGCTGAATGACTCTGGCAACTATGCCATTTATTCGAACCAACAGCTTGACCCTGAGCTGGTGGAGCAGGTGAACGTCAACCTCGGCACGACCGATATTGACAGCCCGACCGCATCGGCGGCTGGCGGCACCGTCAACTATCGCACGATCCTTGGCAGCAAGGATTTGGAAGCAATCGCCAGCATGTCGGTTGGGGAGAACAACTACACCCGTGCCTTCGGCATGTTTAACTTTGGCGAGATCAACGACAGCGGCACGCGTCTTTGGGTTGCTGGCAGCACGGCGCGCAACGACAAGTTCAAGGGCCCGGGCCGGATTGAAAAGCAGCAGTATAACGCCAAGCTTTATCAACCCATTGGTGATAATGGCGATTTCATCTCGCTGGCTGGCCATTACAACCAGAACCGCAACAACTTCTATCGTAATCCCAGCGTGAACGATATGCGCACGCTGTTTACGTCGGCTGTTATTCCGGCCGCGACGGCTGTGTCTTCGGCTTCTCCGCTCGATCTGTCCTCCATTGCGGGGTATCAGCTTAAGAGCTTGCTGAACTTTGAAAATGACGCACGCTGCGTGAAGCCGACAGCAGGCGCAGGGCGTCAGGATGAAGGTGCCGCCGCATTTACCTGCACCAATTACTATAATGTGCGTATCAATCCGTCGAACACGGGCAATGCGCGCTTCAACTCGCGCTTCACGGTTACCGATCAGCTGACCCTGACGGCAGATGCGTCCTTCCAATATGTTCTCGCCAATGGCGGCGGTTACACGCTGCAGGATGAGAATGCCGCGATCACGCGTGGTTCGATCACCACGGGCACAGGCGTTGACTATAATGGCGATGGCGACACAGCGGATCGTGTTGGCTTCTACACGCCGAACAACACAAATACGCGTCGCTGGACGGCCATGGCATCGGCAATTTACGAATTGTCGCCGGAGCACCGCCTGCGGATCGCCTACACCTTTGACCGTGCACGTCACCGTCAGACAGGCGAGTGGGGATATTTGGACTCGGCCGGCAATCCTGAAAGCCCCTTTGGCGGCCGCAATGCCCGTCAGGTCCTGACGGCCGATGGTTATGCTCTGCGTCAACGTGATCGTTTGTCGATCGCAATGCTGAACCAGATTGCTGGTCAGTATATCGGTAAGTTCATGGACGATGCATTGCGCGTTGAAATCGGCGTTCGCGCGCCGTTCTTCAAGCGTGATCTGACCAACTACTGCTATACGCAGACGGGGGGCAGCGGTTTTGCAACCTGCACCAGCCAGCCGGTAAGTGCCCTGACGATTGTCGCGCCGAATGCGACAGTGCTGCCTTCAGGCTCGCTCTATGCGCCGTTTTCTGCCAATTATAAGTTCAACAAGGTGCTGCCAAACGCAGGCCTGACCTATAAGGCGACCGACGCTGTCAGCATTTTTGCAAGCTATGCAAAGGGCTTCTCGGCTCCGCGTACGGACAATTTGTATCGTCAGCCTTTGGTCAGCGTGACGCCGGAAACGACCGACGCCTTTGACCTTGGTGCGCGCTACACAACCAACAAGATCCAAGCGCAGTTGACGGGTTGGTACATCGGTTATCAGAACCGTATCGTCACCTCGTTCGACCAGGCTCAAGGGATCTCGGTTGACCGTAACGTCGGCAAGGTGAAGACCTATGGCTTTGATGCCAACCTTGGCTATCAGGTCATTGAGCCTGTGACTTTGTATGCCTTTGCATCGTACAACAACTCAAAGCTTCAGCAGAACATTGAGATTGGCCGCACGAGCACGGCACCGACTGGTCAGTCGAACATCACCATCTTTGCTCCGACAGCCGGCAAGTATGTGACGGAAACGCCGCGTTGGTCCTTTGGTGGCCGTGCATCGGTTGACCTTGGTGCGCTGTCCGTAGGTTTGCAGGGCAAATATGTCGGCGATCGTTATGCAACGGACGTCAACGACGTGAAGTCGCCAAGCTACACCTTGTTCGATCTGAACGCGCGCTACAGCTTTGAAGAACTGGGCTTCAAGAAGACATTCTTCCAGCTCAACGTCATCAACCTGTTCAACAAGTTCTACTTTGGCAACATCAGCACGCAGATCAACCACGGCAATATCTGCCCAACAGGTGGTTATACCTGCGCTGCAAATGGTGCGAACCCGAACTTCTCGGTTGGTTCGCCACGCACGATCATGGGGACGTTGCAGATCGGCTTCTAAGCCGCTCTTCAGCGCACAAGAAAAGACCGCCGTCCCGAAAGGGGCGGCGGTTTTTCTTTGTCCTGAACGGATGAAGGTCGGCGGCTGGGTAGGGCCGCCTTTTGGGGTTAGTCCATCGCGCGCTTATACAGGCTGTTCAGAGGCTTTTCGAACAGGCGCATAACCATCGGCTCAAAGAAGCTCAAAGGCGCGGTGTCGTAATTGGGGTCAAAGGCCGGGCAGTCATATTTCTCAATGAAATCGGCTGTCGCCTGATAATGTTCATGCCCCTTAAAATTCTCCCGCAGGTCGCGGTTCAGGCCGATATAGTGGAAGAAGTTATAGCCTTGGAAAATCCCATGATGTTGGGTGATCCAGTGCAATTCCTCCGACACAAAGGGCTTGATGATCGCGGCGGCCACATCCGGATGGTTATAGGCCCCCAGAGTGTCGCCAATATCGTGAAGCAGGGCCATGACGACATAGGCTTCATCGCGGCCGTCCTGATGGGCGCGCGTTGCGGTTTGCAGGCAATGGGTTAGCCGGTCGACAGCAAAGCCCCCGCAATCCCCATCTAAAAGGCGCAAATGGTCTAGCACCCGCGCGCCGCCATTGCGCGCATAGGGACGCAAATGGGTCATGATAATGTCCCAATCTTCTTGCGTGCCTTCGGTCATGCTGTGGAACTGTGCCGTTTGTTCCATCAGGTCGATATCAGCCATCCTGTGTCTCCTTTGCTTTTCAGCCAGCATAGCGGGCGCGGGCTAAGGCTTCAATTGCGCGTCTGCTTCGGCTAGGATCATCGACTATGGCACTTCCCGGGCTCAGTAATCAGCCGTTCTTTGCGGACAAAAGCCGCGCTTTCTGGGTTCTCCAGACGATTGGCTGGTCTTTTTATCTCATGTTGCGACTCGCAAGCGGGGTTGGCGCTGGGATGAGCGTGTCGTGGGTTGTTCCGCTGCTCGTCTCTACAGCAACCGGTTATTCGCTGACGTTAATCATGGGCGGCGTGTTCCGCTGGCTCATCAACCGGAGACCCTTTGTGACATGGGGATTGTCCGTTGTGACCTTCATTGTCGCGGTTCTGCTGCATTCCATGGTCGATGCCTGGGTATTTAACTTGCTGGAGCGGGAAGGCGGGGCGTTTAATGGCGCGCTTTTTCTTAGCGCGATCTCGCTGAACAGCTTGCTGCTGGGCGCTTGGGCGGCCCTTTATTATGGCATTAACTTTTACCTGATCATTGAAGAACAGGCAGATCAGCTTTTGAAGCTGGAAAATCAGGCGACCTCTGCACAGCTGGCGATGTTGCGCTATCAGCTCAATCCCCATTTTCTGTTCAATACGCTCAATAGCATCTCTACGCTTGTGCTGCTCAAGCAGACGGAGCGGGCCAATGCGATGCTGTCCCGCTTGTCGTCCTTCTTGCGCTACACATTGGCAAATGAAGCCATCGCGCAAGTCACGATTGAGCAGGAAGTCGAGACGCTCAAGCTTTATCTTGAGATTGAGAAGATGCGGTTTGAAGATCGTTTGAGGCCATCTTTTGATATTGATCCTGCGGTAGAACATGCAAAGCTGCCATCTTTGCTGCTTCAACCGCTTGTTGAAAATGCGATTAAATATGCCGTCACGCCGCAAGAAGAGGGGGCGGATATTGCGGTTACAGCGCGTCTTGCTGGCGACAGGGTACAGATTACTGTTGCCGATACGGGTGCTGAATGTGGCGATCACGGAATGGGGGAGAGTGGGTCGACCGGGGTTGGGCTTGCCAATATTCGGGATCGGCTCAGTCAGGCCTATGGCGAGGATCATCGCTTTGAAACACAGGCGCGGATGGGCAAGGGCTTTCAGGTGCTGATTGATATTCCATTCCAGACAGAATCCCCAAGGTTGGAGGACGCATGACCATCCGAACCATTCTCGTCGATGATGAAACCCTCGCTATTCAGGGCCTCGCCTTGCGGCTTGAAGCGCATCCTGATGTTGAGATCATTGAAACATGCAGCAATGGCCGAGAGGCCATTCGCGCGATCAAGACGCATAAGCCTGATCTTGTCTTTCTCGATATTCAAATGCCGGGCTTTGACGGATTTTCGGTCGTGTCCGGCCTTGCCGAATTGGAGCCGCCACTTTTTGTTTTTGTGACCGCCTATTCCGACCATGCAATCCGCGCGTTTGAAGCGCAGGCGACCGATTATCTGATGAAGCCTGTCGAAGAGGATCGTCTGGCCGCAACGCTGGAACGGGTGCGGCAGCGGTTGGCGGAGAAGAAGGGTGTCGAAGAAGCCGAGCGGTTGAAAGAGGCGCTGGCCGAACATGCGCCCGATGTGCATGAGGAAATTGTCGATAGTGAAGATGCGCCCGCCGCCAACCGTTTTGAAAAGCTGATCAACATCAAAGATCAGGGGCAGATTTTCCGCGTTGATGTTGATACGATTGAGCGCATTGATGCCGCTGGCGATTATATGTGCATCTATACAGGCGGAGAGACGCTCATTTTGAGGCAGACCATGAAAGACATGGAAAAGCGCCTCGATCCGCGGAGATTTCAGCGGGTGCATCGCTCAACCATCGTCAATCTGGATCTCGTTAAGCAAGTGAAGCCGCACACCAATGGCGAATGCTTTCTTGTTCTGGAATCCGGCGCGCAGGTAAAGGTCAGCCGCAGTTATCGGGATGTGGTGGCACGCTTTGTCCACTAGGAAACGTCTTTTCTAACCCTCGGGTCACCTCAAAAGGGTCATATTCCTGCACCAGAGGTTCGACAGACGTTATTTGCTGGTCTAAATAGCAGGGTTATGACTGATCGTCCTTCGACACCGTTGCTCGATACGGTAACAATTCCCGCTGATCTGCGTAGTTTGCGCCCCGACCAGCTTCGTCAACTTGCAGATGAATTGCGCGCGGAAACTGTGTCTGCTGTGTCTGTGACAGGGGGGCATCTTGGTGCGGGCCTTGGCGTGGTTGAGCTGACCACCGCCATTCATTATGTTTTTAACACGCCTGATGACAAGCTCATCTGGGATGTTGGGCACCAATGCTATCCGCACAAAATCCTCACTGGTCGGCGTGAGCGTATCCGCACGCTACGCCAGAGCGGTGGCCTTTCCGGTTTCACCAAGCGCGCTGAGAGCGACTATGATCCCTTTGGTGCCGCGCATAGCTCAACATCGATTTCTGCCGCCATTGGCTTTGCCATTGCCAATAAGATGAAGAATGAGCCGGGCCGGGCGATTGCTGTCATTGGTGATGGGGCGATGTCGGCGGGCATGGCCTATGAAGCGATGAATAATGCGGCGGACGCGGGCAACCGCCTCATCGTTATTCTCAACGACAATGACATGTCGATTGCGCCCCCAGTTGGAGGGCTGTCGGCCTATTTGGCGCGGCTCGTTTCTTCTCAGCCCTTCTTGAACCTGCGCGAATTGGCAAAGAAGATCTCGCGTCGGCTGCCCGCGCCGCTGCATATTGCCGCCCGCAAGACGGATGAGTTCGCCCGCGGCATGGCAATGGGCGGCACCTTGTTTGAGGAATTGGGCTTTTACTATGTCGGGCCCATTGATGGCCATAATCTCGACCATCTGATCCCAGTTTTGGAAAATGTGCGTGATGCCGCCGAAGGGCCGTGCCTGATCCATGTCGTGACCAAAAAGGGCCATGGCTATGCGCCCGCGGAAGCGGCGGCAGATAAATATCATGGCGTTCAAAAATTCGATGTGGTGACAGGCGCTCAGGTCAAAGCGCCACCAGGGCCGCCCTCTTACCAAAATGTTTTTGGCGAAACGTTGGCAAAAATCGCCGATAGCGATCCTCGAATTTGTGCAATTACGGCTGCCATGCCGTCGGGCACTGGGGTGGATAAATTTGCAAGCGCACACCCAGATCGCGCCTTTGACGTGGGCATAGCGGAACAACATGCCGTAACCTTTGCCGCCGGCCTTGCGGCACAAGGAATGCGGCCATTTTGCGCGATTTATTCGACCTTCTTGCAGCGGGCTTATGATCAGGTCGTGCATGATGTGGCCATTCAGAATCTGCCGGTTCGCTTTGCCATTGACCGGGCGGGTTTGGTCGGGGCCGATGGATCGACCCATGCGGGATCCTTTGACATCACCTATCTGGCGACTTTGCCGAATATGGTCGTAATGGCGCCATCTGATGAGGCCGAGCTGGTGCATATGACCTACACGGCGGCCTTACATGACAGCGGGCCAATTGCCGTGCGCTACCCGCGTGGCAATGGCACAGGGATCGCCTTGCCCGAAACGCCAGAGCAGCTTCCCATTGGGAAGGGCCGGATCGTTCGGCAGGGGAAGAAAGTCGCCATTCTCTCCCTTGGGACGCGTCTTGAAGAGGCGCTGAAGGCGGCAGAGCAGCTTGAAGCGCGGGGCCTGAGCACAACGGTTGCTGATCTGCGCTTTGCCAAGCCAATGGATGCCGATTTGATCCGGACGTTGCTGACCACGCATGAGGTCGCAGTGACAGTGGAAGAGGGGGCCATTGGCGGCTTGGGCGCACATGTGCTGACGATGGCGAGTGATGAAGGCTTGATCGACGCGGGTCTGAAATTGCGGACGCTGCGCCTGCCTGATGTGTTTCAAGATCAGGATAGCCCGCAAAAACAATATGATGATGCGGGGCTGAACGCGCCGCACATTGTTGAGGCAGCGCTGAAGGCATTGCGGATCAATTCGGCGGTGGCCCAATCTGAAAAGCGCGCCTGAGCACAGATGGCGAAACAGCGTGCGGATCAATTGCTGGTCGATCGCGGCCTAGCAGAAAGCTGCGCGCGCGCCCAAGCCTTGATCCTCGCCGGGTCGGTCTATGCAGGCGACCGAAAGGTTGAAAAGGCAGGCCAGCCGATTTCTGAGGACGTGCAACTGACCGTGCGGGGCCGGGATCATCCTTGGGTGTCCCGTGGCGGCATTAAGCTCGACCATGCGCTTTCGCATTTCGGATGGGATGTTGCGGGCCAAATTGCCATAGATGTTGGGTCGTCGACCGGCGGCTTCACCGATGTGTTGTTGACGCGGGGTGCGGCTAAAGTGTTCGCGGTGGACAGCGGCACGAACCAGCTCGCTTGGAAACTGAGACAGGATGATCGGGTTGTTGTGCAGGAACGCACCAGTGCCCGGCTGCTGACTGACGCGCATATCCCGGAAGCCGTTGATCTCATCGTCTGTGATGCAAGCTTCATCAGCCTTGCCAAAGTTCTGGAACGGCCTTTGTCCTTTGCAAAACCGGGGGGCGGGCTCATCGCCCTGATCAAGCCGCAATTTGAAGCGCCGCGCCAAGACGTTGAAAAGGGCGGCGTTGTTCGAGATCCCGCCGTGCATGGCAGAGTATGTGCAGACGTGGAAAGCTGGTTGACCGAGATCGGTTGGCTCGTAGAAGGCACAACCGAAAGCCCCATTAAAGGGCCTGAAGGCAATATCGAATTTCTGATCGCTGCGCGCAAACCCGTCTGAACGGTCAATTGGGGGACTATGAAAACCTGTCTGCGCCTTCTTGCCGGAGTGGCTGCGATGTGGCCGGCTATGGCCTCGGCGCAACGCACATCCGAAAATCTGGTCACTCAATCCGCAGATGCCTTTGGCAAGTCCATCGGCAGCGAGAAAATCGGCCTTTATAGTACAGAGGATGTGCGGGGATTTAACCCTGTCGATGCTGGTAATGTGCGGATTGAAGGGCTTTATTTTGACCATATAGAACGCGTTCCATCGCGGATCGTTGAAGGATCAACGGTGCGCGTGGGCCTCTCAGCCCAAGGCGTGCCGTTTCCAGCGCCCACGGGCATCGTGGATTATAATCTGACCCTTTACGACGGAAAGTCGATCCTCAGCGGGATGCTCGAGCGCGGCCCATTTGGGGGTGTAGCGGGGAATGTCGAGTTTAAACTTCCCCTAGTCGGCGACAAGCTGGGCATTGCGGGTGGATATGGCTTTCGAGAGCAGGTTCGGCCAGAGGGCGGCCGCAATGGCTATCGTTCCTATGGCGGGTCCATCGTCTGGCGCCCAACACGCTCTGCCATGCTAACCGCCTTTGCGGGAGCATTCACAAATCGCGGGGATGAGGCGCATGTGACGATCTTCCCAGCTGCCGGAGACGCGTTGCCCGATGTGCCGCGCGGCGTGTTTCTTGGCCAATCTTGGACGGATCGTAAGGGAATAGGCACGACCTTTGGGGCAATTGGTAAGTTTGCCAAAGGTCCATGGTTGTTTGAGGCTGGCTTGTTCGAATTTCGTTCGCGCAGCGAAACCAATTTCGCTGACTTGCTTCGCGGCGTTAAAGCCGATGGAACGGTAAACAGCCGAACGATTATTTATGATCCCGAGAGCGAGACCCGCAGCCTATCGGGCGAAGGGCGCGTTACCCGCTATTTCCGAATGGGTGGGGTTGAGCATCGCCTGATTCTCAGCGCCCGTGGCCGGGTGAAGGATCGGTTATTTGGCGGTGTTCAGCGGATTGATCTGGGGCCAAGCTCCGCAATCGCGCAAGATTTTCGGCCAAAGCCGCTATTGCTGCCTCAGGTCAAAGATGAGGACGATGTTCAGCAGATGAACTGGGGGCTGGCTTATGGCTTTAAATGGTTGGATCGGGCTAGCCTTGACCTTTCGGCCTCGCGCACGAGCTATACTAAGACATTGGATTTTGCAGACGTGCGGCTGCCCATTTTGGAAACGCGCGACAATCCCATTTTGGTGACTGCGGCGGGGTCCGTTCGTTTGGTCGGTCGATTGTCGCTTTATGGTGGCTTTGTGCGTGGCCTAGAAGAAGCCCTGATTGCACCAGATGTTGCTACCAACCGTTCCGAAGCGCCGCCCGCTATCCGTACGCGCCAGATTGATTTCGGCCTGCGCTATGGCGTGACGCCAAAGCTGACCGTGGTTGCCGGGCTGTTTTCCGTCAGCAAGCCCTATTTCAACCTCGACCCCTCCTTGCGCTATCGCCAGTTAGGGCAGGTTGATAATCGCGGGTTTGAGCTGTCTTTGGCAGGAAGCTTGGCGCCGGGCGTCACCATCGTTGCCGGGTCGCTGTTTCTTGACCCCGTCATTTCGGGAGAGGCCGTCACCGCGGGGCTGATTGGTAAGCAGCCTGTGGGGTCTGTGCGTCGCCGCAGCATTGCCAATGTTGATTGGCGATTTGCCGGTGGGACTAGCCCCTTGTCTATTGATGTAGCCGTGGAAAGCTTATCATCGCGCATGGCCGATCCTCTCAACACTTTCGTCGCGCCGCCGCGTGAAACGATCAATTTGGGCGGGCGCTATCGTTTTAAGGTGGCTGGGCATGCCATGCTCATTCGTGCCCAGTTGCAAAACCTGCTGAATGATTATGGCTGGCAAGTCTCCTCCAGCGGGGGCTTCACCTATTCCAGCGGACGCACCTATATGGCTCAGCTCGTTTTTGATTTCTGATCTGTCTCAGGAACAAGCAGGGATTGTGGCTTGCGGCGCGCCGCACCTAGCCTAAACTCCAGCCTTAGTTTTGACGGAGGCGATGATGACCACAAAGACACATAAGGCCGCTTCAGGATCCTTCTTCGGTTGGGCGGTGGTCATGGTTCCGCTTATTGTGGGCCTTGGCATGGTGTCGGGCTGGCTGGCCAATTCTGGCTATGATAATGGCTGGTTTCTGGCGATTGAGCGCCCGGCTATAATGCCCCCCGGCTGGGTATTCGGCCTTGTTTGGACGGTCTTGTATATCATGATTGGCCTATCGCTCGCCATGATATTGGCCGCGACGGACGCAACAGGGCGGGGCAGGGCGCTCACGCTCTTTGTCAGCCAATTGGTGCTGAATTTGGCCTGGTCGCCGCTCTTTTTTGCTTGGCATCAGGTCACGATCGCTTTTTACCTCATTCTCGTCATCTTGGCTTTGACGATTGCGACAAGCTTTGCGGTCGCGCCTATCCGCAAGGCCGCAGCATGGCTACTTTTCCCTTATATGGTTTGGCTCAGCTTTGCTGCGATTCTGAATTATCAGATTGACCAGCTTAATCCCAATGCGGAAACCCTTGTCTCCGCCGCTGCGCGTCCCCAAATAGGGGGCTGATTGGCCTTTGGCTTTAAGGATAAAGACATGCAGACCGAAAACCGCTTTTTCGATGATCTCTCCAAGCTGGTGAATGGCGCCGCCGGCACGATTGCCGGTATGGGCCGAGAGGCCGAGGCCGCAACGCGGGAAAAGTTCCGCGAATGGATTGGCGGGATGGACTTTGTGAGCCGCGATGAGTTTGAGGTGGTGAAGGCGATGGCCGTTGCCGCACGTGAAGAGGCCGATGCTCTGAAGGCTCGCCTTGAAGCCCTTGAGAGCAAATCCAAGGGCTAACCAAAACTTATTGTCCACAATTTTGTCTGGGGAACCCACCGGCGTCCTTGCTCGTTTCCATCGTTAAACGGCAAGCAGACCGAGATGAGCATGGAATCCCTCGACATGGCGCAAGCCGCAGGCGCGCCTATCGAAACCCTTGAAAGCTGGTTTTCGGCGCATAACTGGCTGCACGAGCGTATTGGGGATGATGAAATCGTCGCCTCTGCCAAGGGCGCTTGGAGCACCTATGAACTGCGCGGCCTGTGGCGTGACGATGATTGTGTGCTCCAGTTTCTGGCGTTTCCCGACATTAAGGTCACAGAAAATCAGGCGGCAGCTGTGTATGAGGCCATCGGCCTGATCAACGAACAGCTATGGCTGGGTCATTTTGAATATTGGCCCTCCACCGGGATCATCGTGTACCGCCATGCGGCGTTGCTGGATTCGGGGAGCGGGGAAGCCGTTTTCTCCTTTGATCAGGCCGAAGTCATGGTTGAAGCGGCCATTGATGAGCTGGACCGATTCTATCCTGTTTTTCAGTTTGTTCTGTGGGGCGGCAAAACGCCCCGAGAGGCCATTACCTCTGCCATGGTCGAAACGCAGGGCGAGGCATGAGCGCCAAGGCCGCAATCTGGCTGGTCGGATGCGGCAATATGGGAGGCGCAATGCTCCGAGGTTGGATTGGCTCTGGGGTCGATCCACAGTCTATACTGGTTGTTGATCCAGCGTCTCCCAAGCTGCCCGCAGGCGTCACGCTGGCCGCCAAGGCGCATGGGGCCGCGCCGGACATTCTGCTCTTGGGCATCAAGCCTCAAATGTTGGCTGAGGTTGCGCCGACACTGGCCATTGGACCACACACGCTGGTCGTCTCTATTCTCGCCGGTGTAGAAACTAAGAGCCTCAAGGGGCATTTGCCGGGTGCTGCCGCTTATGTACGGGTGATGCCCAATATGCCCGCCGCCATTGGGGAAGGGGTCAGCGTTGTTTTCGGCCCAACGCTTGATGCGGCTGGAAAAGCCCAGATTGACCAGCTGATGACGCCGCTGGGCCATGTGGAGTGGGTTGAGGATGAAGACGCCTTTCACGCTGTGACCGGCGTTTCAGGGTCTGGCCCTGCCTTTGTCTTCCGCTTTATCGATGCCTTGGCCAAAGCAGGGGTGCTGCAGGGCCTGTCGCACCCATTGGCGCTGCGGCTTGCGCTGGAGACGGTGGCGGGCTCGGCTCGATTGGCGCTTTCAACGGGGAAAGCACCATCTGACTTGGCAGAAGCCGTGCGGAGCCCCAATGGCACCACCCATGCGGGCTTAACGGTTCTGGATGCGTCTGATCTGGCGGAATTGATGGCTGCAACAGTTGCCGCCGCCGCCAAGCGCAGCCGCGAATTGGCCGATGCTGCTAGGCCGGACTAATTCTGAATAAACCCCCGTTGACCTTGGACCAGACCTCGCATAGCGGGGGCAGGAAGTTGTGGGTTTTCCCCTGCGGGCAATAGAAAGTTTCCCTCTCGATGAGCGCCAATATCCCGTTCGCGATTTTACCCTCTGCCAACGCCGTTTCTGCCCAAGAGCGCGCAGACCGCATTGCAGCGCCCGGCTTTGGCAAAGTCTTTACCGACCATATGGTGACGATCCGTTATGTCGAAGGGCATGGGTGGCATGATGCCAAAGTCCATGCGCGCCAGCCGCTTGTGCTCGATCCAGCGACTGCGGTGCTACATTATGCGCAGGAAATTTTTGAAGGGCTAAAGGCCTATCGGTTGGAAGATGGCGCAATGGCTCTGTTCCGGCCAGAGGCCAATGCGCAGCGGTTCAATGCCTCTGCCCGGCGCATGGCGATGGCAGAGCTGCCCGAAGAGCTGTTCATCGAGTCTTGCCGACAGCTTGTGCAGATTGATCGGGACTGGTTCCCCGATGTTGAGGGTGGCTCTATTTACCTGCGCCCCTTCATGATCGCGAGCGAAGCCTTTTTGGGCGTCAAGCCGTCCTCTGAATATCTGTATATGGTCATAGCCTCGTCCGCAGGTGGCTATTTCAAGAGCGGGGCCCCTGCGGTCTCGCTCTGGGTCTCGCAAGATTATAGCCGGGCCGCCCCCGGCGGCACGGGTGCAGCGAAATGTGGCGGCAATTACGCGTCGAGCCTTATTGCACAGGCCGAAGCCATGAAGCTGGGGCATGATCAGGTTGTTTTCTTGGATGCAGCGGAAAATCGCTGGATCGAGGAATTGGGCGGCATGAACATCTTTTTTGTGTTCGAGGATGGATCAGTCCAGACCCCGCCTTTGTCCGGCACAATTCTGCCCGGCATTACGCGGGACTCGCTTTTGACGATCGCGCGCGATGAAGGCCTGACCATTCGGGAAGAGCGCTATGCCATTGATCAGTGGGAAGCTGATTCCAAGAGCGGGCGGATTGTCGAATCCTTTGCCTGTGGTACGGCTGCGGTTGTAACACCCATTGGCAAAGTGTCGTCGCCGTCTGGCAGCTTTACCGTTGGGGCAGGCGGGCCGGGGCAGGTG